>NZ_JALNUB010000030.1:0-3856 GCF_023162025.1 Flavobacterium pygoscelis | reverse complement strand
CTACTGCCAACAGCCGTTTGGCGTGATTGGGGATTTAGTGGAATTAGCGTTTTTTACTACATTTACGTTAAGCCGAAAATACTCGGTTTCAAAAGTCCCCAACCACGCCAAGCGCCAAGACGTTAGCCACAATTATAAAAAAAACCCCGAAATGTTAGAACAAAATATTAATGAATCTTTTTTAATGTTATTGATTGAAAAAGAAGGAGTTATAGAAACTTCTAAAATTGCTATAGAGAATCATTTCGAAAGTGAAAAAATTGAAATAAATAGATTATGTAATGGCAGTAATGATAATATAAATGAAATCATAAATTTCATAAATAATTCATTAAAACCAAAAATAGATAATAAAGAATTCAATTATTGTAAAGAATTGGACAAACCTTATCAAAGTGTTAAAATAAATATAGTAGCCAGTACTGAAAATATTTATAACAAAAAAAATCAAATAATTGCAAATGAAAATTTTTTTGGTGGAAGTAGGAATCGATACAAATTAGAAGTAGAATTTATAGAATTAAAAAAACAAATTAAAGAAGAGGTTGAATTATGGTTTAAAGTATTCAATATTGATTTTGCCTACGAAATAGCAAAAAAAACTCCAAATATGCTAGTTTACTCTCACAGAATTAGTGGTTGGTCAAATCCTGAATATCAAATAACAAAAAATTTAAAACAACAAGTAAAAACAAATTTTGGATATGGAAGTGTAAGTTACTTTTACTCATTATTAACATTCAAAAATATTCAAATCACACCTTTATCAGAATGGATTGAATATCAAAAATCTAATTTTTCTGAAGTAATAAGATATACCAAAAGTTTTAGCAGTAAAACTCCTAAATATGATAGACAAAATAGATTACTATACTATAAAACACAAATTGAAAATTCTTATTGGCACTATGCAATTGAATTTACAAATAAAGCAGCAAATTTATCTTTAGTCAATGAAAAAGAATTTGTTGAAAAATATATTATTCAAGAATGTGAAAAAATGGTAAATGGTTTAGAAATGTTTTACAATGACTCTGAATTTTATTTTATTGATGAAAATCAAATTAAGATTGAAAAAGAAGAGATTATACGAAAAAGAATTGATTTCAAAGGTTATGAATTAATAGATTTTCGAACTGAAAAAATTATTGGGGCTTTAGACTTTATTTTAAAAATCAATGAATATAATTCTATTATTCCTACAGATTTATATATCGAAAGAATACTCATATTAAATCAAAAATTTATTCCAACTGTTTTTAAAGCATTAGAAAACCAAAATCTTGAGCGTAAATTAGCAATAAATAATTATAATTCTTTTATTCCTTCACATAATCAACTTATTAGAAGACAGAATTTTTACGAAAATGAGAAATTAAGATTACGAAATGAATTTTATGTAAAATATGAAAAAGAATACAATGAATTTCTTGAAAGTATGAATAAGTCACTTGAAGAACTCAAAGAACATAATCACAAAATTGAATTACATACGGACAATGTAAAAAAGCTAAAAATTTATATTACAAAATATCAAGAAATAGTAAAAAATAACTGTGGCTAACAGCCGTTTGGCGAGATTGGGGTTTTAGTGGAATTAGCGTTTTTTATCATATCTTCGTTTCGGCAGAAAATACTCTGCTATAAAGTCCCCAACCTCGCCAAGCGCCAAGACGTTATGCCTCACCCTAAAAGACGACGGAAACCAAACTTATAAAAAACATTAAGACCTAATGGCAAAAAAAACATTCAGTAAAGATGAGATTTATGGTAATTGGAAACTAATTATAAAAAAATCTGGTGGTGGTAACAGTTTCGTATTTTTAGCTGAACATCTAGAAACTAAAGAACAAAAAATAATTAAACTTCTAAAAAAAACTCACGAAACAGCTCGTCTCAGATTTTTGGATGAAATTAAAATAATTTCAGAAAATCAGGAGATTGAAGGTATAATGAGAATAGTCGATCATTCAAACCAAGATGACGATACATTATGGTACATAATGCCATTGACAATTCCATTAAATGAATATTTGGTTGATAAGCCATCAATTGTAAAAATTGACGCAGTTTTAGAAATTGCAAAAACATTGGCGCAACTTCACTTAAAAAATGTTTCTCATAGAGATATAAAACCGCAAAATCTTTTTTATCAGGATAGATATTTAATTGGGGATTTTGGTTTAGTTGATTATCCTGACAAAGAAAATGATTTGACAATTGTGGGAAACTCATTAGGTCCAAGGTGGACAATTGCACCAGAAATGCGAAACAATCCTGAAATTTCAAATGGATTAAGTGCTGATGTTTACAGCTTGTCAAAAACATTGTGGATATTCTTAACAAGTATTGAAAAAGGTTTTGAAGGGCAATATTCTCCAAACGGCTCAATAGGAATTAGTAATTATGTTCAAGATATATACTTAAATATTCTCGAAGAGTTATTAGTTAAGTGCACAGAAAATGACGCTAAATTGCGACCTAATATTAATGAGTTTATCGAAATTTTATCAACTTGGAGAGAAATACAAGATAACTTTTACCAACGGAATGACTTAGATTGGAAAACAGTTCAATATAAATTATTTCCATCAAATCTTCCATCTTATGCAGAATGGACAGATGTAGAAACTATATGTAACATTTTAAACATCGTTGGTGGAATAAGAGCTTTAAATCATATGTTTTTTGATAATGGTGGTGGTCTAGATCTAGAAGGAGCCAAAATATCTTACGAAACAGGATTAATTGAATTGGACTGTGGAATGCCATATTTAATCAAACCAAAAAAATTATCCTTTTGTTCTTTTAACGATGATTTCGAGTGGAATTATTTTTATCTTGAATTAGACGAAATAGATCATATTTATTCATCTTATAATGGTTCAGAACAATTAGTAGAACTTGAGCCATTAGTATACAAACCTTATGATTATATTGAAAGTTATTACGAAAAATATGATGATGGCTATGAACACAGACCAACAGATTATCGCCATATTGTTCGCTTAACAAGTGGAAATATGGTTATATTTAGAAAAACTTCATCGTATAATTTGACTCCTTCAACCTATGATGGCAGACACGGTAAAATGGGTGTAATTAAATTTAGGGAATATATAAAACAACTCATTGAGATTGACTATAAAGCTTTTTATGTAAGAGATGATAGTGGCAAAGTAATTGGGAAACAAATGACACACGATATAAGATGGTCCGAAGTAGATTAACGTTAAGCAGTAAGTTAGAAATAAAAGTAATAACGTATAAAGAAGGGCGAAGGCATAACAGCGGTTTGCAAAAATGGCGAAATATGTGGTAAATTCACATTTATCTTTCGCAAGAAATTTTATCTTAGCCGAAAGATTTCGGTTACGAAGCTCGCCACTTCTGCAAGCCGCAAAACGTTAGCGGTCAGCAGTGTTGGAGCAAATAAAACTGGAGTGAAATAGAAAATATTTAGAATTTAAAAATATAAATTTCATCGATTTTTTTTAAGTTTTTAAGATTAAAATTGAAGGTGATTATGTTTGTAGAAAGCAGAAGATTAAAAGTTGGAATCTGATTAAGTTTGCAGCATATGGAAACTGGAATATTGGAATTTATCGAGATAAGAAAAGAGAAAAATGAAGATATTAGCTAAATATTGAAATGATAAATAGAAGCTTAAAAAGCGAAATTTTGTCGATTTTTTTGGGATTTTAAAGTGATAGAAGATGCTTAATAAAATATTTGGCCGAAATTATAAAGGCAATAATTATAATTTGTAATAGACATTTACAATAAATAGACTGCCGAACCGCTAACAGCCGTTTGCCGTGATTGCGGGTTTAGTGGAATTAACGTTTTTATTCAT
>NZ_JALNUB010000031.1:0-3716 GCF_023162025.1 Flavobacterium pygoscelis | reverse complement strand
GTTTATAAAACATAAAGAATATAAATAAAGCAACAATAAAATACCAATATTTATTTATCCGTTCCATTTCAATTTTTCAGTTAAACTTCAATTTTTTCCCATTCTGCGCCACAATTACTGCCAACGTCTTGGCGCTTGGCGAGGTTGGGGACTTTATAGCAGAGTATTTTCTGCCGAAACGAAGATATGAATAAAAAACGCTAATTCCACTAAAACCCCAATCTCGCCAAACGGCTGTTAGTGGCTGGCTCTTTTAAAGTACTGAATTTCACGTTTCTATTGTTAAACATTTATTTTTCAGATTCCAATTTTTCAGAATTCACATTTCAGATTCCACTTTTCAAGTTTCTTTTGGCAGATTCCAATTTTCAAGTTTTCAATTTTCAGATTCCACTTTTTAACTTTCTGTTGGCGCATTCCAAATTTCAAGTTTCGGCTTTTCAAGTTTCTTTTGGCACATTCCAACTTTCAAATTTCCACTCTTCACATTCCACTTTTCAATTTTCTGTTGGCGCATTCCAAATTGGCGCATTCTAAATTTAAAGTTTCCGTTTTTCAAGTTTCTTTTGGCACATTCCAACTTTCAAGTTTCTACTTTTCAGATTCCCCTTTTCAAGTTTTTTTAGTTAAACATCAATTTTTTAATTCTTTTTAATTCCAAAGCTTTGCAACTCAAACTCACATTTTATAAGTTTTAAATATTTTAACTTTTTGTAATTCAGTTTATTACGTCTTATTTTCTTTGAGCTTGCCACTAACGTCTTGGCGCTTGACGTGGTTGCGGATTTTCTAGCAGAGTATATTCTACCGAAACGAAGATATGAATAAAAATGTTAATTCCACTAAACCCGCAATCACGGCAAACGGCTGTTAGCGGTTCGGCAGTATATTTATTGTAAATGTCTATTCCAAATTATAATTATTGCCTTTATAATTTCTGCCAAATATTTTATTAAGCATCTTCTATCACTTTAAAATTCAAAAAAAAATCGAGAAAATTTCGCTTTTTAAGCTTCTATTTATCATTTCAATATTCAGCTAATATCTTCATTTTTCTCTTTTGTTATCTCGATAAATTCTAACATTCCAGTTTCCACATACTACAAACTTAATCAGATTCCAACTTTCAAGTTTCTGCTTTCTACAAACATAATCAACTTCAATTTTTAATCTTAAAAACTCAAAAAAATCGATGAAATTTATATTTTAAAATTCTAAATATTTTCTATTTCACTCCAGTTTTATTTGCTCCAACGCTGCTGACCGCTAACGTCCCGCCGCTTCACGCAGTTGCGGATTTTAGCGAACTGAGGATTTTCCACCAAGATAATCTTTCTTCGTGAAAATCAAATATCCGGCTAGGAAAATCTCCGCAATTGCTTGAAACGGCTGTTGTGCGCTGGACTTATATCACGTTGTTTTTTTTCTTAATTCTCTCGATTCTTCCCTCATAGTCCGATTTGGTTCCATCGCTAAGTTCATAAGAAATTGCCATTTCACATACAGAAATTGCTTTTTCAAATTCTCCCAACTCTGTTAGTAATGTCGCATAATTTTGAAATGTTGATACTCTCGGTAAAACTCCATCCATATCTTTTTTTAAAGCAAGTGCAATTTCCGGGAATTCCAATAAATGAATTTCGGAATATTTAAGACAGAGATTTTTGAAATTTTCTTGATCTCTTAACTTATAAGTTTCGCCAACTATCGTTTGAAGTAGGAAATGTCTATTTACCAAATCAGTTTTTACATTAACCACTTCCAGCATTTTATTCAAATCATTCGTCGCCCGAGCATAAAAAACATCATCCCATTCAGGATGATTTTGGTCGTCATTTTCTTCGATAATTTCGTTTTTTTTAGTGAAAGACTGAGTATCAGTTTTCTCAATTTTGTCTTTTTTGAAAAATAATTTGAATAGATTCATAGAGTTAATTTTCGTGATTTATTCCGTCCGGTTTTTTAGTCTTGCGCACAACGTCTTGGCGCTTGGCGTGGTTGGGGACTTTTGAAACCGAGTATTTTCGGCTTAACGTAAATGTAATAAAAAAAACGCTAATTCCACTAAATCCCCAATCACGCCAAACGGCTGTTACCTGATGGTTATTTTTTTTTCAAAAGTATCATTTTAATAGTGAAATTTTCAAGTTTCTGTTGGCCAATTCCAACTTTCACATTCCAACTTTCAAGTTTCTGCTTTGAATTTTCTGCGCAAACTAATTCTATATTTGAATATTACTGTTGTTTTAATTATGCCAATCAAAACCGCAAAATCTGCATTGTTTAGCTTTTGGCGTTCTTGCTAATTTTTTACATTTTGGACATTCATTTAAAAAAACTTTTTCAGGATAATTTTTAATGATTTTTTCAGCCGTATTAAGTTCAAAATTATCATATCCAACTTTCAATAAATCTAAAACTTCTTTGTCATCAGTAATCCAACCTTTTCGTTTATAAATTTCCCAAGCTTTAGGGTTATCATTATCTTCAAGTTTTAAAATTGAAGAGTGATGTCTCCACGCAAGCTTTTCTTTTTCGGGTAAAAGACTAAAAAAATATGTGACAATATATTCTGCAGTTTCTTTATCCATTTATTTGATTTTAAGTAGGTTGGCTTTCGCTTTTCGGTAACTATCAGGTAACGTCTTGGCGCTTGGCGAGGTTGGGGACTTTAAAGCAGAGTATTTTCTGCCGAAACGAAGATATGATAAAAAACGTTAAGTCCACTAAAACCCCAATCTCGCCAAACGGCTGTTAGCAGTAGCCTTTTTATCCATTTAGTATTGACAAAGTTAAATCTACATCATTAAAATTTTTAACTAATTTAAAGCTTTTAAAATTTTCTTTTTTTGCCTCACTTGTTTTTTTTATATAATTATCAAAAGCTATTTCCCAATGTTTTGAAGTTGCTATACCAAAAACATGTCCTAATAATTCAAATTCAAAAAAGCAAGGTTCATTTATTAAGTATTTAAACTTTAAGTCGTCACTTAAAAATAATTCAGGAGTTCTTGCCCAATCTTTAGTCATCATTATTATCCCGTGTTTTCTTTGAAAATAAAATACGGGATAATCACCTAAATCATAGCGACTAAATTCCCTAATAAAGTTATATTTTTCATTATGTCCATCTTTATTTTGTCTTTCAATTTCTTCCAAAAACACTTTGTATAATCCTTTTTTAAATTGTCTTGATATTTTCTCTTGAAAAAAAGAATTGTATTTATAACTTGCTTTTAATTTAAATTTATTGTTCAAAAAATCAACATTAAAATAAATTGAAGAAAACTTTGGCATTGCTTTATTTTTACCAATTTGATTATCCACTGACAAGAACCTTGCACGAGAAATATTAAACGTTTCTTTAATTACAGTTTCAATCGGAGGCAATTTATTATTGTAACTTCCAAAATACAGATTACAATTATCGCAAACATTTTCACAAATATTTTTTCCGCCAAGTGTTTGAGGAATTGTATGAGCTAACTTTTTAAAATTTACGTTTATTTCTGTTTTTTAACACCAAATACATTTTTTCATTTGTTGTTTTAGTTTATTGATTTCTGTGTTTTTTTTTAAGGTTACTGCTAACGTCTTGGCGCTTGGCGAGGTTGGGGACTTTAAAGCAGAGTATTTTCTGCCGAAACGAAGATATGATAAAAAACGCTAATTCCACTAAAACCCCAATCTCGCCAAACGGCTGTTGGCAGTAGTTG
>NZ_JALNUB010000029.1:0-3966 GCF_023162025.1 Flavobacterium pygoscelis | reverse complement strand
AATACAAGTCTTATAAAAACAAAAAAAATACTACTTTAGCTACGTAGGAATGTTGACAAGTTTGGAAAAAAATCCCTTCAAAGATTTTTTCTAAACTTATCAATATTACGTCAATAATAAACTATTTTTGAAATTATACAGTAACCAAAAATAGTCAACCTATATTAGGACAAGACAGCAACTAACAGAAAAACAGACAACTAACCAAAATGAATAAAACTATTTTAATTACAGGAGCAAGTAAAGGTATTGGATTTTCTTTGGCAAAAAAGTTTTTAGAAAATGGATTCAAAGTAATTGGAACTTCGAGATCGGGCAAAATTGAAGGAATTATAAATGAAAGTTTTGAAACTTTACAGTTAGACTTGTCAGATTTTAAAAACATTGAGATTCTTAAAAAAGAAATAAACGACAAAGGAAGAAAAATAGATATTTTAATAAATAATGCGGGAATTGGTCCTGATTTAGATTTTAACAATCCAGAAGAAATAACTTTTAAACAGACTTTTGATGTAAACGTAATTGGAACAACTTTTTTAACGGAAGTACTAATTGAAAACATAAACATTTACGGAAAAATAATAAACATTTCTTCAAAAATGGGTTCAATAGAACTCTGCGAAAGAATAGATTCAGTCGCTTACCGAATGTCAAAAACGGCATTAAATATGTACACTAAAATCCTTTCAAATAGACTTTCCGAAAAAACAAAAGTCGCTTCTGTTCATCCTGGTTGGGTACGAACAACAATTGCGAAAAGTAATATTACAGAAGGAAGACTTTCATCCGAAGAATCTGCAAATGGAATATTTAACTTTGCAATTAGTGAATTTAGAAGTGGAATATATTGGGATGTAGAAACGGAAACGGAACTTGCGTGGTAAAAAAAACAACGACGCACAACAGCCGTTTGGCGAGATTGGGGTTTTAGGCTTAATTTAAAGATTGTTTTGTACTTGGAAAATTTGTGTTTAATGGAAAAATCTCACATCTTTACTCCCCAACCTCGCCAAGCGCCAAAACGTTATGCGTCAGCAGGTTGGATCGCACAGAAAAAGAAGAAATTAAAGCTTGAAAACTGAAATGCAAAACTTTGAAACCGAAATTTTTTATCGAATTTTTTAGCTTTTTAAAAGTGGAAAATGAAACTTGATCAACTTTGTGGAAAGCAGAAACCTGAAAATTGAATCTGATTAAGTTAATATAATGTGGAAACTTGAATATTGGAATCTGATTAAGGTTGTGGAAAGCAGAAACTTGATAAAATTGGCAGAATATTGAAATGCAAATTAGAAACTTGAATAGTAAAATTTTCGGGATTTTTTTTTAGATTTTTAAGATCAAAATAGATGTTTAAAACTGAATAAAATAATTAAATTTGGAAAAGCCAACTGGAATAAATTGGAATAGACAAACATAGAACATATACTGCCGAACGCATAACAGCCGTTTGGCGAGATTGCGAATTTAGTGGTTAATTAATATTTTTCTTTCGCAAGATATTCTATCTTAGCCGAAAGAACTCGGTTACGAAGTTCGCAACCTTGCCAAGCTCCAAGACGTTATGTGCCACTTTAGCGCAGAAAAAACCTAAACTATGAAAAAAACAACTTTAGTACTTATTGTCATAACATTCTTATTCTTTTGGGGGTGTGAAGAATTCTTAAGAAGAAAAGTTGGTGGTTTTGCAGGTAGTTATCCTTTTGTTGAATATTGGGAAATTAAAGCAAGTGAACGTGAAGTTTTAGATGCAATTAGAGAGTTAAGTAAAATTAATCCAAATTTTAAAGCTCCCAACAATATAGAATTTATATCAAAACGCGACACATGCTATATTTGGACGTCTGATGAAATGAAAGAATATGTAGAAAAACTTAAATTAGATTCATTACTACCTTTACCCAAAAAAAGTTATGAAAATTACTATGATGATTATTGGGTTTACGTTAATTTATACTATCCTGAAACAAAAGAAATTGTTCATACTTGGACAAGACCCGCCAACGATACAACTTTTACAACTTTTGCTTTTGTCAGTTTAACAAAAATAGGTGGAACAGAGACTAAATTAATAAATAGGGACTTTTGGTATATTGCAAATAAATTAGAAATACATAAATTCAAAACTAAATTTGTTGATAAAATACAAACTCAAATTGAGAAGAAAAGAAAAAGCGGCACATAACAGCCGTTTGGCGAGATTGGGGTTTTAGGCTTAATTTAAAAATGGTTTTGTACTTGGAAAATTTGTGTTTAATGGAAAAATCTCGCATCTTTACTCCCCAACCTCGCCAAGCGCCAAGACGTTGGGCGACATTTTACCGCAAGAAACTGAAAAACAGAAAATTAAACTAAAAAAAATGAAAAATATTTTAATTTTATTATTCTTATCTAACTTCTTTATAAGTTATTGTCAAGAAGCACCACCACCACCACCGAATAATAAAACTCAAAAAGTCTCTAAAAAGACTGAATTAGTTAATGAATCTAAAATCATAAAATCGTATGAAACAAAAACTAATAGTAATAGCGAAGTTTGTAAAATAGAAATTTTTAAAATAGAAACTAAATACTTTACAGACAAAAATTCAAAATATTATTTTAAAACGGTAGAAAATAAATTAAATAATATTGATTTGGATATTTCTTCCGAAGAAATAATTGCATATACAAAATATAGAAACAATTTAGATTTTAATCCATTTAGAATTGACAGCATTGCATCAGCTATTTATAAATTGAATGGAGATTCAAAATTCGAAGAAGCCATAAAATTATGTGAAAAATTAAAATCCATTTCGCCTAATAATATTACGCTTCATAAAGAGTTGGCACTTGCGTATAAAAAAATAGGCAAAACAGAAATTTCAGAAAAGCATTTTGAAATGATGAAAAAAATTTTAATTGCAGTTGAAAAATATAGTGATGGATGTAGAACAAATCCATATATTCTGAATAATTGTTTTGAGGGTAAAAGTTTATATGAAGCAAAGTTTAGCCTCTTTCCGTCCAAGACAAGATTTATTTTAACTGAATCTAAAAAAATTATTTACGGATATGATATTTACCATATTATGAGATTTGCTGATTTAAATCATTATAAAAAATATCTAAAAGAAGGGGAATATAAAATTGAGTAGAAAAAACGTCGCCCAACAGCCGTTTGGCGAGATTGGGGTTTTAGGCTTAATTTAAAGATGGTTTTGTACTTGGAAAATTTGTGTTTAATGGAAAAATCTCGCATCTTTACTCGCCAAGCGCCAAGACGTTGGCAGTAATTGTGGCGCAGAACGGGAGAATTCAAGAACCTAACGCAACAAATGATAAATTTTATCTTTGTTGAATTATGAAAAAAAAATATAAAAGATTATCCTTCGAAGAACGTATTATAATTGAGACTTTACTCAAGGAAAATAAGTCCAAAAGCTACATTGCAAAGCAAGTAAATCGAAACAGATCCACCATTACCAAAGAATTAAAACTTTGGTTATTAAAGCCAGCCGACATCTACAAGGCTGATTTAGCACATTGGTATGCTTTAGAAAACAATAAAATCAAAAGAACTCAAGATAAAATAAACTCACATCCCAGACTTAAAATATTCATTTATAGAAGTTTATTAAAAGGGACTAGCCCTGAATTAATGGCTGGACAAATCAAGATATTATACCCAAATGACCCTATAATGTCCATTTCTTACGAATCTATTTATAAACATATTTATCGATTTAGACAATCTACGTTGGGTAAAAAACTAATCAAACTTCTTCCCTATCATCATTACAAAAGACGAGACAAAAGGAAATATGGTATAAAAAAAACCCGAATCAAAGACCAAATCAGTATTGATGATAGACCTAAATATATCGAAGAACGCCTGGAAGCTGGACATTTAGAAGGAGATTTGATGATTGGTGTAGCACACAAAAGTGCTATTGGAACCATCGTAGATAGAAAAACTAGATT
>NZ_JALNUB010000028.1:0-4198 GCF_023162025.1 Flavobacterium pygoscelis | reverse complement strand
TGTTGACAAGTTTGGAAAAAAATCCCTTCAAAGATTTTTTCTAAACTTATCAATATTACGTCAATAATAAACTATTTTTGAAATTATACAGTAACCAAAAATAGTCAACCTATATTAGGACAAGACACGAACGAAACAGAAAAAATGAAATTTGACAGAAACTTAACTTTTACAATTGGAATAATACTAGTTATTATTAGTACATTTTTCATTTCAATTCTTCCAGGTTCACTATATTTTTATGGAATACCATTTTTTGTTTTTATATTAGGTCTAATTTTAGTTTGGTTAGGTAAAAGAAAAATTATGACAAAGATTTTATACACTATTACTCCTATCCTATTCTTTTTTACATATCAATATTTTTGGAAAGAATATGAAACTATTGAGCCAGAAACATTTTTAATTGCTGAAAATTATCGTGGTTGTGTAAGGATAATGTTCAACTCAAAATGTGGAGAAGAAATACAATATGAAAATAAGCGTAGATTATACAAAATCCCAAAAGACGGAGTATTATTAACAAAATTTAAAGACGAACAAGGTTTTATAGATTATGAATTTTATCTTGTTGACGAAAATGGTAAACGACTAAAAATTGAACAACTTGACGTAAGAGATTTTAATGAAGAATGGACAACCGAAAAAAATCCAAAAGAACCGTCACGAGATAAATTAGGGATTTTTCACGTAGGTAGAACTTATAGTGATGGTAGTTCTGAATTTTATGTTTCTACATACAAAGATTTAGACTCACAATTTGGATTTAAATATATGCAGAAATTTGACAGTATAATGACAAAGAAAATATCGAATTGTAAATAAAAAATACTACCGCCAACAGTGGTTTTGAAAGATTGCGAAAATTGTGCTAAATTCACATATATCTTTCGCAAGAAATTTTATCTTAGGGGAAAAATCTCGGTTACGAAGTTCGCAACCTTTCAAAGCCACAAAACGTTGGCAGTAATATTACCGAAAAAACAGAAAATTGGACATAACTAAAAGACATCATTATATACCTGAATTCTTTATAAAAGGATTTACTGGCGAAGATAAAATGGTTTCTGTTTTTAATAAAGAAACTGGGAAATTGGATAATGCTCGCAAAAGTCCTAAACAAGTTTTTTTTGAATGGAATAGAAATACTTTCAAAATTAATGGAGAAGATAATGATTTCGTTGAAATGCTTTACCAATTTGGAGAAACGAAATTTTCTGATACTTACAGAATGATAATTGGTAATCAAGAATCTTTCCAATTTAATGCTTTCGAAAAACTACATTTAATGTATTTTATTTCTGAACTACATTGGCGTGTACCAAATCAAGATATCGAATTTCTTGACCATATAGACCAAATTAATTCTGAAAGTTCAAGTTTGCAGATTCGAAATAAAAATTCTGGAGAAACTATATCGCAAAAATTATATAGTGAATTAATTAAAAATCCTCCAATATCTGAAGCTTTTAAAATGATAAAGGCGATAGAAGATTTTGACGAAATCGTAAAAGAAGTAAAAATAGAAGACTGGAAATTATATTCTGTTGAAATAAACAATCCACAACTAAATTTACTGTCAGACAATCCCGTAATAATAAGAGATTATAAAAGTAATATTCTAAAATCGGAATTAATCTTTTCGTTATCAAAAGGCAAGACAGTTTATCATACGAATGGTAAGATTTTAAATGAAATTCCTGCTGAAAATAGAATTAGAGTTGATGTTTTAGCGTTTTTACAATCAAAAAAATTTGTTTGTGGACCAAAAGCTGAATACTTAAAAGATATAGCAGAATATGCAAAGTTTTATGATACAGAAAATAAAATTGAAAAATTGAAAGAAAACGTATTCGATATCTTTAAATAGAAAAAATACTACTGCCAACAGCCGTTTGGCGAGATTGGGGTTTTAGGCTTAATTTGAAAATGATTTTGTACTTGGAAAATTTGTGTTTAATGGAAAAATCTCGCATCTTTACTCCCCAACCTCGCCAAGCGCCAAGACGTTAGCGGTCAGCAGTGTTGGAGCAAATAAAACTGGAGTGAAATAGAAAATATTTAGAATTTAAAAATATAAATTTCATCGATTTTTTTTAAGTTTTTAAGATTAAAATTGAAGGTGATTATGTTTGTAGAAAGCAGAAGATTAAAAGTTGGAATCTGATTAAGTTTGCAGCATATGGAAACTGGAATATTGGAATTTATCGAGATAAGAAAAGAGAAAAATGAAGATATTAGCTAAATATTGAAATGATAAATAGAAGCTTAAAAAGCGAAATTTTGTCGATTTTTTTGGGATTTTAAAGTGATAGAAGATGCTTAATAAAATATTTGGCCGAAATTATAAAGGCAATAATTATAATTTGTAATAGACATTTACAATAAATAGACTGCCGAACCGCTAACAGCCGTTTGCCGTGATTGCGGGTTTAGTGGAATTAACGTTTTTATTCATATCTTCGTTTCGGTAGAATATACTCTGCTAGAAAATCCGCAACCACGTCAAGCGGCAATACGTTATGCGTCAGCAGGTTGGATCGCACAGAAAAAGAAGAAATTAAAGCTTGAAAACTGAAATGCAAAACTTTGAAAGCGAAATTTTTTATCGAATTTTTTAGCTTTTTAAAAGTGGAAAATGAAACTTGATCAACTTTGTGGAAAGCAGAAACCTGAAAATTGAATCTGATTAAGTTAATAGAATGTGGAAACTTGAATATTGGAATCTGATTAAGGTTGTGGAAAGCAGAAACTTGATAAAATTGGCTGAATATTGAAATGCAAATTAGAAACTTGAATAGTAAAATTTTCGCGATTTTTTTTTAGATTTTTAAGATCAAAATAGATGTTTAAAACTGAATAAAATAATTAAATTTGGAAAAGCCAATTGGAATAAATTGGAATAGACAAACATAGAACATATACTGCCGAACGCATAACAGCCGTTTGGCGAGATTGCGAATTTATTGGTTAATTCATATTTTTCTTTCGCAAGATATTCTATCTTAGCCGAAAGAACTCGGTTACGAAGTTCGCAACCTTGCCAAGCGCCAAGACGTTAGTGGCAACTTAACACAAAATACTATGAATCAAAAAGTTAAAGATTTAAATAAAGGAATTGAAATTAGGTCTGAAATTTTACAATATTCATTATTAATAGAAGATTTTACTTCAAGTCTTTTAGGTCAATTATTGAATATTAAAGATTACAAAAAAACTAAATCTCTTGGTAATCAAAGTGGTAATTTATCATTCAATCAAAAGGTAAATTTACTTATAGATATTGACGCATTAAACGAAGAAGAAAGAAGTAAATTTATAGCGTTTATGGAAATTCGTAATCAGTTTATGCACAACATAAATGCAAAAGATTATGAAAGTTGTTTTGGCTTCCTCAAAGGAAAATCTACATACATACTAAAACTTTTTCCACAAGACAAAAGTTTGCCTTTAGAAGAACAATTAAAAAATGCAACTAGTCAATTATCAGATAGCGTTATCCAATCTACAGTTATGTTAACAGAAAAAGTAATAGAACAGATAAGGAAAAAGTCAACTGCTTTTGTACTAGAGAAATTTAAGAAAAACTCTTTAGAAACAATTAAAGAAATAAAGTCTGTTTTTGATTCTCTTTATACGGAAAAAAAAGGTGCAGGTATAAAAACAATAAGTATAGAGGAAATAAAAGATATTGGAACAATTTTCAGTAAAGCATATTATTCAACAATGATAAAAAAGATTAAACCAGAATAAGCAGCCACTAACAGCCGTTTGGCGTGATTGGGGATTTAGTGGAATTACCGTTTTTTTACTACATTTACGTTAAGCCGAAAATACTCGGTTTCAAAAGTCCCCAACCACGCCAAGCGCCAAGACGTTGTATGCAAGCTTCCCGCATGACAAATCCTGAAATAGGTTGACTAAAAATTAAACACTTTTAGCAAACTATGGAACCCACAAAAAATGGACACTGTCCAAAAATTGAGTACAAAAAAATTGGTTTCGACCTAAAACTTTCCATCATTGACCAAATTTCAAACGGTCAAATTTCAGTAAATCACGCTTCTAAATTACATGGAATTTCTCGCTCTTCAATAACCTATTGGATGAAAAAATTGCGTTCCTTTGAACAAAATTCTAAAACAATGAGCAAAAACGATGAAATCAAAAAACTCAAAGAACGTATCGAAGAACTCGA
>NZ_JALNUB010000026.1:0-4303 GCF_023162025.1 Flavobacterium pygoscelis | reverse complement strand
GGATTCATAATTGAATTAGCTAATTGGAAAGAAACGGAATTTAAAACGCATTGGGGAAAATTGATTCCGTTGAATAAATTGACCGCTCACGATTTGTTTGAGAGAAAAAGAATATATCCGAATTCTACGTCAGAAGAAAATGGAACAGAAAGTTGGTTTAGATATGACCAAACTAAAAAAATTGATCTTGAAAACAAATTTGACCTCATATCTAAAAATGCAATAAAAAGAATTGCAATTATGGAAGAATATTGGAAAGAATAAAAAACCGAACGTACAACAGCGGTTTGCAAAAATGGCGAAATATGTAGTAAATTCACGTTTATCTTCCGCAAGAAATTTTATCTTAGCCGAAAAATCTCGGTTACGTAGTTCGCCACTTCTGCAAGCCGCAAGACGTTAGCGGTAATTTTGCCTCAGAGCAAAGAAATAAATGACTAAATAAGAAGAATTTGGACGAAATTTTTGAAGCATCATTATTCCTAAACGGAAACTTAATTACAGTATTAGATTATCCAAAAATTAAAAATATTAATGGAGAGATACTAATCGACTGCTACTTAATCGACAAAACTCAAAGTGTTGTAAATCAAAATATTTTTTACAAAGAATTATATGAAAAACTAAGTATAGATTCGTTAGAAATTAAGGCAACTACTAAACAAGGAAGTGTTGTGATTTTTAAAGAAATATATTTAAAGTCAAGCTCTTTTCCAAGTTTCGAGTTTACTTTTATTTGCTATGATCACTACATTGAGTATATTTTATGTAATGAGAAAAATAGAATTGAAGATTTTTGCTTAAACTCAATAATAGTAGAAGGAATTGATATTCGATTTACAAAAACTACAACAGTCAAAAGGGAGAGATATATGTTTGGAATTGATGATTCCAGAACATTGTCAATTACCTTAGATAACACTGAATTATACTTGCAATATTTCAGTAAAAAAAGACACTATGATTTAAAAATTGGAATATTTGAAAAATCTGAAGAGAATAAAACAATTATTTTGAGATTTTTTGGAGACAATCTACTACCATATAGAATTTACAAACTTTTCAAAAATTCTTTAAAATATTTTTTATCTTACATAGCAGGAAACAATGTAATAATTAGAGAGGAATCTTTTGCTTATAATTATAAGAATAGTTACTCTTGTTATCTTGATTTAACCTATTCTATACCCAATTTAACAGAATTAAATAAAAATCATTTTTTGCCAATTTTTGATGTACATTTCAAGCACAAAGGAATATTGCAAGATTATTTAAATGCTCTACCAAATTATTTTTTTTTAGATAAAAAATTAAATTTAAGTGAAGTAATATATTTAATAAACCAGTCAAAAAACGTAAATATTGAAAGCAGTTTTTTTATTTTATTAATCGCAATAGAGAAATTATCAAATAATTTAATCAAATCTAATTTGATAGAATCTCGAAACAATTTTATTATTGACAATGAATTGTTTAAAGAAATAAAACCTGATTTACTTAATTTAATAAACGAAATTTTTAAAAATAAAATACCAAAAAAAGAAATTGAAACATTTAAAACTAAAATAGGAAATATAAATTTAAAAACTAAAACAGATAATAAAATTGATTTATTATTAGATTTTTGTGAAATTTCAAGAAATGAAGAAATTGATTTATTATTTCCTAAATTAAGAAACTTAGCTATTCACGAAGGAGAAATAAGTTTTTCAGAAAATGACGCCAATAAAAACTATCATACATTGTTTATTTTGATTAACTCAATGTTATGTAATTTAATACAATATAAGGGAATTAGATTTATTGAACATAAAAACAAAACTAATTATATCACTAAAAAAGAAACATTTAGTATTGACTATAAAAACTACCGCTAACAGCCGTTTGGCGAGATTGGGGTTTTAGTGGAATTAGCGTTTTTTATCATATCTTCGTTTCGGCAGAAAATACTCTGCTTTTAAGTCCCTAACCTCGCCAAGCGCCAAGACGTTAGTGGCTATTTTACCTAAAAAACTGAAAATGAAACGAATAATCTACTTTTTATTAATTTTAAATTTCAATTTTTGCTTCTCCCAATTTGGAATAGTAAATGATTTGGACGGATTTGTAAATGTTAGAAATTCAACAAAAATAGGAAACAATATTACAGATAAATTAGAAAACGGCTTTATTGTTTATTATTTTGAACCCGAAGGAAATTGGATAAATATTGATTATAAAAAAAATGGAAAAGAATTAAACGGCTATATTTATAAAGACAGAATTAAATACATAACCGACTTTAAAAATCTTACATTGAAATCTAATCTTGGTGGAAAAGCGACATTAGAAAATGGAAGTATAATAGTGGAAATTATAGAAACTAAATTTATCAAAGAAAATCATAAACTGAAATTTTATAAAAATGAGAAAACACAATTAGAAAAAATTGATGATAAGCAAGTATTCGGTATTGATGGAAATATCCCTAAAAGAGAATATAAATCAATCAATATCGAAATAGATGAAATAGAAATTGATTTGCCAAATATTGCTTTGAAAAATTTATACGAACCAACTTTATATAATTCGAAAGCAAGTTATGATGAAAATAATGACATATTATATATTTTTTCATCAAATAGTGACGGAGCGGGTAGTTATGAAATTATATGGGTTATTGAAAAGAAAAAATATAAATATAGAATTGAAGCATATGGATTCTAACAAAAAAAAACAGCCACTAACAGCCGTTTGGCGTGATTGGGGTTTTAGTGAAATTAGCGTTTTTTTATTACCTTTACGTTAAGCCGAAAATACTCGGTTTCAAAAGTCCCCAACCACGCCAAGCGCCAAGACGTTATGCGTCAGCAGGTTGGATCGCACAGAAAAAGAAGAAATTAAAGCTTGAAAACTGAATTGCAAAACTTTAAAAGCGAATTTTTTATCGATTTTTTTGGCTTTTAAAACTTGAAAATGAAACTTGATCAAGTATGCGTAAAGCAGAAACCTGAAAATTAGAAGTTGATTAAGTTTGTAGAATGTAGAAACTTAAATATTGGAATTTGATTAAGTTTGTGTAAAACAAAAACTTGATAAAATTGGCTGAATATTAAAATGGAAATTAGAAACTTGAAAAGTAAAATTTTCGCGATTTTTTTTTAGATTTTTAAGATCAAAATAGATGTTTAAAACTTAATAAAATAATTAAATTTGGAAAAGCCAATTGGAATAAATTGGAATGTACAAACATAGAACATATACTGCCGAACGCATAACAGCCGTTTGGCGAGATTGCGAATTTTGTAGTTAATTCATATTTTTCTTTCGCAAGATATTCTATCTTAGCCGAAAGAAATCGGTTACGAAGTTCGCAACCTCGCCAAGCGCCAAGACGTTGGCAGTAATATTCAAAAACAGATAGACAATGGAATTTAACAAAGAAAAACACAAAGTTTATACTTGGAAAAATTGGATGATGTTACATTGGATTTTAAATCCAGCATTAGCAATTAATGAATTGATTTTAGGACAGCGAATACCCAAAATTACTTTAGAAGACAAAACATCTGACAAACCTAGAGTTGAAAGAACTTTTGTTCCTTGTCCACATTGTGAAAAATTACACGATGGAAGAACTTGGGCTAAACAAAATGGAACTGCATTTAAAAATTGGTTTGGACTTTACTGCTCAAATTGTCGAAAAATAATTCCTTGTTTAACAAATGTTTTTAGTTTTATAATTCTCGCATTGACATTTCCGATTTGGGGTTGGTTTAGAAAGAGTTTGAAAGCAAAATGGTTAGAGAAACAACCCAAACGATACGAGAATATTGACATTCAGCATATTCCAAACCCATTTGACAAAAAGAGTTGGATAAAAACAGGATTAAGTTGGGGAGGTTTTATGTTTTTGACTATGTCAATAGGCTTTCCATATTTAGACGGACAAGAAATCAATTGGAAAACATTATTATTAGGACTTGTCATTTGGTCAATTGGCGGACTCACATTTGGGTACACTATGAAATTATTTATGAATAAAACTATTAATCAGAAAGCATAAAAATACTACTGCCAACAGCGGTTTGCATAAATGGCGAAATATGTGGTAAATTCACGTTTATCTTCCGCAAGATATTTTATCTTAGCCGAAAAATCTCGGTCACGAAGTTCGCCACTTCTGCAAGCCGCGAAACGTTGGCAGTAATTGTGGCGCAGAATGGGAAAAAATTGAAGTTTAACTGAAAAATTGAAATGGAACGGATAAATAAATATTGGTATTTTATTGTTGCTTTATTTATATTCTTTATGTTTTATAAAC
>NZ_JALNUB010000021.1:3224-10536 GCF_023162025.1 Flavobacterium pygoscelis | reverse complement strand
TACATAAATATCTCTTAGTGTCCCATCAGGTTCAAAAATCCATTTTATTTCTTCCCAATTATTTTTCATTGTTAATTTGAATTTTCTTTTAACCGTAAATTTTCTGGTAAACTAGCACACAACGTCTTGGCGCTTGGCGAGGTTGCGGATTTTCTAGCAGAGTATATTCTACCGAAACGAAGATATGAATAAAAACGTTAATTCCACTAAACCCGCAATCACGGCAAACGGCTGTTAGCGGTTCGGCATTCTATTTATTGTAAATGTCTATTCCAAATTATAATTATTGCCTTTACAATTTCTGTCAAATATTTTATTAATCATCTTCTATCACTTTAAAATTCAAAAAAAAATCGAGAAAATTTCGCTTTTTAAGTTTCTATTTATCATTTAAATATTCAGCTAATATCTACATTTTTTTTGTTATCTCAATTAATTCCAATATTCCAGTTTCCACATGCGACAAACTTAATCAGATTCCAACTTTCAAGTTTCTGCTTTCTACAAACATAATCAAATTCAAATTTCTATCTTAAAAACTCAAAAAAAAATCGATGAAATTTATATTTTTAAATTCTAAATATTTTCTATTTCACTCCAGTTTAATTTGCTCCAACACTGCTGACCGCTAACGTCTTGGCGCTTGACGTGGTTGCGGATTTTCTAGCAGAGTATATTCTACCGAAACGAAGATATGAATAAAAACGTTAATTCCACTAAACCCGCAATCACGGCAAACGGCTGTTAGCGGTTCGGCAGTCTATTTATTGTAAATGTCTATTCCAAATTATAATTATTGCCTTTATAATTTCTGCCAAATATTTTATTAAGCATCTTTTATCACTTTAAAATTCAAAAAATAAATCGAGAAAATTTCGCTTTTTAAGCTTCTATTTATCATTTCAATATTCAGCTAATATCTTCATTTTTATTTTTTTTTATCTCGATAAATTCCAACATTCCAGTTTCAACAGACTACAAATATAATCAGATTCCAACTTTCAAGTTTCTGCTTTCTACAAACATAATCAACTTCAATTATCAATCTCAAAAACTCAAAAAAAATCGATGAAATTTATATTATTAAATTCTAAATATTTTCTATTTCACTCCAGTTTTATTTGCTCCAACGCTGCTGACTGCTAACGTCTTGGCGCTTGACGTGGTTGCGGATTTTCTAGCAGAGTATATTCTACCGAAACGAATATATGAATAAAAACGTTAATTCCACTAAACCCGCAATCACGGCAAACGGCTGTTAGCGGTTCGGCAGTCTATTTATTGTAAATGTCTATTCCAAATTATAATTATTGTCTTTATAATTTCTGTCAAATATTTTATTAAGCATCTTCTACCACTTTAAAATTCAAAAAAAAATCGAGAAAATTCCGCTTTTTAATCTTCTATTTATCATTTCAATATTCAGCTAATATCTTCATTTTTCTCTTTTGTTATCTCGATAAATTCTAACATTCCAGTTTCCACATACTACAAACTTAATCAGATTCCAACTTTCAAGTTTCTGCTTTCTACAAACATAATCAACTTCAATTTTTAATCTTAAAAACTCAAAAAAATCGATGAAATTTATATTTTTAAATTCTAAATATTTTCTATTTCACTCCAGTTTTATTTGCTCCAACGCTGCTGACCGCTAACGTCTTGTCGCTACAAGAAGTTTGGGATTAAAGATGCGAGATTTTTCCATTAAACACAAATTTTCCTGAAACAAAACCATTTTCAAATTAAGCCAAATACCCAAATTTCTTGTAACGACTGTTAGTGGCAGGATTTTTAATATTTTAGTTTTGAGTAATTTACTTCCAAGGTTTAATTGTTAAACATCTAATTTTATTTCTAGATTTCTATCTTAAAATTATTGCATTAAATACTAAAATTGAGTTTATGTCTTTTTACAATTTGAATTTAAATATATAACACATAAGATGATTGTTAATTACGAAATTGTTCGTTTGCACCTTTTACATAATATTTTCAGCTAAAAACCTATTAATATTAATGTTGAATTCAAAATTTGCTCGTTTGCACTTTTTACATAATATTTTCAGCTAATAACTTCTTAATATTAATATTGAATTCAAAATTTGCTCGTTTGCACCTTTTATATTTAATTTTTTGACTATAATCTTCAAGATTTGATCTTAAATACAAATTGATTATTTATTCATTTCTGATTTCAATTTTTTAAATCGCATAGAGTAAGAAAAGTTTCACTACTATTTAATTAATCATTAAAGCTTCGCAACTGAAAATCACATTTCATTATTATGATTTTTTCTAAAATACTGTTTTTCAATATTATATATTTTTTTTCAATCTTGCCACTAACGTCTCGCGGCTTTGCGAAGTTGCGAACTTCGTAACCGAGATTTTTCTGTTAAGATAAAATTTCTTGCGAAAGTTAAACGTGATTTTACCACTTATTTCGCAATCTTGCAAAACCGCTGTTGTAGGCTGGCTATTGTTTTACGGTTACATACATTGCCATTGTTAATCCTTTTTTTGTATTCCACGTACCTAAACTAGAAGACCTTGTTATGGATTCTCCAAAAAGTTGTCCGCTATATCTAAAAGGTTCCTTTTCATCGAATTTTTCGGGTATATATTCAATAGTAATAAAGAAAGGGTTATCGAATGTTAAGTCGTATTCAACCAAATCAAAATTATTCCAACCATCTTCAACTTTTTGCTTTACAATTATATTTTCATTGTTTATTTTTTCAAATGGTAAGTTATCTTTAATGTTATAAAAGTTTATTCTAAATCTTGTTGAATCAACATTTACATTAAATAAATTGATATTTACATTCAGTATTTTTGATGGTTTTTTTAATTTAATTTCTTTTGCAAATTCTTGAATGTCGTTATTTTTATCGTTATTAGCCCGAACATAACCTGCAACCATACTGCTGTACGATTTTGTCCCGATTTTCAATTCTGTTGCTTTTGTCGCAACAATAATAACTTCTGATAAATCAATTGTTTTTTGCGTAAGAAAAAATTCTTTATTTTTCGAATTTATAATATCTTCTATCTTTAAATTTAATTCTTCAAAACCGACATATGAAAAAGTTAATATTTCATTTGTCTTCGAATTGTCAATTTTCAATGAAAAGATTCCATTTTCGTCAGAAACAGTTCCAATATTTTTATTTTTAATTCCAATATTTACAAATTGCAATTCTTTACCATCATTGCTTTTTATTTTGCCATTAATTACTACTTGACAAAAAAATGTATTATAAAAAAGAAGAAATGTTATTAAGATGAATTTTCTCATAATTTTTTGGTTAGCTTGCCTACAACGTCTTGGCGCTTGGCGTGGTTGGGGACTTTAAAGCAGAGTATTTTCTGCCGAAACGAAGATATGGTAAAAAACGCTAATTCCACTAAAACCCCAATCTCGCCAAACGGCTGTTGGCAGACGTTTTTTTTAATTTAATTAAAGTTATTAACATTTTTTTATAGAATAAAAATTATATATTAGCACAGAAATTAATAACAATGAACACTACAAATATTAAGTATCAATTAGTTGCTTTCGGCAATTATGATGAAGTAACTCCAAGTGCTGAAAATATGAAATTTTTTTTAGAAAATTTTTCAGATAAAGGATTAATACCTAGTCAGATGCAACAGATAAATCTAAATGTGTCTAATAATAATTTAAAAAACGAATCTGTTAGTAGGTTAGTTTTAACGACCCAAGATAAGAGTTGGAATGTAAGATTTAATGATGAAAGAATTGATATAAATTTATCTAATGTTAAGTATAGTAGTGATGATTTTATCAGTGTTGACGATTTTATTAAAGAAGCTTTTATTATTTTAGATAAAGTAAATTCTAAATTTTCAAAAAATCATAAAAGAATTGGATTTACCATTCAAACAGTTATAAGTAATGTTGTTTCTGTTGATTTATTTAAAAAATTTAATAGCCCTTTAGATTATTTTTCTCACGAAAATCCTACCCAATGGAGCAATAAATTTGCTTTTAGAAAAATTATGGATATTAATGGAAAACAAGAAATAGTTAATATAACTAGTGATTTTTCGTGGTTAAAAGGTAGAATTGGTGTTAATAAGGATGCTCAAGCTTTTGAAGGATTAGTTGTTAATGTTGATATTAATAGCCTTAATGAAAATTTAGATTCTAGGTTTAATATTGATGATATTAAAGAATTTACAAATAAAGCAAAAAATATTCAAGAAGAAATTTCGGCAGAATTATTTGATAAAATTAAGTAAATTATGATAGATATTATTAATGACACTTTTGATTTTTATCAATACTTTGATAAAAATCAAAAAAAAGAATTATTTGAACCACGGATTAATAGGATTGAAAGTGATTTTTTAGACGCTGATTTTCAAGGTATTGTTTTTCCTTCTAATTTTATTATTGAAGAAAATAATACTAATTTCATATATGATGAAAATAAAATTAATCAGACAAGAGAAGAGTATCTAAATACAAAAATCACACCTATTCTTATTTCTTTACTGAAATATGAAGATGTAGAATATGGTATTAAAAGCGAAGGTGAAAAAATAATTAGAGAACAAATTGAACTTAATTGTTCAGTAGCTTTAAATTGGATAAATGACTTATACATAACTTCTTTTAATGATGATAAAGTTTTGCTAGGATTAGTAAAAATTATTGGAAATATTGAAGAAAATATAATTTCTTCAATTGGTCAGGTTATTGCTTTAGCGTCTTTAAGTCATAGAAATAATGAAATAAAAGAGTTGGGAGTTAGAGCATTTGAAAATTGGGCTTCTCCAAAAAGTTATTCTATCTTGTCAAATTTAAATGTTGGACAAGGTTGGTTGCAAGATTATATAAATCAAGTTGTTAAAGATTTAGAAGTTGATTTATGTCTATCCTTGTAAGAAGAATTAATAGAGCTAAATGGGATCAAGTTGATATATCTAATGATGATTCGTCCGCAGATGCAATTACTTTGTGTCTTAAAACTTCTAATAATGATTTATCAACTTGGCTAGTAGATAGTGAAGCTGAAATAGATACGGCTATTTTAGCACTAATTACGGGTTCAAGACAGGAAAATTTATCTACAATTCATATAGTTTATTTTGATGAAACAGTAATTACTGAAAAGAGTTTAAGTTTAAATTCAACCCTTGGAGATACTATAATCAATTCTTTAACTAATAAGCATAGAGACATTAGTGAATTAACCTATTCAAAATTGGGAAGTGTAAAGGAAATAGTTTTAGATTGTTTAAGAAACAATAGATTTAAAACTATAACTAGATCAAATTTAAAAAAAATGCTAGTTAAATCTATTGAAGATGGTTTAATAGAAAAAACTAGTTTATCAGAAGAACTGCAAAGTATTTTATAGTTAATTATTTTCGTGAGTCCCAAAATGTCTGCCAACGTCTTGGCGCTTGGCGAGGTTGGGGACTTTATAGCAGAGTATTTTCTGCCGAAACGAAGATATGATAAAAAACGCTAATTCCACTAAAACCCCAATCTCGCCAAACGGCTGTTAGTAGCTGGCATTTATTTTACTAAATTTATCTTGAATTCATTTGGTTTTATTTTAATTTATAATCTTCAAAATCTACTTCAATTTTTTCAAAATGTTCTGCGACTTCTAAAATAGAATTTATTCTCAAAAGACTTTTTTGATTATTTTCAGCCATTAAGAATGCGAAACCCCAAGTATCTTTTGAAAAGGTAAATTCTCCTATTTCTGAATCTATATTAATTAAAATTTCGTCATTCATCCATAAATCGCTAGCATGTATGATTTTTGGATTGATTTCTGAAATTGTATTTAGTAAATCCATTATAAAATTATCATTTTCTGCACCAAAAAAAAATCAATTAGGAGACTTTTTGAACCATAATTAGGGCGAAATTTGTATTTATACATATAGTTTACTTGGTTTTTTAGGATTTCGTGGGCGCTTGCTACTAACGTCTTGGCGCTTGGCGTGGTTGGGGACTTTTGAAACCGAGTATTTTCGGCTTAACGTAAAAGTAGTAAAAAAACGCTAATTCCACTAAATCCCCAATCACGCCAAACGGCTGTTAGCAGTTGTTTTTTTTAACTTATTAGATTGTTTTCATACGCATACATTAATCCTTTATCTGTAATTGTAATATAACTATTGCCATTTACCCATTTTGTATATCCTAATGTATTCAATTTTATACCAATTACTTTAAACATTACAGGGGAAATTTGTAAAATTTGGCTTACGCGAATTGATTCTGTAAAATGACTAATCCCTTGTAAATTAGCTATTGTTTTTAATGTTTCATTTATTAACTTTATATCTCCATTTAAACTTTCCTTTGGAACTTCTTTAAAAGGATTATTTCCAATTGGAGGTTTTTCAAAAATGGGTGTTTTATGTATTGTTCTTAACAAATTGTCAAAATTAAATTCATACTCGTCATTCTTAGAAAAATTAATATAAAGTTTAGAACTTAGAAAAGTAGGTAGTTTTGTTTCTCCATTTTGTCTAATTATTGGAATAACTTTATTTTCATCTATTCTTTTCAATAAATTAGATGTTACAATCATTTTTTCATATCCAACACCTCCTTCACCATTATTTGCTTTATTTACATATCGTTCTGTGCAAATCATAATTATTTTGTCCGCTTTAGCTAAACTTGTTTCCATAAAATGAGGTACATCGTCGCCTGCTTGTAATTCAAATTGATCAATAATAGCGTCTATACCATTATTTCTTAATCTAATTGCTAATTCTAAAACCCACTTTTTGTGATCAAGTGTATCGTGTGAGTATGATATAAAAACTTTCGGAACTTCCATATGTATTCTAAATTTTCTGTTTTTTCGGTAAAATAACTGCTAACGGTTCGGCTAGGCATAGTGCCTGTTCTGGCCTGTGGCCGGCATTATGCCTAGCCGTTGTTATGTGCTGTTATTTATTCTCTGTTAAGATAATAAAAACAGGAACAGTTGTGCCAGGAGATAGCTAGATAAACGATTAAAAAATATAGTTCCTATCTACTCGGGGGATAGGTACTGTTTTTTTTAATCATAGCCTAAATAGTTAAAAATCTCATATTAAAACTGTTATAATAAAAAAAACTTGATTATATCATTTTTTTCTTATAACTTAGCCAAGCCTTTAAGCGTCTTCGCTTTGAAAATAAATTTTCAGCAAATCTCATTTGAAAGGCTTGACGAAAATTACAAATTTGTATTTCCTGTTTTAATATTCCCTTTCAAATCAAATATTTAGGCTGTTTATCAGGTCTCGATTGCGCAATTGCACA
>NZ_JALNUB010000021.1:2501-3214 GCF_023162025.1 Flavobacterium pygoscelis | reverse complement strand
TTCAAGTTTCTTTTGGCACATTCCAACTTTCAAGTTTCTACTTTTCAGATTCCCCTTTTCAAGTTTTTTTAGTTAAACATCAATTTTTTAATTCTTTTTAATTCCAAAGCTTTGCAACTCAAACTCACATTTTATAAGTTTTAAATATTTTAACTTTTTGTAATTCAGTTTATTACGTCTTATTTTCTTTGAGCTTGCCACTAACGTCTTGGCGCTTGACGTGGTTGCGGATTTTCTAGCAGAGTATATTCTACCGAAACGAAGATATGAATAAAAATGTTAATTCCACTAAACCCGCAATCACGGCAAACGGCTGTTAGCGGTTCGGCAGTATATTTATTGTAAATGTCTATTCCAAATTATAATTATTGCCTTTATAATTTCTGCCAAATATTTTATTAAGCATCTTCTATCACTTTAAAATTCAAAAAAAAATCGAGAAAATTTCGCTTTTTAAGCTTCTATTTATCATTTCAATATTCAGCTAATATCTTCATTTTTCTCTTTTGTTATCTCGATAAATTCTAACATTCCAGTTTCCACATACTACAAACTTAATCAGATTCCAACTTTCAAGTTTCTGCTTTCTACAAACATAATCAACTTCAATTTTTAATCTTAAAAACTCAAAAAAATCGATGAAATTTATATTTTAAAATTCTAAATATTTTCTATTTCACTCCAGTTTTATTTGCTCCAACGCTGCTGACCGC
>NZ_JALNUB010000021.1:0-2491 GCF_023162025.1 Flavobacterium pygoscelis | reverse complement strand
AAAATCGATGAAATTTATATTTTAAAATTCTAAATATTTTCTATTTCACTCCAGTTTTATTTGCTCCAACGCTGCTGACCGCTAACGTCCCGCCGCTTCACGCAGTTGCGGATTTTAGCGAACTGAGGATTTTCCACCAAGATAATCTTTCTTCGTGAAAATCAAATATCCGGCTAGGAAAATCTCCGCAATTGCTTGAAACGGCTGTTGTGCGCTGGACTTATATCACGTTGTTTTTTTTCTTAATTCTCTCGATTCTTCCCTCATAGTCCGATTTGGTTCCATCGCTAAGTTCATAAGAAATTGCCATTTCACATACAGAAATTGCTTTTTCAAATTCTCCCAACTCTGTTAGTAATGTCGCATAATTTTGAAATGTTGATACTCTCGGTAAAACTCCATCCATATCTTTTTTTAAAGCAAGTGCAATTTCCGGGAATTCCAATAAATGAATTTCGGAATATTTAAGACAGAGATTTTTGAAATTTTCTTGATCTCTTAACTTATAAGTTTCGCCAACTATCGTTTGAAGTAGGAAATGTCTATTTACCAAATCAGTTTTTACATTAACCACTTCCAGCATTTTATTCAAATCATTCGTCGCCCGAGCATAAAAAACATCATCCCATTCAGGATGATTTTGGTCGTCATTTTCTTCGATAATTTCGTTTTTTTTAGTGAAAGACTGAGTATCAGTTTTCTCAATTTTGTCTTTTTTGAAAAATAATTTGAATAGATTCATAGAGTTAATTTTCGTGATTTATTCCGTCCGGTTTTTTAGTCTTGCGCACAACGTCTTGGCGCTTGGCGTGGTTGGGGACTTTTGAAACCGAGTATTTTCGGCTTAACGTAAATGTAATAAAAAAAACGCTAATTCCACTAAATCCCCAATCACGCCAAACGGCTGTTACCTGATGGTTATTTTTTTTTCAAAAGTATCATTTTAATAGTGAAATTTTCAAGTTTCTGTTGGCCAATTCCAACTTTCACATTCCAACTTTCAAGTTTCTGCTTTGAATTTTCTGCGCAAACTAATTCTATATTTGAATATTACTGTTGTTTTAATTATGCCAATCAAAACCGCAAAATCTGCATTGTTTAGCTTTTGGCGTTCTTGCTAATTTTTTACATTTTGGACATTCATTTAAAAAAACTTTTTCAGGATAATTTTTAATGATTTTTTCAGCCGTATTAAGTTCAAAATTATCATATCCAACTTTCAATAAATCTAAAACTTCTTTGTCATCAGTAATCCAACCTTTTCGTTTATAAATTTCCCAAGCTTTAGGGTTATCATTATCTTCAAGTTTTAAAATTGAAGAGTGATGTCTCCACGCAAGCTTTTCTTTTTCGGGTAAAAGACTAAAAAAATATGTGACAATATATTCTGCAGTTTCTTTATCCATTTATTTGATTTTAAGTAGGTTGGCTTTCGCTTTTCGGTAACTATCAGGTAACGTCTTGGCGCTTGGCGAGGTTGGGGACTTTAAAGCAGAGTATTTTCTGCCGAAACGAAGATATGATAAAAAACGTTAAGTCCACTAAAACCCCAATCTCGCCAAACGGCTGTTAGCAGTAGCCTTTTTATCCATTTAGTATTGACAAAGTTAAATCTACATCATTAAAATTTTTAACTAATTTAAAGCTTTTAAAATTTTCTTTTTTTGCCTCACTTGTTTTTTTTATATAATTATCAAAAGCTATTTCCCAATGTTTTGAAGTTGCTATACCAAAAACATGTCCTAATAATTCAAATTCAAAAAAGCAAGGTTCATTTATTAAGTATTTAAACTTTAAGTCGTCACTTAAAAATAATTCAGGAGTTCTTGCCCAATCTTTAGTCATCATTATTATCCCGTGTTTTCTTTGAAAATAAAATACGGGATAATCACCTAAATCATAGCGACTAAATTCCCTAATAAAGTTATATTTTTCATTATGTCCATCTTTATTTTGTCTTTCAATTTCTTCCAAAAACACTTTGTATAATCCTTTTTTAAATTGTCTTGATATTTTCTCTTGAAAAAAAGAATTGTATTTATAACTTGCTTTTAATTTAAATTTATTGTTCAAAAAATCAACATTAAAATAAATTGAAGAAAACTTTGGCATTGCTTTATTTTTACCAATTTGATTATCCACTGACAAGAACCTTGCACGAGAAATATTAAACGTTTCTTTAATTACAGTTTCAATCGGAGGCAATTTATTATTGTAACTTCCAAAATACAGATTACAATTATCGCAAACATTTTCACAAATATTTTTTCCGCCAAGTGTTTGAGGAATTGTATGAGCTAACTTTTTAAAATTTACGTTTATTTCTGTTTTTTAACACCAAATACATTTTTTCATTTGTTGTTTTAGTTTATTGATTTCTGTGTTTTTTTTTAAGGTTACTGCTAACGTCTTGGCGCTTGGCGAGGTTGGGGACTTTAAAGCAGAGTATTTTCTGCCGAAACGAAGATATGATAAAAAACGCTAATTCCAC
>NZ_JALNUB010000001.1:0-521230 GCF_023162025.1 Flavobacterium pygoscelis | reverse complement strand
TTCTAAAACTTTCGCTTTATTTTTGATCCGATTTTCATTATTTAAGTAAGAACTTATGCGCCATTGCGGGTGCAAAACTACAACGTTTATACCGTTATGCAAGCTTTTTTAATCACTTTTTTTTAACCTTTTACTACTGTTTCATTTAAAGAGCTGAAAATCTGATTTTTGAATGTGATATTTTTTTTCTAAACATCTACTCCACTCTTCTAAATACAATCTAAAAAAGGGTTTTATCCTCTTTTATTGGCTTTGTACATAACATTTGCTCTTTGTAATCTTACTTAAAGCTACCTATTACATATAGTGTAGTCATTTTAAAAGCTTCTATCTTCTTTAATTATTGCTATTCTTACCTTATATATAGGTACAGCGATACTAGAATTTACATCAACACCGTTTTGATACCTATATATAGGTAGGAGTTTCTTCTTTAGCCACAATCAAATGTCAATATAATATCGCGCTAGGATTGCTATTGTTATATTATATATAGGTAACACCATACTACCATTTATAAAACCGCTGTTTTTTTACACCTATATATAGGTAGGTATTTTTTTTCTTACCTATATATAGGTGTAGTAATCCTATTGAGCAGACTGTGATCTAGAATAGTAAATTGTTTGTTACGCCTAACCTCTTCTAAACGGCTGAGAAAAACAAAATCGCGTTAGGGATAGCAGCGGAAAGCCCACAGTTAAGTGAAGTATAACGGAACTTGACGAGGACTTGAAGCGAATAGCCCGACCCATTCTAAAAAAGAGGCTATAACCGAACTCGGATATAGCCTCTTTTTTAGAATGGGAAACGCCAAAAGGAAATCAATCGAAACGAATGGCTTTTAAAGAAAGTATACTTTCTAAAATCCCAACTGAAAATTGCCGTTAATCACGATTCGACAAACTAGATCCTAAAGAATCATAAAATAATGGATAGTAATCTCGAATTTGAGGGTTTTTTAAATTAATTTAAAGAATCCCGATTTTTAGAAATCAAATTAACCACTTTAACTCTAAAAGACTAAATAGCAAGTGCAATGATTAAATTTCAACATTTGATAGAAATATATTAAACAAAAAAAGTCTTTCTGTTACGAAAGACTTTTTTTTTAATATTGGCGGTCTGGACGGGACTCGAACCCGCGACCCCATGCGTGACAGGCATGTATTCTAACCAACTGAACTACCAAACCAACATTATTTAACTTATATTTTTTCGAAATTTGGATTTTGTTAAATTATATTACTACAAAATCGAATTCCCTTCTTTTTAATCAAAAAAGCTATTCGCCGAAGCGAAAAGCTTTTCATTGGTCTAACTACTAAACCCGCTACGAGTTACAAATTCGTAGCAAACAACACAACTAACGTTAAAAACCTTATGGGGCAAAAAAGCCTTTCTGTTACGAAAGGCTTTCCCCAATATTGCGGTCTGGACGGGACTCGAACCCGCGACCCCATGCGTGACAGGCATGTATTCTAACCAACTGAACTACCAAACCTCTGCGTTATTGCGGTGGCAAAGATACAATAGATTTCCGTTTACGCAAGCCTTTTTTTAAAAAATAATTAATAAATTTTTAATGTTTTAGCCAAAGTTTTGTTTTTCAACTAAGTATGTCGTCATTATTTTTTCAAAACTTTCCTCTACACTAACAGGAATGTACTTAATTCTATTCTGAGAACAGGTTAAAGCTAACTTTTTAAAGTATTTTTCCACCTCTTTTTCGTATTCTTCCTTCACATTATCGGCAAAAACAGCTACTTCTTCTGAGGTTTCTACATCAATAAACTTTCTTGGTGCATTATCAAAGTCAAAACTTCGCTCCGTTTTAGCATCTATAACGTGAAATAAAACAACTTTGTGTTTATTATGTTTTAAATGTTGCAAAGCACTAAACAACGCTTCGTCTTGTACCGCGTTAGTTCCTGACTGAAACATATCCGTAAATAAAATAATCATAGAGCGTCGGTGAATCTTCTCGGCTATTTGATGCAAAAAGGTAGTAGTATGTGTCATTTTATGATTAAAAGGCTTTTTAAGCAGGTTTTCTAATGCATTTAATATCATTCTATGATGGCGATCACTCCCTTTTTCAGGCGCATAGTATTCATATTGATCCGAGAAAACACTAAGTCCAATTGCATCACGTTGCTTTTTTAATAAATTCATTAAAACTGCAGAAGCTAATACTGAGAACCCTATTTTGTTATCAAAAAAATTTTGATTTTCTTTTAGCTTTGGATAATGCATTGACGATGAGTTATCAATAATAATATGACATCGTAAATTGGTCTCTTCCTCAAAGCGTTTGGCATACAGGCGATCCGTTTTGGCAAAAAGCTTCCAATCAATATGTTTGGTGCTTTCGCCAACATTATACACTTTATGCTCCGCAAATTCAGCAGAAAAGCCATGAAAGGGACTTTTATGCATTCCTGAAATAAAGCCTTCGACCACTTGATTTGCTAATAATTCTAGATGTTGAAAACTGGAGATTTTCTCTATTTGGGATTCGATTTTCATTCTATTTCCTTTTTAATTTCCTGAGCGCGCGCTAAATTATCAGTAGCCTGCAATAATTTTCTCTTTAGAATTGGACTGAAATTAGGGTTTTCTTTCAAAAAATCACTTACGATTTGGAAGGCTTCTACAGAGGAATATTTACCCACACTGTTAACCAACCAACCTTTTGGAAAAAATATATCTCCTGTAAGTTGTACTTCTTCTATTAAATCTAAACACTCTTTTAAATATTTTTTTGAACTATCCTGACGCAATGGATGATGAATATTTGCCAAAGCTATTTGTACCCAAGCTTCTTTTTCTCTATTCTTTTGCAGTTTGAGTGATTGCATAAAAGAATCTCTAACAGTTACATCATTAGACAATGAGGGAAGAAGAAAATCAAAACGTTTTTGTTTATCCGAGCTTGTTATTGCTTGTCTCGTTTTATACAATATGCCATCTGATTTATCATGCTGATATATTGCTAAATCCATAGCCGAATTGGTGTAGTCGTCTTCGTTTAACTTGAGATTTGGAATGTTAACTTCTTTATTCCAAATTTGATATAACTTTTCTTTACCCGATTTAGAGTAAGCGACATTTTCAAACAAACCAAATAATGTCTTTTTGATATTCGAAGGTAAATCAGCTTGCAATCTGTTATAAATCAACACTTCTAATTCTGCTTGCGCTTTATTTTGTTGCTTTACAGTTAGAAAATCCCAAAACAATGTACTCAACTGATTGGACAACAACTTCACAATTAACTCATTTTCCTCTACCGCAATTGCTTTTGAAAAACTATCAAAAGCTATTAAGGGTTTGATTTTGCCAATTAATGTGGTTTCATAGATATTAATATAACTATAAGCTCTAGCTACTTCGTCCTTTGTATTTTGAATTGCATCAATATTTTTAGTATCAACTGGAAAAACACCATAACCTAAACCGTCATAATTGTAAATAATAGAGACTGGTTTTATCATACCAATTGCTTCAGCAACATTTGTAATCCGATCTTTTACATTCACCTTAATAGTTTTGATAGCATCAGGATATACCAATCCAATTTCAAAAATTTGTGGCCATACGTTCTGCGAACCGTCTTCGGCTTGTTGCTCAATTAAGAAATTCTTTATCTCACCAGTTTCACCATATTCAATTTGATCCTTAAATAAAGCTCTACCCGATTGATTTACCCAAACATCACTCCATTTTTTTATATTAATTGGAGTTTCATGGTCTAAAATTACTACTAAATTTTCCCAATCTGCATTTGAGTTTGCATATTTCTGTATGTATTTCTGAATTCCTTTTTGAAATACTTCTTTTCCCATCGTTGCTTCTAATTGTCGCATCATAATAGGAGCTTTATTATAAATGATGTTTCCATAAAGAGAACCTGCATCTTTAAGATTCGCTAAGTTCTGACGAATAGGATGCGTTCCTTTGGTTCGATCTTCGTCATACGCACTAGAGTAATGTGTTGCCAAAAACTGCAACTTGTGATTGATTTTTGGAAAAGCTGGATTCATTATTTTATCGGCCATAAAATTAGCAAACACTTCCTTCATCCACACATCATTAAACCATTTCATAGTGACCAAATCGCCAAACCACATGTGTGAACTTTCATGCGCAATAAGCTTTCCTCTACTTAATTTTTCGCTATCCGTTGCGCTGTTGTCCAAAAACAACTTCGATTCTCTATATTGAATCGCACCTACATGCTCCATGCCACCATATTGAAATACTGGAATTGTAGCAAAATCCATTTTTTGGAATGGAAAAGGATGTTGAGTATATTTTTCTAAAAAGGAAATCGATTGTCGGTGCAAACTAAAAATAGCATCTGTACTCTCGCTAATTTTTTCGTTATTACTTTCTCGATACAACATCGTCATCGGAAAATTATCTAAATTCTGAGAAACACTTTTAAATTCACCAGCGACAAATGAAAATAAGTATGTGCTCATGCTATCGGATTTGCCAAACTGGTATTGCTCAAAATCTCCTTTCTCTATTTTATTGATTAGCGGAGCGCCAGCTAAAACAGACCAACCTTTTGGTGCCGTTATAGAAAGTGTGTAAGTAGCTTTTATATCAGGCTGATCAAAACACGGAAATAAAGTACTTGCTCTATCTGGAACCAATAAAGTGTATAAAAAATCATAGTTTCTATTTAATGATAATTCTCCTGCTATAAAATCAACCTCAACCCTATTTTTACCTTTTACCAAAAACTCTTTAGCTATAATCAAATGCTCTTTTTCGTGAATAATAGCAACTGTTTTTCCATTGACTACAACTGATTTTAGATTTTCTTTCTTTTCATTAAAATCTAAATACAAAGACTGCTGAGTATTGGTAAGATTTAAATTCAAAACAAGATGCGATAGAATAGGGCTTTCTTTCTCTTTCGGAATAGCAAATGCTAAATCATAAGAAACGGCAGACACTTGGCTCTTGCGATAAGTTGCTAGTTCTTTAGAAATTCCAGTTTCTAAAGTTACAGTAGTTTTCTTAACCGATTGACAGGAATAAAATACTAAAACAAAACACAATACAAACAAATTGATTTTCATTACAACAGAGATTGGTGTGGGTTAAAAATAAGAAAAGGCTTGACTTTCGCCAAACCTTTCTATATAAATTATAATCTACCGATTACAACAAAGCGTCTAAACTATCTGCGTAAGTTTGTTTAGGAGCAACTCCTACTTGTTTTCCTACTACTTCTCCGTTATGAAAAACCAATACTGTTGGTATGTTTCTCACTCCGTATTTTGCAGCAAATTCTTGGTTTGCATCAACATCTACTTTCCCAATTACTACTTTACCTTCGTATTCAGTACTCAATTCGTCAATGATTGGACCAACCATTCTACAAGGTCCACACCATGCTGCCCAAAAATCTACCATTACTGGTTTGTCTGATTTCAAAACTACTTCTTCAAAAGTAGCATCTGTTATTGCTAATGCCATATTGTTTTTTTTTAGATTTTAAAAGTCCTGAGCGCGTTCAGAACTTGGATACAAATTTAGAAATTAAAAACAAATCAAACACTATTTAAAAATTAGTTTTGATTATAAGTGTATTGTCATTCTTTATAAAAAATGTTTTTTAAATCTATTTATTCAAAATTAGGAGCTATTCCTGCTCTACGCTATATCTTTTAGTATCTTATTGCTTGTTCCTCGCAACAAGATACTAAAAGGATGCCGCTTCGATCAGGGCTAAAAAAAAGAGGTTGCCAAAAGACAACCTCTTAAATATATTGTTTAAAACAAGTATTAGATTATAGAGTGTATTTCAAACCTAAAGTTAAACCTAAACCTGAAATACCAACATAAGAACTTAGTTCGTCAGTTGGTTTACTTGAATTAAAACCAGTAGCGTTGTATTCTTGATTATTAGAACTTCCGTTTAAACGATCTACGTAATTAGAATGAGTGGCTGAATAAGAAGCTTGTCTGTAATTAGTATTAACATTAAGTTTATCAACACCATTCTCAGTGTAAATTTCTGTTTCTTTAGTTTTACCATGAACAGTGAAGTTACGGTATTCCAATTCAGCATAAGCAGAAATATTTTTACCTAACTTGTAAGATGTTCCTAAAGCAGACATAAAACCAAGAGTTGGATTAGGCTTAACAACATCTTTAGAATATGCATCAGTATTGGCAACCTTATTAGTCCCAACAAAAGTTGAGTAATTTCTATCTGTTTCAATATCTAATGTACCATGCACTGGAACAATTACACCAACTTTAGTATAAGGTTCAAAACCTTTATGTTCTCCTAAAAATAAGACAATTGCTGGAGCAAGGTCAAAAGCTGTAATTTGACCATTTGCAGCAAAACTAAGATAAGTTGCAGCAGTAGTTGCAGGATCATATTTCACTAATCTGTCAGTTGTTTGAGCCATTGTTTTATCATTACTAGAATAGTAATTAATACCCATTTCTACCCCTAAACGAGTATTAAAGCGGTAACCTGCAGTTAAGCCAGTTCTAAAACCTTCTCCAAAAGATCCTGTTACACTTTCTCTTGAAGCTAATTTATTAGACCCAACACCTCCAACATAAACATCTCTGTTGGGCAATTGTCCACCAACAACTGGAAATTCCGTAGCTGCAGTTTGTGTAAAGTAAGATCCGCCTAATTTAAAATACCAGCTTTCTTGTTTGTCAGTTTGCCCCATCATAGTCAAAGAGCAAGCCATAAATCCTAATAAAAAAAGGTTCTTTTTCATAATTTTATTTTTTGTTTAACACAAATTTAATTAATTTCACTCATAGCGCATCTGCATTTACTAAATAAATACACACATAAAAACAAATTAATATGCATGCATATTAAAATCAGCTCTTTAGGTCGAAAAAATTAACATTTACAACTATAAATAAAAGAGCTATTTGCATTTAAAATTAATTTAATTTGAAATTTATTTGCATTTTTTCTAATTCTAATAACAATTCATTAGAAATATTAATTTTTAATTTTCTGCTTGGCATTGCTAATTTAGTAACAACTTTAATCTCCTCAATTTCTTCTACTTTTGCCTTAACTACAGCATTTGAATTTGTCATAATATCAGCTTCAATTTCAGAATCCTCATTCTCCTCCACAAAAACTTCTTCGTCATTTTCTATTTCTGGAGCAGCGACTTCAACAAGCCTTTTCGTTTTTTCGATTTCCATCACTTCAAAAGAAACCGTATTATCTCCTTTATTTTCCTGAAAAAGACGACTTAGTTTATGAATAAATTCTGCTTCTAGATCATTTATATTCAATAGTAAAATTAATTTCTTAGCAAAAATACTTAGTACATCTTGCAACTGTTTTGCATCCGTAAATTGCATTCTTGGTTCTGATTTTTTACCTGTATCTCTGTTTACCCATCCGTCTTTTATCAAAATTTTAAAATAAACAAAATTATTAGGAAGCAAATAGCGGTGAAAATTTAAGTATTCTTCATTAAATATTTTAAACTCAAAACTTTCATCAAAACCTTCTAGATTAAAAATCGCCCATTCCTTTCCGTTTTTAGCAATACGTCTTTGTACATTAGAAACTATACCTCCAAAAGCAAGTGTTTTGCCTACATGAGCTTCCATATTTTTGAGCGCTTCCAATTTAGAATTACAGAAATACTTCATTTCAAATTTAAAATCATCCAAAGGATGTCCAGAAATATAGATTCCAACCACCTCTTTCTCTTTCGCTAGCTTTTCCATAGTACTCCAGTCTTCGCAAGGTGGCACAACAGGTTCCTCAATTTGTACATCGCTGCTTTCGCCAAACAAACTTACTTGAGATGAATTTTCATTTTCTTGGTATTTAGAACCATATCGAATCGCTTTTTCGTAAAAAGTAATTCCGTCGCCATCATCATGAAAATATTGGGCTCTTGTTGTGTTTCCAAAAGAATCAAAACCACCCGCTAAAGCTAGATTTTCAATTGCTTTTTTATTGGCGGCACGCAAATCAATTCGTTTGGCTAAATCAAAAATAGATTTGTATTTACCATCTTTTCTGTTTTCTACAATAGTTGCTACTGCTCCAGAACCTACACCTTTGATAGCGCCCATTCCAAAACGGACTGCATAATCGTCATTTACAGTAAATTTATAAAAAGACTCATTTACGTCTGGTCCTAAAACCTGCAATCCCATTCGCTTACATTCCTCCATAAAAAAAGAAACTTGCTTGATATCACTCATATTATTAGACAAAACTGCCGCCATATATTCCGCAGGATAATTGGCTTTTAAATAAGCGGTTTGATACGCAATCCATGCGTAACAAGTCGAGTGTGATTTGTTAAAGGCATATTCTGCAAAGGCTTCCCAGTCTTTCCAAATTTTTTCTAGTTTATCTTCGGCATGACCTTTGGCGGCAGCTTGATTGATAAATTTGGGTTTCATTTTATCCAAAACATCTTTTTGCTTTTTTCCCATCGCTTTACGTAAAACGTCAGCATCACCTTTAGAGAAATCGGCTAGTTTTTGGGACAAAAGCATTACTTGCTCTTGGTAAACTGTAATTCCGTACGTATCTTTTAATAATTCTTCGCACGCATCTAGATCATAAATAATCTCTTCTTCACCATTTTTTCGCTTGACGAAACTCGGAATATAAGCAATTGGTCCCGGACGATACAAAGCATTCATGGCAATTAAATCCGGAAAAACCGTCGGCTTTAATTCCTTCATGTATTTCTGCATTCCTGGACTCTCATATTGAAAAATTCCCACCGTTTCTCCACGTTGAAAGAGTTCGTATGTTTTTAAATCATCAATAGGAAACGTATCCGGATCAAGATCGATTCCAGTTCTATATTTTACTAATTTAACAGTATCTTTTATCAAAGTCAGGGTTTTCAAACCCAAGAAATCCATCTTCAACAAACCGGCACTTTCTACCACCGAGTTGTCAAATTGTGTTACATACAAATCTGAATCTTTAGCAGTAGCCACAGGAACAAAATTCGTAATATCGCTTGGCGTAATAATTACTCCACAAGCGTGAATACCAGTATTTCTAAGATTTCCTTCTAAAACTTTAGCTTGCTGAATGGTTTCTCCACCTAGATCATCTTCACCGGCAAGACCAATTAATTCTTTAATTTTATCGTATTCCTCTGGACGAACTGCCTTTTTAATTACATCTTCCTTTTCATTTAAAAAACGAGCTAAATTCCATTTAGATGGCATCATTCCTGGAATCAACTTGGCGATTTTATCTGCTTCAAATAAGGGTAAATCTAAAACTCTCGCCGTATCTCGAATGGCAGATTTCGTCGCCATTTTACCATAAGTGATAATTTGTGCCACTTGTTTTGAACCGTATTTTCGAATCACATAATCCATAACGCTGCTGCGACCTTCATCATCAAAATCGATATCAATATCGGGAAGGGACACACGATCGGGATTCAGGAAACGCTCAAAAAGCAGGTTGTACTTTAAGGGATCTATATTCGTAATCTTCAAACAATACGCAACAACTGAACCCGCTGCAGAACCACGACCGGGTCCAACAGAAACTCCCATGCTTCGTGCCTCAGCAATTAAATCCTGTACAATCAGGAAATATCCAGGATAACCAGAATTCGAAATCGTTAATAATTCAAAATCGAGTCGTTCTTGAATTTCTTCTGTGATCTCTGCATATCGTCTTCTAGCACCTTCAAAAGTAAGGTGTCTTAAATACGCATTTTCTCCACGAACTCCTCCATCTTTTGCATCTTCAGGATCATTGAACTCTACTGGAATTTCAAATTTCGGAAGTAAAACTTCTCGAGCCAAGTCATAAATTTCAATTTTATCTACAATTTCTGCTATATTAGAAATTGCTTCTGGCAGATTAGCAAAAAGTTGCTTCATCTCGTCTCCCGACTTGAAATAATATTCCTGATTCGGCAATCCGTATCGATAACCACGACCACGACCTATAGGTGTAGTTTGCTTTTCGCCATCGCGCACACAAAGCAAAATATCGTGCGCATTCGAATTTTCCTTATCTATATAAAAGGTGTTGTTTGTAGCAACAATTTTAACATCATGTTTTTTAGCCAATGAAACTAAAGAAGCATTTACTCGATTTTCGTCTTCTTGATTGTGACGCATCACCTCAATATAAAAATCATCTTTGAATTCGTTCTTCCACCAAATTAAGGCTTCTTCGGCTTGATTTTCACCAATGTTTAAAATCTTATTTGGAATTTCTCCATACAAGTTTCCAGACAAAACGATAATATCTTCCTTATACTGCTGAATTACTTTTCTATCAATTCTTGGAACATAATAAAATCCTTCTGTATAAGCGATCGATGACATTTTGGCTAAATTATGATAGCCTTTTTTGGTCTTCGCCAAAAGTACTATTTGGTAGCCATTATCCTTGACCGACTTGTTTTTATGATCATCACAAACAAAAAACTCACAACCTACAATCGGTTTCATCGTAACTTCTGTAGGTTCCTCACCATTTTCGATTGCCGCTTTATTTTTGGCTTCAGCCGCTTTATTATGGTATAAAATATCACGCACAAAGTGAAAAGCGCCCATTAAATTGGCGTGATCGGTCATGGCAACAGCAGGCATTTTTTGTTGTGCCGCCGCTTTGACTAATGCTGCAATACTAATGGTAGATTGCAATACTGAGAATTGGGTATGGTTGTGTAAGTGCACAAACTGTGTGTCTACCAACACTTTTTTATTCTCCGAAAGCTCTTTCTTTGAAACCGCTGGTTCCTGTTTCTCTCCAAATTGCTGACGAATTTTATCCGAAGCCGCTTTGAGATTGATATGTTTTAAACCAATTAGCTTTATTTCGGAAGGATTTCTGTTTTGAAAGTCTTTGAAATAACCTGGCTCCACATCAAGTTCTTCCTTTGTGAAAATTTCACGTCTTATTAATTCTAGAAAACAACGCGTAGTTGCCTCTACATCGGCAGTAGCGTTGTGCGCTTCACCAAAAGGCTTATTGAATAAATAACTATGTAATTCTGTAAGTGTTGGTAATTTGAATTTTCCACCACGACCTCCAGGTAATTTTAATAAAGAAGCAGTAACCTCCGTACAGGTATCCAGAATTGGCATGGAACTCATTTGGCTTTCTACTCCCAATCTATAGAATTCACAACCCATAATATTGATATCAAAACCTAAATTCTGACCTACAATATATTTGGCTTTGCCTAAAGCGATATTAAATTTCTCTAAAACTTCGGCTAAAGAAATTCCTTCGGCTTCGGCCAATTCTGTAGAAATTCCGTGAATACGTTCGGCATCATAAGGAATATTAAACCCTTCTGGTTTAACCAAATAATCCTGATGTTCGATGAGCTTCCCCATATCATCATGCAACTGCCAAGCGATTTGAATACAACGTGGCCAGTTGTCTGTATCAGAAATAGGTGCGCCCCAACGCTTAGGTAATCCTGTAGTTTCGGTATCAAAAATTAAGTACATAGCTGGAATTGAAGTGATTGTAATTATTTAAAATTACAAAAATTGAATTTCAAATTTAGGTTATTTTTAGACAAAAAACAGAAACCAACTTGTTAATAAAGAAAGAAAAAATACACTGTCTCTTTTGTGACAGATTCTCTGATGTTTTTTAAATCTCTCGACAAAAAAACATACACTTTTAAACCTTGAAAAATAACTATACTATTTTTTCTACAATCTGGATGTCGTAAAATAAAGTACTCGAAAAATAGATTAATAATACAATATTCAAAAAATATCAATGTAACGTAATGAGAAAATATAGAAATAAAAATGACTAAGAATTATCTAATCAAAAAGTGTTTTATTATTAATTTATCAAAAATTTTATTTAAAACAAGTCTAATTATAGCAAATCTCTAAATTTTCAAACAAACACTACATGCCAATAAAAGAAAAAATTCTAGTAATTAAAGACAAAACAAAAAGCATCACAAAACAACATAAATTAAAAAAGCATCTCTAATACCACGTAAAATTAGTTTGGGTATCGTATATAATCAATAATCGAAATTTGCTGCTTTATGTGTTTTTATAAATTTGTTTTTATTACTACAATTCCATAAAATAATTGGGTTGTAAAATCAAGAAATACACTTAAAAAAACAGTTAAAATGAGTACTACATTATTTGATAAAGTATGGGATTCGCATGTGGTGCGAAAAATTGATGATGGACCAGATGTATTTTTCATTGATCGCCATTTTATTCATGAAGTTACGAGTCCCGTTGCTTTTTTAGGTTTAAAAGAAAGAGGAATTACCGTTTTGTATCCGGAGCGCACTTTTGCTACTGCCGATCACAACACACCAACTATAAATCAACATTTACCTGTTGCAGACCCTTTATCAGCGAATCAGCTGAAAGCATTAGAAGATAATGCTGCCGAATACGGCATTTCGCATTGGGGATTAGGACATCAAAAGAACGGAATTGTTCACGTTGTTGGACCTGAAAACGGAATTACATTACCCGGAGCAACAATCGTTTGCGGAGATTCTCATACCTCGACACACGGTGCTTTTGGAGCGATTGCTTTCGGAATTGGAACTTCGGAAGTAGAAATGGTACTAGCCACGCAATGTATTATGCAACCTAAACCAAAGAAAATGCGGATCAACGTAAATGGAACTTTGAGTAAAGGTGTTGGTCCAAAAGATGTTGCTCTTTACATTATTTCTAAACTGACCACTTCTGGTGGAACGGGATATTTTGCTGAATACGCTGGAAATGTTTTTGAAGACATGTCTATGGAAGGTAGGATGACGGTTTGTAATTTAAGTATCGAAATGGGTGCTCGTGGTGGAATGATTGCTCCTGACCAAAAAACATTCGATTTCCTTGAAGGACGATTATATGCTCCAAAAGGAGAAGCGTGGATCAAAGCAGTTGAATACTGGAAAACTTTAAAAACTGATGCTGATGCAATTTTTGATAAAGAATTAAACATTAAAGCAGAAGATATCGAACCCATGATTACTTATGGCACAAATCCGGGAATGGGAATTGGTATCTCAAAAAACATTCCAAAAGCCAACCAAGTAGAAGGCGGGGAAGAAACCTATAAAAAATCATTAGCCTATATGGGCTTCGAAGAAAATGATGTCATGATTGGCAAACCAATTGATTTTGTTTTCTTAGGAAGTTGCACCAACGGACGTATTGAAGATTTTAGAGCTTTTACAGAAATTGTAAAAGGTCATAAAAAAGCAGATAATGTAACCGCATGGTTAGTTCCCGGTTCACATGTTGTTGAAGCTCAAATAAAAGAAGAAGGTTTACTAGACACTTTAACAGCAGCAGGTTTTGTATTACGTCAGCCAGGTTGTTCAGCTTGTTTAGCGATGAACGATGATAAAGTTCCTGCTGGAAAATATGCAGTAAGTACTTCAAACAGAAACTTTGAAGGTCGTCAAGGTCCGGGTTCAAGAACCTTATTAGCAAGTCCAATTATGGCAGCAGCAGCGGCAGTTACAGGAAAATTGACCGATCCAAGAGAGCTTTTTTAAAAGATTTAAGAATGTAGATTAACGATTTTTGACCCGAGCGCTAGCGAATTGGCGTAGCATTTCAGATTTCGTTAGAATACTAAATTTTTTATTAAAGTGACATTTTACAATATATTACATAAAAAATAGCGATTAAAAATAGGTCTCTTCGCAGAAATCAACAATCTAAAATCGTTAATCTAAAATCTAAAATTCCCATGGCTTACGATAAATTTAATATTCTTACCAGTAGCGCAGTGCCGTTACCAATAGAAAACGTAGATACAGATCAAATTATTCCAGCTCGTTTCTTGAAAGCAACAGAGCGTGTCGGTTTTGGAGATAATCTTTTCCGGGATTGGCGATACCATCCAGATGGATCGAAAAAAGCAGATTTCGTTTTGAACAATCCAACTTACTCCGGAAAAATTCTTGTTGGCGGAAAAAACTTTGGCTCGGGTTCTTCTCGTGAGCATGCTGCTTGGGCGGTTTACGATTATGGTTTTAGAGCCGTTGTCTCCTCTTTTTTTGCTGATATCTTTAAAGGAAATTGTTTGAATATTGGTGTTTTGCCCGTTCAAGTAAGCCCTGAGTTTTCTAATAAAATTTTTGCTGCAATTGAAGCTGATCCTAAAACAGCATTCGAAATAAACCTTCCTGAGCAAACAATTAAAATACTACAAACAGGGGAAACAGAAACGTTTGACCTCTCTGGTTATAAGAAAGAAAATATGATTAATGGTTTTGATGATATTGATTATCTACAAAACATAAAAGAGGAAATAGTAGAATTTGCGGATAAACTGCCGTACTAAAAATTACAAAGCAGCACTATTTACTATCTATCTCTTGCCTTGTTGACTAATAAATTGATTGCTTTTTAAAAATAACAAATCAATTATAAAGGAATAAATAGTGGTGTTTTATTACTCAATAAAAATAATAAATCTGGATTTGTTATGCTGTTACGAGCTCGCGTGAGGGATTGCAGTAGAAATCCTTTTTTATAAAATGCAGCCTTTCGGCAAATTTTATAAAAAAGATTGTAGCGGAAAGCCCGACAGCAATAAAAAACGGCTAACGATAATGTGGCTTTTGCCGTTTTTTTATTGGTGACACGCCCCAAAAAAAATAAGTCAATACGAAAACCATAATGGAAAAAAGAAAAATTGAAATAATGGATACGACACTTCGAGATGGGGAACAAACCTCTGGAGTTTCGTTCTCGGCTGCAGAAAAACTAACCATTGCGCAATTATTACTCGAAGAATTAAATGTTGACAGAATCGAAATTGCTTCGGCACGTGTTAGCGAAGGCGAATTTCAAGGTGTAAAAGGTATTATGGCGTGGGCTGAAGAGAAAGGATATAGCAATAGAATTGAGGTTTTGACTTTTGTTGACGGTGGCCTTTCTATTGAATGGATGAAGAATTCTGGAGCTAAGGTTCAAAATTTATTGACGAAAGGCTCGCTAAATCATTTAACGCATCAATTAAAGAAAACACCCGAACAACATTTTGAGGAGATTGCTCAAACCATTGCATTGGCTCAAGCAAATAATATTGACACTAATGTTTATTTAGAAGACTGGAGCAACGGAATGCGTAATTCACCGGAATATGTTTTTCAGTATTTAGATTTTTTGACGCAACAACCAGTAAAACGTATCTTACTTCCTGATACTTTAGGCGTTCTTATTCCTTCAGAAACTTTCAGTTTTATTTCTCAAATAACGACAAGATATCCTGATACTCATTTTGATTTTCATGCACACAATGATTATGATTTAAGTATTGCTAATGTGATGGAAGCTGTAAAAGCGGGGATAAATGGTCTTCACGTAACGGTAAACGGGATGGGAGAACGTGCTGGAAATGCTCCTCTTGAAAGTACTGTTGCGGTTATCAATGACTTTATGCCAGAAATAGAAATGAGTGTAAAAGAGTGTTCTTTGTACTCTGTGAGTAAATTGGTAGAGACATTTACAGGCTATAGAATTCCAGCTAACAAACCTATTGTTGGTGATAATGTTTTTACTCAAACAGCAGGAATTCATGCGGATGGCGACAACAAAAACAATTTATATTTTAATGATTTGCTTCCTGAACGCTTTGGCAGGCAACGAAAATATGCATTAGGAAAAACATCAGGGAAAGCCAATATCGAGAAAAATTTGCAAGAATTAGGTTTGCAGCTTAATCCCGAAGATTTGAAATTAGTAACACAAAGAATTATAGAATTGGGTGACAAAAAAGAAACCGTTACCAAGGAAGATTTACCTTATATTATATCGGATGTTTTAGACAGTCAGACTTATCAAGAAAGAATTGTAGTTGAATCGTATATTTTATCTCATGCAAAAGGAATGCGCCCTTCGACCACTTTGTCTTTAAAAATAGAGGGAGAAATTATTGAAGAACACGCGCAAGGAGACGGACAATTTGATGCTTTTATGAATGCTTTAGCCAAAATTTATAAAACCAAAGATTTAGAATTACCAAAATTAATTGATTATGCTGTTCGAATCCCGCCAGGAAGTAGCTCTGACGCATTGTGTGAAACTATCATTACATGGACAAATAAGGGAAAGGAATTTAAAACAAGAGGACTAGACTCTGACCAAACCGTTGCTGCGATTGTTGCTACACAAAAAATGCTAAATGTAATGTTGTAGCAAAAATCTTAATTAAATTTTAATAAAAATAAAACATTAGTATATTTGCGCTCTTAAATTCTAAATTTAACAAATGAAATACTATTTTTTTACTACTCTTTCTATTTTATTATTTATTTCAGGTCACGCCCAAAATTATACTCCATTTGATACGACTTCCTTTTCTAAACGTAAACTTTTTATCGAAGAATTTTCAAATCGTCATAAATTAAAGATTAAAGAAATTAAGAAAGCTTATTCTGGTAATACGAGTAAAGAGATTCAAGAAAGTTATAGCAACCAATTTGAATACATAAAAAGAAAAATTGACAAAAAAGAACTCTACTTTGATGATAAAATACAAAGCTACATTGATAAAATTGTTACCGAAATCATCAGCAACAATCCTGTTTTAGCTGATAAAAAAATCCAGGCTTATTTTTCTAGGAATTCAGAACCGAACGCTTTTAGCATAGGAGATGGTACTATTATTTTTAATTTGGAACTTTTAAAATATTTAAATGACGAAGCAGAAATAGGATTTGTTTTGTCTCACGAAATAGCACATTATGTTTTAAATCATCGGGATACTAGTATTCAAAAATCGATCATTGCCCAAAATAGTGATGAAAATAAAAAGGCTGAAAAAGAGATTAGAAAATCAAAATACAACAAACAAACTAAATCGGATGCACTTGTAAAAAAATATGTGTACGACGGCAAGTACAAATCTCGTTATCATGAATTTCAAGCTGATTCATTGGGATTAGTTTTCTACAAAAACACCAATTACAATTCTGCCTCAAGTGTTGATTTATTAAAACATCTTTCTAAAACAGATACAGAAAGAGATAGTTTAAGTAGAAAAAGTTACGTTAAAAATTTTACTACCAAAAATCAACCGTTTCTTAAAGATTGGATTGTAATGGAAGATTTTTCTAAATACAATTATTCAAAAGATCATATTTTTAATTGGAATATCGACTCGCTAAAAACCCATCCGAATTGTGATGAGCGAATAGAAAGAATAAGCAGCAAAATTGGAACGAAGAAAAAAGATTTTTATACTGATAAAATATTCTTTACTGACTTAAAAAAAAGAATTGAATACGAGCAGATCTATAATGATTATTACATTGAAAACTATGGAGAAAGTTTGTACAATTGTTTGAAACAAAAAGAAAAAGATCCAAAAAACATTTTCTTAAATAAGATCATTGCCGCTAATCTAGAAGCGTTGGCTAAAGCAAAAAAGGAAATGAGAATAAACACTTATATTCCATCTATAAATCCCAAAGCACACACTAAAAGCCAGCAATACTATTACGGCTTTATGTCTAACTTGACTTTAAGCGAACTTACCCAATTAGCAACTGACTATAAAAATCTATAATCCAAAATTACTTTAATCACAATTATGAAAAATACTTACTTATTCTTTCTTTTCCTTTTAAGCACCGTAAGCTTTGCACAATCTTACGCAATATTGAATTCAGCTGATGGAGAACTAATGACTTTTAAGCCAATTTACGATAAGGAATCGCTGTACGGATATGTCGAGGTTCGAAAAATGAATATAGACGAACAGCGCAATGTCACCTTTAAATATATTGTATTAGATGTAAACTTTAATAAATTATGTAGCGGAGATCTTGTAGAAAAACAATCTCCCAAGGCAACCAAACGCGATTTAAATGATATTAGTTTTAATAATGGTTACTTACGTTTTGATTTCACGGAACGTGTATACGCATTAGGCTCCTATCAATATTCCGCACAAAATATAGATTATTTCTTTAAGACTTATCAAGTGGTTGACATTAAAGAAAATGTCATTGTAAGTAAAGGAGTGTATAATACCGAAGTTCAAGATTTTACTTTTAAAAATAGAAAAAAAGATAACTATGTCTATACTACTTACGATTTACAGAATACTGGCTTTTTAATCGAAAAAGATGATTTTTATGATTTAGGTAAGCCAAATGAAAAAGATACTTATTATGCTGTAAATTATAAAAATGAAAAAATCTGGGAATACAATAGCACTCGTTCATTCAAAAAATATATTTTAAATTATTCCGTTTTCAGTACTTCAGAAAAGTACATCGTACTGAAAGGTTACTTTTCAAAAGGATCAAAGAAAGCAGATATTCATTTTTTGATTTTAGATGCTAAGACCGGAAAAGAGTTACTTTATTTACCGCAAACAAGTAAATATACTATCACCAGCGAATACATTTATTTATTAGATGAAAAACTATATACAGGCGGCTGTTATTACAAGAAAGATAAAAAAGAACAATATAATTCTGATGAATCTTTAGGTATTTATCAAACCGTAATTGATCTTACAAAAAAAGAAGTGATTCAGGATAAATATGTAGCTTACAGTGAATTTCCTAATCTAAAAATAAACAAATACGGAAAGGTTCGAGGAGAAGGATATTTAAATTTCCAAAAAAGAGGAATAAATACGGATGGCACTTTCTTAATCTTAGCCGAGTCGTATTGGCAAAAAAAGACGTACCGCGCCTATACCAATCTTTACACTTTTTCATTGGATAAAGATTTTAATCCTACTAAAACTGTTGAATATGATGTGAAACGAACTAGAGGATATAAATATGATTTTACTCAAACTTTACCAAATAAAACCGGTAGAGCTTATTTCTTTTTTGACAAAAACGACGATAAAGATTTGGAATTAAACATCTTAAATTACTACTATAAATCTAAAAAAGAAGTCATTCAAAAAATACCAATCACCAACGATGATAGTGTAATTTCTGTTTTTCCAGCAAAAACAGGTTATGTCGCAATTGCAGAATATTTTAAAAAACCCAAGAAAAGTGGTAAACATATGGAAATACGCTTGGAAAAACTAAACTATGACCGAGAGTAATCATAATAGAAAAAAAAACAAAAAATTACTTTATGAAAAAAATTATATTTCTATTTATTCTTATAACTCAATTTAGTTTTGGGCAATCCTACTCCGTTCTCAAACAAGCTGATGGTGATTTTGTTTCTTTTGATCCTTTTTACGAAAATACAGATTTATTTGGTTATGTAGAATTACGAGAAATGAATACAGATGAAAATTTAAATGTCGCTTTTAAGTATATAGTCTTAGATAAAAACATGAACAAAATTTGTTCAGGAGAAATAAAACAAAAAAAAGCAGACAACGCTAAAAGTACAAAGGTAATTTTAGATGACATTAATTATGCTAACGGCTTGCTTAGATTTGATTTTTATAATGTTTTTATAAGCGGATCTAGAAATTTTAAAGCCTATACCACACTTAATATAACAACAAACACAATTGTTAATACTGGTATTTACAATCCTGAAATAAAAGCAATATCAAAAGAATATAAAAACAATAGTAGGTCTTTATTTAATACTTCCTCTTTAGGTAAAAATGGATTCTTAATCAATGAGAGGAGACTATTTGCAAGTAATAAAGAACCATTTTATAATAAAATCCATGCCGTAGATACTAAAAATGAAACGATTTGGGAATTTACTAGTAGTCACGTTTTTAAAGATAAATATATTTTATACAAAACTTTAGCCACCGATGACAACTACATTTTGATGGAAGGTCACGCATACAAAGGAAATAACGACAACAATCATAAAATTGTACATTATATTGTTTTAGATTCTAAAACAGGTAAAGAATTACTTTTTGCTGAAGTTAGCGAAAAGTATACTCATATTTTTGATTATCATTTTATTCAAAATGGTCTACTATATATGGGAGGAAAATATTATGAAAAAAACAAAAACAATAATTACAATAGCCTAGCATCAATTGGCTTAAACCAAACCGTTTTTGATATTAAATCGAACTCCCTCTCAAGAGAAACTTACCTTCCTTATGAAAAATTTAAAGATGTAGAAATTAATAAAAGTGGAAAAGTGAGCAAAGAAGGTTATTTAACTTTTCAAAAAACTAGTTTAAACCCTGATGGGACTTTCTTCGTTCTCGCGGAGTCGTATTGGCAAAAAAGTAATTATCGTACCTATACTCAACTCTATACATTTATGATGGATAAAGACTTTAATCCTATAAAAACAGTAGAATATAATGTGAAACAGACAAAAGGATACAAATACGATTTCTCACAACGTTTACCAGATACAACTGGTAGAGCTTATTTCTTTTTTGACAAAACTGATGATAAAGATCTGGAATTAAACATCCTAAACTATTATTATAAATCTAAAAAACAAGTAGTCCAAAAAATGAACATCAGTAATGATAATAGTACAATTAGCATTTTTCCTGCAAAAACTGGTTATGTTGGGATTGCAGAATACTATAAAGATCAAAAAAAGCAAGGAAATTATATGGAAATACGCTTAGAGAAACTAAATTATGAGCGAGAGTAAATTCTTTACGACAAAAACTATTAACTAAACCTAAACTACACCAGCATGAAATTTAAAATAGCGCTTTTAGCCGGAGACGGAATTGGACCAGAGGTCATAAATGAAGCTGTAAAAGTATCTGATGCTATTGCAAAAAAATTCAATCATGAAATTATTTGGACACCTGCCTTAACAGGAGCTTGCGCCATTGATGCTGTTGGTGTACCTTATCCTGACGAAACTCATCAAATTTGTATGGCTTCAGATGCCGTTTTGTTTGGAGCCATTGGCCATCCAAAATATGATAATGATCCAACAGCCAAGGTAAGACCAGAACAAGGATTATTGTTAATGCGAAAGAAATTAGGTTTGTTTGCTAATGTACGTCCTACCTTTACTTTCCCTTCTTTAATCGATAATTCACCCTTAAAAAGAGAGCGTATCGAAGGAACCGATTTAGTCTTCTTAAGAGAATTAACCGGTGGAATTTATTTTGGAGAAAAAGGCCGAAGAGACGGAGGAGAAACAGCGTATGACAATTGTGTGTATACAAGAGCTGAAGTACAAAGACTAGCTAAGAAAGGATTTGAACTAGCGATGACACGTTCTAAAAAATTATGTTGTGTAGACAAAGCAAATGTTTTGGAAACTTCCCGTTTATGGAGAGAAACAGTACAAGCCATGGAGAAAGACTATCCCGAAGTTACCGTTTCATATGAATTTGTAGATGCAGTTGCGATGCGATTGGTACAATGGCCCAACACTTATGATGTATTGATTACAGAAAATTTATTTGGAGATATCTTAACAGACGAAGCCTCAGTCATTTCAGGATCTATGGGACTCATGCCATCAGCATCTGTGGGAGAACACACTTCATTATACGAGCCAATTCACGGTTCCTATCCACAAGCAACTGGTTTGAATATTGCAAATCCATTGGCGACAATACTTTCTGCAGCGATGATGTTTGAAGATGCTTTTGGTTTGAAAGAAGAAGCTGAAGCCATTAGAAACGTAGTTAATAAATCATTAGAACAAGGAATTGTAACAGAAGATTTAGTTGCTAAAGGCGTAAAAGCATACAAAACTAGCGAAGTTGGCGATTGGTTGGTTGCTAATCTTTAATATATATTTAAATTATAAAAGCCATTCGTCTACTCGGATGGTTTTTTATAAATTTCATTCTATCGCTACAAATCACGAAAGTGAGTAGAATTAAAACCGAAATAGTTTTAGCGAGACAAATTAAATTCATAGAAACAAAAAAGGTGTCAATTTGCATTGACACCTTTTTTTATAGTTGTAGAAAAAAATATTAATATCCTCCTCTGTTTCCACCACCACGGTTTTCTCCACCACGGCTGTTTCCACCACCATAACCACCGCGTGAATCTCCACCACGACTGTTATTGTTAAAACTTCTTCTTTCGCCTTCTGGTTTTGGCTCAGATTTGTTTACAACGATTGCACGTCCTTGAACAGTTGCACCGTTCAATTCGTCAATTGCTTTTTGAGCTTCGTCATCATTTGCCATTTCAACAAAACCGAATCCTTTACTTCTTCCTGTAAATTTATCAGTAATAATTTTAACTGAATCAACTGCTCCGTAAGCCTCGAAAGACTCTCTTAAATCTGCTTCCTCAATACTGAATGGAAGGCTTCCAACAAAAATATTCATATGTACTTATTTAAATAATACAACAAATGTAGTGCATTTAATTCGTAATCTACTATATATTAGCTTATTTATGATTTTTATTTAAATTCATACGAAAAACACAGCATCTTTAACAAAAAATTTAGAAAAACTATAACCATTAAAAAAGAACTATTGATGAATTTTATATATTGAAAAGTATAATTTAGCGTAACCAAGTTCTAAATTTAAGATCGCATTTATTAAATAGATCAATTTAAAATTAAGAGTGTAGGATTTATCAAAACGATTTAAAAAATCTAAATCCAAAAAAGACTTCTGTAAATAAAGTAAGAGTACTTAAAAATAAAAAGTAATATAAAAACAATACTTGATCTTTACTAATCAGCCCTTCATAATTAAAACACAGCACGAATTAGTAGATATCAATAAAAAATGTATCTTTGCACCCTTAATTAATCGAGGTCGAGTACCTCAAAATTTAATCACAAGATTATGTCAGTAAAAATTAGATTACAAAGACACGGTAAAAAAGGAAAACCTTTTTACTGGGTTGTAGCTGCAGATGCACGCTCAAAAAGAGATGGTAAATACCTAGAAAAAATTGGTACTTATAATCCAAATACAAACCCAGCAACTATCGACTTGAACCTTGATGCTGCAGTAAAATGGTTGCACAATGGTGCTCAACCAACTGATACTGCAAAAGCGATTCTTTCTTACAAAGGAGCTTTATTGAAACATCACCTTGATGGTGGTATCCGTAAAGGAGCTTTAACTCAAGAACAAGCTGACGCAAAATTGGCGACTTGGTTAGACGCAAAATCTGGAAAAGTTGATGCTAAGAAAGATGGTTTAACTAAAGCACAAGCTGATGTTAAAGCAAAAGCTTTTAAAGCAGAACAAGATGTAAATGCAAAACGTTTAGCTGCAGCTGCACAAGCTGAAGCAGATGCTATTGCTGCTGCAACTCCAGCTGTAGAAGAAGAAGTTGAAGCTGCGGCTGAAGAAACTCCTGCTACAGAAGAAAATAACGAAACAACTGAAGCATAATTTTAATAGCGAGAAATGCGTAAAGAAGATTGTTTCTATTTAGGTAAAATCGCTAAAAAATTTAGTTTCAAAGGGGAAGTTCTTGCCTATTTAGATACGGACGAACCTGAGTTATATCAAAATTTGGAATCAGTGTTTGTTGAATGCAACAAACACTTGGTTCCATTTTTTATTGAAAGTAGCTCTTTGCACAAGAATGATTTCCTCAGAATCCGATTTGAGGATATGAATACCGAAGAAGACGCTGATGCTGTAATAGGCAACGACTTGTATCTTCCATTAAAAATGTTGCCTAAACTTACAGGTAACAAGTTCTACTTTCACGAAGTAATAGGCTTTGAAGTCGAAGACAAACGCCTTGGTGTAGTTGGCAAAATCGAATCTATTAATGACACTACAGCCCAACCTCTTTTTGAAGTTTTAAATGGTGAAGTTGAAATTCTTATCCCTATGATTGATCATTTCTTGGTGAAAATTGACCGAGAAAACAAAAAAGTAATCATGGATTTACCTGAGGGACTTATTGAAATGTATCTTTAGAGAAAATGACAACTGGATCGTTAGTAGCAATTTGTTTTATAAAATCTAAAATGCTTTGCCAGTTCGCTAACGCTCGGGTCACTATCTATTAATCCTCAATATTCAATCACTTTGTTTCAATTCAAACAATTTTCTGTAAATCAAGACCGCTGCGCGATGAAAATCGGGACTGATGGTGTTTTGCTTGGTGCTTGGACACCAATAAGCAACAATCCTTATAGTATTTTAGATATTGGAACAGGAACAGGAGTTATCGCCCTAATGCTTGCACAAAGAAGCCATGCAGAGCAAATTGACGCTTTAGAAATTGACGAAAATGCTTATGAGCAATCTGTAGATAACTTTGAAAATTCCCCTTGGAGTGATCGTTTATTTTGCTATCATGCAGGTTTAGATGAATTTATCGAAGAGCCAGAAGACGAATATGACCTAATTATTTCTAATCCTCCATTTTACAGTGAAGATTACAAATCGGATAATGAGCAACGTGCTTTAGCTCGTTTTCAAGAAGCCATGCCTTTTGAAGATTTAATCGAAGCTGCTGATTTACTATTATCTGAAAATGGAGTTTTTTCAGTAATTATACCCTTTAAAGAAGAGCGTAGTTTTTTGGCTTTAGCCAAAGAATATGAATTATATCCTTTCAAAATTACGCGTGTAAAAGGAACACCAACTTCTGAAACCAAGCGTACTTTATTGGCATTTAGCCGTAAAGAAATTTTAGATTTCGTTATTGATGAATTAATTATTGAAACTGCTAGACACGCTTACACGCCAGAATATATTGAACTAACTAAGGATTTTTATTTGAAATTTTAATCCGCCTTCAGAATATCTTTAAACTGATATAATATTCTTTCTAACAATCTCAAATACTTTAAAATTATAATACTACGCTCTGACTTCTTGAGTTAAATTAGCCAATTGATAAAACTCTCTTTCCATTTCAAAATCATTAAAAAAATACTTCAATTCATTTATTTCATAACCAGAAGGCAATAATTTATTATTTACAATTTTGACTGGGGAATAATTAAATTTATTTTGAAGACACCAATCGTACTGCTTTTGGATTTCATCTTTAAATTTTGTGGTTATAGTTTCTACTCCCCATTTAATTTTCCATTCTTTTAATCCAATTTGTTTCAAATGCCAATCGGTAATCGCTTCATGCATCCTATCCGGATTAACATCATTAATAGCGAGCAAACTCTCGACAACAATAGTATAGGGATTATCGTTATTAAACGGATTAACATTGAACAAAACATTTAAAAAGATCTTTTTTGGATATTTCTTTACTAAATCAAGCCCATCTTTAAAGGCTGCATGACAAAGGCTAGAATTAGGGCTAAGAATCAAAGTAAGTTGAACAGAGGCTTCTTTATTACCAAAAGTTAATCCTTGCAAAACTTCAAATCCTTTTAATGTTGGTACATCTTGTAGTAAAAAATCAAATATCATATAATTCCGCTTAAATTTTTTAAGCTCCTTTATAGATTTTTTACCTTCAATAATATTTTCTAAAATTGGTTTAATAACTATCCAAAAAGAGGAAATAAATATTAAGGAAATAATATAGGCAAAAGGAAACAAAATAGTCTCTAAATTAAAAGCTTCCGTTACAAAAAACCAAGCTAAACCTTGGATTAAAATAATAGACGCCACAACTAAACACAAAACACACCATTTTTCTAATATTAATCTTCTTATCCATAATCTATAAACTATTAATGGAATAGCAAAGAGACTAAGTGCTCCAATTAAAACACATGAATTTGTGGGTTCTAAAACTATTGACAAAAGGTTTATACTAAAAAAAAGCATTGGCAAATCAGAGTAATTTAGCCACTTTCTTATCGTTCTGTTTTTAGACTTGATAGGGGATGTACACGAAGTATTCGAACTTTCATTACAAAATTTAGAGATCAACTCATTTTGGTATCCCAATTTTTCTTGAGTGATAAGAGTGCTGAAAAACAGTCCTACAATACTTGTTGAAAGTAGAAAGTAATCATAAAAAGTATATTTATTGTAGAAAAAAGAAATTGCAATTATTAATAAAACGGGAACAATACATTGGAGTAACTTGACATGAACATTAGATTTTTGGTTTAAAATAATCTCGTTTGGCTCAATGACAATAACTAAACCGCTCCAGCCCTCTATAAATTCATCGAAGGTCAAATGCTTTTTTTCTCCCTTAACATTAAGAAAAACAAGGCTACTTAAAGTTTTAGAAACTAAAACTAAACTTTGTTTGAATACAGCCAAAAAAGAATCAGGTAATTCATTAAAGTTTTCTTTAGGGATAGTATCTACTTTATTGGGGATAGAAAGTAAGGCTAATGAATCCGTTATCGCAAACAAACTTGGAAAATTAGGATGAGACTGAAATAAATCCTCAAATTCTAATTTCTCTTGCGAATAATTATTTCTTTCTAAATACTTTTCAACTAAATTTATCATATTATTCTCTGTCAAAAAAAATAGATTGATACAATGCTTTTTACAAATATGAAGTTTTTTTGTTTTGCTAAATCTATTTATGCCAATAATTCAACAATTTCACACTTACAATTTATAAATTATCATACTGCAATAATACTATTAAATATTTGAAATACAATTACTTGCGGGTAAAAACATAGTAGATAAAAATAATAAAAAATAAAGCAGTCTTTAAAACCAGTAATTTGAAAAAATTTAATAATCTTTCTATTTTTTCATTAAAATACAGTAATAAAAATAGAAGATTAAGTTCAAAAGGCACTATGAAAATTAAAACTCTAATACAATTATTATGAAGTTGATTAAACCAATTTATAAATATAAATTTTGGCAACATCATGAGAATACTTGTAAAAAACAAATCAAAACTTAAAAAATGAAACTCAAAATGAAGTTGTTATTTATTGTATTAACATCATGAAATATAATGTTAATGTAGATTACGGTGATAATGTCAAATAATTATGGAATTCAAAATAACAAAACCAATCATATGATGGATTTTTTAAATATTAATAGGAGGAAACTAAATTTTAAAGAGAATGTAATAAAAGAAAGTTTTCAAAATTAATATTGAAGAGCAAAAAAATGGAAACACAAAACCCTTTATTTTTTTGTCGGTTCTGAATGTCATTATTATATATTCTCTGTAATAATATTATTTTTTAATTAATGATGGAAAACTAAAAGTATTCATTACACGTAAAAACTTTTACAGTAAGAAATCTTGATTAAATCTAACTAATTTTTAACGAATTAAACAATTTCTTTTTCAAGTCCTTTAATAAATTGAATCGGTGTAACTCCTGTTCGTTTATTAAAGGATTTTGTAAATGAAACGGCATTTTTAAATCCTACACTTTCCGCAATTGCTTGAGTAGAATATTTTCTATAAGTTGCATTAGAAATCATTTCCTCAATTACATAATTTATTCTAAGTTCATTTAAATACTCACTAAACGTTTTATTATAATGATTATTAACTACGCTAGAAAGATAAGAGGTGTTAGTTTTGATTTTTTTTGCGGCAGATTGTTGGGTAAAATCAGGTTTTAAATATTCTAATTTTTTTTCTAAAAATTTTAATTTTTCTAAAATTTCATTTTCTTTTTCAATACTAATTACAGTAGAAGTGTTTTTGACAATTTCTTGATTGATTATAATTTCTTTCTCTGAATTAATTCTATTCATTCTGTATTCCTCAATCAAATCAGCTACTTTACGTTCCGCTATTTTTTTCTTTTTGAAACCTCTTACTGCAAGAAAACCTAAAAAAACAACTAAAACACATAAAACTAAAACAACCAAAATAGTAAGATTCTTTTTGTATTTATAGTCTTCTTGAATAATTTTCATTTCCGTTTTTAATTGTTCCTTACTCTTTTTAAAATTAACTTCAGCTATTTCTTTATTCAGCTTAAATTCATTTTTTTCATAGTTTTCTAAATATATTTCCGAATATTTAGCCGCCTCTTCTTGATTTTTTAGAGCTTGGTATATTTTAGCTTGATAATAATTAGATTTTAGGAATTCTATGGGATTCGCTTTATCGGCATAATAAATTGAATCTACTTTTTTAAAATACACTAGAGATTGTTTGTATTCTTTTTTATAATAATACAAATCTCCTAGATTATATATGATCTTAGAATATTCAAGAAAAAAACCATTTTCTTTTGAGCTATTCAAAATACTTTGATATCCTTTTTCGGCTTCTGAAAAATTTTTCTTGAGGTAATAAATATTTGCTAAATTCATCTGAGCTAACATTTTATTATAATCTAAAGATTTAGAATAAATAATAGCTTTAACATAATAAAATTGAGCAGAATCTAAATATTCGGTTTTATCTATTTTACTTTTGTAGAAATCCTCATAATATTTACCTAAATTCAAATTTATTGCACTTTTATACATATTAAATTGCTCATCTGAAAATAGATATCGCATTTTATCAATCATCAGGTCTGATTGTTTAGAAATAGAAATAGCTTCTTTATAATTTCCTACCTCATTATTTATTAAGCCTATGTTTATATTAAATTTGAGTGCTTGTACACGATCATTGATACTGATAGACAATTTTCTCCCTTCTTGAAACTGATCTAATGCATGGCTAAAATCACCTCTTTTCCAAGAACTTAAACCGCCACAATTTAGCAAATAGGCATTCATTTCTATTTTATCTTTAGAAGAAGAAATCTTTTTTAAACTTTCATAGGCTCTATCCAATGAGAATTTTGAGTTCTGAACATCACCCTTAATTTGATACAAGTAGGATTTGGTTCCTTGAGCAAAAGCTTGATGCAAATGATTATTAGAAGTTTCTAATTTATCGGTATAAATAAAAGCGCTATCAATATTAGAACTTGATAACAATCTAATTTTATTTTTAATAATCGTATATTCCTGCTCTGACAAATTAGATTTGCTTTGGGAATACGATACCGTTATCATTAAAAAAAAACAATAAAATAGATAACGCATTTCAGGTTTGGTTTAAAAAAATTAAAACCCAAATGTAAAATTAATAGATGAACAATTGAGAATAAAAATTTCAATATTTTTAAAAATGTCAGCAATAGCAATAATCTATTATATAAAATTAAAGAATAATTTATTTTTTTAGCATCAATCGCTTACTCTAGAAATCCAATAATGAAATTATTCAACCACTATAATTAAAAACAACTTCTATTTTTTTATTAGGAGAAGATTTTTTAAAATTTAAAATTCACTACATTTATATATAGCAATTTTCAAATAGCTTCGTACAAGCTTAAAAAAGCTATGTTTTTCACAAAATAGAAAAAATATAACATTTGTTAATGCATTTGTTATATTTCTTTGTGTAGATTTGTTCTTTTAAAATTAGCTAACATGAAACCAGATTTATTTCAATCCCCTGATTATTACAACCTAGACGATTTACTAACAGAAGAGCACAAATTAGTTCGTGATTCTGCGCGTGCTTGGGTTAAGAAAGAAGTATCGCCTATTATAGAAGATTTTGCTCAAAGAGCAGAATTTCCGAAACAAATCATAAAAGGTTTGGGCGAAATTGGCGGATTTGGCCCTTATATTCCTGAAGAATATGGAGGAGCTGGATTAGACCAAATATCATACGGATTGATCATGCAAGAAATTGAACGCGGAGATTCTGGTGTTCGTTCTACCTCTTCTGTACAATCTTCATTGGTCATGTATCCTATTTGGAAATACGGAAATGAAGAACAAAGAATGAAATATTTACCCAAATTAGCTACGGGCGAATTCATGGGATGTTTTGGATTAACAGAACCTAATTATGGTTCTGATCCAGGAAGCATGATTACCAATTTTAAAGATATGGGTGATCATTATTTGCTAAATGGTGCCAAAATGTGGATTTCTAATGCACCTTTCGCAGATATTGCCATAGTTTGGGCTAAAAATGAAGAAGGTAGAATACACGGTTTGATTGTAGAAAGAGGAATGGAAGGATTTTCTACTCCAGAAACACATAATAAATGGTCGCTTCGTGCTTCCTCAACAGGAGAATTAATTTTTGACAATGTCAAAGTACCAAAAGAGAATTTATTACCAAACAAATCGGGATTAGGTGCGCCACTTGGTTGTCTTGATTCTGCTCGTTACGGAATTGCTTGGGGTGCTATTGGTGCTGCTATGGATTGTTATGATACTGCTTTACGTTATGCAAAAGAAAGAATTCAGTTTGATAAGCCTATCGCAGGAACACAATTACAACAAAAGAAATTAGCCGAAATGATTACTGAAATCACAAAAGCACAATTGCTAACTTGGAGATTAGGAGTGTTAAGAAATGAAGGAAGAGCTACAACAGCACAAATTTCAATGGCTAAAAGAAACAATGTAGATATGGCCATTCATATCGCTCGTGAAGCAAGACAAATGTTAGGCGGAATGGGAATTACAGGAGAATACTCGATTATGCGTCACATGATGAACTTAGAGTCTGTAATTACTTACGAAGGAACACATGATATTCACTTATTGATTACAGGAATGGATATAACTGGAATTCCAGCATTCAAATAAGTCATTCAATATTAGATAATATGCTTATTAATAAAGCAAAAAAAATCCCGATAAATATCGGGATTTTTTATTTAATTTTCTGGAGCTAGTTCTAACTCTAAACCTTCTAGACTTTCAGTAATCGGGATTTGACAACCCAAACGACTATTTGATTTTACATAAAATGCTTCGGAGAGCATCGCTTCTTCATCATCACCCATTTCTGGTAATGCTACATCGTTTAAAACATAACACTGACAAGAAGCACACATTGCCATTCCGCCACAAGTTCCTTCAACTGGTAACTCGTATGCTTTACACAACTCCATGATATTCATCGCCATATCTGTAGGCGCTTGTAATTCATGAACAACTCCTTCTCTATCTTTAATTTTTATTAATACATCCATCAATTGGTTGTGCGTTTAAAGTTTTATTTTTTAATGTATAAAATTCAAATAAACAAATTATAAAATATTTACAACCGTTTCTATTTGTGGCGCAAACTTTTTAATAGTAGTTTCTACTCCAGCTCTCAATGTCATTTGATTTACACTACAACTAGTACAAGCCCCTTCAAGACGCACTTTTACATGCTTGCCGTCCTCGATAGAGATTAATGTAATATCACCGCCGTCAGAAACCAAAAAAGGTCTAATTTCTTCTAATGCTTTTTGAACTTCAATTGTTAATTCTTCTGTTGTCATATTAATTTTATTATTGCTAATTGCAGAGCCATTAATCGATTACTTTTTAACTGATGAGCAACCCGCCATAGTTGTTATTTTTACAGCTTCAGTGGCTGGTAAATTTTCATTTCTGCTAATCACTTCGCGTACTACATTTCGCGTAATTTCTTCAAAAACAGTAGCTGTAACTGAACCAGTTTGCATGGCCGCTGGACGACCATAATCTCCTGCTTCACGAATAGACTGCACAATTGGTACTTCTCCTAGAAAAGGAACCTCAAGATCTTCAGCAAGATTCTTAGCTCCTTCTTGTCCGAATATGTAATATTTGTTTTCTGGTAATTCCTCGGGTGTGAAATAAGCCATGTTTTCGATAATTCCCAAAACTGGAACATTAATCGCATCAGACATGAACATCGAAACTCCTTTTTTAGCATCTGCTAATGCCACTGCTTGTGGTGTGCTTACAATTACAACTCCTGTAATCGGTAAGGCTTGTACAATTGAAAGGTGAATATCGCCCGTTCCTGGAGGTAAATCTACTAGCATAAAATCTAATTCTCCCCAGTCTGCATCAAAAATCATTTGATTTAAAGCTTTAGAAGCCATCGGACCTCTCCAAATAACTGCCTGACTTGGTGAAGTAAAAAATCCAATAGAAAGAATTTTTACTTCATAGCTTTCCACCGGTTTCATTTTTGATTTCCCATCAATAGTTACAGAAACTGGTTTTTCGCTTTCTACATCAAACATAATTGGCATAGATGGACCATAAATATCAGCGTCAAGAATCCCTACTGAGAATCCCATTTTTGCTAATGAAACCGCAAGGTTTGCTGTAACAGTAGATTTTCCAACTCCTCCTTTACCAGAAGCTACTCCGATAATATTTTTTATTCCTGGAATTGCTTTTCCTTTAATCTGATTTGGATTTTCAGCAACTGCAGCTTCTACTTTAGTATTAACCTTAACTTTAGCATCAGGAGAAACTAAATCATGGATGGTTTTCTTGATATCTTCTTCTGCTCTTTTCTTAATGTGCATTGCTGGCGTATGTAACACTAAATCTACCACTACTTCATCTCCAAAAGTGATCACATTTGCAACTGCTCCGCTTTCTACCATATTTTTTCCTTCTCCAGCTACAGTAATTGTTTCTAAAGCTTTTAGGATGTCTTTTCTATCTAATTTCATTTTGAATTTACTTTTTTCTGTTGGTATTTTACACCAAAATATTATCTTTATTTAAACTGATTTCAGATTACAAAGATAACAGATTAAGTTCTTAAAATAAAGGAATTACATCGGATTTATTGATGATAGAATTGCGCGTATTTATTTGATTTTTCACAAGAAAAATAACACGTAGTACTTTTAGAAAAGCAAAAAGGGAAACTACTGAATTTTAATACATTTAAATTTTCAATGTTCATGGATTGGCACTAAAACCCTTATTTAAAAACCATACCTATTGATAAATATATAAAACTATTTCAGAGTACAAGGATTCCAAAAACATCTAAAAAAACAATTAATGTATTACAATCGCACTTCTGGAATCCAAAGCACCTTATCGAAATCCACGATCTGATTGTTGACAATTACTATTCCTTCATTTTCAAGCAATTGTTGCATCAAATTGGTACCGTCAAAGTGAAGTTTACCCGTTAACAACCCATTTCTATTAACAACTCTATGTGCTGGAACATCGTCTAGATTATGGGAAGCGTTCATTGCCCAACCTACCATTCTTGCTGAACGTGCAGTTCCTAGTGCTTTGGCAATAGCACCATAAGATGTCACTTTACCGTAAGGAATTTGTCTAACGACTTCGTAAACCCTTTCAAAAAAGTTGTCGTTTGTCATGGCTTGAGGATTAAAAATATATTGAAAGTTTATTTTAGAAATTAACTCCAATAATACTTTATAATATTAAATAAGGTAAGTGCTGATATTAAACCGGTTATGCTTCCTATAATAGTATTCACATTGCGCATAAAATAATCGGTTTTGTGTTGGATTTTTTGAAAGAAGGTGATGTAAAAATAAAACACTAAAAAAGAACCCAATACTACACCCGTAACAAAAACAAAAATAGAGGTAATATCAAAATAAAATAAATTGTAAGAAGCTAAGGTTACGCTAACAAAAACGTAATAGGGAATGGGGAAAAAGTTTAAAACTGAGAGCAACATCCCTAGAAAAAAACGTGTAGAGGTACTTCTTTTCTTTATTTTACCTTTTTTCTTTTTGGGCTTTTTAGCAATAAACAAAAAGTAAATCGTTAATGCCAAAAATATACCCAATCCTACTTCTCTCAATAAAACAATTACCTCTGGACGGCTTTTGATATATTGTGCGAAAAAAATAGCCAATGTAGCTTGAAAAAAAATCACCAAAATTGCACCTAAAACAAACCAATATGCACTTTTTTTACCTTCTTTTAAATTCACTTTGGTAGCCGTCATATTGATCAAACCTGGAGGCGTAATCCCTATAACAGCAGTAACAAAACCCAAGAACAAAGAAGTGATTAAATTCATAGTCAAAATGCGGATGTCATAACGAAGATATGCTCTTCAAAAAAAATTATTGTTTGATTTTGAATCGAATATACGTAATTGCTTTGTTAACTTCCAAATATTGTTTTTCGTAAAAAGTTTGAAAAGCAGTTACTTCTTCTGGACTTCCTTCGTTAACATAAACATTATGATTGGCGTATAAAACTTCGTGACCTTCTCCATGAAGCAACCCTAAAGTATAACCATGCATAAACTCACTGTCTGTTTTTAAATTAACAACGCCGTCTTTTTTAAGGATTTTTTTATACAATTGTAAAAACTCAGAGTTAGTCATCCTATGTTTGGTACGTTTGTATTTGATTTGAGGATCTGGAAAAGTAATCCAAATTTCGTCTACTTCATTTTCTGCAAAAATATGATTGATCAATTCGATTTGGGTACGAATAAAAGCAACGTTATGTAAACCTGTTTCTACAGCAGTTTTTGCACCACGCCAAAAACGAGCTCCTTTGATATCAATACCAACAAAGTTTTTGTTAGGATACCTTTCGGCAAGTCCTACTGAATATTCTCCTTTTCCACATCCTAATTCTAGGACTAATGGATTTTCATTTTTAAAGAATTCAGAATTCCATTTTCCTTTTAACGGAAATAAGTCTCCCACTACTTCCTCTCTTGTAGGTTGAAAAACATTTGTGAACGTCTCGTTTTCTTTGAATCTCTTTAATTTATTTTTGCTTCCCACTTTTTTATAATATTTCGGCAAAATTAAGGAATTATATATGACTGAACGATTAGTAAGCAAAATTTAATTCCGACTCATAATACTTAACAACTATAAAGGCAGTTTTATAACCAAAAAACTATAGCTTTTTCTTTTCTAATTCTTTTATCAATTGTTCTTCTATACCTTCTTTGATCTTTATAACTTCACGGCTCGTAGCATTAGGAATCGTCATAGAGAGCACATATTGTTGTATTTTCCATTTTTTCCCTATTTTGACTAGTATTCCTGAACCGCGACAAATTTTCATCTGTGTATTTAACAACTCATCAAACCAGGCCGTTTTACCAGAATTATCAAAGAAAACATGACGTTCTAAAGTGGTAAAACCCCATGCTTTTCCTTTATCAAAATGAGGTTTAGCATACGCCTGAAATTCTTGTTTGTTCCAATTTTCTGTAGCATCTGTTCCAATAAAAACAGCATCATCAGCCATCAATTCGAAATAGCCATTATAATCTGCATTAGCTGCAGCTTTATGCCAAGCATCCATAGTTTCGTTAATTTCAACTACAGCAGTTGCTTTATTTTCTTGTTTACTTTTGCAACTTAATACCAATAAAGCGACTAGAATAACACATAATTTCTTCATAATACAATAGATTTTTAGTTGTGGTTTTTATTCCATCTAATTTTAATTTTCCCTCCTTCATCAATAGCTAGTAAATACAGTACGACACCATTATATCGTTTCTCCTCTTTTTCTATATTACTGGTAATGAGTTCATCTTTTTTTGGATTTCTAAGAGGAATAGTCATTGCTAAATTGGTTCCTGCTCCAAAAGAATAGACTCCATCGACATCAAAATTCAGAATATTAGAACTTACCTTCAAATCTTTTACGGTTACTAAATCGCCATTAATTTTAAAATTTCCTGATAAATCGCTAAAAACAACGTTGTTTACCTCTCTAAATGGAAAAGCGAATTTACCTATATTTGTTAAAGGCTTAAAATCAATTAGAGCACCATTTTTCACATCAAACTTGGCTGTTCCTCCAAGAGAATTTGTCTTAAGTTGTCCGCCAGAAAGCAATCTGCCCGAAACAGAAGCGGAGGCATTTAGTAATCCTTTTAAATTTTTTGGTTGAAAGGATTGAATTCCAAAATTATTAAACGCTGCCAAAAATTTAGCAATATCTACTTTATTGATTTGTGCGTTAGATTGCATCAAAAAAGTATCAGAATCAGGAGTTAGTTTTCCATCAAATGTAATCGTTCCACCTGCACTTGCTACCGAACCGTTTTTTACAATTAGTTGATTATTAGCTAATAAAACCAAGGCATTTGCATTCGTAGCCTCTAACTTGCTATAAACCATTTTATCTGCTTTTAGGTTTAATAGCACTTGGCATTTATCAATTACAGAATACATTTTATCAGAAAAATTGTTGTCGTCTTTTTTGGTAATTATTTTTTTATGATTAGCATTCGTAATTACTCCAGCAAATTGTTTCACATCAAGAAATGGAGCATAAATATCCCAATTCACAATCATTTTTTCAGGATTATCGTAATAAAGAGTCAGGAAGTTATCTATTTTTCCATGCATAAAAACGGCGTTGCGACGGTCGTTAAAATTTATTTTTTTTATTATAAGTGCTTTTTCAGTAAAATCAAGATCAATATTGGTTTTTACAAAAGTTAGATTTCTTGGTCCGTAATATATCACTGCATTTTTGACGGTTGTATTTCCGGTAAATAGAGGTTTTTGAATTCTTAAATTGGAAACACCAAATTTAAAATCTAGATTCACATTGGCTTGACCATCAGAAAAATGCATAAAATCTTTGGGAATAATTTCATTCAACCGCGAAACTTCAAAATCTGATTTAAAAGTGCCCGCAACAATTGTCTTTTCAAAATTCGCAATAATCCCAATTGGAATTTTAAAAGGAATCGTTTTGTATTTCCCCTCAAAATTAGTTAATGTAATAGTCGAATTTACATCATTACAAGCGGTAGTTTTTACGTATTGATTGGTAAAGCTAGCCTCAAAACTACAGTCGTTAATTATACCATCTGGAATTTTAAGTTTATTATTTTTTATTTTTGTTATTACCTTAATTTCAGGATCTCCAACAGCATTCATATCACCAATAATAGTACAAAGAACAGGAATTGGCTTTTTTAAATCAAACTGATTAATTCTGTTGCTGATATTTGCACTTAATAAAGCAGAAGCATTCTGCCATAAAATGGTCGTTTTTATAGCAATATCAAACGGTGATTTGTTTTTATCTAAACTAAAATTTGCTTTGATATTAAAGATTTCTTCACCAATTAAAAGTTTATCTGTAGCCACACTAATTTTATTTTTAGCTTCGGAAAAACTAACTTTTAGCACGCCTTCAACTATTTTATCCCTGACAAAACTACCTCTTTGAGTATTGAATGCCATGCTTTTTGCAAGCGTTTTTAAATACAAATTGGTGTTCCAATTTTCGTTATCAAAATCTATTCTGCTGCGAAGTGCAATGATATTAAAATCAAATAATTTATTTCCGAGTTGGTTTTCTGAAATGAAATGAACCTCATCAAAGACAATTTCGTTAAAGGTGGAAGTGGCAGCGCTTTTAGACTTATCAATTTTTGCTTTGGGTCTAAAAATAGCTGTATTTACAATTCCGTCTTTTCCCTTGTACAAATGGATTGTCGCCCTTTGAATTTCAATTTTATCGATACTAATTTCATTATGCAGCAAACCCAATACATTCATTCGAACCTCAATTTCATCTGCTTTCAGCAAAGTGCGTTTATGCAAAAAATACAAACTATCTCTTAATTCTACTTGACTTAAAGCCAAAGTCATATTTGGAAATCCTTTTAGAAATTTATAATTGATATCATTGATGTGAATTGTTCCGGTGATATTATCGTTAATCTTAGCATTAATTTGTGTAACTATTTTTGCTTTATTATGATTAAAATAAAAAGCAAGACCTATAGCAGATAGAAAAAAAAGGAGGACCAATCCTAGAAAAAACAATACAGTGTATTTAATTATTTTTCTAAAACTTGCTCCTTCACTATAAACTGAGCTATGCTTCCAAAATTGTTTCATCGATGCTTGTTCTCTAATTTGAATACAAGGTAGCTAAATTTAGTAGCTTATGACGTTTGAGAGCTAGAAACTGTTCTCTAAAATTATTTTTACCTAAGCTTTTTAATTATTTAATGTCAAAAAACAAATCATGAGTATGACAGTAAATAACTTATTACCAATTAATTAAAACAAGACAAAGTTTTTGCTATTTTTATATCTTTAAAAAAAATGCTGGAATCCGTTTAAATCATTTGAGAGTTATTTTTTTTTTATATAATGTGGAACAGACATTACATAATTATTGGATTCTAAAAACCTAAATGCGCTATTAAACGTATCATTTTCTTGGCTTATTTTTAAAGTAATTATTGATAACCAGTTGCTTAAGTTAAAAAAAACATTCGGATTAATTGGTATTCAATAATTAATTTTTAAGTTGAAAAATTGGCACTATTTTAAACAAGTAATTCAGCACTAGATTTGATGTACTTTTGCTATTGATTTAGTGTATTCTAAACACATTAAAATTAGATTTATGAAGAAAAAAATTACTCCTATACTCCTGATTACTTTTACATTTTTATTTGTTTTGGTTTCTTGTAAAAAGAAAATTGAGAGTCAACCTGCAATAGTTCCAGCTACTATAAACACCATTGAAGTTGCTTTTGATAGCACACAGATTAAAACTTTTTTCCAGAAATATCCGGATCTAATTTCCTATCAAGCAGAAGTAGAAGAGCTTTATCGCAAGCATCAATCTCATTATATTTGGTTTGATAAAGATGGTCTTAACGAATTTTCTGGTTTGCTTTATAACAAAGTAAACAATCTAAGTTCAGAAGGCGTAGAGACTGTGATTCCTTATAAAGAAAAATTTGATGCAATTTATAGCAATCCAGAAAACAATAAAAAAGCCAATGTAGATACCGAGTTATTAAGTTCGTCATTGTACTTTTTCTACGCACGAAAAGTCTATGCTGGTATCGACAATCAAAAAACTAATGATTTAGAATGGTTTTTGCCTCGAAAAAAACAAAGTTATGTTCATTTTTTAGACTCTTTATTAGTAGATCCATCTTTGATTAATAAGGAAGAGAAAGGCGTTTTAAAACAGTATTATCTTTTAAAAGATGTATTGCAAAAATACCAAAAAATAGAAAAAAAAGGAGGCTGGGACACGATCTCGCTAAATCCTAAAGTAAAGTCGTATGTACCAGGCGATAGTGCAACAGCAATTGCACAAATAAGAAAATATTTATTTGTTACCGATGCCATTTCTAGTGATTCTAAAAGTATGGTTTATGATGAAGAATTAGCAGCGGGCGTTTTGAACTTTAAAAAGAGTAGCGGGAATGCTATAAATAAAACGATTTTGCCAGAACATATTAAATACATGAATGTTCCTATTAGCCAACGCATCAAAACGATTATGGTAAATATGGAACGTTGCCGATGGATTTCGAATGATATTACTAAATCGAAAGAATTAATCGTGGTTAATATTCCTGCCTTCGAATTAACTTTTTTTAGAGACGGTAAACCCGAATTACACTCTAGAGTTGTTGTGGGCAAGACTATGAATAAAACCGTTATTTTTAGCGCTCCAATGAAATACATTGTTTTTAGACCTTACTGGAATGTACCAACGAGTATTTTGAAAAAAGAAATTCTTCCTGCTATCGAAAAAAATCCAAATTATTTAGCACAACATAATATGGAATGGAATAATAATTCTGTGAGGCAAAAACCGGGAACATCAAATTCATTAGGATTAGTGAAATTTCTATTTCCCAATTCGAATGATATTTATTTGCACGATACTCCCTCAAAAAATTTGTTTAATAGAGACACTCGCGCCTTTAGTCATGGATGTATCCGAGTGGCAAAGCCAAGAGAACTTGCCGCTGCAATCATGAAATACGACACCAAATGGAATGCAGAAAAAATTAATGCCAAAATGGATAGTGGAGACGAATATTGGTATACGCTTAAGAACAAAATTCCAGTTTATATTGGTTATTTTACATCTTGGGTAGGTGATGATGGCATTATCCGATTTTATGATGATGTGTATAAAAGAGATGATAAGCTAGCCTCCATTTTATTTGAAAATAAAGTTAAATAAGAGTTTTACAATTAATTGAAGAAAAAATAGTGACCAAAAATCTATTTTCTAAAATCTAAAGTTTAATCACTTCTTGATTCCATAAAAAAAATGACACGATCTAAAAGTAAGATCGTGTCATTTTTTTTATACCAAAAACAGTACTTTTTAATACGTTTTCTTTTTTTCAAAAGTGGTTTCTAATACTTTTTTGATTTTATCCAATGCACCATGAAATGCTTTTTCAGTAGTGTCGGCATGATTTGTAACCGCAACAGGCTGCATATTTATCGGACGCGCTTCAATAAGGCAACGTTTATCGTTGGTTCCTGATTTATCACTATTCTCATCACCAAGATGTACTTCTAAACGAGTTATTTTATCTTCAAAACGAGCTAAAGCAGTTTGTAATTCTTCTGAAATATATGCTTTTAAACGTGCGTGTCCTTCTACGTTATTGTCTGTGTTGATTTGTACTGTCATGTTCTATTTATTTAATGTTTGTCTCTCAAATTTACCGAAAAGGTTATCAAAAAACGACTGCATTAATAAAACATTGTGAAAAAATTAAAAGAAAATAATGATTTTTCCGAAAATGAAAAAACAATGCTTATTGTATTTGTTTTAGAGTGTAAATTGGATAATATACCTCAGCTGTTTTAAAATTATAAATAGCTAAATCAAAATAAGAAAGCCATATTACATAAAACAAAAAACGCCATTCTTACGAATAGCGTTTTATTGAAAACTAAAATTGTTTTAAGCAAAAGACCCTAGCCCTGATGGAAACGGCATCCCCCGCTTTTTAGCGGGGATACAGTGTACAGCAGGAAATAGCTCCTTAAAAAAGTAAAACTAAGGAGAATTATTTAGACTCTGGCAATTTTTGAATGCCCATATTATAAAGTGTGAATGCCTGAATGTCTACGTTTTCCTGAATAGTTGCTGCAACAGATTTTCCGGCTCCATGTCCTGCATTGATATCAATACGAATTAGAACTGGATTTGTTCCTGCTTGCTTATCTTGTAATTCAGCTGCAAATTTAAAACTGTGTGCTGGTACCACTCTATCATCATGATCGCCAGTAGTTACCATTGTAGCTGGATATTGAATGTCTTTTTTTACATTGTGAACTGGAGAATAGCCTTTAAGATAATTAAACATCTCTTTGCTGTCTTGGGCTGTTCCATAATCATAAGCCCAACCTGCTCCAGCGGTAAAAGTATGATAACGCAACATATCCATAACGCCCACTGCTGGTAAAGCTACTTTCATCAAATCTGGTCTTTGTGTCATAGTTGCCCCTACAAGCAAGCCACCATTTGATCCGCCACGAATGGCAAGATACTGAGAAGATGTATATTTTTGAGCTATTAAGTATTCTGCCGCTGCGATGAAGTCATCAAATACATTTTGTTTTTGCATTTTAGTTCCTGCATCGTGCCATTTTTTTCCGTATTCTCCACCACCACGTAAATTAGGTACTGCATAAACTCCTCCGTTTTCCATCCAAACGGCATTGGCAATACTAAAACTTGGAGTTAAGCTAATATTAAAACCACCATAAGCATATAGAATTGTTGGGTTTTTTCCGTCCAGTTTTAATCCTTTTTTATGAGTGATAATCATTGGAATTTTGGTTCCGTCCTTAGAGGTATAAAACACCTGTTTTGATTCGTATTGTTCACTCTTAAAATCTACTTTTGGTCGTTGATAAATGCTAGAGATTCCTGTTTTTGCATCAAATGAATACGTAGAACCTGGCGTAATATAATTGGTAAACGAATAGTAAAGTATATTCTCTTTTTTCTTACCACCAAAACCTCCTGCAGTTCCTACTCCTGGCAATTCGATTTGACGAATTAGTTTCCCTGAATAATCATATTGTTTTACTACCGAAACGGCATCTTGCATGTAATTGGCAAAGAAATAACCAGCACCCGTTGAAGTCGTTAATACGTTTTCTGTTTCTGCGATAAAGTTTTTCCAGTTGGCTGGTTTTGGATTATTTACATCAACCGTTACAATGCGTTTGTTAGGCGCATTCCAATCTGTATCTATAAATAATTTTGTGCCTTCGTTTTCAATAATAGCATTACTGCTTTTGAAGTTATCAACGATAGTTACAATAGGACTATTGGCTTTTGTTAAATCTTTAATGTACAATTCGTTACCATAAGTAGAATTTGCTGCTGTAATTACCAAATAATGATCATCTTCTGTAACGCTTCCGCCAACATAACGGCGTTTTTTATCTGCCCCAAAAATAACCTTATCTGTTTTTTGTGCCGTTCCTAATTTATGAAAATACAGTTTGTGTTGATCTGTTTTTGCCGATAGCTCGCTTCCTTTAGGTTTATCATAACTAGAGTAATAAAATCCTTCATTCCCTTTCCAAGAAACGCCGCTAAATTTTACATCCACAATAGTATCTTCGATAATTTTTTGAGAGATTGCATCCATAATAATTACTTTTCTCCAGTCACTACCGCCTTCAGAAATTGCATAAGCTACTTTAGATCCATCTTTAGAAAAGTCTAAACCTCCAAGTGAAGTAGTTCCGTCTTTAGAAAAAGTATTTGGATCTAGGAAAATAGTTTCGTTTCCTTTGGCATCTTTTCTGTACAAAACCGATTGGTTTTGCAAACCATTATTTTTATAGTAATACGTAAATTCACCTTCTTTGAATGGTGCACCTATTTTCTCATAATTCCATAATTTTTCCATGCGTGATTTTAGCGCATCTCTGAAAGGAATTTTAGACAAATAATCGTAGGTAACTTCATTTTGAGCTTTTACCCAAGCTCCCGTTTCGGCAGATTTATCATCTTCTAGCCATCGATAGGGATCAGCTACTTTAGTATCAAAATAAACGTCGACAGTTGTCCCTTTTGTGGTTTGTGGATATTTCATTGTAGTTGCTTTTTGATCTTGACCAAAAGTTGCCAATGTAGAAGACACAGCCATAATTAAAAAAGTTTTTTTCATTAGATTCTGTTTTAGGTTGTTACAAACATAGGAAAATTGTGCCTGCGGTTTGTATGTGAAAGTCTTAAATAAAACCAAAAAGCGCTTTCTTTTGAAAAGCGCTTTTTTTGTATTACTCTATAAATTAAAATTGATTCCCAAAACGATGTTGCGTCCTATATTAGGAATTCCATCGGTTTTAAGACGAGAAAGGTGTGCAATGTATTTTTTATCCAGTAAATTATTACCGTTGATATTGACATCAAATAGTGTTTTTCCTAATTTGACTGTTCCGCCCAATCCTAAATTTACTAAAGTGTAACCGTTTGATTTCGTTTCAAAACCACTCACGTTTTTTTGATTAAAAGTACTTGAAACATTCAACGTAGCAAATCCTTCCTCCAACCAATTCTTAATTTTAAATTCGGTTCTAATGGTATTATCCCAATTATTAGCGGGTATTAATGGCAAGTATTCTCCATTTTCTTTTTCTCCAGTTACGGTTTCAAAACTAGTTTCGAAATGCAACCAATCTAATGGATGTGGATGAAAATGCAAACCTATTTCACCTCCGTACAATTTTGCGTTATTTTGTATGTAATCAAAAACTAAATTAGAATCGATAATTTCTCCTGTTGGAGAGGTATAAATGTAATTATTGATGTGATTGTAAAAACCATTTACAAAAAACTCAAAATGACTGTTTTTATATTCTAAATTCACATCTGTTTGTACGTTTTGTTCTGTTTTTAAATCGCTATTTCCTACTTCATAACGATTGGTTCCTTCATGAACTCCATTAGAAGTTAACTCCGCTAAATTAGGCGCTCTAAATCCAGAAGCCACATTTAAACGTAAAGTCAAATCATCTGTCAAACTTGTTTTGTATCCCAAAGAAGCATTAAAACTATCGTAGCTTTTATTAATCGCTTCAAAAGAGCCCTCTTCTCCTGCAATTCCTTGAGCATCTGTTGTAATGTTTCTATTGTCGAAACGTAATCCTGCTTGCAAGACATTGGTATTCCATTCGTAATTCGCGGTTCCAAAAACTCCAAAATCATTAGTCACAGCATCAGGAATTAAATATTCTTCTCCGGAGTTTCTATTGGTTTGATGCATTCCTTGAAGCCCAACAATCGTTTCTATACTTCCTAGTTTTGGTAAATGATATTTTGCACTATAGTTAAAGGTTTTCAATTTCATGTGTAAGGCAGCTTCATTACTGTCTTCAAACTCGCTTCTGTCATTGGCAATGTAACCCAAGTCAAGATCCAACTTTGAATTTTTAAAATAAAGTATTGAATTTAAACTCAACAAATGATTGAAGATTCCTTGTTTTGGAAATTCTGTTTTCTTACTTGTCGTTTGTTCTTCAATTCCCTCTTCTGGAATCCCTAAGTCCAACTTATTATAATTGTATCGCAATACAGTAGAAAAACTAGAGTTATTATATCCTACACCTGTCTTGAAATCAGTTTCGTTGTATCGTGTATTAGTTACTCGGTCGCCATTGGCAATTTTATAATCAGAATGCGTATTATAACTTCCGCGTGTCATAAATTTCCAATTATCGGTACTTGTTTTTAGTCCCAAAGAAGAATTACTTCCTTGAGTATTAGCAAAATATTTTTGACTAAAGTTGGCTTTAAAAGTATTGGCATTGGCAAATTTTTCTGGGTTAAAATATAAAACACCACCCAAAGCATCAGAACCATAAAGTAAAGAAGCTGGACCTTTGATTACCTCAACACTTTCTATACCCGAATCATTTAAACCCAAACCGTGCTCATCTCCAAATTGTTGGTTTTCTATTCTAACGCCTTGCGAATATACTAGTACACGGTTTCCACTTAAACCTCGAATAACAGGCTTCCCTATAGAAGTTCCTGTTGAAACTTGAGAAACTCCAGGAATGGTAGCCAATCCTTCGATTAGAGTTGCTGTTCCTTTGCGTTGTAGGTTTTTGATGCTTTCATGCTCCACTTTCATCACGTTTTGTGATTGAATCTTATTAAAAGCCGTTGAAACGATCACCTCGTCCATTTGAAAAATTGCTTCTTCAAGTGTTATATTTAGTTCATTTTCTTTAAGAGCAGTTCTTATTGTTTTATTTTGCGTTGCAAATCCCAAAAAGGCAAAAGTGATCCTAAGATTTCTATTGGGTAAATCCGAAATTAAATATTTTCCGTTTTCATCAGTAGTCGCCTCTTTATGCAATTCTGACAATGAAACTGAAACTCCTTTTATGGGTTGGTTTGACAAATCAGTTACGGTTCCAGAAATAGAATTTTGAGCCTGTAATATAGCAGACAGCCCTAAAAATAAGGCTATAATAAATTTTTTCATTAAAATGATTGTAATTTACCTACGATCGAAGTATTCAAAATGTATCTTCGAAGTAGGAATGATTTAGTAAATAATAAAAATATCCCACAAATTCAGAGTAATGATTTTGTGTAGAAATAAAATGATTTTAGCTATTTACAGGAGGACCACGAAGGGAATAGTTGCTACCAGAGAACGAAATAACAGTTTCTATCTTACTTTTAAAATAGGGTATTTCGCCAGCAACAGAATATAATTTATAAGAAAAATCTAAGGGAGTAAGATAGCTGCTTGTAATAAAATGACAAACATAACAATGGTCTGCATTATGATGCTGATGGGTTATTTCTGTACCTGAAACGTTGTATTTATGATCGCAATGCTTTTCTGAAAGTTGTTTTGCAATATGCTCATAGGTATGCACTGATTGAAACAGTATCGAGAACAATACTGTAATAACCAGAGAAAGACTTACTATGAGTTTATTCTTTTTCATGTTTGGCAAATGTAGTAAAACAAAAAACTACAACCGTAAAAGTTGTAGTTTTTTAATATTTTCTTAATCTCGTTGTTTTATACTAACTTGTTTGCAACTAAATATTCCGCAATTTGTATTGTATTAGTAGCTGCACCTTTTCTTAGATTATCAGCAACAATCCACATATTTAATGTGTTTTCCTGACTTTCGTCACGGCGAATTCTACCTACAAATACATCATCTTTACCCTGAGCATACATAGGCATTGGATAGGTAAATGTGTCATTATTATCCTGAACTACAATCCCATCAGTATGATGCAAAATACTTCTGACATCGCTTAAATCATAATCGTTTGCAAACTCTATATTTACAGCCTCACTATGACCACCAACGATAGGCACACGAACAGCGGTTGCTGTTACAGCAATAGTATTATCACTTAGAATTTTTTTAGTCTCACGAACTAATTTCATTTCCTCCTTTGTATATCCATTTTCTTCAAATGAATCACATTGTGGAATTGCGTTTCTGTGAATTGGGTACTTATAAGCCATTTCGCCTTTAACACCTGCATATTCATTTTCTAATTGTTGTACCGCTTTTACACCTGTTCCTGTAATGGATTGGTAGGTAGAAACGATCACGCGTTTGATTTTGTATTTTTTGTGCAAAGGAGCCAGAACTAAAACCATTTGGATGGTAGAACAGTTTGGATTTGCAATAATTTTATCTTCTTTTGTCAATTCACTAGCGTTGATTTCTGGAACTATCAACTTTTTGGTAGCATCCATTCTCCATGCAGATGAATTGTCAATAACGGTTGTTCCTGCAGCTGCAAATTTTGGAGCCCATTCTAATGACGTTTCGCCACCTGCTGAAAATAAAGCAATATCTGCTTTGAGATCTACAGCAGTTTGTAAACCCACCACTTTGATTTTTTTCCCATTAAATTCTATTTCTTTTCCTACTGATCTTTCAGAAGCAACAAGAATTAAATCATCATTATCGGAAATAAAATTTCTTTCGGCCAGGACTTTTAACATTACTTCGCCAACCATACCGGTAGCACCAACAACAGCTATTTTCATAGTATCTTTTTAATTTTGAACATCAATTTAAAAAAACAAAAGTAAGTAATATTAAAATCAAAACAAGGCGGTTAACAAAAAATAACAAATTGTTTAAAATGTAACAACTGGATTTAAATACAGTTTCTCTTACTTATTTAAAAAAGTAAAGCCATCTCGTTGAGATGGCTTTACCAATGCTATTTAGTTTAAAAAAAAGATTATTTTTTTAACAAATCTCTAATTTGAATAAGCAATTCTTCTTGTGTAGGTCCTGCTGGAGGAACAACTACTACAACTTCTTTTTTTCTTGCTTTTTCAGCAGCTCTTAAAACAATAAAAATAAAGAAAGCAATAATTACAAAATTGATAATTGCTTGAACTAAATTTCCGTAGGTAATCACTGCAGCTCCAGCCGTTTTTGCAGCCGCTAAATCTGGATAAGAATTTCCGTCAAGAGTAATAAATTTTTGTGTAAAATCAATTCCTCCTGTTAACAAACCAACAATTGGCATAATAACATCATCTACAGCAGATCCTACAATTTTACCAAATGCACCACCCATTACTACAGCAGTTGCTAAACTTAAAACGTCACCTTTCATTAAAGATGCTTTAAAATCGCTAAAAAATCCCATACTTTTCTTTTTTTTGTTATACCTAAATTTACTTTGCGTAAAAACAAAAATAGTTAAAAATTTAACATTTGATTATTTTATATCTAAAAAAAACCTACTCCCTGTAAAATATTCGCTTAACTCGTTGAGAAATACTTGTCAGAATTTCATAAGGAATGGTATTTAATTGTTGAGCCATAAAATTCACTGAAGGATTTTGTCCGAAAATAATAACTGAATCTCCTTCTTTACAATCTATATCTGTACAATCGACCATCAACATATCCATACAAATGCTTCCAACAATGGTAGCTTTTTTGTTTTTAATAGTCACAAATCCAACTTCATTACCCCAAGCTCTTGAAATCCCATCGGCATAACCAATAGGAATAGTGGCTATTTTGGTAGATTTTTGAGCTCTATATTTCCGACCATAACCCACGCTTTCTCCTTCAGAAACAATTCTAATTTGAGAAATAATAGATTTTAAAGTCCCTACATTCTCCAGTTTTTTTTGCTCTTCTGGATCATTAGAAACTCCGTAAATACCAATTCCTAGTCGAACCATATCATACTGGGAATTCGAAAAATTACTAATCCCTGAGGTATTTAAGATGTGACGAATGGGCTTAATTTTTAATTCCGACATTAATTTAGAAGATAACTTTTCAAACAAATCAATTTGTGATTGCGTAAAGTCTTTTTGTGAAAAATCATCACTTGTGGCCAAGTGAGATAAAATACTTTTTACTTTAACGGTAGCATTTCCTTTTAAAGTAGTGATTAACTCATCGATAGTATTGGCTTCAAAACCTAAACGATGCATACCCGTATCTATTTTTATGTGAATTGGAAATTCTTTCAACTCTTTTTGAGCAGCCATTTTAAGAAAAGCACGAAGCCCTTTAAAACTGTAGATTTCGGGTTCTAATTGATGCTGTATGATTGCACTAAAACTAGTGTTTTCAGGATTCAAAACCATGATTGGCATTTGTATTCCCATCGATTTTAGTGCGATACCTTCATCGGCAAAAGCCACTCCAAGATAATCAACTTTATGATGCTCTAGCAATTTGGCAATTTCAAATCCACCATTACCATAACCAAAAGCTTTTACCATTACCATAATTTTTACATTTGGTTGCAGTTTTGCTTTAAAAAAATTTAAGTTATAACTTATTGCATTTAAGTTTATCTCTAATACAGTTTCATGTGTTTTCTCTTCTAATAGCGAAACTATTGCTTCAAATTCAAAAGATCGCGCGCCTTTTATTAAAATAGTTTCATTATTAAAATCTAAATTATCATAGTCTGCTATAAAATCTGCCGAGTTCTTATAGGTAATACAATTGGCAAATTTGTCTTTAAATTCTGAAATCGTTTCTCCTATTCCTATAACACGAGTTATATTATTAGAAACAATCAAATCGGCGACTTTTGAATACAACTCTTCTTTATAAAGACCACTCTGAAAAATATCTGATAAAATAACTGTTTTATTATCGGACTGTTTTTGGCTTTCTAGAAAATCTAAAGCGATTTTTAGTGATTGAAAATCAGAGCTGTAACTATCATCAATAATATTACAATTGTTAATTCCATTTTTTACTTTCAGTCGCATTTCTACAGGATATAAAAGCTGCATTCTATTTTGAATCGTAATCGGATCGTACTTAAAATACAATAAAACCATTAAACAAGAAATGGCATTTTCTATAGAAGCTTCCTCTTGAAATGGGATGAGCAAATCAAAATATACATTACCATAATAAACTTTTAATTCGGTTTTGTCATTACTCTTTATTTTTTCGATAAAAACGCTAGCCTGATTCTTTTCAAAACTCCAAGTGAATGCATTTTGTTTTGAAAGGATAACCGAAACATCATTCTGTTTAATTTGATATATGACAACCTCTGAGTTTTTGAAAAGCAACATTTTCTCTTTTCTCTTCTCCTCTAAATTGAGAAAACCTTCATCATGAGCAGAACCTACATTAGTTAATAATCCTATGGTAGGTTGAATTATTTTTTCTAAACGACTCATTTCTGAATTAGTAGAAATTCCAGCCTCAAAAATCCCTAAATTATGTTGTTCATTTATTGCAATAACAGATAGCGGAACTCCCACTTGGGAATTGTAACTCTTGGGGCTCCTAATCACATTGTAATCTGGGCTTAACAGGAAATTAAGCCATTCTTTTACGATAGTTTTACCGTTGCTTCCTGTAACTCCAATAATCGGGAAATCAAACAAAGCGCGGTATTGAGCAGCAAACTCTTGCAAAGCGATCAGGGTATCTGCGACAAGATAAAAATTGGCCTTTTTTTCGCATCCTTCCGGAATATGATTAACAACAAAGTTACGAACTCCGTTTTTTATTAAATCATTTACATATACGTGTGCGTTTGTATGTGAACCAACTAAAGCAAAAAATAAAGTTTGGGAGCCATTTTGTAAAGAGCGGCTATCAATAGAAACGGTCTCTAAACTAGTATCAAACTGATTGTCTACAAATGTTGTTGCTATTTTTTGAATGCTATTAAGAATTTTTGAATTCATTACACTATGAGATTGGTGTGTGTGTTTATTTTATAAGAGAAAAAAATTCCTCTTTGAGATCAACTTAAAACTTTATCAAAAATAAGACTTCTTTTTAAAACCAAGACTTACATTTCCTAGAATTACCGTTGCAAAACCTTATTTAACAACTCTAAAGAAGACTCACAAATTGTGATTTTTTTGACAGATTACTTATATTTGCTAGTTAAAGAAACAAAAAGCTTGAAAAAAATACTTCCCTCATTTTCTTATATTTTCCATCCGATATTCATACCGGCTTTGGCAACGCTATTTTATCTTTTTTACAATGATGCTAATTTTGTAATACAAGAAAAAATATTTGTTTTTTTTCAGGTCACAATTGTTACCCTTATTATTCCAGCACTAGTATTTTTACTTTTGCGAGCCACGGGAAACATTGATACAATTATGATTGCCAAAATATCTCAAAGAAAGATTCCATTAATTGTGCATTGCTTCTTGATTATATTATTAGTACGAAAAAGCATTACTATAGATCGCTATCCCGAATTGCATTTTTTCCTATTAGGAGGATTGATGAGTACTCTTTTAGCTCTAATCTTATTATTTCTAAAAAGCAAAGCCAGCCTGCACATGATAGCCATTAGTTCTATAACCGTTTTTGTAATTGGATTGAGCATGCACTTTCAAGTTCAAAGTATAATTTTTATCTCCTTATTAATTTTACTCAATGGCATTATTGCTTCATCTAGGCTAGAGATGAATGCACATACGCACAAAGAACTAGTTGTAGGATTTTGCATTGGCGCTGTACCGCAATTATTGTTATTGCTCCTTTGGTTATAAAATATAGAAAATAATTCCAAAATTAAGTGCCTTCATTTTAAGATCTTCACCATCTATTTGGGCTGATTTAAACAGGGGATTTAAACCATAATACACGTAAAGATTTATTGTGTTATATCCTGATGAAATGTACGCTCCATACTGCAATTTATCAAAATCGCTATTTCCAGTAATTTTGTCTTTACCACCACTACCGTTAAAAACCGACTTGTCGTACAAAAGATAACTAAACTTTATCCCTGTATAAATTCGCCAAAATTTATGACTTTCAAAAGTAGATGTTCGCCATCTAAATTCTACAGGAACATCAAAAGTAAGTAGCGAAAATTTATTTTTAGAGTAATTTACATCACTGTCTATGATGGAATATAAACGAGTATCTGAAGAAGAAGTAATCGATAAATTCTGATTATAATTGGAATAAGAAAGCCCTATTCCAGAAGCAATAGCTACCGTTCTTGACTTATTGATTGGCATGTCTCTCAAAAATCCACCAGAAAACCCAGAGGAGAATTTACTTTTAGACAAACCCGATGGTTTATTAGCTAGCGTGTTATAAGTAACTGCAAAATAAAACTGATCTTCTCTATACAAGGAATCTACTTTGACAATCGGAACCAGTTCAGGAGCTGAATTTTCTTGCGCAAAGACAGAAAAAAAAGAGAGAAAAAGAAAACAACTTATAAATAACCGCATATGTTTATGTTTTTAAAATGATTGATTCTCTTTATAATTCCTTTAGAACAGTACAAATATAAGATATTGGAGTTTTTAAATGGTTTTAAATTAAATATATAAAACTTACTAAGATTGAAGCATTATTTAGAAAACGGCAGTTCAGTAGATTTGGTATTTAAAATTGAAAATTCATGATTTTTGACTTAGGTTAAAGCATTTATTCAACTTTAAAAAGGAAAAGCTTTAAAAGGATTACAGCGTTAATACCACAAAGTATTCTATACCCAATAAATAAAACGTAGCATTCGATACTCAAACCTTTTTAGTCTTATAGTTTTGCTAAACTAAAAAGTTTGACACGTTCTAAAACAAAAAATGCTTCCCTATCAGGAAGCATTTTATCTTTGCAGAGAGGAAGGGATTCGAACCCTCGATATGTTGCCATATACACGCTTTCCAAGCGTGCGCCTTCAGCCACTCGGCCACCTCTCTATTTTATTACGGCTGCAAAGAACACGAAAAAAAATGAGTTAGAAAAGTAAAATCTAATTATTATATCATTTCACCTCTTAACGAAGTTTCAAAAACAGTTTTGAAGTCTTTTACTGCTATGTTCTGACTTAATAAAAACATTAATTTTGTAATTGCAGCTTCGGTAGTAATGTCTTTACCAGAAATCACTCCTATTTCTTTCATTCCTGTACTCGTTTCATATTGTCCCATACTCACACTTCCTGCAGCACATTGCGTAACATTTACCACATACAAACCAGCCGCTATTGCTTTTTTTAAAAGATTTAAAAACCAATCTTCGGTAGGAGCATTTCCTGATCCATAAGTTTCTAAAACAATCCCTTTAAGACTTGGAATATTTAAAATAGCTGACAATACAGCAGTGGTAATCCCAGGAAACATTTTGACAACAGCTACATTGCTGTCTAAAACCTTATGCACTCTAAGTTCACTTATTTTATTACAAGGTAAAAATAGTTCTGAATTCAGTTTTAAATGTACCCCAGATTCAACTAAATCGGGATAATTAGGCGAGGTAAACGCTTTAAAATGTTCTGCATTTATCTTTGTAGTTCTATTTCCTCGGTATAATTTGTATTCAAAATAAAGACAAACTTCACTAACAACAGGCTTGTCGTCTTTTCTTAAGGAAGCAATTTGAATTGCCGTTATTAAATTTTCTTTAGCATCGGTACGTAAATCACCAATAGGCAATTGCGAACCCGTAAAAATTACTGGTTTAGCCAAATTCTCTAGCATAAAACTCAATGCCGATGCTGAATAAGACATGGTATCAGAACCGTGAAGCACCACAAAACCATCAAATGAACTATAATTGTCCTCTATAATAGTGGCAATTTTAGCCCATTCTTTAGGATTCATATTCGAGGAATCAATAGGATGTTTGAAAGAAAGCGTTTCGATCTCACAGTCTAATTGTTTCAATTCTGGTATGCGTTGCAATAATTTACTAAAATTAAAGGCTTTTAATGCACCGGTTTCAAAATCTTTCCTCATACCAATTGTTCCACCGGTATAGATTAAAAGTATCTTAGATTTATACGACATCGTGGTATTTCAATTTATTCACAACAGGATTCGCATACATTGCTAGAAAACCCTCTAAAGCCACTGGATTATCATGATCGATTCGCATTTCTAGTCGGCGTTCGAACAGAGATTTTTCATTTTCAGTGTATAGATGTGCGTATTTATTGGTTTTATTTACAATGTCATAAGCGATAAAATTAGTAGGCCATAATTTATAATTGCTTAATATAGCATCATCAATCACTTGAGCCAAAGTAACTATTTGCTTATTTGAACTTTCGCCAATAGCTTTTATTTCTTCAATTTCCTTATCTAAAACAGTTCCAATGTGAATATGAATTCTTTTCTTTTGGCCTAGAGCACCGCTCAAAATGGTCATAAAGTCTTCATTTTTCTCCTTTACATAAACTTCATTATTGGCTTCTGCCATTAACTGAGGCATCTTTAAAGCGTCTGTAGGATCATATTCATAGGAAATAGAGACAGGAACGATCTTAATTTTCTTAAAATAATCCATCAAGTTTTTCTCATCAGATCCCATTCCAAGCATTTTTAAAATACCAGGATTAGTTTCATCATTTCCATCTTTTGTTCTTCCTTCACGTTGTGCGATCCAAACAGAACGGTTTTCGTGTTGCAACAAATGCCCTATATATTCTGATAAAAGTTTTGAACTTTGTAGCATTTCCCTTGGCGTTAAGCCTCGTTGTACTAAAAAATTTCTGTTTAATTTAGCTAATGTATTCAAGAATGACATTTTAACTAAATTATCTCCAATTGCTGATGCGGTCATCACCAATTTATTCTCAAATAAAGCCGTATTCAATAAAGTGGTATCCAAAAGAATATCGCGATGGTTCGAAATAAACAAATAGGAAGTGTTGGGTTGAAGGTTTTCAAAACCGGAAGTAGTTAGTCCATCCGAGCTTTTTTCTAAAACTCTTTGCACGGATTGATAGATAACATTACACTGAAAATCGCGGATAGAATGCGTTTTATGAAGTTGTTCTTTCCATACTTCATCTGCAACCTCGGGAAAAGTAAAATTCATCAAGGCTTTCATCATTGGATGATTACTAACTTTTTGAAGTGCTTCGTTTATTTCGGAATCATAAAAAGGCCGAATAGCGTCAAATCTCTGCATTTTGGTTCTCAATTATTTAATTGGCAAATGAACAAAAAAAATATCTAAATAATGTCAATTCTACTTTAAATCCCAAAAACAGCTTTGGAATTCTCAGTAGTTTGCAACGCAATTTCATTAGCCGAAAGGCTGTATATTTGCGCCAACTTTTCAACTACAGCTGATATATAACTGCTTTCATTTCTTTTTCCTCGATAGGGAATGGGAGCCAGATAAGGAGAATCTGTTTCTAGAACAATATGTTTTATATCAATTTGATCCAGGAATTGGTCTATTTTACCATTTTTAAAAGTCACCACACCACCAATTCCTAATTTCATATTATAGGAAATTGCTTTTAATGCTTGTTCGTGTGTTCCTGTAAAACAGTGAAAAATACCAAATAGTTCCTCTGACTTTTCATCTTCTAAAATTTGAAAAATTTCATCAAAAGCTTCCCTACAATGAATAACAATAGGAAGTTTGTATTTTTTTGCTAATCGTATTTGACTTCTAAAAGCGATTTTTTGTTCTTCAAGATGCGTTTTATCCCAAAACAAATCAATACCAATTTCTCCGATAGCATAAAACTTTCTTTTCTCTAATTCAGATTCTACATGCAGTAACTCTTTTAGATAATTTTCCTTAACATAGGTTGGATGCAAACCCATCATCAAAAAGACATTCTCAGGATAGTTTTTTTCTAATTCGTACATACTTTCGGTGCAAGTAGAATCTATAGCTGGAATAAAGAAACGGGAAACGCCGGCTGAAAGTGCGCTTTGCATCATTTCGTCTCTATCTTGATCAAATTCTTCGCTGTAAAGATGCGTATGTGTATCGGTTATTATCATTAGGTATCAAAAATATTAGCTTACAAAAATACAACTATTACCTAAAAATTCCCAATGTAATTAAAGGCAAATACTGTTGGTTTATAATTTATACCGAATACAAAAGGCACTCCTTTTTAAATAAAGAATGCCTTTTGTATCTTAAATAATTATTCTTTTATCTTAAAAAATTAATCTAACTTGTTTAATAAGTCTTGTACTTGCTCATAATTCTCATCATCCGAAGGAATTGTCAACAAGATATCTTTACAAACTTTAAATTCTTTTTGTTTTAATTGGATTAATGCCAAACCCCAAAGTGCTTTATTTTTAAACACCGAACTTCCTAATTTTAACCCATTAAACACGCCTTCTGCTTCCTGAATTTTATTAGTTTGTAATAATGAAATACCATAAAAATATTGAATTTCAGCAGTTTTATTCTGTTTTAAAATCGATTCGAAAATCGGTATTGCTCTTAAATAATCTTTGGCATTGTATGCTTCTTCAGCTTGTTTCAAAGATGTAGTTTCATGACCTCTTTCTACAAAATGAGCTGTTTCAAAATGATTGTAATCTTCAAAATTTGGATTTGAATTGGCATTAAAAACAAACAATCCCAACAAAAGAACTACAGAAGCCGCAACTAAATACAACCACGGTTTTAGCTTAATTACCTTTTTATTCGGTTTAAAATGCGTTCTCGCAATTGACTTTACATTTTCTTTAAATGCGTTGCGTTCTGCATCAACTGTAAATTTATTTTCTAATTGGGCTTGTACTTCTTTAAAATTTTGAAAATCTGCAGCAACTTCTGGTTCTTCAGAAAGTTGCTTTTCAAAAGCTATTTTTTCCGTAAGTGTCATTTCATTCTGAAGATATTGATCAAATACAATATAGTTTTCCTCCTTCATAATTAGTTGATTTTAAATGATTTAAAAAGACTGTTTTCTCGAATCCATTGTGTTAGTTGTCCGGTACATAATGATTTTTTCTTGCGAACATAACCATAAGTAACTTGCAATTTTTCAGCTACTTCTTCCATCGATTTTAATGTAAAACTCAACTTTAAAACTTCTTGGCATTTGGCACCAAGCTTCTCGAACATTAGATCAAAAAGTTGCTGTTTTTCTTCAAAGATTTCAGTTTGGGCGAGTAATTCCTCGACAGGTTCGTTAGTAGATATAAATTCATCACTAATTGTTACCCCTTTATTAGAAGATTTTTTCAGTTCATTCAGCCATTTTCTTTTACACAATAAAAAAAAATACGCATCAAACGGACAAGTTAGTTGCAGTTTATTAGCCTTGGCTTGATTAAAAATCACAATAAGAACTTCTTGTATCACATCTTGGGCTTGATCTTCATCTCCTGAATTATTCCTAATGTAAGAAACCACTTTTGGAACAAATTTTTTATAAATAGATTGAATAATTGCCGAGTTATTACTCGCAAGCCCATCTATATACATCTGATCGCTATGAATTATGTTATTCGCCATACAGAAAAATTTTATTGGCTAATGTAAAAAAAGAATCTGAAACAAATCAATAGCAACAATCTGAAATACAGTTGTATTATATTTTTTTTTAAAAAAATGGGGTAACAATTTTTAAACTTAATTGATATTGTAATAACAAAGAGTAGCAAACCTTTTAAAAAAAATAGAAATGAAAAGTCAACAATTAAATTCAGAAGCTGATTTTGTTAAGTTTCACAAAAGGCTTTCTGACAAACTACATTCTGGTTTTAAAATCATAGAACAAAACAACAAATTGCCATATGTGGTTTTAGCTAAAGAGACAAAAAACATTGATCATTCCTTTCATCTTTTTCTTTCCTGCATCACGATGGGAATTTGGTTTTTTGTCTGGATCTATTTAATTATCAACTACAGGCAAAAAAAACAAATCTTGATGGCACTCGATGAAGATGGAAATGTTTTTGAAGACAGATGCTTGCTCTTAAAAAAAAAAAATTAAAATTAAAAATCATGAAAAAAAACAACCACTCTAGGAGTCTTTTACAAATTCGTAAAAATTCTACTCGCCTTTTCTTTTCGCTTATTGTATCCATTTTCTTTTTCAGTTGTGATACAGAAGATGAAAAACCTGCCGGATGTGCCGATGTCGAAATATTAGGTTACAATATAGAACAAGGATCTCAAAATGGTAATTTTGGTTCTTCACTAAATTCTTTAGCTGTACCAAATTTCACAGTACTTACAGCGGTTACACAACCCGTGAGCTTTCAATCTTCGGGAACAAATAATGCCGTTTTTAATCCTTTGACAAATGAATACCTATTAATTTCTGGTGAAAAAGGAATACTAACAAAAGTAAACGCTGCAACAAATACTTCTAGCGCAACTGCTATTCCTTTATATTCAAACACTACCTTATTGTATCGAGTGGTTAATGCACCCGTAATTGTTGGCGGCGTTCTCTACTATGGTTGCTACGATTTTACAAATCAAATCTTCTCCTTGGTAGATGCTAATTTTAATATTATTCCAAGTTCTTCAACTCCAATTCCTCAAAACACATTAGCGGGTTATAATTTGCAAACCTTTACGGCGGCAACAGATGGTGTAAATGCGATTTATTTTTTATTAGGAAACCGAATCATTACTTACAACAATTCAAATATATCAACCGCAATCGTTTCGGCTGCGATAGCCTTACCAGCTGGTGGAAGTAGCGGATTATCCTTTATTTCTTTAGAGTTCAAACAAACAAACATCCTTTATGCCATAATGGAAGACGCCGGAGTATCAAACTCAAAATTGTATGAACTAAATGTTTCAAACCCATTACTAATCTCAAAAACACCTATTTATAGCTTTGCATTTAATATAAATTCTGAATTCTATAGTACCGTTTATGACGACTGTAACAAAATTTTTTATGTTTCTACATTACAAGGAATCTCTGGCTATCCAAACGGACAAATCAGCAAAATTGATGTTTCTGGAACTCCAACTTTGTTAAGCACTACTCCCACAACCTTTGTAGAATTAGGACTAACACTAAAAAAATAAAAAAATGGGGTAACAAAAACACAATGCTATTGATATACCTATATAATTCAAAAATGAGAGTCCTAAGAGTACTCTATAAAACAACCTAAAAACTAGAAATTATGAAATCAAATTTAAAAAACATCAGTCTGTTAATCTTAGCTACTATTCTATCGGTAAGCTGTAATGAAGATAACAATGACACTTTAACGACAGTGCCAACCGCAACAAAATTTGCTACTGTGCGCAAAGCAGCATTAGATAAAATGACCCAAAAATTTACAATTACAGCAGGATCTGGCGTGACTACACTAACTTCGGCTAATGGAGTAAAAATAAATATAAACGGAAATTGCTTAACCAAAAACGGAAATCCCGTGACAGGAATAGTTGACATCGAATATGTAGAAATCTTCAAAAAAGGAAATATGTTAGTGACTAACAAACCTACGATGGGAATTATGCCAAATGGCGACAGAGCGCTACTAATCTCAGGCGGAGAATTCTTCATAAAAGCGACTCAAGGCGGAGTAGATTTAGCCACAGGCTGTAACATGTCGTTACAAGTTTCCACAAATTTAACTGGCGGACTGGATAATGCCATGATATTATGGAACGGAATTATAGATGCTAACGGTAATTTAGCATGGAAAAATGCTGTTAATGCTACAGGAGCAAATGGCGGACAAGGAGGAGTAAAAGGCGAAGGAAATAATTACTTCGTAAGTTTTGGTCACTTTGGTTGGACTAATGTGGATCGTTTTTATAGTGATCCTAGACCAAAAACTACAATTTTAGTAGCTGCTCCACAAGGATACGACAATACAAATAGTGCCATTTATCTTTCTTATGATGGCGAAGGTCAAAATGCTTTAGCACACTTAGACACCTTTACAACCGCAGGTTTGTTTAGCGAACATTATGGTCAAATTCCAATAGGTTTAGCTTGTCACGTTATTTTTGCTACCGAAGATAACGGACAATGGAGATATGCTATCAAAGCCGTAACTGTACAAGCAAATGACATTTACACCTTTACTTTATCCGAGACTACCGTAGGAAGTGAAGCTCAACTAATAGCTGCAATCAATGCAATACAATAACTTACAGTAACATTTTTTTGTAAAGTGGTGATTTGCTCACCACTTTTTTCTATATTTAAATGATTTTCAAATCAATAGAAATTAATTCTAATGAATAAATAAGCTAATTATCTGGAGCTATTCCTGCTATTCGTTACAATCTTTTTAGTAACATTACAGTTCCGAAACCGGCACTGTAATACTACTAAAAAGGATTTTCACTGCTATCAGGGCTAAAAAAACATCCGATTATGAGAACATTTTTAGTAATTTTAATCTGCTTTTGCACTCATACAAGTTTTTCGCAAACTAAAGTAAAAGACACCATCACCCGACGCGCCACTATTCTTTACAATCAAAACGGAAATAGGGTTTCATACAAACCAGAAACACCACCATTAATACCCATTGCTGGAGCGCCAAAACCCAGCTTTTCTTATTTATGGGAACTTGGAGATGGACATTATAGCAAAGAAGCCGAACCCAAACACGTTTATAAAAACAAAGGAACTTATAGCGCCAGACTCACCATAACTAACAATTACGACAATGGGAAACCACCTGCAACGCGACCTAAAAAAGTAGTTATCAACGAGATTTCTAGTACAGAATATAAAGACATCGCTTCGATAGCGGACCAAAACGGATTTTCCATTCAAAAAAATTGCGATCCCATTCCAGAGCAAGAAATAGTTGTAATCCTAAGTTATCAAAATCTCGAAAACTATGTTAGTAATGGTAAATTATATTTGTTTTACAACGAAAAGCAATTCAAAAATAAAAATTTCGAATTAGTCGATTTTAGAGCACATGCTGGCGAGAGAGAAATCAAAGAAAACAACATTGCAGCGATAAACGATCTTGAAAACTCTGGTTCTTATTTAGCTTCTAGCGAAAATTCGGCTCCAGCCAAAAAACACAACAACACATCTACGGAAGAAGACCTAGAGGCCACTTTAAAAACGGCATACGAAAACTTTACAGATGTTTCTATATTAGAATTTGACGACTGCAATCCATTAGAAACGCGAAATATTTTTTATACGTTCCAAACAACCCCCGAAATGATAAAAGATACTAGTGCCACGGTAACCATGCGCGGTATATTTATCCCCAATCGAAGTTTTAAAAACCATAAAATAAAAAACTTAGAAATGGAAATTGTCACTTCACACGATCCAAATAAAATGGGCTCTAATGGCAGTTTTATGAATTATAGATTGGTCCGTTTTAAAAGAGTCAATTTTAAAACTCGTTTTCAAAACAACGGAGAAGGTCCCGCTCGACTAATACGTTTAGAAACTGACATACCTGATATGTTTGATAAAAAAACATTTCAAATTGAGGATATGTACCCCAAATGTCCTATTTGTCCAAAAGATGAAATTCCCACTACAAGTTGTTTAGACACTATTATTAAACAAAAACAAATCATATTTACTTTCAAAAACATCTATTTACCTGGAAGCGAGCAAAAAAATGTAAAAGAAAAAGACAGCACCAAAGGATTTGTAAAATATTCAATGAAATTCAATGAGGATTTCCACAAAATAAAGACAAAGAGTCGAACAGCGATTATCTTTGATAAAAACGAACCAATCATTACTAATTACGCCACTACGCGCTTCCTTCCTGGAATTTCTATTGGTGCAAAAGCAGGTTACAATTTATACCCTAGTTTAAAAAATTCTAAAAGCTATTTTGCTGGCGCCACCATTTCTCCTTTTAAATCGTACCGTTTCTATTGGCAAGCAGAGTTTGTTAACAGTTTGCATACTTATGATAGCAAAATAAAAATAGCCGAAGATTTTTTAGACAATGCTAATGGAACAAGACAGCTACGGCGCACCACAACACAAAATAGTTATAGTAATATAAATTGGGAAATCCCAGTTTTAATACGTTACAACATCAATAACTATGTAGGAATTGGTGCTGGTGTACAAGTAAATACAAATGCATCAGAAAAACAAAAACAAGAAATAACTATAGAAACTTTTGAAAGTGTCAAGGGTAATTTTTTGATCAATACAAAAAATGATTCCGCTTCAAATTCTACTACATTTAGCAATTTCAAAACAGGATTGCTTTTTGACTTAACAATTGGCGCAGCAAGAATAGGCCCTAGTTTAGGAGCGAGATATGTGGTAAATTTCAAAGAAAACTTTAACTATTTTCAGTTTTATGGAATATGGAAATTCTAACATTCTTTAAGCATAACAAAGATTTGTCATTCCTAATAAGGAGGTTTTTCAATAAATGGTATTTTTACTATACTAGCATTAAAACTTACTGCGAATCCATTTTTACTGTTTTCCTATTTCTTATTTCATTTTCAATTTCAGCACAAAAATCAGTTTCTCAAGAAGATAAAATATACTTGGCCGTAGATAGCTTTGTAACAAATCCTACTGAAGAAAATTTAAATGAATTAGTGCTTTTTTCTCAAACTGTTTTTCCAAAATTGGACTTAAAAAACAAAGACGAATTACTGTCTTTCGTTATTTTAAATTGCAATAAAGGGTATTATGAGAACCAATTTGGCAAAATAAACAAAGCAATTTCCAGCTATGAAAAAGCATGGCGAATGTATCAAACCAATAATTTAAAAAACTATGAAATAGTTGAATTCTGTTTAAAGCCACTTGGAAATTTATACACTACTATTGGTGATTATGATAATGCTGAAAACACAATAAAACAATATTATTATATTGCGACAAAAAGCCATAATGAACAACAGCAATATGCGGCAGTACTCAATTTGTCAAATGTTTATCAAAATACAGGAAGAATAAATGAGGCAATTGATTTGCTTGAAAAAACGATTCATTCACAAAAACTAAGTGACAATCAGAAAGGAAATTTATATAATAATTTAGGCTCTAATTATTTATTACAAAAATATAGTCCTGCAAGTTCTGAAAGTAATAACAATGCTGAAAAAGCCTTTTTAAAAGCACTTTCGTTATTAGAAAAAGATAAAACTAACAATGAGTCTTTGGTGAATACCTTTCGTAATTTATCAAACTTAAAATTACAACACAACGATACTAAAACAGCCTTAGCATATTTTGAGAAGGCTAAAAATACCTTTGAAAAAATTCGCAATGACAATCCAAGAAAAAAAGCGCAACTATATTACGACCACGCCAATCTTCTTTTTAGAACTGGGAATATAAAGTATGCTAGCGCGTTAATTTCAGAAATTTTTAGAAATTTAATTCCTAATTATTCCAATCCTGTCAATCAGTTACCGGAACAAAAATCTCTTTATGCAGAAACCGTTTTACTGGATGCTTTAGATTTACAAGCAGCAATTTACGAAGCAGAAAACCAACCTGAAAAAGCACTTCAAAGTTATAAACTCGCTTTTTATATAGAGGAACTCTTTCAGTCCTTACTTATTTATGAAAACTCTAAAATAATTAGCCAAATACGAAATCGGAATCGTACTGAAAAATGCCTTGCTATTTATGAATCTTTATTTAAAAAAGACACCAAATTAATTCACCTAGAAAATGCGTTTTTACTAACTGAAGAGACAAAATCTGCTGTTTTAAGGCAAAGTTTAGTCACTTTTAAAAACCAATCAGCGATTCAAAAACATATTTCTGAACAACTGCAGATAGAAAATAACTTCATCTTAAAGGAACAACAAAAAGGCAATTTAGCTGATATTACAAAAATTAACGAAGCCATTAAAAAACAAAATAAATGGATGTTGCAACTAAAACAAACGACACCAGAAGCAGAAAAAAAAGTAAACCCAAAGCTCCGTTTAACTGATTTGTATAATAAGCTAGAGAAAGACAAAACCATATTGGTTGAATATTTTTCTGGAATTGAAAAAATATATTCTTTTACGATAGAAGATAAAAAAATACACTTCAATTCTTTTAGTAACAACGCCAATACTTCTGCCAAAATCACCCAATTCATCGACTTTTTCAATAATGCAAATGCTATTGCAAATGCACCAAGTAAATATAATACAAGTGGTAATATTGCTTATGAATTATTGAAATTACCGAAAAATTCTGAATATAAAAATTTATTAATAATTCCTGATGGTCTATTGTATTTTTTACCTTTTGAAGCCTTAATTACAAAACCTACTGAAACTACCAATTTCTCCAAAATGAATTATTTACTCCATGATTACAACATTGGTTATCAAAATTCAGCCCAGTTCTATTTAGCTTCAAGCACGAAAAAAAAGCAAGAAAGTGTTCTAGGTATTTTTCCCGTATTTGACAAAACATCTTATGCCTTAACTTACTCCAAGGACGAAATGCAATACATTCAAAAAAAATTTGAAGGGAATTATTTGGAAAACAGCAAAGCTACATTTGCTAATTTCAAAAAAAATGCAAATAACTATTCGATTATACATCTTTCTACGCATGCCTCTTCCGGCGATCTAGAAACTCCCGCTAGTATTAAGTTTTACGATCAAGAAATCCTATACTCAGAGTTATACTATTTAAATATTCATCCCGATTTAGTGGTTTTAAGTGCTTGTGAAACTGGAATTGGAAAATTATTTAAATCGGAAGGAGCCATGAGCGTGGCTAGAGGATTTCAATTGGCAGGAGCGCAAAATTTATTGTTTTCCTTATGGAAAGTAAACGATTACACTACTTCAGTCTTCATGGATTTGTTTTATAAAAACATCAAAAACAAGCAATCTTATCTAGAAGCGAATGCCAATGCTAAAAGAGAATTTTTACAAAACTCTTCAATTTCAAACGCTAAAAAATCACCTTATTATTGGAGTGCATTTGTTTATTATGGTACTATTGAGAGTTCAGAAAATAATAATTACTTATTGTATTCGCTGTTGCTTCTAAGCGGAATTGGATTACTTTTCTGGATCAATTTATTTCTTTCGAAAACAAGAAAAAAAATAGAAAACACTAAGTTAAAATAGACAAAAACACTATTTTCTTAAAGTATCTTTGTTGATAAGCTAGTTAAAATCATAAGGCATATTGATTTTTGGGTAAGGTTTCAAAAATCTTGTAGGTCTATTTTAAAAGAAATACCTACAAGGTCGGAAAAAGACTTTGCACGAAAAAATATATTAGTGAATAATGTGAATTTAAGGTAAAAAACAAAACTTAGTAATCAACCGATTAAATCTATGAATTTTAGAAACCTCATAAGTTTTGACATGAAATTCAACTTTTGATTGGCCTAAAACCTTTAGTGAATTCATACCCATAGAAAAATAATAATACCACAAATGAAAAACCTACACAATATCCTCAAAAAGGAAAACTATAAAAAAGTTAAATTTAAGATTACCAAAACCCAACATCTTTTGATAAAAGCTAAAATAAATGGTGTTTTAGGCAATTTTATCTTAGACACCGGAGCCTCTAATAGTTGCATCGGATTTGAAAGTGTAGATTTCTTCATATTGGAAGCTAAAAAATCAAAAACAAAAGCTGCTGGTGCTGGAGCAACAGGAATGTTTACCCAAATGGCCACAGGAAACCATTTGCAATTAGGCCATTGGAAAGATACTTCTTTTGATCTCGTCATATTTGACTTGTCACATGTTAATGAAGCACTTATGCAGTATAAAGCAAAACCAGTTCATGGCATTATTGGCGCTGATATTCTGATGAAAGGAAAAGCAATTGTAGATTACTACAACCATTATTTGTATTTGTTGAAATAAAAAAAATCCCATTTAACAATTTTTGTCAAATGGGATTTTAAAATTATAAAAAAAACAATTACTACAATTCGAATGCTTTTTTAGGATTGTTATCCAATAACAATTCCATTGGGTTTTCTAGAGCTTCTTTTACTGCTACTAAGAAACCAACTGACTCACGACCGTCAATAATTCTGTGGTCATAAGAAAGTGCTACGTACATCATTGGGTGAATTTCTACTTTACCATTTACAGCAATAGGACGCTCGATAATGTTGTGCATTCCAAGAATTCCTGATTGTGGAGGATTGATAATTGGAGTAGATAACATAGAACCAAATACACCACCATTAGTGATTGTAAACGTTCCACCTGTCATATCATCAACAGTAATTTGTCCGTCACGTGCTTTAATCGCTAATCTTTTGATATCAGCTTCTACACCACGGAAAGTCAAATTCTCAGCGTTGCGAACAACAGGAACCATTAATCCTTTTGGTCCTGAAACCGCAATAGAAATATCGCAAAAATCGAAAGCAATCTTATGATCGCCATCCATCATTGAGTTTACGTCTGGATATAATTGTAAGGCTCTAGTAACTGCTTTTGTAAAGAAAGACATGTATCCTAGACCAACACCATTATGTTTTGCCTTGAAGGCATCTTTATATTCATTACGAATCAAGTTGATTGGCGTCATGTTTACTTCGTTGAAAGTAGTTAACATAGCCGTTTCGTTTTTAGCAGCCACTAATCTTTCGGCTACTTTACGACGCAACATTGATAATTTAGTTCTTTCTGAACCACGAGATCCACCAGTAGGAGTTCCCATTGATGGTACTGCATTTACAGCATCATCTTTAGTAATTCTTCCGTCTTTACCAGTTCCTGTTATAGAAGCTGGAGCTATATTTTTCTCGTCTAATATTTTTCTTGCAGCTGGAGATGGAGTTCCAGAAGCATAAGTTGTAGTGGCTGCTGGAGCTGCTTTTGGCGCTTCTGCTTTCACTTCTGCTTTTGGTGTTTCTACCGCTTTTGCAACTTCAGCTGCTGGTGCATCACCTGATGGTTTTGCAGCTGCTGTATCGATGTGACATACTACTGCTCCTACTGCAACAGCATCACCTTCTTCTGCTTTTAACGTAATAATTCCGCTAGCTTCTGCTGGCAATTCTAGTGTTGCTTTGTCTGAATCAACCTCAGCAATTGCTTGGTCTTTCTCAACATAGTCTCCGTCTTTTACTAACCAAGTTGCAATTTCAACTTCTTTGATTGATTCCCCTGGTGATGGGACTTTCATTTCTAAAATCATGTTCTATTATTTTAAATTATGAATTTTAATTTTATGTAACTGTTGTAAAACAACGTGTATTTACTCTTTATACTTTTTTAGCCCTGATAGTAGCGGCATCCTTTTTCTTTTTCCTTAAAAAGAAAAAGATACAGCGGATAGCAGGAAACAGCTCCTTATATTATCTAAATAAATCTTTATCAAATACCATTTGAATGGCATCTGCATGACGACGTTTTGCACGGGTATAACTTCCTGAAGCAGGAGCAGCATACGCTTTTAATGAAGCTAATCTCCATTTTACAAGGTCGAAATTCATTAACATAAAGCTATAAGCTCCCATATTTTTAGGCTCCTCTTGTGCCCAAACGTAATCATCAGCATTTGGATAACGTGCAATAATCTCTTTTAATTGCTCTAATGGTAGTGGGAACAATTGTTCGATTCTTACAACAGCCACATCTTTGCGTCCGTTATTTTCTCTTTCAGCGGTGATGTCATAGTAAAATTTACCGGTACAGAAAACTAATGTTTTCACGTCCGCTTTATTTACGGTTTCGTCATCAAAAGTTTCTTGGAACGATCCGTTAGTAAAATCTTCTATTGGAGAGACACATCTTGGATCACGCAACAAACTCTTTGGTGTAAAGACAACAAGTGGTTTACGGAAAGTTGTTTTCATTTGTCTTCTTAACAAGTGAAAGAAGTTGGCTGGCGTAGTACAATCTGCTACATACATATTGTGTCTAGCACAAAGTTGCAAGTATCTTTCCATTCTTGCTGAAGAGTGCTCTGCTCCTTGCCCTTCGTATCCGTGAGGCAATAATAAAACAATTCCGTTTTGGTTGTTCCATTTATCTTCTCCACAAGAAATATATTGGTCAATCATAATTTGGGCTCCGTTAGAGAAATCTCCAAATTGTGCTTCCCAAATTGTTAATGTATTTGGATTCGTTAATGCATAACCATAATCAAAACCTAATACTCCGTATTCTGACAATAAGGAATTAAAGACATTGAATTTTCCTTTTTTACCTTCTAGATTATTGATAAGAATTACTTCTTCTTCAGAATCTTCAACTTTTACAACAGCATGGCGGTGAGAAAAAGTTCCTCTTTCTACATCTTGTCCAGAAATACGAACGTCGTATCCTTCCTGTAACAATGATCCGTAAGCTAAGTGTTCTGCCATTCCCCAGTCTAATTTATTGGTGTCAAAAAACATTGTTTTTCGATCGTTAATTAGTTTCTGGATTTTGTTTATGAATTTTTTATCTGTTGGCAAATTACAAACTGCATTGGCAACAGTTGTAAGTCCTTCTTTAGTAAATGAAGTATCTACTTTTTGAAGCATTTCTACATTAGAAACTCTTGTAAAACCTTCCCATTCATTTTGCATAAATGGAGTGATAATCGTTAAATCTTTCTTACGTGATTCTTCAAGATTCACTTCAAGATTAGATTTATATTCTACCTCTAATCCTTTTACAAAAGTAGAATCAATTACTCCTTCTGCTAATAATTTATCTGCATAAATATCTCTTGGATTTTCATGCTTAGCAATTAATTTATAAAGTACGGGTTGGGTAAAACGAGGTTCATCACCTTCATTGTGTCCGTATTTTCTGTATCCTAATAAATCGATAAATACGTCGCTACCAAATTGCATTCTGTAATCTAATGCAAAAGACATGGCGTGTACAACCGCTTCTGCATCATCTGCATTAACGTGTAGCACTGGCGAAAGGGTAACTTTGGCCACATCCGTACAATATTTAGACGATCTAGCGTCTAAATAATTAGTAGTAAAACCCACTTGATTATTAATTACAATATGTATTGTTCCTCCAGTTTTATATCCATCTAACTGTGCCATTTGCACAATTTCGTATAAAATTCCTTGTCCAGCAATTGCAGCATCACCGTGAACGGCAATAGGCAATACTTTAGAAAAGTCATTAGGGAAATATTTATCTTGTTTTGCTCTAGTAATACCCTCAATAACAGCCCCTACAGTTTCTAGATGTGAAGGATTTGGCGCTAGATTAATGTTTATAGTTTTTCCAGATTTAGTTACTTTTTCAGCAGTTAATCCTAAGTGGTATTTTACATCACCATCAAAATACTCTTGATCGTAATCTTTACCATCAAATTCTCCAAAAATATCTTGAGTAGATTTTCCGAAGATATTTGCTAACACATTTAAACGACCACGGTGTGCCATTCCCATAACAAATTTCTCAACTCCTTTTTCAGCTGCTTTTTCAATCAAAGCATCTAGTGCAGGAATGATAGATTCTCCACCTTCCAAAGAAAAACGTTTTTGTCCTACATATTTAGTATGCAAGAAGTTTTCAAAAGAAACCGCTTCATTTAATTTGTAAAGAATAGATTTTTTTTCTTCGCTAGAAAATTTAGGTTGGTTATCATTAACGCCTATTTTCTTTTGAATCCATGACACCACTTCTGGATTACGAATATACATATACTCGACACCAATGTGCTGACAATAAATAGAGTCTAAATGATTTATAATTTCCTGAAGAGTACAAGGGGAAATATTAATCGCTTTAGCGGCATCAAAAACAGTGTTTAAATCTGTTGATGAAAGTCCAAAATTAGCAATATCAAGTGTTGGCGATGCTGAACGTCTCTCTCTTACGGGATTTGTTTTAGTAAACAAATGTCCACGAGAACGATAGCCATCAATTAATTTTAATACATTAAATTCTTTTTGAAGTTTATCAGAAACCAAACTGCAATCGGTATTGCTTGCGGCAAAATTTGCAATCTGCTCTACTTTGTTTTCGTCATTATAAGTTGTCATTCCAAAGTCAAAACCTTGAAAAAAACTTCTCCAACTAGGCTCAACGCTATCTGGATTTTCTAAATATTGATCGTATAATTGAGCGAAAAATTCGGTGTGTGCTGCGTTTAAAAATGAAAACCTATCCATAATATTGAGTGAATATACTTTATTGTTAAAATAGTTTGGCAAAAGTACAATAATACAATAAGTTTATACTTTTTTTTAAGATACTTTTACATTGAATGTTGTTAAAAATTTAAAACTCATGAAAAAGAGATACATTTTAGAGAATTCCAAGTCTTTATTAGTGCTATTAGTGCTGTTTTTTTCCAGTTGTGTTTTTGCACAACAAAATAATACAACTCCAATAATGGAAAATCAGTTTTGGAAAAACGTTCAATTTGGTGGTGGTTTAGGCTTAGGTTTTGGATCTGGTTACACCGATATTTCTGTAGCGCCAAGTGCAATTTATAACTTTAATGAATATGTTGCTTTAGGTATTGGTGCTCAATACAAATACTTAAAACAAAAAGATTACTATGCTTCTCATTTGTATGGCGGGAGTTTGATTGCCTTACTAAATCCTATTAGGGAAATTCAGCTATCGGCTGAATTAGAACAACTAAGAGTCAACGTAAATCTAGAGGGTTCCAATAGCAACTCTTTGGATTATTGGAATACTGGTTTATTTGTTGGTGCGGGTTACCGCTCTGGAAGTGCAACAATTGGTGCACGCTACAACGTTTTGAATGATAAAAACGGGATTTACGGCAGTGCCTTTATGCCTTTTGTGAGGGTTTATTTTTAATAGCATCTTACCGATTAGTAAAAACAAAGGAAAATAGACCATTAAAGGTTTATGCTTTAACGGTATTTATTTCTAAACCATACTTTTTGCCATTCTCTTTTTAAAATTAAAAAAGCAACTTGCTCCGCTAAAACTACTAAATCAGATCCGTCTAGTTTTTTTATTTCTTCTTCAGAAACATCAATTATATAAAGTAAATTAAGGTATTCAGCAAACTTATATTGAATAAGTCGATACACTTTTTCATGCAATTGAATTTTCAACTCACTAGGCGTAATATTCAAAGGAAAATCTATCGCTTCGTTCGCCAGATTAAAATCTTTATTAAGTTGTTCGACTAACTTAAGATATAAAGTTTCTTTTTCTGCTTCTGATAATAAGGAATCCGTATTGATTGGAGCTATATACATGTAATTTTTGATTTAAGATCGCAGTTTTTAGTTTTTTGATTTACAAAATTCACAATCCTAATTAAAATTGATTTTGCTGTTGTTTTATTTACACTTTTCTTCCCATTAAATTTTCACCAAACGCTTTTAACATCTCTTTTTTGTCAGCACTAATGTTCATTTTATCCAAGGTTTGAAAAGCTTTAAAAGTAAAATCGTGAATTGCATCTTGAGTGGACTGAGAAACTCCAGAAGTATTAAAAAGCGCTTTTACAACAGCTATTTTATCTGAGCTATCTTCGGGATGAATAGAAAACAAACGACTTAATTCGGCAGCATCTTCTTCATTTGAAAAAGCCATTGCTTTGAGATACAAATAGGTTTTTTTATTTTCTATAATATCGCCACCTACTTGTTTACCAAAGGTTTCTGGATTACCAAACGCATCTAAATAATCATCTTGCAATTGAAAAGCCAAACCTAAATTTAAACCAAAATCATATATTAAATTGGCATTTTCTTCTGAGGTTTCTGCTATAATAGCCCCCATTTTCATAGCAGCAGCAACAAGAACAGCTGTTTTGTATTGAATCATTTTTAGATATTCCGGAATGGTAACATCATTACGACTTTCAAAATCAACGTCCCATTGTTGTCCCTCACAAACTTCCAATGCTGTTTTACTGAACAATTTTGCTAAATCTCTAAAAACAACTGGTTCATATTGCTCAAAATACTGATACGCTAATATTAGCATTGCATCACCAGATAAAATCCCAGTATTCAAATCCCATTTCTCATGTACTGTTTCCTGACCTCTTCGCAAAGGTGCATCATCCATGATGTCATCATGAACTAAGGAAAAGTTATGAAAAACTTCTACTGCTAGAGCCGCAGGAAGTGCTTTTTTATAATCAGTATCAAATACTTCGGCAGCCATTAAGGTAAGCACTGGTCGGATTCTTTTTCCACCAAGGTCTAAAATATAATGTATGGGTTCGTATAAATTTTTAGGTTCTTTAGATTCGTACTGAGATTGTAAATAATCAGAAAGAAATTCTTGATACTGATAAATAGTATGCATTATTTTTTTGTTTAAAGTTTACAGTATAAAAAAATCAGCAAATGCTACTTCATTTTTACTCTATTTACCGCAAAGAAACTCAAAAAACTTCAAACTTGAAACTTTAAAATTTTGCAAATGTTAAAAAAAATAAAAATACACAGGAAACTTGTTGGGTATTCAAAGTTTCCGTTTTACATTTGCACGAAAATTAACAATTGACCGACTTGCGATTTACTTAAATGAAAGAGTGATCAATTATATGCTAAAATATAATAATGAAATTATGAAAACGAAATGGACAATTGATTCCAGCCAATCTGATGTTTTAATCAAAATGAGACACTCAATAATAGCTTACTTAGCAGGTAATATTAACAAATTTAACGGTCATATCGACATTGATAATAATGAGATAGAAGATGCTTCTCTTGAATTTTCGTTAGATGTTAATAATAAAGACACGAAATTGGAGCAGATTGACACTCACTTGAAAATGAATGATTTGTTTGATGTCAATGAATATCCTATTATTAGTTTTAAATCGACTTCATTTGAAAAAATAAATAAGAATATTAATTTTTTAAAAGGCAACTTAACTATAAAAAACATTACTCGAACAGTAGAACTTGATGCTGAATTTATGGGAATTAATGCCTACAATGGCGACGAAAAAGCAGCATTTGAAATAACAGGAAAAATAAACCGAAAAGATTTTGGTCTTACCTTCAATTCTTTCAACCAAACTGGCGGAATAGCTTTAGGTCAAGATATTAAGCTTATTGCAAATCTTGAATTTACAGTTTAAACTAGCAGACGATCAAATGTTAAATAATTGTAAATTTTACGGAAACTATTTTAGTTTTCAAAGTTTCCTTCTTACATTTGCCAAAGATTTTAACTCAATTAAAAAATACTGAAATTATTTCAGCATCTAAAAATGAAAGAAAAAATTATATCTAAAGCTAGCGAAATGTTTTTAAAATTAGGTTTTAAAAGCGTTACCATGGATGATATTGCAGGCGAAATGTGTATTTCTAAAAAAACAATTTATAAATATTTTTGCAACAAAGAAATACTCATCGCCGAAAGTACCGAAACAGTACACAAACAAATTCATGAGATCATTGACACCATTATTTCAAAAAATTACAATGCAATCGAGGAGAATTTTGAAATTAGAAAAATGTTTAAGGAGATGTTTCAATCCTCAGACAATTCTCCTATTTATCAATTAAAAAAACATTATCCAGAAGTATACACAACAGTAATGGATCGTGAAATTAGAGAATGTAACACTACTTTTGAAAAAAATATAATAAAAGGAATTCAACAAGGGTTGTATAGAGAAAGCATTAATATCAAAAACTACATTCAATTTTACTACCATCTTGTTTTTACTATTAGAGAAAACATAAGCTCTGAAAAAGAAAGTCAGAAAATCGAATTAGAAATTTTAGAATACCATACAAGAGCAATGGCAACCGCTGCCGGATTAATCGAATTAGAAAATCAATTACTAAACTATACTATATAATGAAGAGAATAATTTTAATAACCATACTAACTTTTGCAATTTCAGCTCAGTCTCAAACTGTGACTCCTGCTGAAACTGGTCTTGTAAAGACGCTAACGTTAAAGGAAGCGATTCACTACGCTTTAGAAAATAAAGCGGAAGCTAAAAAATCTAAACTTCAGGTAGAAAACAGCGAATACCAAATTCAGGAAGTACGTTCTAGAGCGCTACCTCAAATATCCGCAAACGGAAGTTTGACTTACAATCCTGTGATTCAAACTACTGTAATTGATGGTGCTGGATTTGGACAACCAGGAACCGTTATACAAGCCGCTTTTGGACAAAAATGGAGTTCGACTGCAGGAGTTTCATTAACACAAGCCATCTTTGATCAATCTGTTTTTACAGGTTTGAAGGCAGCAAAATCGACTAGAGAATTTTATCAAATTAATAATCAATTGACAGAGGAACAAGTAATTGAGCGCGTTGCAAACAATTATTATCAAGTATATGTGCAGCGTCAAAAATTAATTGTTATCGATAGTACTTTTAAAAACACTACTAAAGTAAAAGACATTATAAAAGGACAATTTGATAATGGTTTAGCTAAGAAAATTGATTTAGACCGAATTTTAGTAAAAATATCAAACATCAATACGATGCGTCAGCAAGTATTGAATGCAGTACAAATTCAGGAAAACGCATTGAAATTTTACATGGGTATGCCTATAGAAACTCAAATTGAGATTCCACAAACTGCTTTTGAAGTAAGTCCACAATCACTATCTGAAGTTCCTAACACAGCCAATAGAACAGAGTATTTACTTTTGAAAAAACAAGAAGAGCTTTTAAACTTTCAGAAAAAATCTATCGAAGCGGCTTACTATCCAACATTATCTTTGAGTGCAGGCTATAATTATATTGGTCAAGGACCTAAAATGCCAATTGGTGCTAAACCATCTGATGGCGTATATTGGTCTGATTTCTCGTCTATTGGTTTGAATCTTAGAGTTCCTATCTTTACAGGATTTAGTACTCGTGCCAAAGTAAGACAAGCTGATGTAGAACTAAAATCGGTTAAAGTAGGTCTTGATGATACAAAACTTGCGCTAGATTTGGCTTTTGCTAATGCTAAAACGCAAATTGATAATAGCTTAATCACGATTACCAATCAAAAAGACAATGCACAATTAGCGAAAGAAGTTTTAGACAACACTAGAAATAACTATTTACAAGGTCTTGCCTCGCTAACTGATTTACTAGATGCAGAAAATTCATTAACAGAAGCACAGAACAATTATACCTCAGCAATATTAGATTACAAGCTGGCAGAAATTCAATTAATCAAATCAAAAGGAGAATTAAAATCATTATTAAATAACTAGTAACATGAAAAAAATTATAATAACCGTACTAATAATTGCAGTATCACTAGGAGCAATCGCATTAGTTTTGACCAATAACAAGAAAGAAAACGAAGCTAAAATTGCTGTTGTTGCAGAGAAAAACACAACAGTATCGGTTAGAACTGCTACCGTAAAAACGGAAGAAGTTTCATTAGATTTTACATCAAATGGAAATTTTGAACCTGTACAAGAATTAAAATTTTCTGCTGAGAAATCAGGTAAAATTACAAATGTTCTTGTAAAAGAAGGAGATTATGTTTCTGTAGGACAAACGCTTGCCATTGTTAGAAGCGACGCTATAAATGTAAGTGCTCAAAATGCAAATGCAGTATATCAAAATGCAGCTTCAGATTACAGCCGATTTGAGAATGCTTTCAAAACAGGCGGTGTTACTAAACAACAATTAGACCAAGCTAAACTAGCGATGGTAAATGCTAAATCTCAATTGACTCAAGCTAACATTAACGTTGGTGATACCCGAATTAAAGCACCAATAAGTGGTTATATTAATGCTAAATATATAGAAATAGGATCAATTGTAACAGGAATGCCTGCTACTCAATTATTTGATATTGTAAATGTTTCTAAATTAAAACTAAAAGTAAATGTAAGCGAAAGCCAAGTAGCAAGTTTAAAAGTAGGAAGCGCCACTAATGTAAAAGCAAGCGTTTATCCTGATAAAACATTTTCAGGTAAAATTACTTTTATTGCAGCAAAAGCAGACGAGAGTTTAAACTTCCCAGTTGAAATTGAAATTACCAATAATGCTTCTGCTGACTTAAAAGCAGGTATGTATGGAACTGCAGAGTTTTCATCAAGCAGACAAAAACAATCTTTAAAAATTGTTCCAAGAAATGCCTTTGTAGGAAGTGTAAGTAGCAACCAGATTTTTGTTATCGAAAACGGAACTGCAAAATTAAAAACAGTTACTGCTGGTAGAATTCTTGGTGATCAAGTCGAAATTCTAGAAGGATTAAATGATGGTGAAACTGTAATTATCACAGGTCAAATTAACCTTCAGGACGGAACAAAAGTGGAAGTTATAAAATAAGCTATTGGCTTTGAGCTATTAGTTAGCTACATAAAAAATATAAATATGAAATTAGCAGAAATATCCATAAAACGTCCGTCGCTGATCATTGTATTATTTACAATTTTGACACTTGGTGGGCTTTACAGTTATAGTAATTTAGGTTACGAATTGATTCCGAAATTTGAAACTAACGTAATTTCGATAGCAACCATTTATCCGGGTGCTTCGCCAAATGAGGTAGAAAATTCCGTGACTAAGAAAATAGAGGATGCAATCGCTTCATTAGAAAATATTAAAAAAATAGATTCTAAATCGTACGAAAGCTTATCTACGGTTGCCATTACATTGACTTCTACAGCCGATGTTAACATATCGATGAACGACGCACAACGTAAAATAAATGCCATTATTAGTGATTTACCAGACGATGCTGAAACACCCTCTTTAAGTAAATTCTCTTTGAGTGATTTACCTATTATGACTTTAGGTGCTTATGCAAAAATGGATGAAGTTGCCTTTTACGATTTGATTGATAAAAAATTAGTTCCGGTTCTTTCTCGTGTTCAAGGTGTTGCTCAAGTAAACATCATTGGTGGTCAAGAAAGAGAAATTCAAGTTAATCTTGATGCGGCTAAAATGCAAGCTTACGGACTTTCTATTCCGCAAGTACAACAAAATATTTTATCTTCTAACTTGGATTTCCCAACAGGAAACATTCAAACGCGTGAACAAAAAATATTAATTCGTTTGGCAGGGAAATACAAAAGTGTAGACGAATTAAGAAACCTAATTGTATCGTCTAAAAACGGAATTCAAATCCGTCTGAAAGACATTGCTGATGTACAAGATACTCAGAAAATTACAGAGAAAATAGCTCGTGTAAACCAAAAAAGTGCAATTGTTTTACAAATCATCAAACAATCGGATGCGAATGCGGTTGCAGTAAGTGAAGAAGTAATCAAAACCATTGCTAAACTAGAAAACGATTATAAAACGAGTAGTTTAAAACTACAAGTAGCAAAAGACAGTTCTGTTTTTACGTTAATGGCTGCTGATGCCGTTGTACACGATTTACTTATAGCAGTGCTTCTAGTAGCTTTAGTAATGTTGTTTTTCTTGCATAGTATTAGAAACTCGTTAATCGTAATGGTTACGATTCCAGCTTCGTTAATTGCTACTTTTATCGGTATTTACTTGATGGGGTATACCTTAAACTTAATGAGTTTATTAGGACTATCGCTCGTGGTTGGGATTCTGGTCGATGATGCCATTGTGGTACTTGAAAATATCTACAGGCACATGGAAATGGGCAAGAACAAAGTTCGTGCTGCGTATGATGGAACAGCTGAAATTGGTGGAACCGTGGTATCTATTACTTTAGTAATTGTGGTGGTATTCTTGCCTATCGCAATGAGTACGGGATTAGTTTCGAACATTATTACACAATTTTGTGTTACTGTAATTATATCTACTTTATTATCATTACTTGCTTCGTTTACCATCATTCCTTGGTTGTCGTCTCGATATGGTAAATTAGAACATATTCAAGGGAAAAATCTTTTTGGACGTATTATTCTTGGTTTCGAAAGTTATTTAACTCGTTTTACCAACTGGATTTCTGGATTGTTAACGTGGTGTTTAGATCATTATATTAAAACAATCTTAGTGGTTCTAGTAATTTTCTTTACTTCGACCGTAGGATTATTAGGTGGTGGTTTTATTGGTGGTGAGTTCTTTGCAGCATCAGATAGTGGTGAGTTTTTAGTTCAAATTGAAATGCCAAAAGACGCCTCATTAGAACAAACCAATTTCATGACTCAAAAAGCAGAAGAGTTTTTGAGCAAGGAAGAATATGTATTCAGTCAAATTGCAACTGTAGGTCAAACTAGTGGTGGACTTGGAGCTGCTCAAGCTACCGCTTACAAATCTGAGATCAACGTTAAAATGGTTGATTTAGACAAACGTAGCGAAGCTGCAAATGTGTATGCAGCCAAAACAAAACGTAAACTAGAGAAAATACTAGTTGGTGCCAAAGTTAAAACGGTTCCAGTAGGTATTTTAGGAACGGCAGAAGATGCTACTATTGGTCTGATCGTGACAGGTCCTGATGTAGAGAGCGCTATGAAATTTGCAAAAGCAGCCGAAAAAGAATTACGTACTATTCCGGGTGCTACAGAAATCGAATTATCTGTAGAAGATGGAAATCCTGAAGTAAACGTAAAAGTAGACCGTGATAAAATGGCTGCGCTAGGGTTAAGTTTACAAAGCGTAGGTATGACGATGCAAACTGCTTTTAGCGGAAATACCGATGGAAGATATAGAGCAGGTGAATACGAATATGATATTAACATCAAGTACAATGCTTTCGACAGAAAAAGTATTGCAGATGTAAGTAATTTAATTTTCATAAATGACCAAGGTCAGCAAATTAAGTTAAGTCAATTTGCCTCTGTAAACGAAGGTTCAGGCCCAAGTCAATTAGAGCGAAGAGACAAATCAGCTTCTGTAACCGTAAAATCTCAAAATGTTGGGGTACCATCAGGAACTATTGTATCGCAATGGGAGCAAAAAATTGAAAAATTGAACAAACCAACAGGTGTAAACTACATTTGGGGTGGACAAAAAGAAAACGAAACCGAAGGTTTTGGAACACTTGGAGTCGCTTTATTAGCTGCAATTATATTAGTTTACCTAGTTATGGTATCGTTATATGATAGTTTTGTGCATCCATTCGTAGTATTATTTGCAATTCCACTTTCGTTTATTGGAGCAATGTTAGCTTTGGCTTTGACCAATAATACATTGAATATCTTTACTATTTTAGGTATCATCATGCTAATTGGTCTGGTTTGTAAAAATGCGATTATGCTTGTCGATTATACCAACCAAAGACGTAAGGCTGGCGAGACAATCAGAACGGCATTAATCCAAGCGAATCATGCGAGGTTACGTCCTATTTTGATGACTACTATTGCAATGGTTTTTGGAATGGTGCCAATTGCCTTAGCTTCTGGAGCTGGAGCAGAATGGAAAAATGGATTAGCTTGGGTAATTATTGGTGGATTAATCTCCTCATTATTCCTAACACTTATCATTGTGCCTGTAATTTATGAAATCATGGAGAAAATTATTGCCAAGTTCTCTAAAGATGAAAAAGTAGATTATGAAGCTGAAATGATTGCTGATTATGACCATCAAGAATTAAGTGAAGATGGATTTAATCCGAAACATACGGTGTAAATTTCTTCTTATAAAAATAAAAACGACCTGTTCATCAGTTTGAGCAGGTCGTTTTGTTTATAATTGATTTTCGCAGCATATTATCTTGCGTCTTTTACAATCACTAAGCATAAATTGAAATTCCTTTTTAAAGTACAAAAATTTGTATATTTGTATACTAAATTGAATAAAGATGAGTGTTATTTCACAAAAATCGGAATTAATAAAATGGATTTCTAGCATAGAAGACCCTTTCATTTTGGAGCAAATAAATCAGTTCAAAAAACAAAAGCAAGTTCAATTTGAAAATGAATTGAAAACGGCAATTTCAGGTGAAGAATTAAAAAAACGTACTACGCATTTTTTAAAATCGCTAGATTGGAAAAAATAAGTATTTACTACAAATCAGAAGTTTCAGACTACATCAATGATTTGATTTATGCTGTTTACAAGGAAAAATATTTTAGTTATTTAGAGAATGCAATCGACTACAAAGATAAAATAATTGATTTTATCGAAAATAATATTGCTCAATTTCCGTACAAGAATACTCCTCTAGAGTTAAATCATTTAGGTTCTAAATACTTGTTTTATAAAAGTAATAACCGAACAACTTGGTTTGTGTTTTTTGAAAACCACAATAATGATTATTTAGTAACTTACATTACGAACAATCACTCACCAACTGCTGGAAAATTATAATTTTGTTAGAGCAGAGGAACTTATTATCTTTTTTAAGTTTACTATTAACAAATCCCTCGGTAGCGTTACAGTATACAAGCTACTTCTTCTTAAAATTTAAACTTTCTTAATCACATACGTGACGATTCCCCAGATAATTAATTGATTTTCTTCAGTCACTTTTATTGGAGAATAATTGGGGTTTTCAGGCATTAAGTACAAACAATCTTTTTCTAATTGAATGCGTTTTACGGTAAATTCACCATCGATAAAACAAATCGCAATTTTATTATTTTGAGGTTCTAAACTTCGATCTACAACCAGAACATCTTTGTCATTGATTCCCGCATCGATCATAGAATTCCCTTTGACTTTGATGTAAAAAGTAGCTATTGGATTTTCACTTAACTCCTTATTCAAGTCAATATTCGTTTCCATAAAATCAGCAGCGGGCGAGGGAAATCCTGCCGAAACTCCTTCGTTTATATAAGGAATTCTTAGCTCACTTTCAAAATCAGGTTTGAAAAAAGATATTTTTTGATTTTTATTTATTGACATTTTATTTCGAGAATATCTTTAAAATTAGTAGTGTATTTTGGTGATAAATGGTTCTGATTCATATTCCAAGTCAAACTCAAATTCTGAGTAGCCATTTTTACTTTTTTAGTTCCAATTTTTGTATTCAAACGATCCATTGCTTTCATTAAAGCTAAATGTTTTGGATTTTCCTCATCAAAAAGCTGAAATTGTTTTTGATTCTCATCAATTAATTCGGTCACAATTACGCCTGCTTTTTTAAATTTAAGATGCTCATTTCCTTGGTGTAATTTCTTTAATAACTCGATTGCAGCATTCGAAATCGTCAAGGTTGAACTGGTAGCAAAAGGTAATGTAATGGCACTATTAAAATAATATTTCGCCGTTTCGACCGTGTGCTTATCAATTACGAGCAAAACAATAATGGTATAGCAACAGGAATTTTGTTTACGTAATTTCTCTGCACAAACAGAGGCAAAAGTAGCAACCCGTTCGCGTAATAAATCAAAATCAGTAATTTGTTTGGGAAAACTTCGAGTGGTAGCAATACTTTTCTTTTGGTCCACTACAGGCTCTAAATCCAGAACTGATCTGCCTTCTAATTCGCATTTTAAACGCAATCCAATGACACCCATTTCCTTTTTAATCCAAGCTTCATGTTGGGGTTGAATAAAATCTAAGGCAGTAACAATATTTCTAATTCTTGCTTTTTTTTGGGTCCGATACCCAACGCCCCAAACATCTTCAATCTTTGTCCATTTTAGCGCTTTAATGCGTTTTTCTTCGCTATCAATCACATAAACACCTTGTGTTCTTTCTTGAAATTTTTTGGCAATTTTATTGGCTACTTTAGACAACGCTTTAGTAGGTGCAAAACCAATACAAACGGGAATTCCGGTCCATTTTTGAACTCGATTCTTCATTTGAATACCGTAATTGTGGTAATCGGAAACCTCCAAGCCATCAAAATTCATAAAGGCTTCATCGATACTATAGATCTCCAGATTTGGTGTAAACTGTTCCAAAATTTTCATCACTCTATTACTCAAATCACCATAAAGCGCATAATTTGATGAGAATAATTTGACGTTTTTTTCTTTGACTAATTCCTTAATTTGAAAGGCTGGCGCACCCATCTTAATCCCTGCTGCTTTTGCCTCGTTACTTCTAGATATTACACAACCGTCATTATTTGACAATATGGCGACAGGTTTTCCTGCGAACTGTGGCTGAAAAACCCGTTCACAAGAAGCATAAAAGTTATTACAATCGACTAAAGCATACATGGTGCAAAATTAGCCAATATGCATTGATGCAGGTTGCTTACTAAAGTTAATTTTAGAGGATTGTTGATAAGTAGTTTGGCAATAGAAAGCTAATTCAAATCTAAAACTGATGCTATTATAAAACTTTTTTTCTGTTTAGAACTAAAACAAAACTTGAAAAAAAATTACGGTTTATTAAAAAAAACATAAAAATTCCTTTTTTAAAATAATTTTAGGTGTTTAAAAAACAACTTAACATGCTGTTTTTATGAATTTTAAAAATTAAAAAACAAACTAAATATTATAGTGAAAGATTTACACTTTCAATTTCTGGCATGCTACTTGAATATCCCTAATCAAATAAGTTAAAAAAAGCGAAAGCCGAAAAGCTCAAGAGTAGGCAACAATCCAAAATATATGTATCATGAAAAAAATTACTTTATTAGTAGCTAGTATCTTTCTTTTTGGAGGTAGTATAGCTAACGCAGCAGAAAAAATCGCTTTTTCTGTAGAAAAAAAATCTCTAGTAGATTATAGAAAATTAGAACCAATTGTATTCACAGAAAGAGGCATTGAGTTTTATTTGTTTCCTGACGGACAATTAGATTTTAATACACGTCCAACAACTGGTCGAGATATGCATTACAAATCCAATAGCAGAGGTGACGTAAATAGAACCTATGTAGCATCTAACCCATATAAAAACAAAAATTATGGTGTAAAAGTAGAATACGATAAAAAAGGTAGAATAAAACGTGTTGGAGATGTGTCGGTTAATTATGATTCAAGTGATCGTGTAAAAAGAGTAGGATCAGTGAACATGACTTACAACCGTTATTCATTAGAACAAGTAGGTGGTTTAAAAATATTCTACAACAACCGTGGTCAAATTGTTAGCACTAAAGGTATGGTGAATGGTACAAAAGCCTACGCTTATAACAATAGTAATGATGATTACTACAGAAAAAACAATTCAAGAGAAGAGAAACTAAATGTAACGGTCATTAAAAGATAAAATAATTTTGAATTAGTAATTAAAATTATCAAAAAAATCCCGCTGGTATTCGTACCAACGGGATTTTTGCATTACTATAAGACAGTTAAATTTTAGTCACAACCATCAATCCCACAAGAATCACCTTCTGTTGTATTCAGTAAAGTCACTTTAGAATCAAATTTTCCTTCTTGCCATACTTTTTGTAAAGTTTCTAAAAACGCAGTTGCCGGTTGCGCTCCTGAAACTGCATATTTATTATCAAAAACAAAGAAAGGCACCCCTTGCACCCCAATTGAATTTGCGTTTTCAATGTCTTTCTTAACAGCTGCACCATAAGCATCAGAAAGTAATACTTCATCAATTGCATCCGCATTTAAGCCGACTGAAATGCCCAATTGTTTTAAAATGCTTTTGTCATTTATATTTTTACCCTCGGTCAAATAGGCTTTGAACAAAAGTTCTTCTAAATCATTTGCTAAATTATGTTTTTTAGCCAAATGCAATAATCGATGTGCATCAAAAGAGTTAGCCAAAATTGCTTTTTCGAAATGAAAATCTAATCCTGCATTTTTAGCGTTTTGCGTCATATTATCTAGCATTCCTTGAGCCCAAGCTGTATCTTTTCCATATTTATGTGCTAGATGTTCTACCATATTATCGTTAGGAGAAGCTACAAAGCTGGCGTCTAACTGATAGCTTTTCCATTCAATGTCAACATTATCTTTATGCTCAAAAAGGCTCAATGCTTCTTCAATTCTTCTTTTTCCGATATAACAAAACGGACACATGATATCCGACCAAATTTGTACTTTTAGGGTGTTTTCCATAATTACTTTTTTTTGACAAAATTCACAATAATTCTGTTGCACAAAATTAAGGAATTCCTACTGTAGCTAATTGTATTTTAGCTTTATATTAGCAAATGCTATCGAGTTGGCAATAGAAACACAGCAGTAGTAAGTTTACCAATGATACACGTATTTAAAAATAAAAAGCAAGCCCTCTAGATTTAACTCAAGAAGGCTTGCTTTTTATAGTGTACTATAACCAATCTAAATCTTTAAAAAAGGATTGATTTTATAATTGATTATGAAATGCTTTTTTATTAAAAACAATTAATATTCCGACTCCTGTAGAAATTGCCATATCGGCAACATTGAAGATGGCATTGAAAAAAGTAAAATCATTTCCGCCCCAAAATGGGAGCCAAACTGGTAATTTTCCGTGCCATATAGGAAAATAAAGCATGTCAACTACTTTTCCATGAAACCATGTTCCATAGGGTTGATCTGAAAATAACTTTGCTACTTCATAATGACTATCATTAAAAATAACTCCGTAAAAAACAGAATCAATAATATTTCCAAAAGCTCCTACTAAAATTAAGGAAATGGCAACAATTAAATAATTTGAGGACTTATTTCTTACGGAATCCCATAGCCAATATCCTATTCCTCCAACGGCTGCAATTCTAAAAAGAGTTAGAAACAATTTTCCGTATTGTCCAGGAATTTGAACTCCCCAAGCCATTCCTTCATTTTCTATAAATAAAATCTTGAACCAGTTGAACACCTGAACTTCTTCTCCTAAAATAAAATTAGTTTTAATGTAAATTTTGGAAACTTGATCAACAAGCAAAAGAATAAAAATAAGGAGATACGCTTTTCGTAATGACATTTTATAAAATTTAATGGGCAAAAGTAGGTAAATTCTAAAAACTAAATTCCAAATCCCAATAATTTTATAAGTAAATTATGGAATTTGGAATCTAATACTAAACTATAAATTTCTTATCGTTGCAAATTTTTTGCTTCAATACTCATTGTTGCGTGAGGGACGATTCTTAATCTATCTTTCCCGATTAATTTTCCAGTCACTTTACAAACGCCGTATGTTTTATTTTCTACACGGAAAAGTGCATTTTTTAAATCGCGTATGAACTTTTCCTGACGGATTGCTAATTGTGAATTTGCTTCTTTTGACATTGTTTCGCTTCCTTCTTCAAAAGCTTTAAATGTAGGCGAAGTATCATCAGTCCCATTATTCAAGTCATTCATATAAGCGCTTTTGATTAAATCTAAATCTACTTGTGCTTTTTGAATCTTGCCTTGGATTATTTCTTTGAACTCTGCTAAATCTGTATCAGAGTACCTTGCCGTTTCGTCTACCATTTTCGTATTATTTTGAAATTAATATCATTGTTTTTATTTCGTCAAATTCAATTTCCGTACCGTTTTCTATTTCATCCACAAAAACCAACTCGCTCGTTAATGTTTCGGATTTAATATAATCTTCATTTTTAAGAATGGCAGTTTCTAAAATTCCATCTCTTTTTAATTGTACTTTAATCTTGTCTGTAACTTCAAATCCAGAATCTTTACGGATGTTCTGAATTCTATTTACTAACTCTCTTGCAATTCCTTCTTGTTTCAACTCTTCAGAAATTGTAATATCAAGCGCAACCGTTATTCCGTTTGAGTTTGCTACCAACCAACCCTCAATATCTTGAGAGGTTATTTCTACATCTTCTAGGGTTAAAAGTACATTATTTCCTGCAATAACAACCTCTAAGCTTCCTTTCTTATCTAATGTACTAATTTGCTCTTTTGAAAACCCTTGTATTTCCTTAGAAACCAAGCCCATCTCCTTACCAAAACGAGGTCCTAGTGTTTTAAAATTAGGTTTAATTTGCTTTACTAAAACACCCGAAGCATCATCTAAAAGTACGATTTCTTTCACGTTTACCTCTGCTTTTATCAAGTCAGAAATGGCTTCGATTTCAGCTCTTTGACTCTCGTCAAGTACCGGTATCATTACCTTTTGTAAGGGTTGGCGTACCTTAATCATTTCCTTTTTACGCAATGATAAAACTAGTGACGAAATTGTTTGTGCCTTCTGCATTTTGCTCTCTAACGACTTATCAACAAAGTTGTCAACGTATTTAGGAAATTCGGCCAAATGTACACTACTAAATTCCTCTGATTGTGTTGCCAAAGTTAAGTCTCTGTAAAGTTTGTCCATGAAGAATGGCGCAATAGGCGCTCCAAGCTTACTAATAGTTAGCAAACAGGTATATAAAGTTTGATAAGCTGCAATTTTATCTTGTGCATATTCTCCTTTCCAAAAACGACGACGACACAAACGAACGTACCAGTTACTCAAGTTTTCTTGTACAAAATCAGAAATAGCACGAGCTGCTTTAGTAGGTTCATAATCCGCATAAAAACCATCTACATCTTTTATCAATGTATTCAATTCTGAAATGATCCATTGATCGATTTCCGGTCTTTCGTTCAACGGAATTTCTGCTTCTTCGTATTTAAAACCATCAATATTAGCGTATAAACTAAAAAACGAATACGTGTTGTAAAGCGTTCCAAAGAATTTACGGCGAACCTCAGCAATTCCTTCTAGGTCAAATTTCAGGTTATCCCAAGGATTTGCATTCGAAATCATATACCAACGCGTTGCATCAGGACCATATTCTTTTAAAGTTTCAAAAGGATCGGCAGCATTTCCTAAACGTTTAGACATTTTTTGTCCGTTTTTGTCCAGAACCAAACCATTTGAAACTACGTTTTTATAGGCAACTTTATCAAAAACTAAAGTTCCAATAGCGTGCAAAGTATAAAACCAACCACGCGTTTGATCGACTCCTTCTGCAATAAAATCAGCTGGAAAATCTTTGTTTTGATCAATTTTATCTTTATTTTCAAAAGGATAATGCCATTGTGCATAAGGCATTGAACCCGAATCAAACCAAACATCGATCAAATCAGCTTCGCGCTTCATTGGTTTCCCAGAAGCAGAAACTAAGGTAATTTCATCTACTACATTTTTATGTAAATCAATCAAATCATAATTTGATTCGGCCATATTTCCAATTTCAAAACCTTTAAAAGGATTCTCTTTTTGGAAACCAGCAGCAATAGATTTTTCTATTTCGTTATATAATTCTTCAACCGAACCAATCAAAATTTCTTCTTGTTTGTCTTCAGATCTCCAAATTGGTAACGGAATTCCCCAATATCTAGAGCGAGATAAATTCCAGTCATTTGCATTTTTCAACCAGTTTCCAAACCTTCCTTCACCAGTCGCTTTCGGCTTCCAGTTGATGGTTTCGTTCAAGTCGAACATACGATCTCTAATTTCTGTGATTTTTATAAACCAAGAATCTAAAGGATAATATAAAATAGGTTTATCAGTTCTCCAACAATGAGGATAACTGTGAACATATTTTTCTACTTTAAAGGCTCTATTTTCCTCTTTTAATCGGATGGCAAGTTCCACATCTATAGATCGTTCTGGAGCTTCACCGTCGTTATAATATTCGTTTTTTACATACTTACCTGAATATTCACCTACATGAGAAGTGAATTTTCCTTGTAAGTCGACTAAAGGAACTGGAGTTCCATTTTCGTCTAAAACTAACATGGGTGGAATTTCAGGAGAAGCTTCTTTGGCTACTTTTGCATCATCTGCACCAAATGTTGGTGCCGTATGTACAATTCCTGTTCCGTCTTCGGTAGTTACAAAATCACCTGCAATTACTCTAAACGCATCTTCAGCATTTTGGTAAGGCAAAACAAATGGCAATAATTGCTCGTAACGAATATCAACCAAATCAGCACCTTTGCATTCTGCAAGCACCTGGTATGGAATTTTTTTATCTCCTTCTTTGAAATTTTCAAAATCAGCAGGTTCCGTACTTTCAAAGAAACCTTTACCAAATTGTTTTCCGACTAAATTTTTAGCTAAAATTACGGTTGAAGGACGAAATGTATATTGATTGAAGGTTTTAACTAAAACATAGTCAATTTTTGGCCCAACGGTCAAAGCGGTATTGGAAGGCAAAGTCCAAGGCGTTGTCGTCCAAGCCAAGATGAAAATCTCCTCTAAATCTAATGCATCTAATTTGTAATGCTGTAAATTTTTTGATGTAATATAATCGTAAAACTTAGCAAATACTACCTCTTTGTGCGCTTCAATCACTTTAAACTGAGCTACAACAGTTGTGTCGGTTACATCTCTATAACTTCCGGGTTGGTTTACTTCATGAGAAGACAATCCTGTTCCCGCTTTTGGCGAATAAGGTTGAATCGTGTAGCCTTTGTACATCAAATCCTTATTGTAGATTTGTTTCAAAATCCACCAAACGGTTTCCATGTATTTGGATTTATAAGTCACATACGGATCTTCCATATCCACCCAATATCCCATTTTCTCGGTCAAATCATTCCATACATCGGTATAACGCATTACGGTTTTTTTACACGCTTCGTTATATTCTTCGATAGAAATAGTCTTCCCAATATCTTCTTTCGTAATTCCTAATTCCTTCTCTGTACCTAATTCTACAGGCAAACCGTGAGTATCCCAACCTGCTTTACGCTTTACTTGAAACCCTTTTTGAGTTTTATACCGGCAAAAAATATCTTTAATAGCACGCGCCATTACGTGGTGAATTCCAGGTAATCCATTTGCCGAAGGTGGCCCTTCAAAAAACACGAATGGTTGGTTTCCTTCACGAGTGGTTACACTCTTCTCGAAAATGTTTTCTTTCTTCCAAAAATCTAAAACTTCTGACGCTACTGTAGGTAAGTCAAGTCCTTTGTATTCAGTAAATTTTGTGCTCATTTTATCCTTTTCTTTAATCGATGTGCGAAAGTAATAAATTAAAATCGAAAGTTGAAAGTCGCAGCTAGAAAGTTACGAGTTAACCAACAATCCAATCTCTTAAATCTCTTATTCAAGTTAAAAAAACACTTATTTATTATTTTCTAATTCAAAAAAAATACTGATTTTCCAATCCTTTTTATAATTCCAACAGCCTAATAGCTAAAAATAAAAAAGTCTTAATGGCAGTTTTACAATTAAGACTTCTTATTTAGTTATTTAAAACCTCCAGCGTAAACTTCCTTGATGAAAATCCTATTTGAAAAAGCAGAGTTTATTTCTACTTTTTCCCGAGTTTCTTAATAAAAAGTATCTCCATAAAAATCTTCAAATTCGTACAAATTTTATGTGGTATTTTACCCTTATTTACTATTGTAATTCTTCTATAATATTGATACACTTTTCTTTCGAATGAGTTTCTATTTCCGTCTTCAAATGTTGTTTTTTCTGATGAAACTAACTGAAAATTTTCTTTATCAATAAAAAAATGATATTCTGTTTTTGGAATTACTCTATTTTTAGCATTGACTATTTTTTCGGTATAACTCAAATGATAACAAAGTCTGCCATCCGAAGTTTCATCTGGTAACAATTCTAGTTTATTCCATAAATCAAATCGGAAAGAGGTTACTAAATGAATTAGATCTAGATTATTACTGATGTCCCAGTAATCTGAATTATTTAATTTTATCCATTTTTCTCCTACGTTTCGATTTTGGTAACTCCATGCCTCAGGACCATTTATTATTTCGTAATAATTGTCAGGCATTTTTTCCGAAGAAGATAATTCGTGAGTGTTGCCCATTTTTCTTCAGCTTTCAACTCGCTATCAACTAGATAAATTGTAGTTTTTGTCAATAGGTTATCCAAAAAAGGATATTGCGAATAAGCAATTGCTGGTATGTAAAATTTCTTTTTCTTATAATTAACTTTCTCTTGAGCCTGCATAAACGAAAGTCCAACGAAAAATAAAAGCAATATTATTTTCTTCATGGCAAAAAAAAAGCCATCAAAATAAATCTTGATGGCTTGGTTGGTTTTGGTTAATTATTTTTTGTTAAAAATCTGAATAGAGTTATCTAACACATAAAAAATATTTTGTGTCGCAGGATCTATTTCATAGATTGGTTTGTTGTTTTTAAATATAATTTTATCAACCTCAACACCATCTGCTTTTCTAACTTTTACTAAGACTTTCTCTCCTGTTTCTGCTTTAGCAAAAATATATGAAAAGTCTCTGTTTTGTTTCATCGCATTAAAACGAGAATTAAATTTCGCTGCTACAATTCCCATTGCTGCAGATGCTACAGCTTGATTTTTAGATTTTTTCAATAATTTTTCATCAGCATCTTTGTGAATATTACCCACAATATTGCCTTTTTCATCTCTAACTATCAAATCAATTTCTTGTCCTACTAAACCATTTATTGCAGAGGCCGCTCCCATTGCTAAGCTTCCCGCTCCAGAAACACCTTTTAACAATCTTCTTCCTGTTTCTCCTGGTTGTTTATATACATTATGGTATTTAATACTTCCGTCTAAGGCTACGCCCATAACTTCCACAGGACCAGATATAGCCACTCCCCAAGGATAGTTTTCGATACTATTTAGATCTTTCTCGTTTTTCACATTCACCTTTGCAAACGGCTCAGGTTTATCACTGATACTTGGATCAAATTTGTAAAGTTTCTCATCATTATACACTAAGTACGTATTGGTTGCCTCATCATAAGTAGGTAATACTGGTCTTTTCTCGTTGAATTTAATATTACGTTTCCATAATTTAACTCCCGTTTTGTAATCAACTAAATTACCATACGTTCCCGTTAAGTACATCACTTTATCACCTACTCTGCCTAAATAATAAATAGGATCTTCTTTATCATCAGCAATTTCGATGAATTTTTTCCAGATCTTTTGACCATCTTTATCGATAAGCATCATTTCATTTTCAGCAACATATAGAAAGTCTTGCTCTATAGGAATCACTTTTTTCAATCCGTCACCTCTAGCATCTTTTTTCCAGATTTTCTCTCCTGATTTTAAATCATAAAAGTTAAAACCACCATAATGAGCAATTAATAACTTTGTTCCCCAGTCTTCTAAATAAATTACCTTTTTGGTTTTGATAGATTCCTTCCAGATACTTTTACCATTGTCTGTGCTCAATACATTTAAGTACTCTTTTGAAGACAATAATCCTTTACTATTTACAACAACAATATTTTTGTCGTTTTGAGTTAGGAAAAATTTAGAATAATCCTCTTCTGCTTTCCAGTTCAGTTTACCAGTTTCTCTTTCGAAAGAATATAATTTACCATAAAGCAAATAATATATAACGGAACCGTTTACGCGAGCAATATTAGTATTAGCTGATTCTTTCAAAGAAAAACTAAACAAAGATTTTGCTTTATCAACAACCGTATTCCATTTTAAATTACCCGTTTTCATGTCAATTAAAGCAATTGCCATGTCGCCACCACTTTTTAGCGTAAGCAAATATTCGTCCGTTTCTGGAAGAAAATCAGATTGGGTTACCCAAAAGGATTCTTTAGAAGAGTTGTAAACAACTTTTCCAGTATCTGTGTTTATGATTATAAATTTTGAATTGATATAAGCCTCCACATAAGGACTTCCAGCAATACTTGTTAAATCACTTTTATCTTTAAATATTTTACCAAAATCTGGATCTGATAAAATATCTGCTGCTGAAGTTTTTCCAAAATCTTCGCTAGTTAAAGTCCAGATAATTTTCTTAGTCTCTGGATTAATACCTTTGATGGTATTTCCTTCTTTAAACACAATCACTCCAGTAATCTCATTTTGAACTAAATCTTGAATATTTGATTCTGTTGTAATTTTTTCATCAAAACTCCGTTGAGAATATCCAGAAAAACTTAGCGACAAAGCCATCAAAATTGAAAGGGTAATTTTTTTCATCAATATTTATTAAATTATTTATAATTAAGAATTCTTATTGTTTTGCTTTTAATAAATTCCATAAAAAACAAAAATTTGCTTTTATAAAAGGCCAAATATATGTAAAATTTAGATTTTGTTAAGAAAAAATTTCTTGCAAAAAAAACATTGATTATTGTTTTATAAATTTCCAAATGAGAAATTATAGTATTCTATTTGCTATTTTTAAAGTAATTTGTCCTTTAAGTCCATTTAATTTTGATTAATTTTAATTCTTTAAAAAACACTGTGTTGGAAAAAAAATTTAGAATTTTAATTTTAAGTGCATCACTCTTTGTCCTTCATTCGTGTGGCACGTATCGCGTCAATAAGACATCTGAATTTGTCAAAATAGCTGATTTACAAAGCTTAAACGGAAATTACATTGCTAGATCAAAAGTTACAAAAAGCAACAAAAACCTTAGTTCTCTTTTACAAAATTTTAATATTAATGATGAAAAAGCAGACTTTGTTAATCTAACTTTTAAAGAACCAGATACCGTAAAATTAACTTATTTAGCAGACAGCAAATCGGGCACATTGGAGCGCGAATTAATACTAAAAGGAGTGCGAAAAAGTAAATTTTTAGAAATTTATTTCTCCAAACAGCAATCCTTCATTCCTTTAATTTATAGCACAATAAACGTGCGGAGAATAAGAATTGGCCAGGACAAAAATGGGGAATTACTAATTATGGATTTTTTTGACAATAGCGGGAATTTTTTAGTTTTTGGAGCCGGTAGCAGTTCCGAAAGAGCTTGTCATTATAGCAAGTCCGATAAATATATGGGTTTACTTCCTACGTTCATCAATGGGAAATGGGGTTTTAGCAACAGCAAAAAAGAATTGGTTATTGCTCCCAAATATGATTTTGTCTATGCCTTTAATAATAATACCGCAAAAGTAAAACGCAATGGTAAATGGGGAATTATAGATCCAGACGGAACTGAAATTATCCCACTAGAGTTTGATGTCATTACAGCAGATTATCTTTATAACAAACAACCCATTTATCTTGTAGAAAAAAATAATAAAAAAGGGATAATAGACCTACTTGGCAAAGAAATAGTTCCCACTCTTTATGACGAAATTGACAGACTTTATTATCCTGAATTCAGACTAAAACTTGGCGATAAATACGGTTTTGGTACTAATGAGAAAGTCATTATTCCCGCCATTTATTCTGAAGTTGATTGGTTTGGAACTAGCGATTATGTAGTTGCCAAAAGAAAGGGCAATATTTATTTAGTAGATAAAGAAGGATTTGAATATGTAACAGAACTTTATCAATTGAAAGAGGTTTTATTTAAAAATCAAACGCATGAATATAAACCCATTTTAAGTTCTAAAAGAAAAATAAATTTCGATGAGCAGTTCTCTAATTGATTGTCAAGAAAAAATTTCCTTTAACACATCGAGTGATTTTGGTTTTTTAAAACCACTGAGGTGAAAGCTATAATAATCAATTAATATGCGTAAAATGATTTGCCTTTCAATAACATGAAACGTTTTTTGATTGTTATCGAACTTTAAATCAATTAATTTTTTAAAAAGATTTGTTTCGTGCTCTGTCAACGAATTGATAGCATGAAAAGGAGTGAAAATTCCTTCGGTCATTTCAAAAAACGGCATATCAACATCAGAAATGTCAGGATAAAAACCCAAATACTTTGTAGTTTCCAGCATTAAAATCAGATGAAAATTGGCAATTTCGTCATGATTGTCTAACCATTCTAATGCCGTTTCTAAAAAAGTAAATAAGTGTTCGTTTTCCTCTTCCTCATGAATGGAATGATGCAATATTTCGGAAATAAACATTACAATGGTACTTTTATAAATATCAGAATGGATGGAATGAAAAGGAGAAGCAATTTTAATCTCTTTAAAATTTTCTAGAGTTCCTTTGTTTTTATGAACGGCTTCAATTTCTAAAATTGTCAACGGCTGAAAATAAGCAATTTTTTGATTTGATTTGCGCGATGAGAATGCATCACGAACAAAATAGGACTTTAATCCATGCGAAAGCGTAAAGCATTTCACAATCAAGCTTTTCTCCTGAAACTTTAATGATGAAAGAACAATTGCTTTAGTTTTAATGTGCATTTTTTGAAATTTAAATAGGGAAAATAATATAGACAATCATTTATAATAGCTATCTAATAATCATTACTTTTTTGACTTTTGTCTCGGCTCCATCCTGTGCTGAAATAAAAATCATATATACTCCCGTGGCGACTTTATATTTACCAAAAGCCGTTGTATCCCATTCTATTGTCCCACCTTGAGCAGTAGTTTCATAGACTAGATTTCCGCCAATATCAGTAATTTTTACATTTGCTTTGTCCAACAAACCAGCTATTTTAACGGTTCCTGTATATTCTGGTCTTACAGGATTAGGATATACATAGGCATTACTTAAATCATCATTTGCAGCAGTAGCTGTCCCTTTAAAAGAAATTAACCCTTTGGCAGTGGCTATAAAAACCTCACCGGTAACACTATTTATTGTTATGGCATTTATAGTATTGCTAGGCAACGGAGAATTATTTATTGTAAAATGATATTTAGTTTCTTGACCATTTGGCGAAACTAGAAATACACCAGAATCTGCAGTGCCAATCCATTTATTATTAGCGCCATCTACAGCAATACTAGTGACAAACTGCTCGTAGAGCAATTCTTGGGCAAGGCCGTCCTCTAGAATAATTATTGGCTTAGCAGTCATTTGCCCCTCTGTCTGAAAGCTTCCTACATTAGGCAAAACTCGCAATCCCTTCATTGTACCTATCCAAAGTTGGTTTTTATTATCTACAGCTATGGTTCGGACATTTACAGCGGGTAAGTTGCCCGTATCCGATCCCATTGTTATTTTTTTAAATTTGTTATTACTTTCATTAAAAGCAACTACTCCATCTAAGCTGGTTGCTAGCCATTTTGTTCCATTTTTATCTATGACAATCGCACCAAAATTATTATCAATAGCTGAATCCAAAATACCATCCATAGCATAACTTTGCCATTGTCCGTTGGTTTTTAAAACCTTCAATCCATTTATAATTCGGCTTGTGGTCACCCATAAATTCCCTGATTTGTCAAATGCAGTTCCATTAACACGAATATCAATGTAATTGGCTCCTGCAAAGGTTAAGGATTCTAAACCACTATTGGTTTGATTATATAAAATTGTAGGTTCATCGTTTTCAATTTTCAATAATCCAGAAAAAAAGGAACTCGCATAAACTTGATTTTCATTGTTTGGATTTATGGTGACACTGCTTATTGATTTTGCATTAAAAACTTTTTGATAAGGTATGTTAAGCCAACCTTTTTCAGAAAACTTACTCAAACCATAATTGTCCAATGGATAGGGATTATAATCAACCGAATAATCTCCATATACTGTCCAAAGGGATTTTGATGTTGCTTGAAATGAAAAAATATTATTTCTAGAAGGTCCAGATGGCGTGCTGTTTTCGAAGGCTGCTACTGTCGAAAGTGGGGTTGTCAACATCCCTTCTTCTTTCGTTCCTATAAAAACGGTATCGCCTATGATGGTTGCGCAAGTAAAAGTTACAGTACTTTGCAAAACTTGATTGCTCTTTATTTGACGAATCAAAACCATCTCATTATTATAAACATAAACATTGTTTAACGTGGTTACTATAAAATAACCTGAGGTAAATCTAGTATCTAATGCGGGTTGTGGGAGCTGAGTAATAGCTATGAAATTATTTGAAACTAAATTAAATTTATGAATATTTCCAACGTTATTAATCGCATATAAATCGGAACCAAAAGCAATTACTTTTATCCATATTCCGGTAATTATAGTTGTCCATTGATTAAAATCAATTAAATTTTGATTTTCGATAGCAGCACTTCTTATGCCATTATCTGTCGCTGCATAAATAAAACCATTATAGATCGCTGTTTGGTTTACCTTTGTTTCTAGGCCATTAGCACCCATAAAATAAGTGTCCCCAAATTGCTGGGTGTTCAAATTAAATTGTACAATTCCAAAATCACATGAAATGTAGAGGAAACCTTCATATTCTAAAAAGTGATTTATTTTTTTTATTTCTGACGGAAGTTGCTTGGTTATAATATCTACGAATTTCTTCACTGTTCCATCGTTTTCATTAACGAGTATTAGTAATCCATCTTTATAACCGACTATCGTTTTATTGTATTTTACACTATGGTAAAGTGCCGAAATAGTTTGTCCTGAAAGTCCATCAATAGTATTGGTTGTTTTAAGCAAATTGGTCGTACTATTTTTTGAAAACAATGCATTTTCTGAAGCAGCAAAAACTGTTGTTGCAGATTCTGAAATTCCTTTTATTTCATTATAAGAAAAATAACCCTGCCAGACTGGTTTATTTTGGGCAAAAGAGATTTGCATTAAAAGCAGCATCAAAAAATAGAAACTATTATTTTTCATTATTTGCATAAATATTGGTTTACAAATATAGAACAAACAGAAGTCTTAGCATTTTGTTAGCGCAAAAAAAAGCCTTCGATCTAATGCTCATTAATCGAAAGCTTTTTTTCTCTAAAAACATTGATTTTAAACTACTCCCTGTGCTAACATCGCGTCTGCTACTTTTACAAATCCTGCAATATTTGCTCCTTTAACATAATCTACATGGCCATTTTCGTCTGTACCGTATTTAACACAAGACTGATGAATATCCGTCATAATTTCTCTTAGTCTTTCCTCTACTTTTTCAAAAGACCACTTTAGTCGTAATGAATTCTGAGACATCTCTAGACCTGAGGTCGCCACACCACCTGCATTAGATGCTTTTCCAGGTGCATAAAGTATCTTGGCTTGCTGAAAAACTGACATAGCCGCTGCTGTAGAAGGCATATTAGCGCCTTCGGCAACACAGATGCATCCATTGGCTACTAAAATTCTTGCGTCTGTATCGTCTAGCTCATTTTGGGTTGCACACGGTAATGCAATATCGCATTTTACATCCCAAGGACGAGCTCCTAATACATACTCTGCTTTTGGAAACTTAGCAACATAATCTTTAAGAGTTCCTTTGAGTTCGTTTTTTAATTCCATAACGTAAGCTAATTTCTCCGCGTCAAAACCATCTTGATCATAAACATAACCCAATGAATCGGAAAGCGCTACAACTTTACCGCCTAATTCGGTTACTTTTTCTGTAGCATATTGCGCTACGTTTCCAGATCCTGAAATAACGACAATTTTACCTTTAAAATCATGCCCTTTTGTAGCTAGCATACTTTGTGCAAAATATACTGTTCCGTAGCCCGTGGCTTGTGGTCTAATTAGAGAACCGCCAAAAGACATTCCTTTTCCGGTTAGAACTCCAGTAAATTCATTTTTTATTTTTTTATATTGTCCAAACATATATCCTACTTCTCTTGCTCCTACACCAATATCTCCCGCGGGAACATCTGTATCTGGACCAATATGTCGGCATAGCTCATTCATAAAGCTTTGACAAAAGCGCATCACTTCGATATCTGATTTCCCTTTAGGATCAAAATTAGCTCCACCTTTTCCTCCGCCCATAGGCAAAGTCGTTAAACTATTTTTAAAGGTTTGCTCGAAGGCTAAAAATTTTAGAATACTCAAATTTACAGAAGGATGAAAACGAATGCCTCCTTTATAAGGTCCAATTGCAGAATTCATCTGAACGCGATAACCTCTATTTACTTGTGTTCGTCCATTATCATCAATCCAAGGCACCCGAAAAATTACAATTCTTTCTGCCTCAACCATCCGCTCCAAAAGCATTTTATTTTGGTATTTCTTATTCTTTTCAATAAAAGGAATTACAGCTTCAGCAACTTCCAAAACCGCTTGCATAAATTCGAGTTCATTTGGATTATTTTTAGCAACTTCTTCAATAAAAACGGAGATACTTTGTGACATGGCATTTAAATTATAAGCATTGTTAGCACTAGTTTATAAGATTTACAAAGATAGCCCTGAATACAAATATCGATACCATTATCTAGATTTAGCAAAAGAATTCCCCATTCCATAATTAAGACCAATACTATTTATTTTAAAGCAAAATCGATTGCTGTTTATTATGAAATTCGTAATAAAATAAAAAATGCAATCCTTTAAAAACAAAAAAATAGATAAAATTAAGCTTAGAATCACTCCATAGCAGTCAATTTTGGTCTATTAATTGGTTGTGCTTTGTTTTTTATAAAAAAACTTATTCTTTTTTGTAAAAGTAAAACAGGAATAAAATTCAAAAAAAAAACCTCCTGTCAAGATAATGACAAGAGGCTTTTTTAAGCTATTTTAAAATTGATATTACACCACTCCTTGTGCAAGCATTGCGTCGGCCACTTTTACAAAGCCTGCAATATTAGCTCCTTTCACATAGTTTACATAACCATCTTCATCGGTACCGTATTTTTTACACTGGTTGTGAATACCCGTCATAATCTCTTTTAATCTTGAATCTACTTCTTCACTTGTCCAGTTTAGACGAATAGAGTTTTGAGTCATCTCTAATCCAGAAGCTGCTACACCACCTGCATTTGCTGCTTTTCCAGGAGCAAATAAAACTTTGGCAGCTAAAAATTCTTTAATAGCGCCTAATGTACTTGGCATATTTGCAGCCTCAGTAACACAAATAACTCCATTAGCGATCAATTTTTTAGCATCTTCTTCGTGCAATTCGTTTTGAGTAGCACAAGGAATAGCAACATCTACTTTTACTTCCCATACACTTCTTCCTTTATGGAAAGTTGCATTTGGAAATTTCTCTAAGTACGATTCTACTCTATTATCTCCTCTTGCTCTCATTTCAAGCATAAAGTCTATTTTGTCTCCTGAGATTCCTTCTTCATCATAAATGTAACCGTCTGGCCCAGAAATTGTAACTAATTTTCCACCAAGATCGTTTACTTTTAAAGCAACTCCCCAAGCTACGTTACCAAAACCAGAAATAGCTACTCTTTTGCCTTTGATTGTATGACCAATAGTTTGTAACATTTGTTCAGTAAAATAAACAACTCCGTAACCTGTTGCTTCTGGACGAATTAAAGAACCTCCGTAAGCTAAACCTTTACCAGTTAAAACTCCAGTAAACTCATTTCTAATTCTTTTGTATTGACCAAATAAATAACCAATTTCTCTAGCACCAACACCAATATCTCCTGCAGGAACATCTAATTGTGGACCTATGTGTCTGCATAATTCAGTCATAAATGATTGACAAAAACGCATTACTTCAGCATCCGATTTTCCTTGTGGATCAAAATCAGAACCTCCTTTTCCTCCACCCATTGGTAAAGTAGTTAAGCTGTTTTTAAACACTTGCTCAAAAGCTAAAAATTTAAGTACTGATAAATTTACAGTATGGTGAAAACGAATTCCCCCTTTGTAAGGTCCAATGGCAGAGTTCATTTGAATTCTAAAACCTCTATTTACCTGAATTTCTCCCATATCATCTACCCAAGGAACACGGAAAATAATAGATCGTTCCGGTTCTGACATTCTTAATAGAAGATTTTTACCATCATATTTTTGCTTAGTTGCAATAAATGGAATAACGGTTTCTGCAAACTCTCTTACCGCTTGGATGAATTCTGGTTCATTAGGATTTTTAGCTTCAACTTGAGCCATAAAATCATTAATTTTTAGTGACATAGACTAATATATTTAAATTGTAAAAACGATTTCGTAATTAATCACAAATATACATTTTATAAAATATTCATACTTATTTTTTTTAATATATCAATAGAATAATCTTTATATGAGGATTTCATAATAAGTTCTGCATTTGAGAAACACTTTCAAACGTGCATAACAGCATTTTTTATACTCTTGAAAGAATCAAGCTTACACCTATTATTTTTTAATAATTCTGCATTATGACTGCGGTTTTTATATATTTGTAAGGATTTGAAAATTTTACAGTCTAATGATCAAACAATTAATACTCATATTATTTATTTTTATTGGATTTTCTAATAATTCAAATGCTCAGTTCGACGGTCACTCTCACGAAATAGGAGTTGTTGTAGGGCCGGTCGCTTTTCAATCTGATTATGGGGAAAGACATGACTTGTCTACTAATTCTGGCAACACAGGTTTTGGTGTTGGAATTATTCATTATTTAAATTTTACGTATAATTCTGAATATAATTACACTCCTAAAACGTATTTTAATCAGCATTTTAAATTAAGATCGGAATTATCATTTAATAAAACCAACTTAAAACATTACGGCGAATATGTTTCTCCTGACAAAACTTCTCTTGGAGCAAAGCAACTAAGAGCGATGGAAGGAAGTTCAAGCATCATGAATATAGGAACACAACTGGAACTTTTTCCTTTAAGCATTCGCGATTTTACAGCTACAATTGGTAGTTTTGCACCTTATGCAAGTCTAGGAGGTCAGTTTAGTTATTACAATGCTAAAGCCACCTCGTCATTGGGCGCTTTGGGTAATTCAGCAACTACCTTTCCTAAGTATTTAACCCCTTCTGATGGTCGTGCTCATGGATATTCTAATGAAAGCAAAACTGTTTTCTCAGTGGTTAGTAGTTTAGGAACCCGTTATAAACTAGATGATTCCTCCGATTTATTACTGGATCTCCGCTTTCAGTATTTCTTTTCTAACTGGGTTGATGGTTTAAATCCTAATCCAGAAATTTATAAAGAAAACAAAGCCAATGATTGGTTAGTGTGGCTGAATGTTGGTTACATCTATTACTTATAAACTAAATAGTATTTTATAAAAAAAGCTCCAATTCTATAAATTCAGAATTGGAGCTTTTTTTATAGAAACACCGTTTTTATGCTAATGCTTGTTTTAAATCTTCGATTAAATCGTCTGCATCTTCAATACCTACACTCAATCGAACTAAATCGTCTGTAATTCCAATTTCTTTTCGTTTGTCTTCTGGAATTGAAGCATGTGTCATTAATGCAGGATGATTCGCTAATGATTCTACTCCTCCTAAAGATTCTGCTAAAGTGAATACTTTTACTTTTTCAAGAAAGTCAATCGCATCTTCTTTTTTACCAGAAACAAAAGTAAAGGAAACCATTCCTCCAAAACCACTCATTTGCTTTTTAGCAATTTCATGATACGGATGACTTGGCAATCCTGGATAATATACGGTCTTAACTTTTGGATGATTATTTAAGAACTCAACTACTTTGCCTCCATTTTCACAATGTCTTTGTACACGCAAATGCAAGGTTTTAATTCCTCTTAAAACCAAAAAACTATCCATTGGCCCTAAAGTAGCGCCCGTTGCAAATTGTTGAAAATGTAGTTGTTCGCCCAGTGCTTCGTCCTTTACAATCAAAGCTCCAGCAATAACATCAGAATGTCCTCCTAAATATTTTGTAGCCGAATGCATTACAATATCTGCTCCAAGGTCTAATGGTTTTTGCAAATAAGGAGTTGCAAATGTATTATCGACTGCAAAAAGTATTTTTTTCTCTTTTGTAATTTTAGCAATTTCTTGAATATCTGCTAATTTCATCAACGGATTAGTTGGAGTTTCTACCCAAACCAATTTGGTGTTTTCATTAATTAAGGATTTGAATTTCTCTAAGTCATTCATATCGACAAAATGAAATTTTATTCCTGAATCTTTATAAATACGTGTAAACATTCTATAGGTTCCGCCGTATAAATCATCCATCGCTATAATCTCATCGCCAGATTTAAAAGAACGCAAAACACAATCAGTAGCTGCTAATCCAGAGGAGAAAGCCAATCCTCGTGTTCCATTTTCTATACTTGCCAAGGCGTTTTCTAAAGCACTTCTAGTAGGATTTGCTGCTCTACTGTATTCATAATCTGGGTTTAAAGGTTGACCAGGACTCGTTTGTACAAATGTTGACGTTTGATATACAGGAGGCATTACAGCTCCTGTGCTTGGATCGTGGTGTTGTCCACCGTGAATAACCTTAGTATTGAATTTCATAAGTTGAATTTTAAAGGAAAATTGTTTTGCAAATTTACCCTTTAATTTTATCTAACCAAGAAACAAGTAAGTACCTTTGTTTTTAATTAACATTTTTGACATGAAATACTTTATAATTTACTCCCTACTTCTTTTTTCTGTAGCACAATGTTCTAATGAATTGGTTTTTAAAGACGAATCCTTTCAGAAAAAAACTACTCTGCCTTGCACAGGAGATTGTCCTGCAATAAGTGTGAAAATCCCAGTTGCGGATGGCGTGCCTGTTGTGGCAGATAGCATCAATAAAAAAGTGTTTTCAGTATTAAAGGAAATTGTTTATTTTGGTGAAAAACCCTATACTTCAAAAGATTATAACGGATTGCTAACTTCATTTATCAATTCTTATGAAAAACTTCAGAAAGAATATCCAAATGATAAATTTGGTTGGGAAGCAGACATCAAAGGAAGTGTAAAATACCAATCTGAAAATATATTGAATATAGAAATCAACCATTACACCTACACTGGTGGCGCACATGGTTACCAAGGATTACGTTCCTTACTTTTTGATATAAATACTGGAAAATCAATTTCAAACGATCAATTATTTACTAATAGTGAGGCTTTTAAAGCTTTTGCTGAAAAAAAATTTAGAGCCAAATATAAAATCCCTGCAAACAAACCAATTAATGCAACGGGTTTAATGTTTGAAAAAGAAAAATTTCAGTTACCACAAAATATTTTCTTTACTGATAAAGGATTGCTCTTGTATTACAATTCTTATGAAGTCGCGTCTTATGCGGACGGAACAAAGGAAATACTGTTGTCTTATAAAGAAGTAAATGATTATTTAGCAATTAAATAACTTGGTGACAGAAACGCAGTAGCCCTGATAGAAATGAAAATCCTCTTGTTGATAAGTCTATTTTTTTCTGGTAGAAAAGAGCGACCCTTGGAAGCTCCTTTTATGACATAGAAAAAAAAGGGTTAGCAACATGAGATTGTAATGTAAAGCAGGAATAGCTTCTGAACAAAAAAGAAATACACCTGTTTTACTATTTGTTTTGCATCTTTTTTTATAAAATCAATAATTTTCAGTGTCAAATTATTTTTCTTTGCACTAAGAAAACAACCTTATTATGGACAAAATATACTATCTCGCTTCCTGCGATACTTGCCGAAAAATTATAAAATCATTACCCAAAAATCATGAGTTTAAGTTTCATGATATCAAACAAGATCCAATTACGGTAGAGGAATTAGAACATATGCGTGAACTCTCCGGAAGTTACGAAGCTCTTTTTAGCAAAAAAGCACAATTGTACAAATCGATGGATTTGAAAAATAAATCATTGACTGAGGAGGATTTTAAAAAATATATTTTGGAACATTATACTTTTTTGAGTCGTCCCGTTTTTATTATCAATAACAAAATTTATATTGGTAATACCCAACAAAATATGCATCAAGTAATGCTGGCTTTAGGAAATGTCTAAAAGAAATCTCGCTCTTATAGGAGCCACAATTGTCTCGATCATTTATGGTGTTACCTTTACAATTGCTAAGGATGTAATGCCCTTGTATATTGATGCTTATGGTTTTATATTACTCCGTGTAGGCGGATCAGTGCTTCTTTTTTGGTTGGTTTGGTTATTTATGCCAAAAGAAAAAATAATGCGTTCTGATTTTCCAAGAATTATTGCCGCCGCATTTTTTGGAGTAGCCTTTAATATGCTTACTTTTTTCAAAGGTTTGAGTTTAACCTCACCTATTTCGGCAGCAGTTATAATGGTTTCTACACCTATGATTGTGTTAGCTCTTTCGGCAATCATCATAAAAGAGCGAATGAAAATCCGTATGATATTGGGTATTCTTTTGGGTTTAGTAGGAACTGGATTTTTGATTCTGTACGGAAAATCAATTGGTAATGCAGCCAATGCAGGCTTAGGAAATTTTCTAGTTTTAGTCAATGCTATTTCCTATGGTTTTTACTTAATTATAGTCAAGAAATTAATGAATAAATACAATGCCTTTACGTTTGTAAAATGGATATATTTATTTGGTTTTATAATGGTTTTGCCTTTTGGATGGAGGGAATTCGAAGTAGTAAATTGGTCTGCCATTCCGGATGCAATTGTTTGGAAAATAGCATTTGTGGTCGTGATATCTACATTCTTAACCTATTTATTAAATTTGTTATCAATGAAAGAATTAAAACCAACAACCGTAGCTGTTTTTATATATTTGCAACCTTTTTTTGCGACCGTTTTTGCAATTGGTCTAGGAAAAGACGAACTGAGTTTGGTTAAAATCATCTCGGCTATTTTAATATTTATAGGAGTTTATTTGGTATCCTCTCCACAAAACCCAAAGAAAGAAATCTAATCAAAATTAGAAAAACATAACTTATTTTTGAGTAATTATCTTGATTGAGCATTCTCTTAACAACAGTTTAAAGTGCTTATTCCCCTTTATTTTTAGATTATAATCAATCAAATCTTCAATTTTTACTTTGCGGGTTTGAGGTCTTATTTTTTACTATCTTTGCCCTCTTTTAGAAAATTATATGATACAATCGATGACAGGTTTTGGGAAAGCAAGTTTGCAATTACCATCCAAAAAAATAACAGTAGAAGTAAAATCCCTAAATAGTAAAGGATTAGACCTTAATGTAAGAATGCCTTCGCTGTATCGCGAAATGGAATTGGGTTTGCGCAACCAAATTGCTTTGAAATTAGAAAGAGGAAAAGTAGATTTTTCTGTTTTTATCGAAAGTACTGCTGAACAAACTTCGACAAAAGTAAATGTGCCTATTGTAAAAGGATACATCAATCAATTGCGAGAAGTATATTCTGATGCTGATGAAACGGAATTGATGAAAATGGCGATTCGTATGCCGGATACGATGAAAATAGAACGCGACGAAATTGACGAAAATGATTGGGTACAAATCCAAACAGTAATTGAAGAAGCGCTACAAAACATCTTGACTTTTAGAAAAGATGAAGGAATGTCTTTAGAAAAAGAATTTCAATTGCGCATTGGCAATATTCGACAATATATGACCGATGCTTTGGCTTTAGATCCAGAACGTGTTCAGGCCATTAAAGATCGTTTGCAAACGGCAATTGCTGAACTAAAAGTAAACGTTGATGAAAATCGTTTTGAACAAGAATTGATTTACTATCTAGAAAAACTAGACATTACCGAAGAAAAAGTACGTTTGACAAATCACCTAGATTATTTCCTAGAAACTATCAACGGAACTGAGGCAAATGGTAGAAAACTAGGTTTTATCACTCAAGAAATGGGTCGAGAAATCAATACGATGGGTTCGAAATCCAATCATGCTCAAATGCAAAAATTAGTCGTTCAGATGAAAGACGAATTAGAGAAGATAAAAGAACAGGTTTTAAACGTATTGTAATAATTATATACTAGACGCGATTTACCGCGTCTTTTTTATTACACTCAATTTATAAAATTACAGTAGTAAAACATAAATAAAACAAACTGATTTACAACAATTAGTTAAAAACGCATAAAAAAATAAGCATGAACAAAGGAGGTAAATTAATTGTATTTTCGGCACCATCTGGATCTGGAAAAACAACTATCGTTAAACATTTATTAGCGCAAGATGATTTAAATTTAGAGTTTTCTATTTCGGCTGCATCTCGCGACGCCAGAGGCGAAGAGGTAAACGGAAAAGATTATTACTTTATATCGACAGAAGAATTCAAAAAACACATTAAAAATGATGACTTTCTAGAATGGGAAGAAGTGTACCGAGATAATTTTTATGGTACATTAAAAAGTGAAGTAGAACGTATCTGGAGCCTTGGAAAAAATGTGATTTTTGATATTGATGTGGCAGGTGGATTACGAATTAAGCATAAATTTCCCAACGAAACGCTGGCTGTTTTCGTTAAACCACCAAGTATTGATGAACTCAAAATTCGTTTAAAAAAACGCTCCACCGAAAGTGAAGATAAAATCAATATGCGTATTGCCAAAGCTTCGGTTGAGTTAGCAACTGCACCACAATTTGATGTTGTTATTAAAAATTATGATTTAACTATTGCACTAGAAGAAGCACATCAATTAGTAAAGGATTTTGTAGATAAAAAATAATATTAGCTTAAGATAATAGAAATAAAATCAAATAAAGATTTATTGATTTTGCAAAAAGGAATTAGAATTGTCTGTTAGTATATCACCTATTAATAGCATTCCCTAAGAAAAACTATATGCTTTGGCAAGTCAATTGAAAAGGGCTTTCGTTTCTAATCCATCAAATATTGCAGAAGGTTATGGTAGAAATACTCAAAAATCATTTAGTCATTTTTAGATTTGTGTAGAGGTTTATTATTTGAAATAGAAACTCAGTTACTCATTATTAATGAACTTGGTTTTATAATAGATCAACCTTTTTAGAAAGAAATATTGGGACAAATTGAGGAAGAATCTAAGTTGATAAATTCTTTTCAAAAACGCTCAAAAAATAATTACTAATTACTATTTACTAGGATAATGAAAATAGGACTATACTTCGGAACTTTTAACCCCATTCATATTGGGCATCTGATTATTGCCAATCACATGGCAGAATATTCTGATTTGGATCAAATTTGGATGGTAGTTACGCCTCATAATCCCTTGAAAAAGAAAAGTACTTTGCTAGATGATTCTCATCGTTTGCAAATGGTACATCTTGCTTCCGAAGATTTTCTAAAAATAAAACCTTCCGATATCGAATTTAAATTATCACAACCTAATTATACCATAAATACACTAGCTCATTTACAAGAAAAATATCCCAATTATGAATTTTCTCTTATTATGGGTGAGGATAATTTAAAGTCTTTACATAAATGGAAGAATTACGAAGTCATTTTAGAACATTATCAAATTTATGTGTATCCAAGAATTTCAGAGGAATCTGAAAATTTAGAATTAAAGAATCATCCAAAAATTCACCTTATTGACGCCCCGGTTGTCGAAATATCATCAACTTTCATTCGGGAGAATATTAAAAAAGGAAAAAACGTGCAGCCATTATTACCTAATAAAGTTTGGGAATATATTGATCACAATAATTTTTACAAAAAATAGTTAAGCCAAAGCATTTTTTAATTCTATTTCAATTTTTTCGAAAATAGTATTTAAATTGTCTTTTTTGGCTGATAAAAGAAAAACTTCTGTACTGGGCATTTCTTTACTATTCCACAATAACTGAATTTTTTTATCGGCAATAAAATTCCGAGCATTAATATCCCAAACTACTGAAACTCCCAAATTCCTAGAAAGTATCTCTATCATTTCGTGTTCTGAAGGAATGATATAATTAGGAACCATCGAAGGTCGTTTTTTATTAAAAACATGCAACCAAAATAATTTGATATGCGGAATTCCAGCATCATGACTGAACCATTTTTGATCGTTTAACCAACTTTCGGTTGCAATGAAATCTTTATTCTTAATGTTCTGTTTCAATAAAGAAACCTCGAGAGCCGAAGAACCAACAATAACTTGCTTGATTTTTCCAACATTTTTCTGAATGGTATCAAAAGTGTCATATTGTTTGGTAACAATGGCAAAATCTAACTTCTTTGAATCGACCAATTCGAATAATTGGTCATTTTCATGAAAGCTGAAATCGATAAAATCAAATTTTGAAAGCAGTACACTTCCTAAACTGATCATGAAGTGTTTTGATATCCCTACTGAAATTAATCTATTGGCATTGAATGCTTTCGCTCTAAAACCGTTTTCTACATTTTCCAATCGGTCCAGCGCCTCAATGATCAAATTATTAAGTAACTTAGCATATTCGGTTGGTTCTACTCCTTTAGATTTCCTATTAAAAAGCTTGTAGCCCACGTGCGCCTCCAACATCCCTATTTGCTGACTAACCGCTGGCTGACTGATAAAAAGTTCTTTGGCTGCCAATGAAAAATTACCGTTTTTATAAACTGATTTAAAAGTTCTGTACCATTCGAGATTGACCATGATATAAATATATTTATCACAAACATAATTTAAATTATTTTTACTAATAACATATTCGCTGTAAATTTGTACTTAGAAAATATAACATGAAAAAAATTGCCTTATTTACCATTGTAGCATTAACCGTAAGTTGTCTAAACGCAACTGCACAGAAAAAAAATAAAAAAGATATGAAAAAAGTATTATTTGTACTTACTAGTCACGATAAACTAGGAGACACTGGAGAAAAAACAGGATATTGGACAGAAGAATTTGCAGCACCTTATTATGAATTAGCTGATAAAGGAGTTGTTATAGATATTGCAACACCGCTTGGAGGTCAACCACCAATTGATCCAAAAAGTGAAGATCCAACTGCAGCAACAGAAGACACTAAAAGATTAGACAAAGACACCGCTGTTCTTGCAAAACTAAAAAACACTCATAAATTATCTGATGTGAATCAGGCAGATTATGATGCAGTTTTCTATCCTGGAGGTCATGGACCACTTTGGGATTTAGCAGAAGATAAAACTTCAATAGCATTAATTGAATCATTTTATACCAATAAAAAACCAGTAGCTTTTGTATGTCACTCTCCTGGTGCATTAAAAAATGTAAAAGTAAACGGTGAATATTTAGTAAAAGGAAAAAAAGTAACTGGTTTTTCAAATGCTGAAGAAGAAGCAGTAGGATTAACTAAAGTAGTTCCTTTTTTATTAGAAGACGCTTTACAAGCTAATGGCGCAAGTTATTCAAAAGTTGGAGACTGGCAACCTTACGCAGTAGAAGACGGATTGCTTATCACAGGGCAAAACCCAGCTTCATCTAAATTAGTTGCAGAAAAATTATTAGCTCAATTGAATTCAAAAAAATAATAACTATGTTAAATTTCGAATTATACAACCCAACCAATCTAATTTTTGGTAAAGGACAAATTGAAAAATTAGCGACCTTAGTTCCACAAGGAGCAAAAATATTAATGACTTATGGTGGTGGAAGTATTTTTAAAAATGGAATACATGCCCAAGTTATAGAAAACTTAAAAGGTTTTGAAATAGTTGAATTTGGTGGCATCGAAGCAAATCCTCGTTTTGAAACTTTAATGAAAGCAGTAGCTGTAGTTAAGGAGCAAAAGATTGATTTTATTCTTGCTGTAGGTGGTGGATCTGTAATTGATGGAACTAAATTCATTTCGGCTGCAGCACAATTTGATGGAAATCCAATGGACATTCTTCAAAAACGCTTATTGATCAAAGATTTATCTAAAGTAATTCCTTTTGGAACCATTTTAACTTTGCCTGCAACTGGAAGTGAAATGAATTCTGGATCTGTGGTAACAATTGAGGCTACACAAGAAAAATTAGCTTTTGGTGGTTCAGCATTATTTCCAAAATTCTCTATATGTGATCCAACTGTAATTGAATCTTTGCCAAAAAGACAATTGCAAAACGGAGTTGTAGATGCTTACACCCACGTATTAGAACAATATCTAACTTATGTGCATGAAGGTTTCCTTCAAGATCGCATTGCAGAAGGTATTTTGCAAACTCTACTTGAGGTTGGACCAAAAGTAGTAGAGAACCCTAAAGATTATGCGTTGGCATCTAATTTTATGTGGAGCTGTACTATGGCGCTAAACGGCTTAATTCAAAAAGGAGTTCCTTCAGATTGGGCAACTCACATGATTGGCCATGAGTTAACCGCTTTATACGGCATTGATCACGCTAGAACTCTTGCAGTAGTAGGACCAAACTTATATCGAGTAATGTTTGAAACTAAAAAAGGTAAGCTAGCACAATACGGAAAACGCATATTTAATTTGACGGGTACAGAAGATGAAATTGCTACTCAATCTATTGAGAAAACAGTTGCATTCTTTCATACGATGGGAATGGATACAAACCTTTCTGATTACACAAAGGAATACGATAAAACAGCTGATTTTATCGTAAAACGTTTTGAAGAGAGAGGATGGTTAGGATTGGGTGAAAAACAAAATATCACTTTAGATAAAGTTAAATCTATTGTCGAAATGAGTTATTAACTCGCTTAAATCCTGAGTGTAAATTTCAGTACAAAATAAAAAGGCGTCTTCCAATTTTAATGGGAGGCGCCTTTTAAAATTCAAAATATACTAACTAACTAATTCAATTCGGATTTTTTTGTTAAATTAAATAACAATATATAAAGATAACGAAATATCACTAACTATATTGCTTAAAAAATTGAAAATTAGTGTTTTAAATTTAAAATATTGTGAAATTATACCTTAAACCCTTGTGGTCTCTAGAGTCTCCCTTTCAATTTAATTTGTTTAATTAGTACTTTTTTAATTACTTTTGATTAAATTCAATAAAAAAATGACTGAGAATAAAAAATTTGCAGTAATTGGTGGTGGTAGTTGGGCAACTGCGATTGCAAAAATGTTGTGCGTAAATCTTTCTGAAATTTCGTGGTACATGCGAAATGAAACTGCAATAGAGCATATTAGAACTCACAAGCATAATCCAAATTATTTAAGTTCAGTTGAATTTGACACTAAAAAATTAAAACTGACTAATGACATCAATGAAGCTGTAGCTTATGCTGACTATATCATCTTTGCTATTCCTTCTGCTTTTTTGAATGATGAATTAAAAAATCTAACTGTTTCCCTACAAGATAAAATTATTTTTTCTGCAATTAAAGGAATCGTTCCAGAAACAAGCTTAATCGTTGGAGAACATTTTCATGTAAAATATGATATTCCGTATTACAATATCGGAGTAATAACAGGACCTTGCCACGCAGAAGAGGTCGCTTTAGAACGTCTTTCTTACTTGACTATCGCTTGTGGTGATCCTGACAAAGCAAAAGTGGTTGCTAAAAATTTATCTGGTAACTACATCAAGACTAAAATCACTGATGATATTATAGGAACTGAATATGCTGCAATGCTAAAAAACATTTACGCAATAGCGGCAGGAATTGCACATGGTTTAGGTTATGGGGACAACTTTCAATCCGTGTTGATGAGTAATGGGATTCGTGAGATGAAAAAATTCATCAAAAAAGTGCACAAAATGAAACGAAACATTAATGATTCAGCTTATTTAGGTGATTTATTAGTAACCGGTTATTCTATATTTTCTAGAAATAGAATGTTTGGAAACATGATTGGAAAAGGATATACGGTAAAATCTGCTATGATGGAGATGAGCATGGTTGCCGAAGGATATTATGCCGTAAAAAGTGCTTATAAACTCAATCAAGCTTATGGTGCAAATACTCCTATTATTGATGCTGTATATTCCATTCTGTACGAAGGAAAAGAAGCTAAAACTGTTTTTAAGAAATTAACGGATAAACTAGATTAAATCTTTAAGAAACTAAATAGTAAAAAAAATTAGGATGAGTGAAAGATGGAAATATCAGATTAAAATGGGCGGTATCTGGGGCGTATTCATGTCCTTATTCATGCTCTTATTTGACCTAAAAACAATTTCGGTTTCTGAGCAACTATCTCAACCTAGTTTTTATATTCGCGCTGCAACTTTCATTATCCTAGGGATTTTTGTATTGGGCTATATTACTTGGAAATCTAAAACCAAACAGCAAAATCGCTAGATGTTTTTTTTTATTACTGCAGAAAATAAAACTAAAACAAGATTTTATTCATTTAAAGTAAGAGACGCTTTCAAGTTACAAAATTGTAGAGCATATTTTATTCGAAATAGTCTATCTTACAATAACACCATCAATAAATAAAATAGGCACTTCTTCAACATCGGTCTCGTTGATAGAATTTGCCTTAAAGATGAACTTTTTGTCGTATAGTTTATTGTCCATAAAGAAAGTTACCATAAACTCATTATTAAGTACTAAAACGCTTTTCTCTATCATTTCTATTTTGACTACTGAGACAGCGGGAACTTCAACAAAAGCATGACGCAAGAGCGATGTTTTTTTCATTTCACCGTCAATAGTTCCAAAAGCTTTAGAAACAACCATAACGCTTTCTATAAGAAAATCACTGTCGTTTACCAAATAGGCATACCACACTTTTTCCATAAAATCATCACTCCATTCTTGAACTACAGCAACGAAAACATTTTCTACTTCGGGAATAATGATGTCTTTTTTCATATTGTTTGAGTAAAAGGAAGCAATAAAAAAATTGATTCTTTAATTAATAATGTGAGGTTTTGAAAAGTAAAATTTTCTTGAAACCGAGGTTCCTTAGCCCAGATGGAAGCGACATCCTTTTTATAAGGCGATTTTTATCGCCTTATAAAAAGATATAGTGTACAGCTGGAAATAGCTTCTAATTAAATACTAGATTTAAATTGCTCTAAGAAACGAACATCGTTCTCGTAAAACATACGAATGTCACCAATTTGATACAGTAACATGGCAATTCTTTCGATTCCCATTCCAAAGGCAAAACCGTTGTATTCATCAGGATTGATACCGCAGTTTTTCAGCACATTAGGATCGACCATTCCGCAACCCATGATTTCTAACCAACCTGTTCCTTTGGTAATTCTATAATCAGTTTCTGTTTTCAGACCCCAATAAATATCAACCTCAGCACTAGGTTCTGTAAATGGAAAGTAAGAAGGACGTAAACGGATTTTAGATTTCCCGAACATTTCCTTAGTGAAATATAAAAGTGTTTGCTTTAAATCAGCAAACGAAACGTCTTTATCGATGTACAAACCTTCCACCTGGTGGAAAATACAGTGCGAACGCGAAGAAACGGCTTCATTACGGAAAACTCTTCCTGGAGAAATGGTTCTAATAGGCGGTTTATTGTTTTCCATGTAACGCACTTGCACGGATGAAGTGTGCGTACGAAGCAAAATATCTGGATTTGTTTGTATAAAAAAGGTATCCTGCATATCACGTGCCGGATGGTATTCTGGCAAGTTTAAGGCAGTAAAATTGTGCCAATCGTCTTCGATTTCTGGTCCTTCAGAAACGTTGAAACCGATGTTAGAAAAGATATCTACAATTTGATTTTTTACCAATGAAATTGGGTGACGAGAACCAATAATACTAGATTCAGGAGAACGCGTTAAGTCACCATAAAATCCCTTACTTTCCTCTTTACTTTCTAAAGATTCTTGTATAGATTTTACCTTTTCTTCAGCAGAAGTTTTTAGCAAATTAATTACTTGTCCAAACTCTTTTTTCTGGTCATTAGGAACATTCTTAAATTCAGCAAAAAGTTCTTTTAAAAGTCCTTTACTTCCTAAGAATTTGATACGAAAAGCTTCTAATTCGGCTGTGTTTTGAGTTGAGAAAGCTTGTGCTTCACCAATATATTCTTTTATCTTGTCTATCATTTTCATTCAATAATTGAGAGTGCAAAAATAAGTAATTTGTTCTGAGTTTACTCTTTAAAATTTCTAGTTTTTAAAGTAAAACAGTAATCTATAATCGTTATTCAAAAAAAATTACTCAATTACTTCTCTTTCAAGAAAATAATTGACAATGGCTTCTTTCATCAAAACTGATTGTTCTCCCGCTTTTAGTGGCGGCAACTCCTCTTTTACTTTGTAATGTGGCCAACCTTCCTCATCAAAATATTCGAATTCATAAAAACCATACGGTTCTAATAAGCGACAAATAGCGATGTGCATTAGGTTTAATTTTTCATCTTTTTTATATTCTCTATGCACTTTACCGAGTTCTTGTACTCCAATTAAATAAATAATGGCGTCTAAATCTAAATCTTCTCCTTGTGAAAATTGTTCCGAAAGTATATGTACAAGCTGTTCCCAGCGTTCTTTAAGTTGTGTGTCTCTTGACATGTTGATTTGTGATTGCAGATTAATATTTTTTGAGTTTGATTTTCCAAAAAACAATCTATTATTTGCGCAAAGATAAGAACTTGAAAATTGGCATTTGATGTTGAAGTATTCTTTTATATTTGTGCTCGCAATAAATTATAAATTACAATGGGATTTTTAGATATCATTTTGTGTGCTTTACTAGTATTTGCTTTCTATAAAGGCGTTGTTAACGGTCTTTTTGTCGAATTGGCTTCGCTGATTTCATTAATTCTTGGGATATATTTTGCTATTAAATTTTCTTCTTTCATGAAGAATATCTTAATGGGTTTTGTAAAATGGAATCCCAATACTATTCAGATTGTTGCTTTTGTACTTACGTTTATTGTAGTGGTTCTAGTCATTCATCTTTTAGCAAAATTCTTAACAGGCATAGCTAATTTTGCATTTTTAGGATGGTTAAACAAACTTGGTGGAGGCTTTTTCAGAGTACTAAAAACTATTCTGATTGTAAGTATTGTTTTTTCTGTTTTTGAAAAAATAAATTATAATAATTATTTAGCCAAAAAAGATACGCTTGACAATTCTCTGTTTTACAATCCTATACAAAAAATTGCAGGTTACTTTTTCCCTTCCATTAAAAAAGGATATGAGGAAATGAAGAAGAAAGCTTAGGGTTTAAATTAAAGCTTCCAGCCTTTGAAAGGCTGGAAGCTTTAGAATTTTACTTTACTTCTTTGATGGCGCTACTTTCTATCCAACCCTCTGATCCATCTGTAAGTTGAATTTTTTTCCATTTCCCAATAACTTCCTCTACATAAACTTTTGTTCCTTCATGTAACAAAAACAATGGTTTCCCACCGTCTCGAGGTTCGCTTTTTACATTAGCCATTTCTGCAAAAATAATTGCCGGTTTCTCCGTATCAAAATATTTTTTTTCAAAAATCGCTGAGGATACTGTTATGAGCATGAGTAAAATTGCTAGAAACATTCCTATAAAAAATAGGCGTTTCCATACTGTGATTTGCAAAAAATAATAACCTATAAAAAATAATAAAAATAATGTTGCTAATCCTATGGTTGCCCATGCCCATGTGTTATAATGATAAATTCCTGTAAAGTCACGAACTAATTTAGCAAAGCCAACTTTAGGAATAACTTTGATTTCATCGATGGTTCTTTTATTCGCAAATTTTAAATTATTTTGGCTTTCCTGATCCTTTGGATTCAGCACTAATGCTTTTTCGTAGTAATAAATAGCTGGAGCCACTTTATTTAATTTGTAATAGGTATTGGCTAAATTAAAATAAAGCTCAGCAGAATGTTGATTGCTGTTTAAAACACTTTCATACGCAACAGCGGCATCCGCATAACTCCCTTTTTCATAAAGAGCATTCCCTTTTTCGAAGCCATTTTGAGCAAAGAAAAATTGGGTAGAAAGTAAAAATAGGTATAATATGTTTTTCATTTTATTTCTTTTTGCCACAAAGACTTTATTTCTCTATTTATTTTAATATTCAATTTTAAAAAATAACTTGTATTTACTAAAATCTTAAGACTTAATAGCTAATTCTTTATATCTGTTTTTCTAATTCAGAGATTATTAAAACTGCTTGATCAAAATCATGTTGTATTGTAGCACTTGAGGAAGGCGCATAACGAGCAACCTCGCAATTTTCTGTCAATACAATAAAGGCATTTACGGTTTCTTGATTCGCATTTCGAGATAATAGTAACTCTTGAATATTATCTTTACTCATTTCTGAGGTTTCAATATGTAATTTTGCCTTCAGAAAATTATGCATTGCTTTCTCTAATGCGATATAGAATAATTCTTTGTTCTTAATTTGTTTTTTGGCTTCTGATAAATATTTTTTAGCCAATTTATTATTCATACGAATTCTATTGCCACTAATATCGCCAGCCAATGCCTCTTTTTTATTCTTGTATAAAACAATTAATGGTAAAAGTAAAAACGGTATAAACAGTAATAATAAGAATAAATTTGAACCAAAGAAATCATTTTTTTCTATCGCAATCAATTGCGTCTTTTTCTTAATAGAAGAGAAATGTTCAATTTCAGCAATTTTATTTTTATTACCTTTATTTGATGTCGAATCAACAGGAACAGCACCTTCTAGAACATTAATCATTATCTCAGGAGAAGTAATGGTTTTATACGTTTTTGAACTCAAATCGAAATATGAAAACTGCAATGGTTTTACGGGATAATTCCCTTTATACTGTGGAACTATCGTATAACTATCGGATGATTTTCCGTTCATACCAGAAAGTGGAGTACTAATATCTTCGCTATGCACAGCATCATACATTTCTAGCGCATTAGGCACTTCTGGTTTTGGTAAACTAAATAATTTTAAGTTTCCTTTTCCGGTTACGCTAACTACTAAATCAAGACTTTCGCCATTTTTTAAGTTGTTTTTAGAAGGCGTTACTTTAAAATCAAAGTTCCCTACAGCACCACTAAAATTATCAGGTTTTCCAGCTTCAGGTAATGGTTTTACATTAATAACCTTAGTTCCGGCCGATACTCTTTTGCTCGTTTCAGTCAGCACCATTCTACCAAACATATCCCTACGATTGGAAGGTAATTGCACATCAATCTCTAATGATAAAGGCTCAATTTTAAGTTTTCCTGATTTCTGTGGATATAAAACTACTTTCTTGAGTACCACGTAGCGATAGTTTTGTCCTCTAAACAATCCTTCCTCCGCTTCAAGTTGTTTAATTTCAATATTTTGACTCCAAAAGTCATTGTATTTTGGCTTGCTTAACTCTCTAAAATTAGAAATTCCAACATTTGCAAAATACAGTTTGTAAATTACCGTTGTAGGTTCGTTTACATACAAATTATCTTTGGATACATCTGCAACCAAATATAGATTTTCATCAGCAGTTATTTGTTGCGTATCATTAGGATCTCTTGGCTGTTCTTGAGCAGCAGTAACGATAATTTTTATAGGCGCTGTTCTATAAATTTGACCATTATATTCTATGGCTGCAGGCTTAATAATAAATGTTCCTTTTTGATTTGGCACTAAAAAATAGGAATATGCTTTTTCAAAAGAGCTTCTTCCGTTTACCCATGATTGGCTCACTTGCTGACTAGGTCCGGCAATAATTCTAAATCCCTCGAATGAAGGTTGTACAAAATTATCGCCATCAACATTCATCATAAAGTCAATACGCAATCTTTCGTTTAAAGCTACTGTAGTTTTACTAACTCGAGCTTCAAATTGAACTTGCGCAATAAGAGAACCGCATACCAATAAGACAATTGCTACTAAATATTTTTTCATTTTCAAAGTATGAGATTGAATTACCAATCCTTTTCTGTTTTAACCGGTTTTCCTTTTACTTTCTGAGCGTTCACTTTATCTTGAACTTTCTTTTCTTCTTTATTCACGGCATTCAAAAGATTTTCTAAGCGCTCTTTAGAAATCCCACCTGGAGTTGGCTTAGGCTCTCCTTTATCATCTTGTTTAGGATCATTTTTCTTTTTATCCTGATCGCCTTTATCGTCCTTCTTATCTTTATCCTTATCTTGATCTTTTTTGTCTTTTTCGCCGTCTTTTTTATCGTCTTTCTTGTCTTTGTCTTTATCCTTCTTGTCGTCTTTTTTCTTGTCATCCTTTGGCGGATTATCTTTCAACATTTTTTTTGCTAGAGCATAATTATATCGGGTTTGCTCGTCAGTAGGATCATTTCGTAATGCATTTTTATAAGCTTCCACTGCCTGCGTATAATCTTTCTCATTCATAAAAACATTTCCTAAATTATGAAAGGCGCGATGCTTCTCTTCCCTAGTTTTTGAGTTTTTTAATGCTTTTGCATAAGCAAATTTTGCTTCTGAGGATTGTTTTTGCTTATAAATACTGTTTCCAAGATTGTAAGGTGCAGTTGCTTTACTAGGAAACTTAGAATCTGAAATCCTATAATCTGCCTCAGCGTCTGCAAAATTACTCTCTGCGTATTCCTTATTTGCTTTAGGCAAAACTCGATCTTTCTCTTGCGCATACAATCCAGCAGTTGCCAAACTTGCGAACATAAAAAAAATTAGTATGGTAGTTTTAAATCTTTTCATTTAGTGTGTCTATATGCCTAAAAGAATTCAATCCTTTTAGAAATAATTATTTATTCTCGTTAAATAAATCTAACTTTTTAACCCAATTCGTTTTTCTTTCCAACAGAAAAACATCAGCAAATAACAGCAAAAAAGCAAAACCCAAAAACCATTGAAATTGCGATTGAAAATCAGCCATTTCAGTAGCTTCAAATTCTGTCTTTTGAATCTTATCTAAAGTAGCTTTTATGTATTCTAAAACCTCTTTAGTATTATTCCCGTTTACATAACCTCCTTTAGTCGCTTTTGCAATGGCTTCTAAACTCGCTCTGTTCATCTTGGTGATGACCACTTCATTATTGTTGTCTTTTTGAAAACCTTCAACTACACCATTACTCTTCAACGGAATCGTAGCCCCTTTTTCAGTTCCTATACTTATTGTAATAATTTTTAATCCTGCTTTGTTGGCTTCTTCGGCTGCCGCTTGGGCATCGTCAGAATGATCTTCGCCATCCGAAATCAAAACTAATAATTTACTTGTTTTACTTTTTTCATCAAAATAAGTGATCGCCAGTCGTATGGCATCATCTAGAGATGTTCCTTGCGACGAAACCATTTCGGTATTCATACTTTGCAAAAACATTTTGGCCACACTATAATCACTTGTAATAGGCAACACTGGGAAAGCACTTCCTGCATAGGCGACTATCCCTATTCTATCACTTCCTAATTGATTGATAATTTGGGAAACAATTTGTTTACTCTTGTCTAATCTATTGGGCGCAACATCTTCAGCAAGCATACTCTTAGAAACGTCCATTGCAAAAACAATGTCGATTCCTTCTCGCTTTACCGTTTCCATTTTAGTACCAATCTTTGGATTAACCAAAGCAATAATTAGTGCTAATAAAGCCACAACAAAAACTACTAATTTCAATACGGGCTTAAAAACCGAACTCTCCGGACTCAATTTTTTCACCATTTCTAAATCTCCAAACTCTCGTTTCTTTTTTCTTTTCCAATATAAATTAGCAAGAAAAACTAACACGATAAACGGTAGTATAAAAAGGAGATACAAATATTTTTTTTCGTCTAATTCCATTTATAATTTTAGATTTTTGAATTTAGATTGTAGATTTTACTCTCAACCTTAATTCTAAACTTATGATTTCAATTCTAACATTTTACTCGTAAAGACTCCTTACAAAAATCTTAATATCTGTTCCTACCTCCCTTCCCTTTGGGGAGGGCCGGGGTGGGGATACTAAATAAAACTTCTAAAAACTGTTTTTCTCAACCCAAATTCAGCTAATAATAAAAAACCGGCAAGCCAAACAAAAGTTCTGTATTTTTCATCATAATCATAAAACTTTAATTCTTCTATTTCAGTAGTTTCCAATTTATTGATAGAAGCATAAATCTCTGCTAACTTAGAATTACTCGTTGCTCTAAAATATTTTCCATCGGTTTTAGCAGCAATATTTTTCATTAATTGTTCGTCAATCTCTACTTTCATGTTTTGAAATAAAAACTGTCCATTCGGCGCAACAGCATAAGGAGACATTGCCATACCGTTAGTTCCAATTCCGATGGTATATACTTTAATCCCGTATTGTTTTGCAATATCTGCCGCTGTTTCTGGCTCAATAAATCCAGCGTTATTGACACCGTCTGTCAACAGAATTATCACTTTACTTTTTGCCTTACTATCTTTCAATCGGTTCACAGCAGTGGCTAATCCCATTCCAATTCCTGTTCCATCTTGCAAAACATTATCGTACTTGATGGTTTTGATCGCCTCCAGAATAATTGGTTTATCGCTGGTTACTGGTGTTTTTGTGTAAGCTTCTGATGCATAAATAACTAATCCTATTCTATCATTTGGTCGTTCTTCTACAAAGTCGGCTGCCACTTTTTTAAGCGCTTCGAGTCGGTTTGGCTTTAAATCTTTAGCCAGCATACTTCCTGAAACGTCAATTGCCATTACAATATCAATTCCTTTTGTGGTTTTAGTTTTGTTACTCACATCCACCGTTCTTGGCCTTGCTAAGGCGATAATTAAAGAACACAATGCAACAATTCTAAAGCCGTTTAAAATTGGTTTTAATTTCGTTAAAGTAGATTCTGATCCTTTAAAACCCTGCAAAGAACTTATTTTTAAAGTTGCTGTTTGCTCGTTCTTTTTCCAAAACAACCAAAAAACGGCTACAGGAATGAGTAGAAATAACCAAAAAAATTCTGGGTTTAAAAAAGTTATTTTATCCATTATTTAGTTACTTGTTTTAATTCCACCGAGTTTAAAACTCGTTCTGAAATTTCATTACCGTATTTATCTCCTTCTTCGTGCATTAATATTATTTGCTGTAATCCACCTTCTTGACTAAATAACAAAGCTTCATAATATAATTTAGCACTCGATTTTGTCAAAGCATCCATTTGCGAAAAAGTCCCATACGCTTTTACACCTTTTACACCTTCTTTGGTTTCAAATTCTTCCTGCTTCACAATCATGTTTTGAGCACCTTGCGATTCTAACGATTGTAAAATTCCATCCATTGATTTAGTCAAATCGATTTCTGTTTCTTGCTTGAATTTTAAGGTCGAAACCATTAAATAAAAATGATCTAAAACACTTCCGTAAGCAAAAGATTGCATTTCTTTGATCAAAGCCATACCTTCTTTTGGCAAAGTTTTGGTCAAGTCTACTCTTTTTAACACTTTTGGAGTTTCAATTACAACGCCTGGATTTCCGTATTCACTTTTAACCCATTCTGCTTCTAATAACTCTTTTGTAGGATGTCCCAGTAAATTATCTTTGACATAATCAAATCCCTTGGTAGCAATTAAAAAAATCGTTGTAGCCAATAGCAAAAACAGCACTGAAGCCACTGCCGTAATAATTCGCTTTTTACGCTGCTTTTGTAATTGAATTTGGATCTGTTTTTGTCTTTGAGCTTCATTCAATAAAGTATCTTCCTCAACTTCTACCGCTACTGGAATGGATTTGTCTAAAGTTAAAATTACTTTTTGAATTTTATTTCGATCCTCCGTAATTTCAAAATCCAATGGTTTAGACTTCGCAAACTTTACTAAATCGGCTTGTTTTAAGACGCGTTCTAAGTTTTCAATAATTTCCTGTGAAAGCGTCATTTTCTTTTTGACAGAAGCAGCTCTAAGTCCTTGAATCAATTCGGAAGTCGTACTTTCCATTGCTGGAATTTCAATCGCCTCTTCGATGTAATTCCTGGCAATATCGGTTAACTCACTATAATAGGCTTTGACTTCTCCTTTTTGCCACAATTCTTTTTTCTCCAAAGTATCTAGCAAAGTAGTGGCTTTCTCTATTGGTGTTTTTATGATGGCTTCTTGTAATTTTTTCTCTTGGCGTTTTTTAAGGAACCAATAAATAAAAGCACCAATTCCAATAATTAACGCAATGATTAAAAGGTATTTCCACCAGTTTCCAATAGGATTTTCAGCAGGAGCGATATCCTTGATGTCAAACATTTTTTGTTTTAGAGTATCCACTTGAACATTAGCAACCTCAACCAAAAGCGAATCCGTCATAAACGGTTTGCTATCGATAAAGATTTTGATGCTTGGAACAACATAGCGCCCAGAATCAAACTGAGTCAGTCCGTATTTTTTGATTAATTCATAACGCCCATCAATCTTAGCGGTATCAACAGGATACGAACGAATAACCTCTAAAGCACCCACATTTTTTAATTTCGGAAAAATAACTTTAGACGATGGATCAACCGTTGTTTTTATTGACAGTTTAAACTCCGCACCAATTTTATTTTTAAGCGTATCAATACTTGTAACCACTTGTTTTTGTTGCGCAAAAACAGCTGTGGAAAGCAGTAGAAATAATAAATATATTTGTTTTTTCATCTTCTTATTTTTTCCTATCCACTCCCAACGCTTCAGGACTTTCCGAAGAAAAGGGAGGCGAATGCGAAATGTATTTCTGTCTTATATTCTACTCCAAACTCCTCCCCTTCGGGGAGGTCGGGAGGGGATTTATCTCGATTTAAAATAGCTTAATAATTTCGTCACATAACTTTCGTCAACTCTTGTGTTTACAACACCTGATCCTGATTTACTAAAAGTGTCCTTAAAATAGTTCAGCTTTTCATGATATAATTTTTCGTAATTCATTCGAACTGATTTCGAACCGGTGTTAACCAATTGAATTTCTCCCGTTTCAGCGTCAAGCATAGAAACCATTCCTAAATCTGGCATTTTTTCTTCTCGAATATCGTACACTCTAATTCCTGTTATATCGTGTTTCTTCGCAGCAATCTTTAAAGTATTTTCGTAATTCTCGGACATAAAATCTGATATTACAAATACAATCGCTTTCTTTTTTTGAGTTCCCGATAAGAATTTTAGTGCTTGTGCAATATCGGTTTTGTGGCTTTTAGGTTGAAATTCGATTAATTCCCTAATAATACGAAGTACGTGAGATCTTCCTTTTTTTGGCGGAATGTACAACTCGATTTCATCTGAAAACAAAATCAAACCTATCTTATCATTATTTTGAGTGGCAGAAAATGCCATTGTTGCTGCAATTTCTGTAACAATATCTTTTTTGAATTGATTTTTAGAACCAAAACTTTCAGATCCAGAAATATCGACCATCAACATCATGGTTAATTCTCGCTCTTCTTCAAAAACTTTTACATGAGCTTCATTGTAACGCGCAGTAACATTCCAATCAATTGCACGAATATCATCTCCATATTGATATTGTCGTACTTCGCTGAAGGTCATTCCTCGTCCTTTAAACGAAGTATGATATTCCCCAGAAAAGATATGATCGCTCAATCTTCGGGTTTTGATTTCTATTTTACGTACTTTTTTTAAAAGCTCTTTTGTATCCATGTTTTTTATTGCCACAAAGGCGTCAAGGCGCTAAGTTTTTTTCAAAGCTCTTTTGTATCCATTTGATTGGTGATTAACGACTGATGATTTCAAATCTAAAAATCTAAAATCTTGCATCATAAATCTGAAATCTTAGGGAACTTCAACTTCGTTTACGATTTTGTTTATGATGTCTACAGACGTTATGTTTTCAGCCTCTGCTTCATAAGTGATTCCAATTCTGTGACGCAATACATCATGCACTACAGCGCGAACATCTTCCGGGATTACATAACCACGACGCTTGATAAATGCATAACATTTTGCCGCGTTGGCTAAGTTGATACTTCCACGAGGTGAAGCTCCAAAACTGATTAATGGTTTTAATTCGGCTAATTTATATTGCTCTGGATAACGTGTTGCAAAAACAATATCCAATATGTATTTTTCTATTTTTTCATCCATGTACACTTCACGAACCGCTTCTTGAGCTCGTAAAATTTGTTCAACAGAAACTACAGCATTTACTTTTTCGTAACTTCCTTTTAGGTTTTGGCGAATTACTAATCGCTCGTCTTCCATTTTTGGATAGTCAATCACTGTTTTTAGCATAAAACGATCGACTTGTGCCTCTGGAAGTTGATAGGTTCCTTCTTGCTCCACAGGGTTTTGAGTAGCAAGAACTAAAAATGGTCGGTCTAACTTGAATGTCGTATCACCAATAGTCACTTGTTTTTCCTGCATCGCCTCTAATAAAGCTGATTGCACTTTAGCAGGTGCACGGTTAATCTCATCGGCAAGTACAAAGTTGGCAAAAATAGGTCCTTTTTTTATAGAAAATTCATTTGACTTGATATTGTAAATCATAGTTCCTACAACATCTGCTGGCAATAAATCTGGTGTAAATTGGATTCTACTGAACGATCCTTGCACGGCTTGCGAAAGCGTATTAATCGCCAATGTTTTTGCCAATCCCGGAACTCCTTCTAATAAAATATGTCCTTGACCTAAAAGTCCGATTAACAAACGCTCCACCATGTGCTTTTGACCCACAATGACTTTGTTCATTTCCATGGTGAGAAGGTCTATAAAAGCACTTTCTCTTTCAATTTTTTCATTGATTGCTCTGATGTCTAAAGTAGCCGTATTTTGTTCCATTTTATTATTTTTAAAACCTTGAATTTAATGCCTTTGTTTTGAAGGTGCAAATTGAATTTTTTTTTAGAGGTAAGATGTTAAAAAATGGTTAAAACTTCAGTAAATACCTTAATTTTAAGGATGAATTATGATACAATTTTTATATTTTTAAGAACTTTGAAAAATAAACTTTGAATTAGAGAATTTACGTATTCAACAAAAAATAAAAACAATGAGCAAAACAAATTTATCACCCGTTATAGCTGGTGTCATGAATTGGGGAATTTGGGATAAAAAACTAAATACCAAAGAAATGGAGAATATGATTCATGTGTGTTTAGAAAATAAAGTAACCACCTTTGATCACGCAGATACTTATGGCGATTATACAACCGAATCTGATTTTGGAAAAGCACTTGCTTCCAGCAAAATTGCAAGAGAAAAAATGCAACTAATCTCTAAATGCGGCGTGCAATTAGTAACAGAAAGTCGCCAAAATTCGATTAGACATTATGACTATTCTAAAGAATATATCATTTCTTCGGCTGAGAATTCATTAAAAAATTTACAAACTGATTATCTAGACGTTCTTTTATTGCACCGACCAAGTCCTTTGATGGAAGCGGATGAAATTGCAGAAGCGGTTTTGAAATTAAAATCAGATGGAAAAATAATCGATTTTGGATTGGCAAGTTTTACTGCTTCGCAAACAGAATTAATTCGTCAAAAAACGGAAATTAGTTACAATCAAGTTCAATTTTCGGCAACTAACTTTAAACCGATGGTTGATGGAAGTTTTGATTATATGCAGATGAATAACATTCGTCCGCTTTCCGGAAATCCTTTAGGTTCTGTATTTAGAGAAGATAATTCACAAACTCGCAGATTAAAAAAACTATTGGTTACCTTAATGGAAAAATACCATTTAGGTTCAGATTCCATATTGATCGCATGGATTTTACAACATCCAGCAAAAATAATTCCTATTGCAGGAACAGTAAATGTGGCTCGTATTCAATCGTTAAAAAAAGCGGTAGAATTAAAATTAGACAAAGAAGACTGGTTTGCGATTTGGACTGCAAGCATGGGCGAAGATGTAGCATAAATTGTTTTTATTTAACAAGGATTTCTCCGGGTTTCACAGCTCTATTTTTAACGAATTCGGGTTAATGAATACAGGTTTGCGTGAGGGATTGCAGTGGAGCTCTTTATTTATTTTTTCTCGTTTTTGGACGAGAAAAAATAAATAAAAGCGGGAACGGAAAGCCCGACCTAAAGTTACGAGGAGGAATGACGACGAAATTTTAGGTCACGCCCAAATAAAAGTAGGACTAATTTTAGCATGAAATAAAAAATAAAAAAATGAGTAAAATAGCTTTAGTAACTGGTGCTAGCAGCGGAATTGGGAAAGCAACTGCGCAAATATTAGCCAAAAATAACTACAAAATTATTCTGTGTGGTCGCCGTGAAGATCGTTTATTAGAATTGAAAAAGGAATTGTCCGCGTTTACAGAAGTCTACACTTTATCCTTTGATGTTCGAGATAAAAAAGCAGTTTTTGACAGCATTAATTCCTTGCCAGAAGCATTTTCTAAAATTGATGTTTTGATTAATAATGCCGGAAATGCACATGGTTTGGATTCAATTCAGAATGGAGATTTAGATGATTGGGATGCTATGATCGACATTAATGTAAAAGGACTTTTATATGTTTCGAAAGCTATAATCCCGAAAATGATTGCGCAAAAATCAGGTCATATTATTAACATTGGTTCGATTGCTGGAAAAGAAGTGTACCCAAATGGCAACGTTTACTGCGCCTCTAAACATGCTGTTGACGCATTAAATCAGGCGATGCGAATTGACTTGAATCCTTTTGGAATTCGCGTTGGTGGAATTCATCCGGGAGCGGTTGAAACAGAGTTTAGCGAAGTGCGTTTTAAAGGAGATTCGGAAAGAGCGGCCAATGTTTACAAAGGTTTTGAGCCGTTGCGAGCTGAAGATATTGCTGATATTATTCATTTTGTAGTTTCTAGACCGTATCATGTAAATATTGCTGATTTGATTGTACTTCCTACTGCGCAAGCCTCGGCGACGGTGATGAATAAATCTTAATAAAAGTGAACCGCAGATTATAAAGTGAAAATAAATCTGCGAATCTGCGGTAATTTTTATAACGTGTTTTAAAAAAAAGAATTCAATGATCAACAAACGCATTCTTATTAAAAATCTTCTCGCTCATAATGACGAGAGCAGTTTTTTTGATAAAAAGCGGCAGTTGAATTTACATTCGCAAGAAGGAAAAGCTAAGTTTTTGAAACATATTTGCGCCTTATCAAATTCGAATCCCACAAACAATTCCTATATAATTGTTGGCGTCGAGGATCAAGATAATACAATTGTAGGAGATGATTTTTTTGACGACAGCCGAATTCAGAATTTAGTAAATGCGTATCTAGAAAATCCTCCGAAAATACAATATGAGAATATCCCTTTTCCAAATTTACCCAAGGATAAAGTAATTGGATTGGTTACTATAAGTCCAAAAAGCAATACGTCGCATTTTAAAAAAGGGATTTATACCATTCCAATTTACAGTGTTTATATGCGTCAAGGCAGCAATACCATGCCAGTTATTGGTAAAATTGAAAAAAATTACCAAAATACAGAAACTGTTTTAGGTATCGAGAATAATTCTAGAAATAGTATTGCTTATACGCTTGATGGTGTAATTGATTTCTTGAATTTTCGGCACAAAGACATGGCGCCGAAATATAAAGTATTTAAAGAATTATTTGTAATTTGTTGGGCAGGGATTCCTAAAAGATCGCGCGACAAAACCTATTTATCGCGCGTAGATATTGAACTCATTAATGAACAGATTAAGTTATTTTACTCCGCTCAAGATGTGGTTGAAATTACTTATGATGAGGATAGCTTTACTATTATAGAATATGTTCCTTTGGGATTAAATGACAAAACAAGTTATTATCCGTTAGAAAAACAGACGATTCATTTTCAAGATAATGGGTATTACAAAATTGATAGAGTAATGCTTTTTGAACCACCGAAATTCAATAAAAAAATGCTGTTTCATATTTACAATTCAAACATTGCTTTGTTGAACAAATTACAAAAAGGACATTCATTATCCAATCAAGAACAGAAAGATTTAGAGAACTTACCCTCAACCTTTATGATTTGTTACCTTAACGGTTTTGATGATGCAAAACAAAAACTGATAGATGCAAAAGCATTATTGAAGCCATTCTTATCCGTATACCTATCGTTTAAAGAAGCGTTACGTATTTTAAGAAAAATGAAGTATGATGTACAATAGATAGAAACTCCTCCTATTTTAGAAAGAATGAACATTTAAAATAATAAAGAATTTTTGGTTTTATAAATTCTAAAATAAAGAAATTACTGCTTTTAAAACCAAAGAAATCATTTTAGCTAAAAGTAAGGATAGAGAAAGAAACGTACTCATCTTGAACAAATTTAAATTATTTTTGGTAAAGTTAATTTTAAAAATACTCAAAAACAATCCCCTAAATTAGTGATATTTAACCCTAATTAAAAAATAATTTACAATTGGAATTTGAGTTTAACTAGATTGTATTTTATGTTCACCTTATTGTAATTAATTTTTAAAATATATATTAAAAACACACTGTTTCAGGACTGTTTTACTTATTTTTATAAATTGAAAAATAGCATTTCCTTTATGCTGTTTTTACATTATTAAAAAGACAAAATAGGACATGAGAACACTTGTTATAGGCGATATCCACGGTGGCTTGAGAGCGCTTCACCAAATTATGGAAAGAGCTAAAGTTACTAAAAATGACACTTTGATTTTTTTGGGGGATTACGTTGATGGCTGGAGTCAATCTCCACAAGTCATCGATTTCCTTATTGCATTAAAAACAAAGCAAAACTGCATCTGCATTCGTGGGAATCATGACGATTTATTATTGGAGTGGCTTGATGAAAGTAAAGATAATTTGTTATGGTATAAACATGGTGGAGAAGCCACCGTAACTGCTTATGAATCTGTTAGTTTAATAACCAAAAAAAAGCATATCGGATTTTTAAAATCACTTCATAATTTTTTCTTAGATGAGCAAGGTCGTTTGTTTGTTCATGCTGGCTTTACTAATATGAATGGGGTTGAATATGAGTATTTTCCGAACCAATTTTATTGGGACAGAACTTTATGGGAAACGGCTTTGTCACTTGATAATAGAATGAATTTAGACCATCCATTCTACCCAAAACGTTTTACACTTTATAATGAGATTTATATTGGTCATACTCCTGTTACCCGAATTGGAGAAACAACTCCTGTTCAAAAAGCAAATATATGGAATGTAGATACTGGAGCAGCTTTTAAAGGTCCGTTGACCATTATGGATGTTGATACTAAAGAATTTTGGCAGAGTGAACCCTTACATCAATTATATTTTGATGAGAAAGGAAGAAATTAGATTAATTGAACTAATTTTACGTCAAATTTAAAATTGAAGAGTATGAAAAAGACTATTACATTAGCGTTACTATTCACTATCGGTCTTATAAATGCACAAGCATTTAAAGGAAATGGAGATGTGAAATTTGATATTGGAGCAAACATTCAAAATGGAGGATCTGGAATTAGAGTCTCTACAGATTTTGGTCTTGGAGAAAACATGTCTTTTGGATTCGTTACTTCTTATTTATTATCTGTTTCTAAAGATGAATTAGACAACACACCGTCTTTTGGAGATAGAGTAGATGTTAAAGGTCGTTTTAATGCGAACTTAGGGAATGTATTTCAATTAGATCCAAAAATGGATATTTATCCAGGATTAGATTTAGGGTTAAGAAATTTTGGAGCACATTTAGGTTTCCGTTATTTCTTTACAGAAGGTTTTGGTATTTTTACAGAAGCAGGAATTCCAATTGCAAGTTACAAAACAAATCCTGTTGGCTTTGATCGATTAAACAACCAATTTGTATTTAACATTGGTGCTTCTTTTAATTTATAGTTTTATTTCAACATAAATTTTACAAAGTACTAAGTATAAAAAAAGGCAATTTGAAAATTTCAAATTGCCTTTTTTAGTATTTTATTTTAGACTACAAATCAAATTTGATTCCTTGTGCCAATGGCAACTGTGTACCGTAATTGATTGTATTGGTTTGTCTTCTCATATACGCTTTCCAAGCATCCGATCCTGACTCGCGGCCACCACCAGTTTCTTTTTCACCACCAAAAGCACCACCAATTTCTGCTCCAGAAGTTCCAATATTTACATTGGCAATTCCGCAATCAGAACCCGATTGAGAGAGGAACAATTCCATTTCTCTCATGCTATTGGTAAAGATAGAAGAAGAAAGTCCTTGAGGAACTCCGTTTTGCATCGCAATTGCTTCTTCGATTGTACTGTATTTCATTACATATAGAATAGGTGCAAAAGTTTCAGTTTGAACAATGTCAAAATGATTGGCCGCTTCAATGATACATGGTCTTACATAACAACCACTTTCGTAACCTTCACCTTCTACTAAACCACCTTCTACAATAATTTTTCCACCTTCTTTTTTAGCCGCTTCAATAGCTTCTAAATAATCTTTCACAGCACCTTTGTCAATTAGCGGTCCAACGTGATTATTTTCGTCTAATGGATTTCCAATTTGTAACTGACCGTAAGCATTTTTCAAAACACTAATCGTTTTGTCATACACACTTTCGTGAATAATTAAACGTCTTGTTGATGTACAACGTTGTCCTGCAGTTCCAACTGCACCAAAAACAGCACCCACTAAAACCATACTAATATCTGCATGTTCAGAAACTATAATTGCATTGTTTCCTCCTAATTCAAGAATAGTGTTCCCAAAACGTTCCGCCACAGTTTTTGATACGTGACGACCAATTCTAGTTGATCCAGTAAAAGAAACTAAAGAAATTCTTTTGTCGTTATTGATTAAATCACCTGACTCATTTCCTGTTACTAAACAGCTAACTCCTTCTGGTACATTATTTCTTTTAAGAACAGTTTTGATTATGTTTTGACAAGCAATACCACATAAAGGCACTTTTGAACTTGGTTTCCAAATAGCAACATCACCACAAACCCAAGCAATCATAGCGTTCCAACTCCAAACCGCTACTGGAAAGTTGAAAGCAGAGATAATTCCAACGGTTCCTATTGGATGGTATTGTTCGTACATTCTGTGCAAAGGTCTTTCAGAGTGCATCGTTAATCCGTAAAGTTGACGAGATAATCCTACTGCAAAATCGCAGATATCAATCATTTCCTGAACTTCTCCGTATCCTTCTTGAAGACTTTTTCCCATTTCATAAGAAACAAGTTTTCCAAGAGGTTCTTTAAATTTTCTTAATTCATCCCCCATTTGGCGAACGATATCCCCTCTTTTTGGAGCTGGAATCATGCGCCATTCTAAAAAAGCTTCTGATGCTTTTTGCATTGCTTTTTCATAATCTTCTTTTGAAGAAGTTTTTACTTTTCCAATTAAAGCGCCGTCTGCTGGCGAATAACTTTCGATGATTTTTCCGTTGGCAAAATTAGATTCACCTGTAGATGTTCCTTCATTTATGGCTTCAATCCCTAATTGCTTAAGGGCTTCTTTGATTCCGAATTGATCTGCTATTGTTATCATTGTAACTTTTTTATTAAAAATTGTTATATTTTTATACAAACATACCGATTTAAGGTGAAATAATAATCAGTATTATTTTTATTTTCCTCTATAAGTAAAGGAAATTTAAAATGTATTTTTTTGAATTATACTTCAATTGTGAATGGAATTTAGCTTACCATTATTCTGTTCTGGAATTAGAATTTACTGTTTTTCTATGGATGATTTCTAGCCCTGATAGTAGCGGCATCCTTTTATCTCGTTCTTTAGAGATAAAAGATACAGCGGATAGCAGGAATAGCTATAAAAAAAATTAGAACTTAATTAAACAAACTTAGGATCTGTTTCCATGATAGTTTCACATTTGGAGCACGTTCTCAACTTTTCTGAGCTATAAAAATGCTTGAAATGTGGTAAGAAATCTTTTTCGATATCGTGCAACTCAAAATAAACTTCGTGTAATTTATGATTGCAATTATCGCAAAACCATAATAATCCATCTGTATATCCTAAACCTGCTCTTTTGCGCTCAATTACCAAACCAATTGAACCTTCGGAACGGACAGGCGAATGTGGAGTTTTGGCTGGATGCAAGTACATATCTCCCGCATGAAGTTCCATTTCTCGGCGTTCTCCGTTATCTTGAACAATTACTTTTATAGAGCCTTCTAGCTGATAAAACAACTCTTCGGTTTCATTATAATGATAATCTTTACGGGCATTTGGCCCCGCAACTACCATAATGATATAGTCTCCAGAATCCGTATATAAGTTTTTATTTCCAACAGGAGGTTTTAGTAGTTCCCGGTTTTCTTCAATCCATTTACTAAGGTTGAAGGGTTTTGCTATTGCCATTTTTTTTGTTTTAAACGTAAAGTTATGAAATAATAAAACTAATTTTTTTCTTTGATCAAATAAATATAGACGGGGAAATGGTCGCTAAAACCAATTTCGGTGGTTGAATGTCGCAACGGATATCCTTTGTATTGACCACTATTTTGAATCAAAAAGGGCTTATTGTAAATTCCAGCTTTCCAATACCTAAAACTAGAATAATCGGTTTGAATTAGAGTCTCGGAAACCATTATTTGATCAAAAATATCCCATGCGTCACGGTACGCAATAGTTCCCATTCCGTTTTTAGCCATTTCTTCAAATGGATTGTAGATTCCAAATTCCTTAACTTCTGCTTTTTTTGCTTTGGCTCCAAGAGCAATTTTGACGCTTTTGTTATACGGCCCATCATTAAGATCACCCATGGTAATCACTTTTGCTTTTGGATTTATACGTTGCAGTGAATCGATTATTTTTCTATTTAATGCACCTGCAGCTTCTCTAAACGGACTTGACTTTTTTTCACCTCCAGAACGAGACGGCCAGTGATTGACAATAATGTTAATTTCTTCACCATCTAAAAACCCTGTTACTAATAATTGATCCCGAGTATACACCCTATAATTCTTTGGACTCACTTGCAACTCATCATCCGTAATATCTTGTGGATTAATTTTGATTTCTTCCTTTCTGGAAATCTCTTTCTTATAAATGTACAATGGAATGTTTATGGAACTTGTAGGCTTGAATTTATTTTTTCGATACAATAACGCCACATCAATTCCGCGTTTGTCTGGTGAGTCAAAATGAATAATTCCGTAGTCTTTCTCGATCAGTTGGGGTTGTTTTACCAAGTCTTCAAGAACGTTTCTATTTTCGATTTCGCATCCACCAATAAAAGTGGGAGCATCTGTATTTTCAGAAGAGCCGATTTCAGCTAAAACACGAGCTAAATTACTTAATTTCTTTTGGTATTTATCAATTGTCCAACGTTGTAAACCCGTTGGTGTCCACTCTTCATCAAAAGTTTCTGGGTCATCAATAGTATCAAAAAGATTTTCAAAGTTGTAGAATGCTACTGTGTGAATGATGTATTTCTTGGGTTGCGCATGACTATTTGTGAATGCAAAACATAAAATAAGAAAAGGAATCCAAAATAGTATTCTCATAAATTTAATTATTACAATCATTAATTCGATTTCAAATGAATCAGTTACGAGTAAAAATAGTCAATTGGAATTGGAACTTAAAATTATTTTGGAATTGTCTATCTTTGTTTCTACAATAAAACCGCTTTATTATTCTATTTTTTCAATAAAACACAAAGCATGCTTCATAAAAAAACTCACATTACAATACGCAACCCTTTTATATATCAATTAATTTTTATTCTTTTTATTTTACAATCTTTTAATAGTCAAGCCCAAAAACAGATGATTACACCACCAAAATTACAAAAAGGAGATACGGTAGCTATTTTGGCAACAGCCAGAAAAAATATAGATGATAATTTAAAACCCGCAATTGATTTATTAAAAAGCTGGGGACTTAATGTAGTAATTGGTAGTACAATTGGCTTAGACAATAATCAATTGGCAGGGACGGATGCAGAACGAGCTGCTGATTTTCAGCAACAGATGGACGATCCAAATATAAAAGCAATTTGGTGTGTAAAAGGGGGTTATGGCACAGTTAGAATCATTGATTTACTAGATTTTACAAAGTTTAAACAGCAGCCAAAATGGCTTATCGGTTTTAGCGATGTTACAGCTTTACACAATCATTTGAATACCATGGGATTTAAATCTATTCATGGTATTATGCCAGTAACTGTTGCTAGAGCAACACCCGCAGCCATCGAAACTTTACGAACTGCTTTATTTGGAGAAAAGTTAAGTTATGAGGTACAACCTTTTGCCATGAACAGACTTGGCAAAGCTTCAGGAGAATTAGTAGGTGGAAATTTATCTATTTTATACAGCCTTTTTGGCTCTCCATCAGCCATTGATTGTTCTGATAAAATTTTATTTATAGAAGATTTAGATGAATATTTATATCATATAGATCGAATGATGATGAACTTAAAGCGCAATGGTTGTTTAGAAAGTATCAAAGGAATTATTGTAGGATCGATGACAAAAATGAAAGATAACGACATTCCTTGGGGGAAAAATGCTGTTGAAATTATTGATGATGTTACCAAAAAATACAATATTCCAGTGTTATATAATTTTCCTGCAGGACACATTCAAGACAATAGAGCCTTGATTTTAGGGAATAAAGTGAGTCTTGAAGTAAATAATAAATTGAGTACTGTGGTATTTGAATAGCTACGATTTACATTTCAGATTGCTGATTAACGATTTCAGATTTTATAATAGAAACATCATTAATTGATTTTTAGATTGCGTATTTTAGATTAATTACGAATGATTTCCTTAATTAATTTTTGATTGAACACTAACAACTAAAACTGTAAATTGAAATAAATGGCTGAACACAACGAACTTGGTAAATTAGGGGAAGAAATGGCTGTTGAATTTTTAACCAAAGAAGGGTACACTATTTTAGAAACCAATTGGACTTTTCAAAAAGCAGAGATTGATATTATTGCACAAAAAGAAAATATACTTGCCATAGTCGAAGTTAAAACGAGATCATCCTTAGATTTTGGTCTCCCACAAGATTTTGTTAAACCCAAAAAAATACAACTTCTCGTTAAAGCTGTTGATGCTTTTGTAAACCAAAAAAATATCGACCTCGAAGTTCGTTTCGATATCATTGCCATTCACAAAGAAGACAAATCTTTTGTTATTGAGCATCTTATCGATGCTTTTTATTACTTTTAAAGGCTTTTGCTAATGTTATATTTGTAACAAATTGTTTTTTTATTTATATTTGCGTTTTGTTTCACTTCGGAGCAAAAGCATTTTTACTTTAAATAAAAAAATAGTTCCTTATGAAAACGGTATCTTCCATTGTAGAAAACTACATTAAAACCAAGCCTTTTTTATTGAATGCCTTATCACTTGGTATTATCAATTTGACCTCATTATCAAGAAATATAATGACCGAATTGGAAAATGATTTTGGCAAAGAAGTAAAACAAGGTGCTGTTGTAATGGCTTTAAAAAGACTTACAGAAGAACTAGATTTTCGATTAAATCATAAAATTAATAAAGTCATCAAAAACATCGGAGAAATAACCGTTCGTTCTGCCTTGACTGATTATACTTTTGCAGCATCTGATACTGTTTTAAACAAACAAGCCGATTTAATTACAGATATTAACTCTTTTCCTGACATTTTTTACACTTCTTCAAGAGGAGTAAATGAAACCAACATTGTCGTAAGCAATAGCGTTAATCATTTGGTTGACAAACACTTTGCTGGTGAAAAATTGATTCAAAAACTGGACAATCTAGCCTCGATAACGGTAAAATTACCTAAAGAAAATATTGTTGTCCCTGGTATTTATTACTTCATTTTTCAGCGTTTGGCTTGGGAAGGAATTATAATAAACGAGGTTATTTCCACTTCTAATGAGTTTACGATTTTAGTGAGTGAAGAGCAAGTTGATGTGGCATTTAAAGTGATAAAGGATTTGAAGAATTAATGACATTTAATTATAAAGCTTCCAGCCTTTGAAAGGCTGGAAGCTTTCGAAAAATAAACTCTTATGAATCCAATTCCTCTACAAAACGGTAGATATTATCACATTTATAATAGAGGCAATAATGGTATTGATTTGTTTTTTGAAACCCAAAATTACAATCATTTTTTAAGATTGTACACAAAATATATTGATCCAATAGCAGAAACTTATGCTTGGTGTTTAATGAGGAATCATTTCCATATTCTGGTTTATATAAAAGAAATCGACGAAATTGATGTTTCAACATTAGAATATTCCTCTACTGATAAACCGAAAGCCATAAGCGCTTCAAAACAGTTTTCGAACTTATTTAATGCTTATACCTTAGCAATGAATAAACGATATAAAAGAACTGGTAGTTTATTTGAGAAAAATTTTAGGAGAAAATTAGTTAGTTCTGATGCTTATTTCCAAAAACTTATTTTTTATATTCATAATAATCCTGTGCATCATAAGTTTACAGAAACGATAATTGAATATCCTTGGACTTCGTACGGTACTGTTATATCAAAAAAAACAACCAAATTACAAAGAGAAAAAGTAATTGAAACTTTTCATGATTTGGAAAACTTTATTTATTGTCATAGTATTGATCAGGATTTAGGTGAAATCGAAGATTTGATTATAGAATAAATAAATTTAAAGCTTCCAGCCTTAGAAAGGCTGGAAGCTTTAAACACTAAATTATTATTTCCCTCCCAACATTTCCATATATTCTAAAGCAGTCCTTGTATTCTTAACATTTTCAAAAGTTAATAAAAGCTTTAAACCTGTTGGGGTTTCTTTTTCTTTTATTTTACAAATCGCACTATTCTTTTGAACGAATTGTAACATATTAGTAAATCGCTTCGATTGGTAATAATCGGATTGCTGATCGGATACAAAATAACCAATCATTTTTCCTTTCTTCATTACTAATTTCTCAATTCCTAATCGAGTTGCGATCCATTTGATGCGAATACTATTCATCAAAGCTTTTGCTCGTGGCGGCATCGGACCAAAACGGTCAATCAATTTATTTTGAAAAACAATCAATTCTTCTTCGTTTTTTACCGCTCCTAATTCATTATATAAACTCAATCGTTCCGATACATTATTGATGTATTCATCAGAAAACAATAACTCAAAATCCGTGTCGATTTGCAAGTCTTTTACATATTCTTTTGTTTCAATATCATTTTCTTCTGGATATAAATCCTTGAATTCATTTTCCTTCAATTCATCAATGGCTTCGTTTAGAATTTTCTGATAGGTATCAAAACCTATTTCATTAATAAATCCACTTTGTTCACCACCTAATAAATCTCCAGCACCTCGAATCTCAAGATCTTTCATGGCAATATTAAAACCACTTCCCAATTCACTGAATTGTTCCAAAGCTTGAATTCTCTTTCTAGCATCATCTGTCATCGCAGAATATGGCGGACAAATAAAATAACAAAATGCTTTCTTGTTACTACGACCTACTCGACCACGCATTTGATGCAAATCAGACAAACCAAAATTATTAGCATTATTAATAAAAATCGTGTTTGCATTAGGAACGTCCAATCCACTTTCAATTATTGTGGTAGCCACTAAGACATCAAATTCACCGTTCATGAAAGCCAACATCAACTCTTCCAGTTTTTTTCCATCCATTTGTCCGTGACCAATTCCCACTCGGGCATTAGGGACCAAACGCTGAATCATTCCAGCAACTTCTTTTATATTTTCGATTCTGTTATTGATAAAGAAAACCTGACCGTTACGCTGAATTTCATACGAAATCGCATCCCGAATTAACTCTTCGCTAAAACCAACAACGTTTGTCTCTATAGGATATCTATTGGGTGGCGGAGTTGTAATTACTGACAAATCACGAGCCGCCATTAATGAAAACTGTAAAGTTCTCGGAATTGGCGTAGCAGTCAATGTCAACGTATCAACATTAGCAGCAATCGTTTTTAATTTATCTTTTACGTTGACACCAAATTTCTGTTCCTCATCAACAATCAACAATCCCAAGTCTTTAAAAACTACATTTTTGTTCACTAACTGGTGTGTGCCAATAACAATGTCGAGTTTTCCGTCGGCTAAATCTTTTAAGGTTTCAGCTTTTTGTTTCGCCGTTCTAAATCGGTTTAAGTAACCAATTGAAACCGGCATATCTTTCAACCTTTCGGTAAAAGTTCTGTAATGTTGATACGCCAAAATAGTCGTTGGGACTAAAATGGCAACTTGTTTGCTATTATCAACTGCTTTAAAAGCAGCGCGAATTGCCACTTCGGTTTTACCAAATCCTACATCACCACAAACTAAGCGATCCATCGGGCGATCACTTTCCATATCGGCTTTTACTTCAGCAGTTGATTTGGTTTGGTCTGGCGTATCTTCATAGATAAACGAACTTTCTAATTCGTTTTGCAAATAACTGTCTGGTGCAAACTGAAATCCTTTATCCAAGCGTCTTTTAGCATAGAGTTGAATCAAATTAAACGCCACGTGTTTAACTCGAGCTTTGGTTTTTTGTTTTAAAATCTTCCAAGCATTCGAACCTAACTTATATATTTTAGGTGGCGCTCCATCTTTTCCGTTGTATTTCGAAATTTTGTGAAGCGAATGAATACTCACGTACACAATATCATTATCAGCATAAACCAATTTGATGGCTTCTTGCGTTTTACCTTCTACTTGTATTTTTTGCAAGCCACCAAAACGCCCTATTCCATGATCAATATGCGTTACATAATCACCTACGGATAAAGTCGTAAGCTCTTTTAAAGTGATATTTTGTTTTTTTGAATAGCCACTTTTGATATTAAATTTATGGTAGCGCTCAAAAATTTGATGATCCGTATAACAAGTAATTTGGTTTTCTTCATCAACAAATCCTTGGTACAAAGGCAGAACAACGGTATGATATTGCTTGCGGATGTTCTCAGAATTGGCTTCGTCTAAAGTTTCGAAAATATCGTGAAATCGCTTTGCTTGCGCTTCATTCGAACAGAACAAATAATTCTTATAGCCATTGAAATGGTTTTCACTCAAATTATTCAATAATAAATCAAATTGTTTGTTGAAGGAGGGTTGCGGCTGAATGTGGTATTCGAATTTTTTAGTAGTTCTAAAAATAGGTTTAGAACTCACCTCAACAACAGAAAAATCCAAAGCTCGTTTTATAAAAGAAGCTTGATTCAAGAACAATTGGTCTGGTGTAGAGCGTTTTATTTCTTGAGATAATTTAGAAAAAGCTTCTTCTGCCTTTGCAAATTGTTTGTCTAATTGCGATAAAAAATCTTCGGTGTTTTGGATAAAAATTACTGTTTTCTCCGAAATGTAATCTAAGAAACTCTCTCTATTTTCCTGAAAAACTTTGTTTTCAACATTGGGAATTATAGTAATTTTCTTTTGCGTTTCAATGGATAATTGTGTAGCAACATCAAAACTACGAATGCTTTCTACTTCATCGCCAAAAAATTCTATTCGGTACGGATTATCATTTGAAAAAGAAAAAACATCTACAATTCCTCCACGAACGGAGAATTCGCCGGGTTCTGTAATAAAATCGACTCTCTTAAATTCATATTCAAATAAAACTTCATTGATAAAATCGATAGAAATTTTATCGCCAATAGCTACTTTCAAGGTGTTTTTATCCAATTCTTTTCGAGTCACCACTTTTTCAAAAAGTGCTTCGGGATAAGTAACAATAATAGCTGGTTTTTTTCGCGAATTAATACGATTTAAAACTTCGGCACGAAGCAAAACATTCGCATTGTCCGTTTCCTCGATTTGGTACGGACGGCGAAAGGATCCCGGATAAAAAAGTACATCCTGATCGCCAATCATTTGTTCTAAATCGTTCAGATAATAGGCAGCTTCCTCCTTATTGTTTAAAACTATTAGAAAAGGAAGTTCTGCTTTTTTAAAAATAGAGCGAATTACAAATGAAAATGCTGATCCTATCAAACCAGAAAGATGCATTTTTACTTGATTATTTTCTAGCAAACTAGCAGCTATTTGCTGTGTTTTTGGAGAATTATCGTAGGTATTATATAAGACTGTTTTACTCAACTCTAGGTGTGTTTGGATCTGTAATTGGTGTGTTTGGAATAGCTCGCGAAGCATCCATCATTTTTAATAAATCAGATTCGCCTACTTCGACTGGAATCTTACTTTTATCAATCGTTTTTTCCATTTGTCTCTGCAAGGAAACTAGTTCTGTATTGATTTCTGCAATAATACTAGCCACTTTTTTTTCTGGTATCACATCTAAATTAATATATAGATTCAGCATTTGTACTTTAGCTAATACAGTAGAAATTCTACTTTTTATAGGAGGGATATTAAATTCAGCAGGAATATTATTGTTTAAAGCCATGACTTTTGTAGTTAGCACTTTTGATTTTTGTTGAAAAGCACCGAGTGTTTTTTTGGGCTTTTGAGCTAATTCATTCAAAAAAAGGCGCCATTCGTTCCAATTAGCCATGCTTTTTTCAGAAGCTTCTGTTATCGGAGTATCATAAAAAACCCAACTTTTTTCAATGTTTTTAAATTGAACTTCCTTTCTCTGAATCTCTTTATTGTTTTCTGCAATTCGTTTTTGATCGTCATTTTGACAAGAAGAAAAAATGAAAACCAAAAAAAAGAAGATTGCTATTTTATTTATCATTTCGATTTGAATTAAAACACAAAGTTACAAAGTAAATTTACAATTACGAATTCACATCTAGGAATAACAATCTAATATTAATATCGCTTTTTTTATGACTAAACGAGTGAAAATTAAGAGAGAAAGTTCGTGATTACTATTCGATTTGTGAATTTATAAATCTTTTCTTGAAAATAAAGATATCTACGAAAACATTATATTTGTCATTCAAAATAGACAAAATGAGTACTAAAATATTGATTATCGGCGCTTGCGGACAAATTGGGACAGAACTTACCCATAAATTACGTGAGATATATGGAACCGAAAATGTAATTGCATCAGATATCAGGAAACTGAATACCGATGTTGTTAATTCCGGTCCTTTTGAAGTAGTAAACGCATTAGATTTCAATCAAATTGAGCACCTTGTAGAATTGCATCAAATAGATGAAATTTATCTAATGGCTGCCTTATTATCGGCTACAGCCGAAAAAAACCCTGCATTTGCGTGGGATTTGAATATGAATTCTTTATTTCATGTTTTAAATTTAGCCAAAGCTGGAAAAATTAAAAAAATATTCTGGCCTTCTAGTATTGCCGTTTTTGGTCCAACTACTCCAAAAGAAAATACGCCTCAATATACCGTTATGGAACCTTCTACAGTTTACGGAATCAGTAAACAAGCTGGTGAAAGATGGTGTGAATACTATCATAATATTTTTGGCGTCGATGTGCGAAGCATTCGTTATCCTGGCTTAATCAGCTGGTCATCGCCTCCTGGTGGCGGAACTACTGATTATGCGGTGGATATTTTCCATAAAGCACTTTCTGATAAAACATATGAATGTTTTTTATCTTCTGAAACTAAAATGCCAATGATGTATATGGACGATGCAATTGCTGCAACGATTCAGATTATGCAAGCGCCAGTGGAAGAAATAAAAATTCGTTCTTCCTATAACTTAGCTGCAATGAGCTTTACGCCAACAGAAATTGCTGCTGAAATAAAAAAACATATACCTGAGTTCACTATCACATACGAACCTGATTTCCGTCAAAAAATTGCGGATAGCTGGCCGGCAAGTATTGATGACGCTGAAGCTAGAAAAGATTGGAATTGGAAACACAAATTTGATTTGGAAACCATGACAACGGATATGCTAGAACATTTAAAGTAAAAACTTAAGTGTCACAAAAAAGAGGCTGTCCGAAAAAACAGCCTCTTTTTTTTATTTATAAGTTTTGATTTCTAAATAATTTTTAGAATATTCTAAATTTGGTATCAAAAATTGTCTTAAAAGATTAGTGAGTTGGTTAGTAAAGTTAAAAAATGGTTTAAAATTCTGTGACCATACTTTTGCTATCCATTTAGAAAAATTGTGAGCAATGGCAATCAATCCAAATTCAATGTTTACTTTGGTTATTTTGGTTATTTTGGTTAAGGTAAATCTTTTAAATCCTTTGTTTTGCTCAATACTTCCAAAAACAGGTTCTGGTTAAATACATCTTTTAGAATAAATTTCCTTTCCTAATTCAATTTTTAAATTTTCTCTTGCTTTGGTTTTAAGTTTTTGAAGATTATGATTAATTTCTATTCTCCTGTTTCCTTGTGCTTTAAAACACTGTCCTCTCACGGAGAAATCATTACAATTAACCTCTTGACAAACAGAGTGGTATTGTATGAATACTGTTGTTGTTTGTGATTCTTTGTATAGATTTTGGTCATTTTTTGTCAATAAAGTCGTCATCAAAGAAGTTATAAAGAATTAATTAATTTCACTGACATTATTATAATGATAGGATTCTACCCAAATACCGTTTACCTTTTTTAATAATATAGCTTTTTCTGTGCTAAATCCTATTTCAATAGCAAAAGATCGATAAAATAGAAAGGCATGTTTTTGGTCTAAAGTAATTAATGGTTGCGACATATAAAAACCGTACCCTCCTAATTCACTACTTCCGCGCTTACGTAAAGTTTCGTAGGGGAAAATTTTAAAGTTATGGTTAATAAAATCAGATTTTTTCCACTTATAGGATAATTTGTCATTCTTATATTTCTGTTTTAATGTAGCGATTTCAACTGAATCAATCTCCCACGAATATGGAGGAGCTCCGTTGGGCATAAAACTCTTTACCCCGTCATAAAGATTTCTTTGATTATAAGCATTTTCATAGTACTGTAGGGCCATTGTTCTGGGCAAAGCCTCTTCAACTAAAATGTTACTATATTTATCATTTATAAATTGATTTTTTATAAAATCGTTTATAATTTCTTTTTCAACTTTTGTAGAGGAGCACGAAATAAATAACGTTATAAAAACTGCAATTATCGTTTTTTTCATGATTTCGATTTATTGACAAGGTTTTCCTTTTGGAGAATAACTAGGGTCATTACTACCATTATTTTTTTCAGTGATATAATTGTTTTTAATTCTATTATACTCAGCACTACCTTCATTGTATTTACTTTTAAAAATATTAGTAGTCATCAAAGTCCCCATCATAATATCTTGATAAAACTGAGTAAGAGAATCGGTCGGTATTCCAGTGTTAAATTCTTGTAATGAAGATGCCATAATTTTAATAAAACTTTTCCAGATTTGGGCGTGTTGAGCATCATCTGCCCCTACATATTGGTTTGACACATATTTACTGTATAAAATATCAAAATTGTCAAGTGCTTTGGGAACTCCATTATTTTTGTTATCATCAAATAGACTAAAAAAATAAGTATGAACCATCTCATGAATCATTACTGCTGCAATTGCAAGATTTGTGGGAGGCTTATTTATACCTGTTCCATCTATACCATATAAAAAATCGCTATCCAATGTAGTAGAATAATTATTTGGAGCGGTTTGTTTAGTTGAACCTGGATTACCATTGTTAGGTTTTATTTCGTAAGTTAGATTATAAACAGTTGAAGTTTTTCCAAGCTTTTTAAATATATCTGCAATATCACTTTGTGTTAGTTTTTTCAATTTATCTAAAACTGCTTTCGTACAAGGATCGAGTTTGCTATCATCAATTTGGTCTTCAATAGCTTGTGCTGTTAACTCATCTGTAGCTATAACCCCACTCCATGTATTTATTTCAGACTCAAATGTATAAACCATTCCATCGTTATAAACTTTTTGCTGATTAACAGGATAATTAAAAATTAAAAACGAATATTTTGCCGGTTTTGATTTAACAATAACATCAGCAAGATTTATGAGCACTATTTTCCAAATATTATTTATAAATTGGTATCTAATGAATTTACCTTCAGGCGATAAAAAATCAATAATTTGATTCTCAGTGGGAAATTGAGGAAAACTTGGTGTTTCTCCATTTCCACCTGCTCCTCCACCTTCTATTCCGCAAGTGCTTACTCTATAGATGTTTTTTTCACAAGAACAAGTGGTGTACATATAATCCCAAATTTGCCTACCGCTAGCATAAATTTTAAAATAGAAGCTTTAAAAATATATAATTCACTTTTTTAAGATATTTCTTAAATTAAAGAAGGGGGGAGGGGATAATTTTCTTTTTCATGCTTAATATCTTGGTTATAAGTCAATAGTATTTAGTTTATGTTTTAACGAAAATACTAAATAATAATTTAAAGTAAGTTATGTTTTACAATTATTTAGTTAATTCAAAAGATAAAAAACTTCCTTCCGTCAAAAAATTGCGGACAGCTGGCCTGCCAGTATTGATGATGCTGAAGCTAGAAAAGATTGAAACTAGAAACACAAATTTGATTTGGAAACCATGACAACGGATATGTTGGAAAACCTTAGTGAACCTAAAAAATAATATTTATAATATTTTGGCAGTTGAGCTTATAAAAATTAGACAAAAATCTGATTTTTATAAGCTCATTTTTTTTAATTCAATCTCTTATTCTATCATTATGTAATTTATTAAAAAGATTTTTTTTACTAAATTTGATAAAAAAGAAGCTTTATGAAACTAAAATCTAGTGAACCTTTTTGGTTAGTAAAAAATGGAATAATCAATTCCTATCCTTCCTTGAGAGAAGATTTAGAAACTGAAGTTTTAATTGTAGGTGGCGGAATTACAGGAAGTCTAATTGCCCATCAATGCATAAAAGACGGCTATAAAACTACTTTAATAGATCGCAGAGAAATTGGGCATGGTAGTACATCAGCTACAACATCAATGCTTCAATATGAGATTGACATTCCGCTTTATCAACTTACAGATCAAATTGGTAAAAAAGCTGCCGAAGAAAGTTATTGGGCGTGTTATAAATCTATTGATGCCTTAGAGCAAATTGTTAAAGACATAAAATCTGATTGTGGTTTTAAGAAAAAAGAATCCCTTTATTTTGCGGCTTTCAAAAAAGATGTTGCTGGATTAAAAAAAGAATTTGAGGCCCGAAAAAACATTGGAATGCCCGTTAAGTGGCTTGAAGCTGATGAGATTGATAGTCAATTTCAAATTAAAAATTCATATGGAGGCATCCTTTCTGAACAAGGAGGAAGTATTGATGCGTTTAAATTAGCTCATGATATTTTAGCCTTTAATCATAAAAAAGGATTAAAGATATTTGATAAAACAGACATCAAAAAAGTAACTTATCTTGAAACTGGAGTTGAAGTTTTAACAGAACATGGCACTACAATTAAGGCTAAGAAACTAATTTATTGCAATGGTTTTGAAAGTACCGAGATCATTAAAGATGATTTCGTGAAGCTTTTATCTACTTATGCAATGGTAGGTGAGAGATTCGAAGATGATCAATCTCATCTTTCTAATACTCTTTTTTGGAATACTGCAGAGCCCTACATTTATATGCGAACTACCGATGACAACCGGTTGCTGATTGGCGGTGAAGACGAAGAATTTGTAGATGCACATAAAAGGGATTCACTACTTACTGATAAGGCAACAAAATTGACGAAGTATTTAAACAAAATTTTACCAAATTATGACTTTCGCATGGATTTTGTTTGGGCAGGAACATTTGGCGAGACCAAAGATGGATTGCCTTATATAGGAGAACATCCAAATTTTAAAAGCACCTATTTTGTTTTAGGTTTTGGCGGAAATGGAATTACTTTCTCCGTAATTGGAATGGAGTTAGTCTCTAAAATGCTAAAAAACAAGAAACATGCTCTTTCTGATTATTTTAAATTTAGAAGATAGCTCTGGTATTTACAATAAATAAAAAAGGGTGCAAATAAATATTTGCACCCTTTTACATTTAAACTTGTATATCATTTTTTTGAAGCATCTTTTTCAATTGCTTAAAATCTGATTCTGATTTCACCTCTAAAAGATCCCGGTTTTTACCGTTATTCAATTCTAAAAAGTATTTCTTTCGACCCATGAAAATTCGTTCCTTTAATCCTTTTATTTGATCGATAGGAACTTTCTCTAAAGAGGATTTTTTTACAATAAACTTATACAGAATTACAATTGATATAGCTCCTAAAATGGCCCAGATTATTTTTATAAATCCAAAGTTACCACTATTCAAATCAGATAAATTTAGGACAGAATTAATCAAATTTAAAATCATTAGAAACTTGATTAAAAATACATTTTTTCTTAGTCCATCTTTTATTTCGAGAGTTTTGTCTGCTTCATTAAATTTAATGTCCATAAATCAATCTTGAATTTTTAGAAAATTTTTATTGTTTGTAAACATTATTTTCTTGTTTTACATCCGCCATTAAACCACTTGGGTCTATAGTAATTTTCTTAATTGAACTCTTTGCTTTTGCAATGGTAAATTCTTTGGTAGGAAACGCCCAAGCCCAATCAGAAAGAACCGTTCTCTTAATTGCTGGCGTTGGATTTTCTTTTTCAAAATTCATCATTCGCAAGGGAATATAAAAACTCTCCATTGTTCCATCTGTATATTCTACTAAAAGATCTATTGGCATAGCCATTCTACCGATTCTTTCCAGACTAATTTTCGTTTGATCTCCGTTTTCTTCAACTGATTTTATACCATAATCTATAGTATTGGTCGTTTTTGTCCAATCTGTCAAATACCAATCTAAATTTGCACCAGAAACTCTTTCTGCAGATCTTTTAATATCATTTGGAGTAGGATGCTTAAATTTGAAATCACTATAATATTTCTTTAAAGTTTTCATGAGATTTTCTTTCCCAACCAAATAAATTAATTGTGCTAAGAAAACTTCTCCTTTACTATAAGAGGTAATACTGTAAACTCGATTTTCATCAAAGCGATCAGCATGAGTTGTCTGTGGCAATTCCTTACCTGAATTTGCCATCGAATAATAATTTTTATACGCTCCTGCAAATGGATTTTCTACTTTTTTATCTGCTATTTCATTAGATCCAAAATCTTCAAGGAATGAAGTAAATCCTTCATCCATCCATCCGTGCTTTAATTCGTTAGAAGCTAAAACGTGCTGAAACCAAGAGTGTGCCATTTCATGAGCAGCTACTCCAAGTAAACCTTCAAAAGTACCTTGTCCTAAGATTAAAGTACACATGGCATATTCCATTCCGCCATCGCCACCTTGAATCACTGAATACTGTTTGTATGGATAATCTCCAACTGTTTGATTGTAAACATTCATTAACTCAACCGTTTTTGGTTGCAAATTTTTCCAATTTTGAATGTATTTCGGGTTGTTCTTGTAAAGAAAATGCAAATCAACATTATTTGGTCCTTTTACTACATCGTGAATATACTCTTTATCTGCAGCCCAAGTAAAATCATGAACCATTGGTGCATTAAAATGCCAAGTTAAAGTCTTTGTTTTCTTAGGAATAGATACTATAACTCCAGCGTCTTGATATCCGTGTCCTATTTCGTTTTTGTTTTGTAAATATCCTGTTCCACCTAAAACATAATCTTTGTCAATGGTGATTTTTACATCAAAATTTCCCCAAACCCCATGAAATTCTCTCGCTATATAAGGATCTGCGTGCCAACCTTCAAAATCAAATTCGGCCATTTTTGGATACCATTGCGCCATTGACAACTCGACACCTTCAACATTGTTTCTTCCAGAACGACGAATTTGAACGGGAACTTGACCAGCAAAATCTAATGTAAAAGTAGTTTTTGTATTAGGTAAAATTGGTTTAGCCAAAGTAACTTCAAGAATTGTCCCTGCCGTTTTTGTTGCAGCTGTTACACCATCTTGTTTGAAATTAGTAATGTTCAAATACCCTATTTCATTTGGTTTTAAAGTTTTGATTCGGCTTTCTTTAACGTCTTTTCCATCTACTTTTATTTTATTTACCATTCTTGCATCCGGATCTTTTATGGTTTGCACTCTGGCATCCATTTCGCTTCCCGGTTGAAAAGCATTATTGTACAAGTGATAATAAACTTTCTTTAAAGTATCCGATGAGTTATTGGTGTAGACTAACTCTTGTTTCCCGTTGTATTTATAATTTTTAACATCCATTGTCACGTCCATTTTGTAATCAACGTGTTGCTGCCAATAGGCATTATTCTGAGCGAATGCAGTTCCAAAACTTAGAGTAAGAAATGCGAATACTATTATTTTTTTCATATTAAATTAAAATATAAATGGAAGGACAAATTGCCCTTCCATTAAGTGAATGATTTAACTATTAGTGTTATTTAGACATTTTTTCTGCCATCAATAAAGCATTATAGGCATTTACAATTTTCCCTGATTTAGATAAAACCGTAAAAGGACGAGTGTCATTAGCTTTTCCTCCTACAATTACATTAGTTGTAATAGCCACTCCAGAATCCATCAAAATTTGTTTTACTTGTTTTGCTGATAATTTTGGATAATAAGAACGGATCAATGCAGCAACACCAGCAACATTAGGTGCAGCCATTGAAGTTCCTTGTAAATACTGGTAAGTATTGTTTGGCGTAGTAGCATAAATTTGTACTCCTGGTGCAAAAACGTCTACATTTATTTTTCCGATATTAGAAAAACGAGCCACTACTTTATCACCGTATTCATAATTTAAAGCTCCAATAGTGATTACATTATCTGCATATTCCGTTTTTTTATCATCTGCGTCTGTTGGATAATTATCTGCATAATCAATATCTTTTGCGTCATTACCAGCTGCATGAACAAACAATACATCTTTTGATTCTGCATATTTTATAGCGTCATAAACCCATTGTTTGTGCGGAGAAAAACTTTTTCCAAAACTTCCATTAATTACTTTAGCTCCATTATCTACTGCATAACGAATCCCTAAAGCAATATCTTTATCGTACTCATCACCATCTGGCACTGCACGAACAGTAAGAATTTGAACATTATTAGCAACACCATCTCCACCTAAATCATTGTGTCTACTTTGAGCTACAATACCTGCAACGTGCGTACCATGAAGAATTTCTTTCTTGTCTGGACCCATTACATTATTGTTTCCGTATTTCACATCTTTAATATCGTTTGGATTATCTCCTAACACTTTACGGTAATCTGTTTTAAGATTTTCTCCACTAACTAGTGCTTTAGAATCCTCAAGATCTTTTTCGATTGCCTCTTTTAATTCAGCCACAGGCAAACCAAAAGAAAGCATTCTTTGCATGACTGTTTTGCTTTTTTCTACTGCAGCATCTTTTGAAGTTATTGCTTTAACATCTTCAATAGTATATACAGGTTTACCAAAATGTTTTACCAAAACGGCATCACCTTCTTTTATAGCAGCTAGCATTTCTTCTAAACGAGATTTACCCATAACTGCTTCAGCAACTTTTTTATCATTCGTTGCTTTTGCTGCTTGATAAGTTGCATCATCTGCTATGCTTTTATCTTTTATAATCCTTTCGTATTCTAAATTTTCCTTAGTGATGTCACCCAGAAAATTCCAACCGTGAATGTCATCTATATAACCATTATTATCATCGTCTATTCCGTTACCAGGAATTTCTTTAGTATTAGTCCAAAGTACTGATTTAAGATCTTCGTGCTCAATATCTACACCTGAATCTACAATTCCAACAATTACAGGCACTCCTTTTTTATCTTTTAATAATTCAGCATAAGCTCTATCTACACTCATACCAGGAATGGTATCGTTTACGATATCTAAATGACTCCATCGTTTTAGTTGCATTTCGGTTAATGGTGCCTTTTTATGAACATTTAAAGGAGCAGTTATAGCAACATGATCAGTAGTTTTTACAACCTGTTTTGTTGTACCACATCCTGCCAAAATTAATAAAGCGAAGGCAGATATGTAAATGGGTTTAATGGTATTCATTTCGTTTCTATTTAATTTTTGAAATATTTGTCTAAAATAATTTTTTTTGTTACAACGTCAACTCTTATTAACACTACATTAAGACTTCTTCGCAGCTAAAAACCTCGTTTAATCGAACGCCTTTTTCGGTGTGCTGAACTGTTATAATTTCATTGTGTGCATCATGCTCTAAGAATAAAAAATAATTATTATCTGCAGCCGCAGTAAGAAATTTTGTTTTCTCTGGCATGGTTAATAAAGGTCGCGTATCATAACCCATTACATAAGGTATAGGAATATGCCCTGCTGTAGCCAATAAATCAGCACAAAAAGCGATAGTTTTATCTTTATATTTTATATGCGGAATCATCTGTTTTTCAGTATGTCCGTCGGCAAAGAAAATACCAAAACCAAGTTCTGATTCCGCTAGAAAATCTCCTTCTGGTTTCTCAATAAAATGCAACTGTCCACTTTCTTGCATTGGCAAAATATTCTCAGACAAAAAAGAGGCTTTCTCTCTCGGGTTTGGTTTTGTAGCCCATTCCCAATGGCTTTTATTGCTCCAGAATTTAGCATTTTTAAAAGCAGGTTCATAACCTGTCTTAGCTGAGTTCCATTGTACGCTTCCTCCACAGTGGTCAAAATGCAAATGCGTCATAAAAACATCGGTAATATCATCTCGGTGAAAACCGTATTTTGCTAAAGACTTATCCATCGAATGGCTTCCCCAAAGAGAATAATAACCAAAGAACTTTTCCGATTGTTTGTTACCCATTCCAGTATCTATCAGAATCAGTTTATTACCATCTTCAATTAACAAACAGCGAGCGGCAATATCAATTAAATTGTTTTCATCTGCTGGATTTGTTTTATTCCAAATCGTTTTAGGCACCACTCCAAACATAGCGCCACCGTCCAATTTAAAATTTCCGGTTTCTATAGGATATAATTTCATGTATGTTGTAAATTTTGAAAGAATTCAAAGTTAAGGAATTCAAATCCGATTCGCCCTTACAAATAACTTTTTTCTATTTGATGATTAGTTATAAAAATGTTATCCGTTATGGAAAAAGCATTTTATATACTATCTTTGTGCTTAATTTAGACAAAATCAATATAAGGTGCGATAGTAAATTAAAAAATCGAACTAAATTGATTTTTTGAGCTACAGAACTTATAAAAACAAATAAAAACGAACTTATGATAAAAGTTTCTGACACTGCAAGAAAAAAAATCATCGATCTAATGTCAGATGATGGTTTTGATGCTGCAACAGACTACGTGAGAGTTGGTGTAAAAAGCGGCGGATGTTCTGGATTGTCTTATGATTTGAAATTTGATAAAACCAAAAATGAAGATGATAAGATTTTCATTGACAACGACATAACCATAGCTGTAGAAAAAAAATCTTTTCTATACTTGGCTGGAACAATTTTAGAATTTTCAGGAGGAATAAATGGCAAAGGATTCGTTTTTAACAATCCGAATGCCAACAGAACTTGTGGATGCGGAGAGAGTTTCTCTTTGTAAAACATTAAACAAAAAAATATGTCAAAATATACCGAAGACGATTTAAAAATCGAACTCGAAACTAAAGAATACGAGTACGGATTTTACACGGATTTAGAATCTGAAACATTTCCTATTGGTTTAAATGAAGATATTGTTCGCGCTATATCACAAAAAAAAGGTGAACCGCAATGGATGACGGATTGGCGTTTAGAAGCTTTTCGTGCTTGGGAATTGATGACTGAGCCAGAATGGGCAAATGTGCATTACACCAAACCCGACTTTCAAGCTATTTCTTATTATTCAGCTCCAAAAACTATTGACCCTAATAAAACATTAGATGATGTAGATCCGGAACTTTTAGAAATGTATAAAAAGTTAGGAATCTCTGTTGATGAGCAAAAAATGATGAATAATGTTGCAATGGATATTGTTGTAGATTCCGTTTCTGTAGCGACAACATTCAAGAAAACATTAGGCGAAAAAGGAATTATTTTTATGAGTATTTCTGAAGCGATCAAAGAACATCCAGAATTAGTTCGTAAGCATTTAGGAACTGTTGTACCGCAAAAAGACAATTTCTACGCGGCGTTAAATTCAGCTGTTTTCTCTGATGGATCTTTCTGTTATATTCCAAAAGGAGTACGTTGTCCAATGGAGCTTTCGACTTATTTTAGAATAAATCAAGCAGGAACAGGACAGTTTGAAAGAACTCTTTTAATCGCTGACGAAGGAAGTTATGTAAGTTACCTTGAAGGATGTACCGCTCCAAGTCGTGACGAAAATCAATTACACGCAGCTGTTGTTGAATTAATCGCAATGGAAGATGCTGAAATAAAATACTCAACCGTTCAAAACTGGTTCCCAGGAAACAAAGAAGGTATCGGTGGAGTTTTCAATTTTGTGACTAAAAGAGGAATCTGCGAGAAAAACGCTAAAATTTCTTGGACACAAGTAGAAACTGGTTCTGCTGTGACTTGGAAATACCCATCAGTTATCTTAAAAGGAGATAATTCAGTAGGTGAATTTTATTCGATTGCTGTCACTAATAATTACCAACAAGCAGATACGGGAACAAAAATGATCCATTTAGGTAAAAATACTAAATCGACTATTATATCTAAAGGTATTTCAGCAGGAAAATCGCAAAACAGTTACCGTGGTTTAGTGAAAATTGGACCTAATGCGGATAACGCGAGAAACTTTTCACAATGTGACTCGTTACTTATGGGTAACAATTGTGGAGCGCATACTTTCCCATATATAGAAACTAAAAATCCAACGGCTAAAATTGAGCACGAGGCTACAACTTCAAAAATTGGTGAAGACCAGGTTTTTTATTGTAACCAACGTGGTATTCCAACTGAAAAAGCAATCGCTTTAATCGTAAATGGTTTTAGTAAAGATGTTTTGAATAAGTTGCCAATGGAATTTGCAGTAGAAGCTCAAAAATTGCTAGAGATTAGTTTAGAAGGTTCAGTAGGTTAGAAAATTTATTTAAATTTATATAGCTATGGATATTGTTTTAAAAAATGTGAAGAAGAAAGATTTTCCAGTGTTAAAATCATTGGCAAAGTCGCTTGGATTTGAAATTATTGAAAAAATTGAAAAGCCCTACAACCCTGAGTTTGTAAAAGAAATTTTAGAAGCAAGAGAAGAATTAAAGCAAGGAAAAGGAATAAAAATGTCATTGGAAGAAATAGACAAACTATGGAAATAGTTTTTTCTAAAAAAGCGCAAAATGACATATTACTTTGGAACAAATCAGGTAAGAAGAAAATTCTAAAGAAAATATCTGAATTATTACGAGACATTCAAAGAAGTCCTTATGAAGGCATTGGAAAACCAGAACAGTTGAAACATAATTTATCTGGAGTATGGTCTCGAAGAATTGATAAAGAACATAGATTAGTTTATGAGATTATAGACGAAAAAACAATAGAAATATTAAATATCCTTTCAGTTAAAGGTCATTACGAATAAATAAAGACAACATGTTATCAATAAAAAATTTACATGCCACAATTGGCGACAAAGAAATATTAAAAGGGATTAATCTTGAAGTTAAAGCAGGAGAAGTTCATGCGATAATGGGACCAAACGGTGCTGGTAAAAGTACTTTAGCTTCTATCATTGCAGGAAACGAAAACTACGAAGTAACAGGAGGAGAAATTTCATTAGATGGAGAAGATCTTGCTGATTTGGCACCAGAAGAAAGAGCGCACAAAGGGGTGTTTCTTTCGTTTCAATATCCAGTAGAAATTCCAGGAGTTTCAGTAACAAACTTCATGAGAACAGCTATAAATGAAACTCGTAAAGCACAAGGTCTGGAAGAAATGCCAGCAAACCAAATGCTAAAAGTAATTCGTGAAAAATCAGAATTATTAGAAATTGACAGAAAATTTTTGTCTCGTTCTCTTAACGAAGGTTTCTCTGGTGGTGAGAAAAAACGTAACGAGATTTTCCAGATGGCAATGTTAGAACCAAAATTAGCTATTCTTGATGAAACTGATTCTGGACTTGACATTGATGCCTTGCGTATTGTTGCTAATGGTGTAAACAAATTGAAAAGTGATAAAAACGCTGTGGTTGTAATTACACACTACCAACGTTTATTAGATTATATCGTTCCTGATTTTGTTCACGTTCTTATGGACGGAAAAATTGTAAAATCTGGTGATGCTAGTTTAGCCCTAGAATTAGAGGAAAAAGGATACGATTGGATCAAAGCTGAAAATTTAGTCTAAGGTCATAAAGTAAAAAGAAAAAGAGAATAGGTAAATTTAATTCTTTCGAAGAAATTAATTCTTGGCAAAAATCAAGAGTTTTTTAATAGAAGAATATATTCAAATACCGATAGCTTTAATTTTAGAAAAGACTTTGACTTAGTTAGACAGATTAGACGTGCATGAATCTCTATATCCTCAAATATTACTGAAGGCTTTGAACGAAATACAGATAAAGAGTTTATTTACTTTTTATATGCAGCGCGAAAGCATCAGCTGGAGAAGTCCGTTCTCAATTATATTTGGCGTACGATTTAGAATATATTACAAAAGAAGAGTTTGAAATTTTATTAGAATGCCTAACTGAAATATCAAAGTGGTTAAGTGGTTTTATTAAATATTTATCAAAACTCTAAAAGTTTTAAATCTAAATTAGAAAAGGGAATTCCTCTCTAATTTATAATTTAGAACACTCAAAATAACATTTCGTTGACTATCTTAAGTCTTTTGGCTTTTGAGTTTCAACTTTAAGACTTAATTAAAAATGGAATTAAAAGAAAAATTACTATCGTCTTTTATGGCTTTTGAAGAGCAAATTGATGTTCACTCTGAACTTCATGATCTTCGAACTGCTGCTATAAAAAACTTTGAAAATAAAGGATTCCCATCCAAAAAAGAAGAAGCTTGGAAATACACTTCATTAAATGCCATTTTAAAAAATGACTTTACTGTTTTTCCAAAGCATGAAAATTCAATCGAATTTAGCCAAGTTAGTAAGTACTTTTTAAACGAAGTAGACACTTATAAAGTGGTTTTTGTTGATGGTGTTTTTAGTTCGCATTTATCGTCAACAACTCATGAAGGAATTGACGTTTGTTTGATGGCTTCGGCATTGAACAAACCAAAATACAAAATGGTTATTGACAAATATTTTAATCAAATCGCGAATAAAGACGATAGCTTAACTTCATTAAATACGGCTTTCGCCAATGAAGGTGCTTACATCAATATTCCGAAAGGTAAAGTAGCGCCAAAACCTATTGAAATCATGTATTTCTCTACAGGCAACGAAGCTGCACTTTTGGTGCAACCAAGAAATTTAGTGATTGTGGGTGAAAACTCGCATGTTCAAATTATTGAACGTCATCAAAGTTTAAATGAAAATCCAGTACTTACGAATTCTGTTACTGAAATTTTCGCCGAAAAACGCGCTATTGTAGATTATTACAAAATTCAAAATGATACTCATGAAGCGAACTTGATCGATAATACTTTCGTTTCTCAGCAACAAGAAAGTCATGTTTATGTACATACTTTTTCTTTTGGAGGAAATTTAACTAGAAACAATTTGAATTTTTATCACTTTGGTGAAAGATTGACAAGTACGTTAAACGGAATTACAATTATTGGCGAAAAGCAACATGTGGATCATTATACTTTAGTAAATCACGCCACTCCCAATTGTGAAAGTTTCCAAGATTACAAAGGAATTTACTCAGATCGTTCAACGGGAGTTTTCAATGGTAAAGTATATGTAGAAAAAGAAGCTCAAAAAACAAATGCTTTCCAAAAAAGCAATAACATATTATTGAGCGATAAAGCAACTATAAATGCTAAACCACAGTTAGAGATTTTTGCAGATGATGTAAAATGTTCTCACGGTTGTACGGTTGGCCAATTAGACGAAACTGCTTTATTCTATATGCAACAACGTGGAATTCCTCAGAAAGAAGCTAAAGCATTATTGATGTATGCCTTCTCGAATGCGGTTATCGAAAACATAAAAATACCCGAATTAAAACAAAGAATCACCAAAATTATCGCTACCAAACTAGGCGTTAAAATGGGATTTGATTTGTAGTTTTAACCACAAAGATTAAGCAAAGGTCACAAAGTTTATAACTGAACTTTGTGACCTTTTTGTTTTTTTACTTTGTGCTCTTTGTGGTTAAATTCAAACTCCCTATTATTCCTTTCAACATTCCGTTTACATCAAATTTCGCATCTTCCGTCAATCCCATTCTCACGATTACTAAATCGAGTGACGGAATAATAAATACTTTCTGTCCTTGAAAACCGTTACAAGAATACAAATCTCGAGGTGCATCAGGATATCTGCCGCCAGCGTTTAGCCAGAAATGTCCACCATAATCACCTTTAGATCCATTTGTAGGAGTTGCTACATATTTTGCCCAACTTTCATCAAAGACTTGATCGCCATTCCAGTTTCCTTTATGTAAATACAATAAGCCAAACTTAGCCCAATCTCTTGTTGTTGCCCACCCATAAGACGAACCCACAAAATTCCCTTTCATATCAGTTTCAATAACCATCGAGTTCATTCCTATTCTGTCAATCAAATTAGAATACCAAAAATCAAGATATTCTTGTTGGGTTTTAAATTGCTTTCTCAAAATTCCTGATAACAAATTGGTAGTTCCTGAAGAATAATTCCAATGTGTATTCGGTTTAAAAGCCGCTGGTTTTAGTAGTTGTGATCTTGACATATCTTTCTCTTGAAAAAGCATATTAGTAGCATCGCAAATTGTGCTATAATTTTCCTCCCATTCCAGACCGGAATTCATATGCAATAAATCATTAGTGGTGATTATTTTACGATCATCATTTTGCCATTCATTTATAGGAGCTGGTTTGTAAATATCATATTTTCCTTGTTTTTGAAGAATTCCAAACATCGTAGCCGTAATACTTTTTGTCATGGACCAACCTAAAATTTTACTATCTTTTGTAAATCCTGTATCATATTTTTCAGCAATGATTTTGTCTTTATAAATTACTAAAACAGAACGTGTTCTTTTATTGATTTCGCCTTTTTTATCAAAAGCATTGGCAACAGCAGCATTCAATTTAGTATAATCTACATTATCAAAAATAGTGTCTTTCGGTTCCAAATTCTCATAAGGAAATGGTAAATTGCTACTTGTTTTAGTTCTTTTTGGAACTTCATAAGGCTTACTCTCATCAAAATCAGCTGTAATTAATGTTGCGCCTAAACCTTCGCGATAAATTGCTTTTCGTTCTTTTAAACCATAAACGGAAGCTATTGCAAATTTCCCTGCTTCATTAATAGTATTCTTTGCCAAATCAATCAATTTGATATCATTATCTCCTTTCTCAATCATTTGTTGAGAACGACCATCAATAAAATGTCCCGAAGCAATACTTTTGGCGGAGAAGCCTGAAATTAAATCTAATTTAGGATAAATAGTAAATCCTAAATATACTATCGCTATAAGTAAGGCAAGAACAAGGAACTTAAATAATTTTTTCATATTGGTAAACAATTAATTTAATGCAATTTAATAAAATAATCAAACTAAAATTCAATAAAATATTTCTATTAAAGTATAAGAAACAATCATAAAAATTAATTAATTCATAGCTTAAACGGTACGGTTTTTCATTACTTTTGTATTTAGAACTTTTCTAAATAATTATGCTAGATATAAATAAAATTAGAGCAGATTTTCCTATTCTTTCTCAAAAGGTAAATGGTAAACCATTGGTTTATTTTGATAACGGAGCCACTTCGCAAAAGCCACAAGTAGTGATTGATGCGATATCCAAATACTATCAAGAAATTAATGCAAACATTCATCGTGGCGTACATACGCTAAGCCAGTTGGCAACCGATGCCTATGAAATATCCCGTGGTAAAATTCAAAACCATATCAATGCAAAATTCTCACATGAAGTACTTTTCACTTCGGGAACAACGCACGGAATCAATTTAGTTGCTAATGGATTTGCTTCGTTACTGAAAGCAGGTGATGAAATTTTAGTTTCAGCATTGGAACATCATAGTAATATTGTGCCTTGGCAAATGTTATGCGAGAAAACTGGAGCTATCTTGCGAGTGATTCCTATGAATGAAAATGGCGAATTGATAATGGCTGAATACGATAAATTACTTTCGGATAAAACCAAAATTGTTACCGTAAATCATATTTCGAACGCTTTAGGAACGGTCAATCCTATTAAATATATGATTGATGAAGCACATAAATATGGAGCTGCTGTTTTAATTGATGGTGCTCAAGCGGTCCCACATTTAAAACCAGATGTTCAAGAATTAGATTGTGATTTCTACGTCTTCTCAGGTCATAAAATATGTGGACCCACCGGAACCGGAATTTTATACGGAAAAGAAGCTTGGTTGAATAAATTACCGCCCTATCAAGGTGGTGGTGAAATGATCAAAGAAGTAACTTTCGAAAAAACTACTTATGCTGAACTTCCTCACAAGTTTGAAGCCGGAACACCAAACATAGCGGGTGGAATTGTTTTAGGAACAGCTGTAGATTATATGAATGAAGTTGGTTTTGAAAATATTCAGAAACAAGAATTAGAATTATTAGAATACGGAACCAAACGATTATTAGAAATTGAAGGTTTGAAAATCTTTGGCACAGCGAAAGAAAAAACTTCCGTAATTTCTTTTAATATAGAAGGAATTCATCCGTATGATATTGGCACCATAATTGACAAATTAGGAATAGCAGTTAGAACTGGGCATCATTGTGCACAACCAATTATGCAGTTTTTTAATATTCCAGGAACCATCAGAGCTTCTTTTGCATTTTATAACACCAAAGAAGAAATTGATAGTATGGTGGAAGCAGTAAAAAAAGCACAACTCATGCTCTCTTAAAAAAAATAAAATTATGAAATTACTTTCCTTATTAATTTTGACCGTTGTATTTGGTAAAGGTTGCGATAGCCCAAAAAATCAAAACATGGATGCAGTAGTTTTAGAATATACCGCAAACACTAGAGGTTTTTACCAACAAATAAGCATTAAAAATCAAGAAATTACGGTTTCTAATGATAGAGATAATAATAAAAAACTTGTTCCTAAAAAAATAACAGATGCTGACTGGAATGAGTTAGGGCTTTATTTTAAGGAAACGAAATTAGAGGAATTGGCTCATTACAAAGCTCCCACTGAAAAACGTTTTTATGATGGTGCTGCAATTGCTAATTTAAAAATCACTTATAAAGACAAAACCTACGAATCTACAACTTTTGATCATGGTTTTCCACCCAAAGAAATTAAGAAATTAGTCGATAAAATAAACTCATTTGTTAAAAAAGAATAATACTGAAATAAATTCAGATTACTATGAAAATTAAAGAAATACAAGAAGAAATCGTTGATGAATTTTCGATGTTTGATGACTGGATGGAGCGTTATGAATATATCATCGAACTTGGAAAAAAACTTCCTTTAATCAAAGAAGAATTCAAAACAGACACTAATTTAATCAAAGGTTGCCAATCTAAAGTGTGGTTGCAAGGGGAACAAAATGATGATAAAATAGTTTTTACAGCAGATAGCGATGCTATTTTGACAAAAGGAATTATCGCTATTTTAATTCGTACGTTCTCCAATCAAAGTGCTAAAGATATTTTAGACGCAGACATGAATTTTATTGACGAAATAGGCTTAAAAGAGCATTTGTCTCCAACAAGAGCCAATGGATTGGTTTCGATGATAAAAAACATTAAAATGTATGCTTTGGCATTTAATACCCAGAAATAAAATAGCTTTAAAGATTATTCTTAAACCATATAAGAGGTTTAAGAAAATTTAAGAAAAATCAACTTATATTTTAGGAATTCAGAGTCTGTTGAATTTATGTATTACTTCGTAAACAGTTAAAAAACTATACCTTAGTACTATAAAGATTTCCACACATGATGACAAAGAAAAAACTAAAAGACATAATTTACAAAGTAATTGGTGCAACAATTGAAGTTCACAAACAGTTGGGACCTGGTTTATTGGAGAGTATTTATCACAAATGCTTAATTCAAGAATTGACTTTGCGAGGAATAAATTTCAAATCAGAATTAGTAATTCCAATAGAATACAAAGGAATATCTTTAGAATCCGATTTAAGATGTGATTTATTTATTGAAGATATTTTAGTAGTAGAATTAAAAGCCACAGATAAAATAATACCAATTCATGTAGCTAAAGTAATGTCATATATGAATCTTTTAGAATCTCCTATTAGTTTAATTATTAATTTTAACGTTACTAATATTTACGAGCATGGTCAAAAAACTTATGTTAATTATAGATATAGTGTCTTAGATGACGAATAAAAATTACTATAATAACTGTGCAAAAATAAATAAGTGATTTAAAATCATAAAACTTAAATGTTCTTACATCTCTTACATGGTTTAAATAATATAAAATAAATACGATATTAATATGTTCTAAAATCTATTAGTCATTAAACATATTGGTATATTTTTAAAAAACAACAAAACAATAATAACAACAACAATAATGGAACAAGAAATAGACACCACCGAGTTAGGAGAATCAATCGTAAAAATATTAAAAACAATTTACGATCCTGAAATACCTGTAGATATTTACGAATTAGGATTGATTTACGACGTAATGGTAAATACTGATTTGGAAGTTAAAATCCTGATGACACTTACTTCTCCAAACTGTCCTGTAGCGGAAAGTTTACCTAGAGAAGTCGAAGAGAAAGTAAGATCGATAGAAAATGTGAAAGACGCTGAAGTAGAAATTACATTTGATCCGCCTTGGAGCAAAGATTTAATGAGTGAAGAAGCAAAGCTTGAATTAGGAATGCTATAATTATTTAAAAAATAAAAAGTCATAAAGTCTACAAAATTTGCTTTATGACTTTTGTGTTTAAGACTTAAATATGGAAGAGATAATAAATAAAGTAGCCAATAGTGTTTTAGAAATTTTTGATCTCGAAGATTATTATCCCAAAGGAATTCGTGCACAAATAGACATTTCTCAATGGCTTATAGAAGGCTTTTTGCTCAAAGAAAAAGATTTCAGAGAAGAACTTAAAAGTTACGATTGGGCACAGTATAAAGACCAATTTGTGGCTATTAATTGCAGTACGGATGCAATTGTTCCCGCATGGGCTTCTATTTTAGTTGCGATACAATTGGCACCATTTGCAAAAAAAATAATTAATGGAACTATTGAAGATTTAGAAGCGTCTCTTTATGAGGAACTGCTCTCTAAAATCGATTATTCAGTATATACAAATAAACCCATTATAATAAAAGGATGCTCTAGAAAGCCAGTACCTATGCGCGCTTATGTATTAGCGGCTCATTATTTACAACCCTTTGCCAGAAGTATTATGTACGGAGAAGCATGTTCGGCTGTTCCTTTATATAAGACTAATAGTAAAGTTTAATTTCAAAAAATATAGTGTTCCCATAAAATTATTTAATTTTGGTAAAACTTTTAAATAGCACTTTCATGAAAAAAATAGCATTTGCTTTACTCTTTGTTTCTGGTTTTATGTCCCTTCAGGCACAGGAAACCGAGAAAGACACCATCAAACTTTGGACTAAAAAAGGAAATATTTCTATACTTTTTAATCAATCAGCTTATAACAAACAATGGTTAGGTGGTGGAACTTCAAACATAGCTGGAAATTTAGGTATCAACTATGACTTCAATTATAAAAATGGAGACGTTGTATGGGACAACAAATTTATTTTAGCTTATGGTTTAAGCAAAATAAAAGGAGATGCTAAAACAGCTAAGACAGATGATCGCTTAGAACTAAATTCACTTTGGGGTAAAAAAGCAAGTGGTGAATGGTATTACTCTATGTTTTTTAATTTTAAAACTCAGATGGATACTGGTTTAGATAAAGAAGGTGTGAAAATTTCTCATTTCTTTTCTCCTGCTTATTTTCAGTTCGGTCCCGGAATTTTATGGAAGAAAAATGATAATTTAAGTGTCAATTTTTCACCTGCAACTGCAAAACTAATCGTTGTACATCCTCATTTTACAGAATTAGGACCTTCATTTGGCGTCTTACAAGGGGATTCTTCAAGATTTGAATTTGGTGCTAGTGTTTCAGGATACTATAAGCTCAATTTAATGACTAACGTAAGTATTGAAAACAGATTAAATTTATATGCTAATTATCTTGATAAACCTCAGAATGTAGATGTTGATTACCAGATGAATGTAGTAATGAAAATTAATAAATACTTATCTGCCAATGTTGCTGTTCAAGCTATTTATGATGATAACTCAATACAAGCAGTACAAGTTAGAGAGGTTTTTGGATTAGGAGTAAATTACGGTTTCTAGAAAAAAAACATTAAAAATGCCCTTAAGAAATTTTCTTAAGGGCATTTTTTTTATAGGTATTTCAAGATAGTATTTAATTGCTGGCAAAAAAAATAGGAATCTAGTGTATAGAAAAACTTTTATTATTCCTCTTCATTATCTTCTTTTTCATCTTTCTCCACTGCATCTTTATAATCTGGATATAAGAATTTATTATAAGGAAAACGCGTAATGTGAATTTGTCTCACAGCTTCGTATACACGTTCTCTGAATTCTTCAAAATTTTCTTTATTAGTAGCCGATATAAACAAAGCATTTTGTTCTCCTACTCTACTCATCCAAGTTGATTTCCACTCTTCCAGCGTGTAATGTCTGGTTGTTTTTTCAGTCATCAAATCATCTTCGTCAATAGTCAAATGTTTGTAAGCATCAATTTTATTGAAAACCATAATTACTGGTTTATCATTGGCTTTGATATCTAAAAGGGTTTGATTTACTGATGCAATATGGTCTTCAAATTCTGGATGCGAAATATCAACTACATGTAATAGCAAGTCGGCTTCCCGAACCTCATCTAATGTGCTTTTGAAAGAATCTACTAATTGTGTTGGCAATTTTCTGATAAATCCAACGGTATCGGATAATAGAAAAGGTAGGTTTTTAATAACCACTTTGCGAACGGTAGTGTCTAAAGTGGCAAAAAGTTTGTTCTCTACAAAAACGTCACTTTTACCTACAGCATTCATTAAAGTTGACTTACCTACATTCGTATAACCCACTAAAGCCACACGAACCATTGCACCACGATTGCCGCGTTGCACACCCATTTGCTTATCTATTGTTTTTATTTTCTCCTTCAATAAGGCAATACGATCCCGTACAATACGTCTATCGGTTTCGATCTCCGTTTCTCCAGGTCCACGCATTCCAATTCCTCCTTTTTGACGCTCTAAGTGCGTCCACATTCCGGAAAGTCTTGGTAATAAATATTGACATTGTGCTAATTCTACTTGGGTTCTAGCATATGAAGTCTCTGCACGCTGAGCGAAAATATCAAGAATAAGGTGCGTTCTATCTAGAATTTTACATTCCTCAATTATTTTAGAGATATTTTTTTGTTGTGAAGGTGATAATTCATCATCAAAAACTAAAGTCGAAATATCATTCTCTTTTACAAATTGATGAATCTCTTCAATTTTTCCTGTACCCACAAAAGTTTTGGGATTAGGGCGTTCCATTTTCTGAGAAAAACGTTTCACTACTTGGCCTCCCGCGGTAAAAGTCAAAAATTCTAACTCATCAAGATACTCATTTAGTTTCTCTTCGCTTTGATTTTGAGTTACAATACCAACAATAGCCGTTTTTTCGAAATTTATTACTTCTTTTTCTAACATGTCTTTGAATAAGTTACAAATTTAATGATTTGTAAGGGACTTATGAGATTCTGAAATAATAAAAAAATCACAAGCTTTTAAAAAAGTTTTAAAACCGAATTTTAAATACCAATAAATGAAATGAATATTGAAGACTATTTTTGCATTCTAAAGACATATCAGTATTTTATTTTTTAGAATAAATGCTCTATTTAAAATCGTTTTTTGATGATTAATACACTCTATTCGTATAAATAATTAACCTCTGTTTTTACTATTCCATTTTCTTCAATTATAGAACAAGCACTAGGATAATTAAACGTATTGTATTTGTATTTTTTGGTTTTACCAATAGCATTTAATGCTGTCGAAGCAAAACTTAATTCGTTATTAACGGATATAGAACCTAAAGCAAACTCATCTTCATGAAACGAGATCAGAGGAACAATAACTTTATAATTTTTTCCAAACAAATTTTGAACTATTAATAAATCTGCTGAATTTTTATCATCAAAAGTATAATTATTCATTGATTTATCACCAATCATTACTTTGTGTCTAATGATATTATCTTTGAAATATACATACTCTATTTTATTGAAAATTTGCTTGTTTCTATCTCTCGAAGAGCGTCTAGCCACAAGTCCATTTTCGACAACATATTCAATATCATCTATTAAAGTTTGATGGCTATTGCTTTTTTTAGTTATTGCTTTTACTCTTGAACCTTCATAAGTTACTGCAACTGTTTTAGTAACGAGTTCGCCGCCTTCTTCGTATTTTTTTACAAACTTTACTAACTGATCTTCATTGTTATAAGTGTAATTTACAACCTCTTTCCAGTTACTAGCTTGTCTCTCCTTTACTGTCATGTCTAATAATCCTTTTGGATTATAAAAAAAACTTTGAATAACATCTGATGTTTTTATGGATTGAATTTTACCATCATTAAACAAAATTGTTTTGTTTACAATTTCACCACTTTTTAAATTGCGAAAATTGGTTTTAATAATATTAATTTGTTTTAACTTCACGGAATTATCCGAAACCTGACTGTGCGTCAAGTAAGGATATACCATTAAAAATAGAGCAATAATGTAGGTTTTCATGTGGTATTTATTTCAATTTTTATTGACCTAATCCTAAGACCAATTTTTTCAATAACAGTACTAATTTAAATTTGGGGAAATTGTTGGGCGAAATTGTCGAAGATTTATAAATTTTACTGCTTGTTGTGTCATTAATTAACAAGCAGTAAAACAAATAGATGTTTATTAAAATAGTGTTTTAGGTTAAAAAACTATTTTAGATTATTGTACAGAAATCAGCTTGACATCAAAAATAAGTACTGAACCTCCAGGTATTCCTGATCTTCCTTCACTACCATAACCAAGATTTGAAGGCACTAAAAGTACCCCGCTACCACCTTCTTTAAAATAAGCAATCCCTTCAGTCCATCCTTTGATAACTTGTTGCAATCCAAAAGAAATTCCTTCCGGTTTGCTTTCATCAAATGGAGATCCGTCAGTAAAATAACCTTTGTATGCAACCGTTACTGTCGAATTTGCATTAGGTTGAGCACCGGTACCAGGCTTATTTATAACATAATACAATCCAGAAGCACTTCTTTGAGCGTTCAACTTGTTCTTGGCTATATATGCTACTATTTCTTTTTCATTTTTAGCAGTATAATCGACTTCTTTCTCTTTTGAACAAGAGATAAAAAGCATAAAAATTAAGGCAAACAGAGTATATTTCATGATTTTTTTATTTATTCAAGCCGCAAATATAGTAAAACTACACACTGTTCCAATAAGATAAAAAATTTTCCGAGAGATGTAAATTTAATTCATCTTAAAATTACTTCTGACCATAAATATGAATATCGTCAAGTCTAAAAGAACCATCTAAAGCCAAGTCTTTTCCTGAACCAATGTACTTAAATGCAATATTGATTTTGCCTTTATACGAAGATATGTCTACCGCACCACTTCCTACAAATTGATACCACGGTGTTGCTTGTTTTGGTAAATTAACTACTAATGGAATCCATGTTGCTTTTGCCACATTTAAACCATCAAAATTGTTAGAAATATAAACTTCTATTGTATTTAAAGGGGAATCGACATCTAAATGATGTTGTGCTGTTCTAAAAGTTAAGGTTTCATTATTGTATAGATCCATGTCAATTTTTGGAGAAATGAGCCAAGCAACATTAGAAATTACTTTAGTGCCAGAAATAGTAAACTCAGCGCAACCATTTCCTGCGTAAACGCCACCTTTCCAAACAGTTTTACCATTTTGAACAATATTTGCCCAACCTGGAAGACTTAAATTGGACTTGTCTACAACAGTTTCAAAATCTTCAGAGAAAAACGATACTGTTCTAGGAGCAGTCATTACAATGTCTTTTTCGGAACGTGCTAACAATTGATAGTCATTACCATATTTTGTTAAAACTCCTCTCACTTTCCCTCTTCCTTCAGGAACTAATTTTGTAGCGAAATTTGCAAAACTACTTGTTCTAAAATAGACTTGGTTACCCGATTTATCTTGTAAATCCCAATTGGTCGCACCACCTACATTTTTCCCTTCTTCAAAGTAATGGCGTCCTACCGCAGATGAAGCAAACTGAACATCCAAAACTTCTACTAATGTATTTAGATAAGCATCATTTAGCAAATCTTTCATCGTAACCTTATTGACTAATTCGTCTTCTTTAAGATTGGTACAAGAAGCATTCAAAACTGCCTTGTAATCATTCTGCGAAATTCGTCCAACTCCACCATCATTATAGGAACTTACCGTGATCCCACCAATTCGCAAAGCACCAAATGAAATATCAGTGAATTGATTTTTTAGCTTTACAAATACTTTATTTCCTGGTCTATAGTCTACATAAAGATTCGTAGCATCTACCGGAACGCTAAAACCAATAGCAGGATTTGTGGCGGTAGCCAAAGTTTGAAAAGAAATAGTTTTGAAAAAATTTCCCGCTTCATCACTCGAAACTACGTACGCCTCAATGACATCATCATATTTGTATTGGGCTACGATTGCATTAGCATTGGTGCGTACTTGACTTACCTGCATATTGGTGCGTAAATCTGGTTGGGTACAAGTGATTTTTGGAGCGTCAAGAGTATCACTCGCACAACTGTAAAGTATAAGAAGTAGCAGTAAAAAAAAATAGGTTTTTTGAAATGTAGCTTTCATCTTTTTTTATTTATAAATTAATGTATAGATTCACAAAATAGGTTCTACCGTATCCATAGAAGTATTTATTACCAAATGAAGGAGTGCCACTAGAAAAATCTTGGTTCATTCCTCTAAAATTAGCATTTCGAGATTGCTCATAACCGCCTGATTTATAAGTAACATCAAGCACATTATTAATACTAGCAAAAACCCCTAAATTCTTTCCGTATACGCGCCAAGATTTTCCACCAACTAGGTTCAAAAGCATTAATGGATCAAATTTTTCTTGTTTCAATAACTCTTTTGCTCTCTCCTCTGTTGCTTCTGGAAAGTTGAAACCAGAAGCTGGATTTTTGTAGAATATTTTAGTTCTAGAAATCGCTGCTATATCAATATACGTATTAGTGAGATAATTTATGTTTGCACTCAGCCACCAATATTTTGGATCTCTATATTCTAAACCAAATGAATAAGCTCGCTGTGGCATTCCGGCTTGTTTGTAATTTCTAAGGGAAGCTGTTCCAAAATCAAAAAGCGGATTTGTATTTTCTAAAGAGGCTTTGGCGTCATTAATCAAAGTAACATTGGGATTACTCGCATAAGTATACTCTCCAAAACCGGCAGAAAAAGTAGTCTTGAAAGTAGCGCTTAATTGGTATTCTAAACTCAATTCGGCACCAATATTTTTCTTGCTTAATTGAGTTAATGTTTGGCTTACAAAAGCATCCGTGTTTAAATATCCCGCACCATTATCAAAAATTCCTTCGGCATAAAAAAAGGAAATTTGAGTACTATTTTTTATTAAAGAATAGTAGGTTGTTAATCTCCCTTTTAATTTTGGTGATCGATATACATAACTTATATCAGCACTATTTATATTCTCACTTTCTAAGTCATTGACTAGTGAATTATTCAAACGAGAATTTGCAAAAGTATTTCGTAATGAAGGTGCTTTGGTCATATGTGCCGTATTGAAAGCAAGCAATTGTTTGCCAGAAATTTTAAAGTTCAATCCGCCTTTAAAACCAAAATCTTCATAGGTTACTTTTTCACTTTTCCCAAAAGAATTAGTTTCATAAATTCCGTTTTTATATAAACCTTCTCTTTGATAATCTCTAACAGAAAATTGTTGGGCTAGATAAAAATCGACTTTGTTATAAGTAAATTTAAATTGAGTAAAAGCTTCGATTACAGTAGCCAAATAATTAAAATTGTATCCGTAAGTATCACCAACTACTACTTGCCTGTCCGGATTATTAAGATCCGATTGAGATTGTGTGCCTTTATAAAAAGGATCTATGTCATCAAAATATAATCCACCCAGTAAGTCTAATAAATGCTGAGAATAATGCGATTTTAATTTTTTGAATGAAGCTCCGGCATTCAGAAATATATTGTCAGAGAGTTGCGAACTCAAATTAGTGTTTAGTGCAAGGGTTTGGTCTTCTACTCGATCTTCGTATAAAACATATTTACTTTTTTTTGGTTCATACCCTAATATAATGCCATTAGAATCTAGAATAGGATTTTGATTGGCTTTATATATTGCATTCCAATCTATTTGTGAATGAGCTAAAAATAATGATTTACTTTTCTCGGCATTTTCATAATCTGGTATAAAAGCACCAGAAAATTCTCCGTTATCTTTTGCATATAAAGAACTAAAATAACTAGGCATTTTTCTGTAATAAGATGGATCTGGACTATCCGCATTTTGATAATCAATGTTACTATTTCCTATTTTTCCAAACTGGTAGGTTGCACTAGAATTTAAGTTCGTTTTATCATTGATTTTAAAATAGTGATTGAGCATAATTGTGGGCATTTCAATTGTTTTCACACGAGCATTTCTTTTTTTATCGTCTTGATAACCCCAATAGGAATTGTATTTCACATTAGTTAACGCTGTCACTTCTGCAGTATTAGGAGAGTTTTTAGCTCTTGTGTTGGGCGTGTAGATTGCAGTTAAATTCATAGAATGATTCTGCCCCAATTTCTTTTCAATGCTTATAAAAAAGGAATTAGCATCATAATTCGTCCCTTCAAAATAGCCTTCTTGTGCCCAACGTTTTCCTGCCGAAATAACAAAAGCCCAACCATTAGCATACATTCCAGAAGCATAAGTGGCCATAGTACGCCAACTGTAATTGGTATTAGTTCCTGAAAAAGTGATTCGGGAGCCAGGTCTGTATATTGAAGCGCGAGTATTTATTTGTTGTGTTCCTAAAATTCCTCCAAAAGCATAATCAGAAGGAGCCGTTCCTAATGTAAATTCTTGATTACGCAAGGCGTCATTTAATCCGCCCCATTCTCCCCATTGTGGTCTGCCATCATACATTTTATTCATGGAAACGCCATTGATCATCAATGTAGAATATTCACTATCTAATCCCCGAACTCTAAAACGAGCTTGTCCCCAATTGAAAGCGGCTGCTTGCAAAAAAGCATCTCTTGAGGATTGCAAAAGTCCCGATGTGCTCTCAGAACTACTATTTTCATCACTGAAATCACTTTCTAAAAGTGTAATTATACTGCTTTGTTGTTCTAAGGTCTGATCTTCTTCTAATGCTATAATTCCTAAATCTAAGTTATCTCCTTGGTTCATTTCTATTGGATACAAACCATCTTTGAATCCTTGACTGCGAACAAGGATCAATAAGTGACCCGAAGGAACGTCATCAAAACTAAATTGGCCATCCGTCTTAGTAAGTTGCATCAAATTCGTATTTTGAATACTAACTACTACGAAACTCAATGGTTTTTGAGTTTTAGCTTCGATAATTTTTCCAAAAAAACTATTGCTATTTTGTGCACTTGAAAACCAAAATTGCATTATAAAGACAATCGTAAAGTAAAATTTATTCATAGTATCAAAATGGTATTAATGAGTACGTTTAGAAAAATGCCAATAAAAAAGATTACAATATTTGCAACAAAAAGTTCAACCCATAAAATAGAATTACAGGTTGAACTAAAAGTTTAGTGGTATTTTTTTTTGAAAGAAAACAACACTAAATAATTAAAAATGTGATTTGGAAAAGTGGCAAAAGCCTTCTATATACTATTGCTGAAAAATGTGGTATTTAAATTCAGCACTTAATAGATTCAATTGAAAGAATAATAAGGTTAAATATAATAATAAAAACTATAACTTATTGATTTACAATAAAATTATTTTTTACAAATATCTAATATGATGTTTTTACATTTGATTTTAAAACAAAAAGAAATACAATCCCACAATAGTTTTGGAGCGAGACAATGTGGATTTTCTAAAATAGAATCATGTTCGTTCAATAAAATTATTCTATTGCTTCGATTTTAGAAACCATAAATGCGATTAGAACTCCAAAAACACCGATGAATGCGAATGAAAATCGCAGGTTAGATAATTCAGCTATGTAGCCAATAATAGGTGGTCCTAGTAAAAAACCTAGGAAACTAACGCTCGAAACGGTAGTTAAAGCAATACTTGGAGAAACATTTGGATTTTTTCCAGCAAGGCTATAAACCGTCGGCACAATCGTGGAAACTCCGAGTCCGACTAACATAAAGGCAAGAGTTGCAGGAATGATAAACGGAAAAAACACCGCTATAAAAAGTCCAGTCGAAATCATTATTCCACTGATTTTTAGCACATTTTTTCTTCCAAATTTACGAATTAAGCTGTCTCCAAGGAATCGTCCTCCAGCCATCATAATCATAAATGAAATGTACCCTAAAATTACTAATGGTCCCGGCGCCTTAACGACATCTTTGAAATAAACTCCACTCCAGTCAAACATAACTCCTTCGCTGGCCATGCTACAAAACCCAATTATTCCCAACCAAATTAAAGCAGAATCTGGTTTTGAAAACATTTTTTTCTTTTTGACTTTGATGGTTTCTTTAGCCTTTATTAAAAATTTAAAATTGAAAGCCATCATTAAAAATACTACTCCACCCACAATGAGAAAGTGAATGTATGGAGTTAAATCGAAGGCTAGCATTACTAATCCTACTAAGGCACCCATGAATCCTGCAAAGCTCCACATACCGTGAAAAGAGGACATAATAGTTTTTTTGAAAAGTACTTCGGTATAAACGCCTTGAGTGTTTACAGCAATATTAGAGAGATTCCCGAAAATCCCAAATACGAATAATGCCGCTGATAATTGCCAAGCGTTGTTTGCCAAACCTATATTTGTTAAGCTAAAAACGTAAAATAACAATGAAAACACTAACATGCGATGACTCCCAAAACGACTCACTAATTTTCCAGAAAATGGCATAATTATTAATTGTCCAAATGGAAGCGCAAATAAAATGGTGCCTAAATCTCCTTCACTGAGTTGCAAAGTTGTTTTGATATCTGGAATTCTACTCGCCCAAGTAGCAAAGCACAAACCCATTCCAAAATAAAACATAGAAACTGCCCAACGAATTCGGTTTAAGTACGAAATCTTAATGTCTCTATATTGCTTTTTGAACTTTGCTTTTGTTTTTGACTTTCCTAAGAAGTTTAAATCTATCAAACTGATTTTTTTTTAAATTTTAATTGGCAAAAATACCACAAGCAATTGGCAATTCAATCAAAACTAACGAGCCTAAAAAATTTACAACGTTATTGTTTATAAAATTAAAGGCTTGATCTTGATTAATGCATAACTAAAGATTTTTAAAACTGGAGAAATAATATTTGATTAAATACACCTACAAGGTTTTTAAAATCTTGCAGGATAATAGTCATAGACAAAAATTTATTTCGTGTAAAACACTATAAATCAACCACTTTTTTCTGAGAACTACTTTCAATTGAAGCTTCGATAATTTGCATTACATGAACGCCATCTTTTGCAGTTACTGGCTCTAAACTATTATTTATGATCGAATTATAAACACCATCAAAAAAAGTATAATAATTTCCTTGAAGTGTAGAGATACTTTTTTTTACAATTTCACCATTGATCTCCGTGTGTAATAACCCTTCTTTTTCAAGTGGTTCAATTCCCCAAGTAGTTAGATTTGGTTTTTTTCCTAATTTTAATTCGTCTTCTTGAATATCGCCCCGATGTTTTAAGAATGAACCCTTTTTTCCGTGAATAACATACGCTGGATTTGCTTCTCGAACAAAAAATCCTGCTTTTAAACGGACCCGAAAAGTAGCATAATACAGTACAATATCAATATAATCATCTACTAAGGAATGTTCCCGAGTAATACGAATATCAGCAAAAACGGAATTTGGTAAACCAAACAAGCACAAAGCTTGATCTATAATATGAGGACCCAAATCCTTCAAGATTCCCGATCCAGAATTAACAGTTTCTTTATGCCGTTTCGGACTCAGCGACGGATTGTATCTGTCAAAATGAAATTCAGCTTCTACAATTTCGCCAAGAACCTCATCAGAAATAATTTTCTGTACGGTTTTAAAATCGCTATCCCATCTTCTATTTTGAAAAACGGCTAATTTTAGTCCTTTTTCTTTGGCTAAAGCCGATAATTCCTGAGCTTGAGCAACGGTTGTAGTAAATGCTTTTTCGACAATCGCGTGTTTGCCTGCGAGTAAAACTTTTTTAGCATAATCGTAATGCGTTTCAACGGGCGTGTTCACGACAACTAAATCAACATCATCTTGCAGAAGTTCTTCTATTGTAGCATAGCTTTTTACTTCAGGAAAATCGTGATTTATTAATTTTTTACTTCTTTCCCAAGAACCAATAAGTTCAAAACCAGCATGGAAACTTAGAAAAGGAGCATGAAATACTTTTCCAGACATTCCGTAAGAAAGTAAGGCTGTTTTTATTTTTTGCATAATAAAATAGTAGAATATTTATTTGAAAAAAGTAAAACACGAATTTCAAAAGCTTGGACTAAATTAATTAGTGTAAATTCGTGAAATTCGTGTTTATGTAGCCAAGTTATATTTTAGCTCTTTCGTATTGTTTTGGCCATTGCACATCAGCCTCTAAATCATCAGCGAATGTTAATCCTAAATTAGGATTTCTAAGCGATTCTCTAGCAAACAAAACTAAATCTGCTTTTCCAGAAGCCACGATTTCCTCTGCTTGAGTTGCATCGGTAATTAAACCTACTGCTCCAGTTAATATTCCAGATTCCTTTTTTATACTTTCCGCAAAAGGAACTTGGTAACCTGCACACAATTTAATTTGTTGGTGTGAAACTGCTCCTCCTGAAGAAACGTCAATTAAATCGACACCTTTTTCTTTTAGTATTTTAGAAAGCTGAATTGATTCTTCAAGATTCCATCCGCCTTCGGCCCAATCTGTTGCTGATATTCTAATGAACAAAGGCAAGTTTTCCGGCCATTCTGATTGTACTGCCGCAACTACTTCAAGGGTTAATCTTATTCTATTTTCAAAACTTCCACCATATTCATCGGTGCGAAGATTAGATAAAGGCGACATAAACTGATGTAACAAATAACCGTGAGCTCCATGAATTTCGAGTACTTGATAACCTGCTTCAAGAGCTCTTTTAGTCGCTGATTTAAAATCTGAAATCACTTTTTGAATTCCATTTTTATCCAATGCTATAGGTGCTGTTTCATTGTCATGGTAAGCAATAGCACTTGGCCCAACGGTTTCCCAACCACCATTATCATTAGCTACTTTTCTACCACCGTTCCATGGGGAAGCAGCACTTGCTTTTCGTCCGGCATGTGCCAATTGAATTCCGGGAACTGAATTCTGACTTATAATAAATTGGGTGATTTGTTTTAGTTTTTCAATTTGTTCGTTTTTCCAAAGCCCTAAATCTTCAGGTGAAATTCTACCTTCTGGAGAAACAGAAGTGGCTTCTTGAATGATTAAGCCTGCACCACCACTGGCACGACTGCCTAAATGAACCAAATGCCAATCATTGGCAAAACCATCAGTTGCTGAATATTGGCACATCGGAGAAATGGCGATTCTATTTTTGAGTGTGATACTTTTTATCGAAAGAGGAGAAAATAATTTTGAGGACATCATGATGTTTTTAAAATGAAGTTAAGACGAAAAATTTGTTTAGAAAAGTAAAGTTACACGACTACCCTGAAACACTATATTCATTTTATAATAATTAACAAAGTTTTAAAACGTTATGGAATAATTATTGTAAATTAAACAAATAGAAAACCTTACTTTTGTGAGTTAAAAAAGAACTAAAATTAAAAAATGGACATATTTATAAAGCTTTCTCAATTTTTATTGAGCTTATCATTACTGATTATACTTCACGAATTAGGACACTTCATTCCTGCAAAATTATTCAAAACCAGAGTCGAAAAATTTTACTTGTTTTTTGATGTTAAATATTCCCTTCTAAAAAAGAAAATTGGCGAAACCGAATACGGAATCGGTTGGTTGCCTCTTGGTGGTTATGTAAAAATATCTGGAATGATAGACGAAAGTATGGACAAGGAGCAAATGGCATTGCCACCTCAACCTTGGGAATTTCGCTCTAAACCAGCTTGGCAACGTTTGATAATTATGTTAGGTGGAGTTACGGTAAACTTTATTTTAGCATTCATCATTTATATCGGAATGGCATTTGCTTATGGCGATACTTATATCGCTACTTCGGATATGAAAGATGGCTTGTTGATTGAAAATAAAGCTATGATGAATATTGGTTTTAAAACTGGCGATAAAATCTTGGCAGCTGATGGCGTGAAAATACCAAAATTTGACAATGACATCACCATGAAAGTTATTATGGCAAAACAAGTCTTAATAGAAAGAAATGGAGTAGAACAAACTATAAAAATACCAAGTGATTTTGTAGATCAATTGTCAAAACATGAAAAAGGTCCGTTGATGAGCATCAGAATGCCATTTGTGGTAGCGGCCATTTCTGAAGATTCAAAAAACACCGCTTTACAACCAAAAGATGTTGTATTAACCTTAAACGGACAACAAGCAAAATATTATGATCAAGCAAAAGCAATACTGGAGAGCAATAAAAACAAAACAATTCCAGCGACTGTATTAAGAGATCAAAAAGAAGTTGAAGTTCCTGTTATTGTATCTAATGATGGTAAATTAGGAATTGGTGTTGGAGGATTAAGTATGAGTAATCTTGAAAAACTAGGTTACTATAAAGTTAGCAAACAAGAATTTGGTCTTTTAGAGGCAATTCCTGTTGGAATTACAAAAGGGAAAGATCAATTAGTAGGTTACGGAAAACAATTAAAAATGATTTTTAGTCCAAGTACCGGTGCATACAAACAAGTAGGTGGTTTTAAAGCCATATTTGATATTTTTCCTAATACTTGGAGCTGGGAAACGTTCTGGAATATCACCGCTTTATTATCAATAATGCTTGGTGTAATGAACTTATTACCTATTCCAGCCCTAGATGGTGGTCATGTTATGTTTTTATTATACGAAATTGTTAGCGGTAAAAAACCGAGTGACAAATTCTTAGAGAATGCGCAATTAGTTGGTTTTGTTTTACTTATAACTCTATTACTATTCGCAAACGGAAACGATATTTATAAAGCAATCGTCGGCAGATAAAAAAAATAAAAAAAAGTTGGTTTTTTATTTGCACAAACCAAATGATAGCCTATCTTTGCACCGCTTTAAAGATGTAACGCAAGTTGATTTTTACTGCTCAGTTTCCTTCTTAGCTCAGTTGGTTAGAGCATCTGACTGTTAATCAGAGGGTCCTTGGTTCGAGCCCAAGAGAGGGAGCTTTTACAAAAAGACTTTACAGCAATGTAAAGTCTTTTTTTTTGGAATAAAGTGAATACCCTTATTTTCTAATGCGAGTAATATCGTTCAAAACTAGCTTGAAACACCCAATTCAGTAGCTTTTAGTATGATTCATTATAAATGTCAAGCTTTTTTTATTAGATTTGAATCAGTTGCTAAAGTGTACATTTTATTTACATCACAAATTAAACTCGTTTTGCGTTTTAAAAACTTATGATTTAGAAATACTATTGTTACATAGTATAATAAATACAGCAGATAATATATTAAATAGCAGATCTAGCGTTTAATTTTATAATTGTACTTAAATTATCCGGCTTTTGACGGGACTCCTGAATAACAAAGAAAAATTTAAATTTATAATAGACTTATTATGAAACTTGAAGAAATGAAAAAGATAATCGTTTACCCAAACGAAGAGTTCAAAGAAATAGAAATCGAGGATAAACTCAAATTACGTTATGCAGTGTCAAACAAAGGACGATTAATTAGTTTTGTTGACAATATAAAAATAGGAAGAGAATTAAAAGGAAGTATTACCGACGGCTATAGAATGTTTAGGTATAAAATTTACGGCGAAGAAAAAATTAAAAACAAACACAAATTTATTTATAAACTTGTAGCAGAATATTTCATTCCTAAAACATCCGAAGATCAAACTTACGTTTTACATTTAGACAGAAAACGCGATAACGACGACTATAGAAATCTAAAATGGGCAACCAAAGAGGAAATGGAAGAGCACAGAAGAAAAAGCCCTTTTGTAAAACAAGCACAAATCAATCTGATAGAACATAATTTACAGTCGGATGGTAAAAAATTGACTGTTACAAAAGTAATGAGAATAAAAAAACTTTTGGCAAAACCCAATCAAACTACTAGAATAAAAATGATTGCCAAACAGTTTGGTGTAAGTGAAATGCAAATTAGAAGAATTAAAACTGGTGAAAATTGGAGCCAAGTAAAAGTCTAAATCAAACCAAGACATATAATTTATGTGAAATTTTTGAAAATTCAAAAAGCTTTCAAATCATTATAAAAAAAGACTATCTCAAACAGATGGTCTTTTTTTTTTGCTAAATGACAAATAAAATATTTCCCTTAGAACTCATTATCTATCAAGTTCTATTATTCACTGTCTTTTCTTTACTTAAAATTAACGTACTAACATTGCCATTACTTACTCTTAACAAAATGGTCATTATTTACCTAAACTACTTTAACCTCATTACAATTTGTTCAGTGTTTATTTGTCAAAAATAATTTAAATAAAGAATCATGAAATTTAATTACCTGAAACAACTCGGAATTTTATCTGCAGTCAGCTTATCAGTTGTAAGTTGTCAAAATGACTCAAATGAAGAGAAACCGAATTCATTAATAGATTTTAATACGTCTTCAATGCCTGCTCTAGTAGTACCAAAAGAAGGTTTTGAAAACTTAAAAATTAATTCGCTGATCAGTAGTACTGATGTTTTATCGCAATCACCTTCATTTGTCTATGGCGCGCAACCGGACGGAGCTGGATTCATGAAAGATCCAAATGGAGAAGGATATATGATGATCACCAATCATGAGATTTTAAAATCAGTTTCAAGAGTCTATTTTGATAAAACATTAAAGCCTGTAAAAGGAGAGTACATCGTTGACGGAATTGGAGGGATGACCCGATTGTGCTCAGCAACATTAGCCACTCCAGCCATTCACGGGTTTGGACCAATGTTTTTAACAGCTGGAGAAAGTGGAGAAGAAAGTATGGTGCACGGGATTGATCCATTTAGTTTAAGTAGCCAGAAAAGTAGAACCGACCGCGTATTACCTGCTTTAGGAAAAGCAAGCATGGAAAACGCTGTTCCGCTTACAAAAGCTGCTTACTCTGGTAAAACAGTAATTTTGATAGGAGAAGATCAAGGATATGCTACAGGACACACAAGCGCAGGACAAGTTATCATGTATGTAAGTGATGTTGTTGGTGATCTTAATAACGGTAAATTATATGCCTTAAAAAGAAATGATGGGGTTCAAGTAGAAACTACAATGAAAGTAGGAAGTTCCTTTGAAGTATCATTTGTAGAAATTCCAAATGCAAAAAACTTAACGGGAGCTGCTATAAATAAAACAGTAAACAACTTAGGAGCCATCCGCTTTTCGAGAGTTGAAGATATCGATTATAGAAAAGGATCTGCTAAAAATAATAGAGAAATTTACTTTACAGCTACAGGACAAGCAAGTAATAATGCTCCAGTAGAAGGATATACCATGTGGGGAAGAGTTTATAGGTTAGTACTGAACGATACTAACCCATTAATAGGAAAATTAGAATTAGTAGTTGAAGGCGACTCTACTCCTGGAACTGGAATTATAAATCCAGATAACATTTGTGTAACAGAAAACTATGTTTACATCCAAGAAGATGGCGATTCTTACTATGCAGATGCAAAACACGATTCGTACATCTGGCAATACAATATCGCAACCAAGGCAAATAAGCCTTGGATGACTATGAATCACAAAAGAGATGATGCAGTTTGGAATGCCACTTACAATCAAACCAATACTACTAAATTAGGAAGTTGGGAATATGGTGCAATGGAAGATATATCTGATGTAATTGGAGTACCTAATACATTTATCCTAAACATTCATCCACATACTTGGCAAAAAGAGGCTTTCCTAAACCCTGACGGAAGCGGTGTTAATACCAACAAAGAAGGTGGACAAACTGTTATAATAAGAAATGTACAACGATAATATTTGATTATGAATTATACCAAGACAACCTTTACTAGGTTGTTTTGGTATATATAATTACCTCGAAATGAAATTCAATCAAAATTGTATTCTAAAAATTAGTCTTATTCTGTGTTGCAGTCTGGTAATGATGTTACAAAGCTGCAAAAAAGAATACACTCCTTTGAAAGTTCAAAAAGAGTTATTAGCTGATATTGAAAATCTAGAGTTAAAAACGAACTATTTTCAGAAACTGGCTGAAAAAGAAACGGATCTAAATAAATTAAAACAGGCTTTTGCACATACACGCCTAGCTTATAAAAAAATAGAATGGGCGGTAGAATATTTTACTCCTGATCCAGCACGTTTTATAAATGGTCCTGCATTAGATGAACTAGAAGTTGCCGAAAATAAGTTTTTACCGCCAAATGGTTTTCAAGTAATTGAAGAAATTCTCTATCCAGAATATGATTCTAAAAACAAAACTACTTTAGTTCGAGAGATAAAAATGATCAAAGCAAATTTGAATCAGGTTAAACAAAGTATTAGTGTGATAACCATTTCTGATGATTTTGTTTTGGACGCTATAAAAATGCAAGTAAATCGCATTCTCGCACTTGGAATTACAGGATTTGATTCTCCGCTTGCACAATTATCAATTCCGGAAGCCAATATAGGTTTGAATTCTATTAGCAATTTGATTAGCAAAATGGATTATCATGGAGACGAATCTACTAAACTAGTAAAAGAAATAGTAAATAGCTGTAGTGAAGCATCTAAGTATTGCCAAACAAATAATGATTTCTTCGCTTTTGATAGAATTTACTTTATTACCAATTTCTTAAATCCAATCTATAAAAATTTGATTGCTTTTCAAAAAACAAACGCAATAAAAAATATAGATCAGAATAGTGTAGTCAATCCTGAGGCAACAACTATTTTTGATAAAAATGCGTTTGATGTAAATGCTTTTATTCCTTCAAAAGAATATCAATATACCGCTGAGAAAGTGGCATTAGGTAAAAAGTTGTTTTCAGAAAATAGGTTCTCAAAAGACAATACTAGAAGTTGTACCTCTTGTCATAACCCTAAATTAGCTTTCACAGATAATTTAAAAACCAATGTTTCGTTGCAAGGCGGGAAACTTGCTCGCAACACACCTACTCTGACTTATGCTTCTTTACAAAATGCACAATTTTGGGACATGCGACAATTGGATTTAGAAAAACAAAGTTCAGATGTTATTCAAAATAAAGAGGAAATGCACGGAAATGTGTCCAATATTATTGGATTTTTAAATAAGGACAAAGCCTATTTCAAATTATTCCAACAGGCATTTCCAAAATCAAAACAAATACAAGAATGGCAAGTTCAAAATGCTTTGGCCAGTTATGTACGTTCCTTAAATGCATTTGATAGTAAATTTGATAAGTATATGCGAGGAGAATCTAATGATTATACCAACCAAGAAAAACTAGGTTTTAATTTATTCGCAGGCAAGGCAAAATGTGCCACTTGTCATTTCATTCCGCTTTTCAACGGAACAGTTCCGCCAAAATTCAATAAAACGGAGCATGAAGTTATTGGCACACCTGAAAATCAAAACAATTTGAAAATAAGTCCCGATTTAGGAAGATATAAACAACATCAAATGGAACAATTAAAAAATGCATTCAAAACGCCTACTTTAAGAAATGTTGCTATAACTGCACCGTATATGCACAATGGCGTATTTTCGAGTTTAGAACAAGTAATTGATTTTTATAATAAAGGTGGAGGAATTGGTGTTGGTTTAAAAGTTGAAAATCAAAGTTTAGCTCCTGACAAATTAAATCTTAATGACAAAGAGATAAAAGCGTTAGTTGCTTTTATGGAGACCTTAACAGATGATAAATACGTAGAATAGATAGTATAAGACATCAAAGTCTAAACCGAAGTTTGTTTTTGTTTTTTTTTACTTCTCTTTATCCTAAGAGAAGTTTTTTGAGAGACCACCCTTATGGATGGTCTCTTTTTTTTATCAAAAATTCCAAGGGTTATTGTAATGAAATGTAATTGTATCAAAAACCGTAAATTATATAAAAAATACGACATTCAGAAACAAATTTATACCATTAGGCATTCTTTTAAAATCATATCTTTGTACGCTATTTAATAATAAAAACTTACTTTTTACTTTTACTTAATACTCAACAGTACTACCTATGAAAAAATCAATTATTGCATGTATCACTCTTCCTGTAGTACTATTAAGTATGATGGCTTGCGACCGCAGTAAAGCAGCAGATCCTAAAGAGAGTTTAGATAAAACCGAAACGATAAAAGCAGATTCTATACAGAAAATAAAAGCGCTGACTATTGACACAATTGATTTTGATAAAAGAAATGCTGCCTTAAGTGTTAATGACACAACCGGTAAATGGCCAGTAAAAGCTCCTTATCCTTTACCAGGTGCTATTTTGCCTTACAATAGAATCATTGCATATTATGGGAATTTATATTCAACCCGAATGGGAGTTTTAGGAGAATTTCCTCGTCAAGAAATGTTAGAAAAATTAAAAGGGGAAGTCGCTAGATGGCAAGCTGCAGACCCAACTATAAAAGCAATTCCTGCTTTACACTATATTGCAGTTACCGCTCAAGGTGCTCCAGGTAAGGACAATAAACACCGCATGAGAATGCCTTTTAAACAAATCGATACCATTATTAGTTGGGCAAAACCAATTAATGCACTTGTTTTTTTAGACATTCAAGTAGGACATAGTACTGTAAAAGAGGAAGTGCAGCAACTGGCTCAATATCTTTCAATGCCTAATGTACATCTTGGTATTGACCCAGAATTTTCTATGAAAAATGGAGAACGTCCGGGTTCTAAAATTGGAAATTTCACAGCTCAAGATATCAATGATGCTATTGACATTTTAGTAGACTTAGTTCGCAAAAACAACTTACCTCCAAAAGTGCTAGTGGTACACCGTTTTACACAAGGAATGATTAAAAACTATAAGGATATCAAAACAGTTCCTGAAGTTCAAATCGTGATGCACATGGATGGTTTTGGCAGTAAAGTATTAAAAAGGTCAACTTATTTGCGTTATATTTATAAAGAACCTGTTCAATTCACTGGTTTTAAATTATTCTATAAAAATGACAACAAGAACGATTGGGAAATGTACACTCCAGAAGAATTAGTAAAATTTACTCCAAAACCAGTTTATATTCAGTACCAATAATTTAGTTTTTAGATTATGAAAAAAATTATTATTTCTATTTTTTTAGGCATTTTTTTATTTATAAGTTGCAAAAAAGAAACACCTGAGGTCAAGTCAGAAGCAACAAGTGACACTCTTTCGGTAAAAAAAACTATTGATAAAAAAGTCATAGGAGACGCCGCAACGATTCTCTCTAAAAAAGAAGTGCCCATATTATGTTATCACAATATAAGGGAGTTTAAAAGTACTGCTAGCGATGTGATGAAGACCAACACGGTAAAACCTGCCGCATTTGCTGAACAAATGAAAACTTTGTCTGAGGCTGGTTATCATACTATTTTACCAGAACAATTATACGACTATTTAGTATTTGATGGAAAGCTACCAGAAAAACCAATCATGATTACTTTTGACGATACAAGAGTGGATCAATATAATATTGGTGCGGTAGAAATGAAAAAATATGGTTTTAAAGGAGTCTTTTTTGTAATGACAGTAGCTATAAACCGTCCCGGTTATATGACTAAAGAAGAAATAAAAACTTTATCGGATGAAGGACATGTTATTGCATCACACACTTGGGATCACCACATGGTAACAAAATATGCTGATGAAGATTGGAATACCCAATTTGTAAAACCAAAAGCAAAATTAGAGGCAATCATTGGTAAACCTGTTACTGACTTTGCTTATCCTTTTGGTCTATGGAATACGGCAGCAATTCCAGAATTAAAAAAGAGTGGTCATAAAATGGCTTATATCTTATCTACCAAAAGAGATTCTATAGATCCTCTTTACACCATAAGAAGAATTATTATCTCCGGAACCTCCTCTCCACAAGGAATGTTGAAGTCTATTGAATCTTCTTTCAAATAAAGCAGTCAAATTACTCGTCCTAAAACATAAAATAAAAAAGCAGCTATCTCGGCTGCTTTTTTATTTTATGTCTATTTTTCATGCTCCTTTTACTTCAAATTTGTACTTTAGACACTTATAGCTGGCATAACTTTTTAATAACATTAAGTTAACATGCAAACAAAATTCTTAAAGGACTTTTGTAAAAATTAAAAACGCAAAGTACTATGGAGCAGATATATGTTATAATGTTAATCGTATTAGGCGTTTTAGCTATTATAGATCTAGTAGTTGGAGTCAGTAATGATGCCGTAAACTTCTTAAACTCCGCTGTAGGTTCTAAAGCAGTTTCTTTTAAAACCACTATGATTGTGGCTAGTCTTGGTGTATTAGTGGGCGCCATGTTTTCTAGCGGAATGATGGAAATTGCTCGAAGCGGTATTTTTGTCCCTAGTATGTTTAGTTTTAATGATGTCATGATTATTTTCTTGGCCGTTATGATATCCGATATTTTATTGTTAGATGTTTTTAACTCTTTGGGATTACCAACTTCCACCACTGTTTCAATTATTTTTGAATTATTAGGCGCAGCTGTTTGTTTGGCTCTTTACAAAATTTACACTTCCGACGAGACATTAGATCATTTAGGAATGTACATCAATACCAAAAAAGCCTCTACAATTGTTTACAGTATTTTACTCTCCGTAATTCTGTCCTTCTCTTTGGGAAGTTTTATACAATACATTTCACGTCTTATTTTTACTTTTCATTATGAGAAAAAGCTAAAATATTTTGGCGCAATCTTTGGCGGAGTAGCCATTACAGCGATAACCTTTTTTATTTTAATCAAAGGACTTAAAGGTGTTTCATTCATCTCTTCTGAACAATTTGAATGGATTGATAAACATCAGTTTTTAATTCTTGCCGTAAATTTTGCTGTATTTCTTATACTTTCCCAAATACTAATAAGTTATTTCAAAGTCAATATTTTACGTGTTATTATTCTCATCGGAACATTTGCTTTGGCTTTGGCCTTTGCAGGAAATGACTTAGTCAACTTTATCGGAGTGCCAATTGCGGCTTTTAATTCCTATCAAATTTTTCAGGGAAGTGGCGTTTCTGGCGATTCCTTTATGATGGGCGCTTTGGCTAATGACGATATTGTTGCTCCATTTTATTTCCTATTATTAGCTGGAGTAGTAATGGTTGTGACTTTGTGGACTTCAAAAAAAGCGAAAAGTGTAATAGAAACAGGTGTAAATTTATCCAGACAAGGTGAAGGTGATGAGAAATTTACACCTAACACGGCTTCTCGATTTATTGTACGATTCGGAGTGTATATTGGTCAAGCTATAAATGTTTTTCTTCCTAAAAAATTACAGATTAAAATTGACAAACGATTTGAAAGTGTAAAGAAAACAACCAAAAAAACTGATGACGAGCCCGCTTTTGATATGGTTAGAGCTTCGGTAAACTTGATGGTTGCCAGTATATTAATTTCAATAGGTACTTCTATGAAATTACCGCTTTCTACTACTTATGTAACCTTTATGGTTGCAATGGGAACTTCCTTTGCTGATAGAGCTTGGGACAGAGAAAGTGCTGTATATAGAATTGCAGGTGTTTTCAAAGTAATTGGTGGTTGGTTTTTTACAGCAATTATTGCCTTTGTATTGGCCTTTATAATGGCTTATATTTTAAAAGTAGGTGAAATATTCGCTTTTGTTGGTTTGTTACTTATGTTAGGAATTATGTTGTACAACAGTTCTAGAAAACACAAACAAAAGATTAAAAATGAAGAGGAAATCAAAAGTTTGCGTAAGGAAGATATCGGAACTGTAAAAGAAATGATTACCGAGAGTTCTGCACAAATTTCAAAAGTATTTCGCAAAACCAGTGCTTTATATTCAAACTTAATTGATAATTTAAGTATGCAAGATTTAGCAAAATTAAAAGAAAATAAGAAAGATCAAAAAAAGTTAGAAAAAGAAATTGATGAGCTAAAAAGTAATGTGTTTTATTTAATAAAAAACCTAGATGATAACTCCGTTGAAGCAAGTAAATTTTATATTTTAATTTTAGGATATTTGCAAGATATGGTTCAATCCATCGATTTTATTACCACCAATAGTTATTTGCACGTTAATAACAATCACAAAAAATTAAAATTCAATCAGATAAAAGGGCTTAAAAATATTGATACCCAATTACAGCATTTGCTACAATTATTAGAAGAAAGTTTTAAGAATGAAGACTTTCATCAAATTGATACAATTTTAAATGACAAACAAGCATTATTAGACACTGTTTCAGATTTGATAACAAAACAGATCAAAAGGATTAGAACAACAGAAACAAGTCCTAAAAATAGTAAATTGTATTTTGCGCTATTACTTGAATCTAATGATCTCGTTAAATCATTAATGAATTTATTAGAGTTATTCAAGGAATTTAATAATGTTAATAAAGAGTAATTACTGATTAATCGCACTTCAAAAAACGAATAAAATTTTAGCTTTTTAATACGCCTAGAATTTGATGTTTTTAAAAGTTTGAGCAATGAAAATCTCCATTTCTACTCAAAGAATTTTAGAACTTTCAATCACATTTTATGTAATAAGATGATTGAAGATTTATTACTCTTGGTATTTTAAAAAACTCTAATTTCAGGAATACGTAATCACTAAAATTAAACCCATAAAAAAAGCACTATCAAATTCTTAATAATTTGATAGTGCTTTTTTGTATGTTGTCGGATTGCTTATCTTCCAGACAACCAATTATCAGGGTCATTATAAGTCGTATTTTGAAGAATCAAGAATTTAAGAACGGTTTTCCCAGTCTCTCCATTGGTTCTAACTGTTCCAATACTTTGCTTAATGCTTACCTTATCTCCTTTGCTTACGCTCACAGAACTTAAGTTTTGATACACCGTAAAATAATCACCATGTTGTATCATTACCGCTTTATTTACCGGAGACAACACAATTACACTTGTGACCTCACCACCAAAAACGGCTCTAGCATTCGCTCCTTTATCCGTTGTGATCTCAACACCACTATTGTGAACTGTAATTGTATTAAAAAGTGGATGGGTTTGATTTCCGTAGCCTAAAGATATGTATCCCTTTTCCACAGGATAAGGTAATCTACCTCTATTGGCTCTAAAATTGTCTGCTATTATTTTTGCTTCTGGAGTTAGTTCTATAACAGATGATGAAACTGCTGCTGTAGAAACTGGTTTACTCGGATTCGCTTTTGCTTTTTCTAAAGCGGCTTTTCTATTCGCAGCTGCAATAGCCTCTCTAATTAATTTATTAATTTGTCTATCTACAAGTCTATATTCTTGTTGCTTTTTACTAATTTCTTTAGAGATCTTATTTTTATCTTTTTTGATAACATTAACCAACTTTACTTGCTCTTGTTTCTCTTTTTCTAATGATATTCTTTCTCTTTCATTTTCAGCAATCAACTTTTGTTTGGCTGTTTTTTGAATGTTAAGTTTATTATTAAAATCAACTAGTTTTGTAGATTTTGATTTAATTTCTTCTCCTTGCATTTTTCTATACCCAGTATATTGCTTCATGTACTGCGCTCTTTTATAAGCTTGCAAAAAGTTTTCAGAAGACAATAAAAACATAGCTCTACTTTGCTCCGATCTACTTTTATATGATTTTACAATCATTTTAGCATAATCCTCTTTAAGAATCTCTAGCTCTTTTTTGAGTTTATTAATCTGAACTTGATTAATATACATATCATTACTCAACAATTTAGTTTGCTTTTCAGTAGTATTTATTAATTTCTCTTTCAGTTGTATCTTTGTGTTTTGAATAATAACCACATTAAAAGCAGACTTTTCTTTTTTCTTTACGCTCTGCAATAGCTTTTCATTGTCTCGAATTTCTTGTTGAATTTGAGCTTTACGTTGTTCTAATTTTTCTTGTTGGGATTCCTGACTCCATAGCAATGAAGTCATACAGATAAAAATTAGGGTAAGGAGAAATTTTGGCATATTAAAAAATATTTTTGCAAATTTACTTAATTATAATTCTTTTGTAGCCTTTTGGAACACTATAAGGAAAAGAAAGTTCTTCATTAAAAGTAATCGAGTTGTAATCTAGATTAATTTCGATATTTCCTTTCTTCTGAAATGTATTAATCTGTACAGCTGTAGGCAATGTTCCCTCGTTATAGACTTTATTGTCTGCATAAGCTACTTTTATAGTACGCTCTTCTGCCGTTTGTGTGATTTCTTGTTTCTCAATCAAGAATTTTGTAGCATCCAAAAAGAATGATTTTTTTGTATTTTTATTGGATGCATCCTCTAATCGGTAAGTCTGCTCCAATAGTGATTCTAAATATTTACCTTTTGTTAAATCATCAATAGCTTGTCCTAACAACATATTTTGAATTTTACTATAGTCCAAATCCGTACCCAACCATTCGCTTAAACTACTAAAATCTCCTTCAAAATACTTGCTATTTATCTTTTCATAATAATTAACAGACGTAGGAGTAATCAAAGCTTTAGCCATTGTTATTCCCAAAAATCGAATGCTTACTAAAATCTGTTCGTCTTTTTTTATTCTGATTTCGGCTGTTACATTTTGGGTTTGCTTGTCATCCGCATAACGCACATTAGACTTAATATATAATGTAGAAAATTGAATTTTATTGTTGTAATAATTTTCAATTATTTTTTTGGCCGTCATATAATTTGCTTCTTTTACGGGTTCATTACTTGCCGCAACTGCAATCGCTTTTGATTTACAAGAAACTAATGCCAATGAACTTACTAAGCAAATTAGTATTGCCGATCGCATTCTTGTTACTGTTGTATTTTTCATTATTTTTTTTCTTTTAATAATTGATTGGCTTTAGAAAAATACAATTCTTTTTTCTTAAAATCTCCTAAACCATTATAGGATTCTCCCAATTGAATGTTGAAATTTATTTCTAATTCCTTATTCTCCACTACATAATCCATGCCCATTTCTAGTAAGTCCTTTGCTTTTTTATAGTCTTGCAACTGATTTTTAGCCAAACCTGCGTAATAATAAAACTCCGGCTGTGTGGGAAAACTCTCGATCATTTCTGTTGATTTTTTGGCAACAACATCAAATTGTTTCATTTCGGTAAAGGCTTGCAACAAAAGTAAATTAGTCTCTAAAGCTTCCTCTGGCCGACTAACTGCCGATTTCTCATAATATTTTATAGCGGTAGCCCATTCTTTTTTTGCATGAAAAAATCTCCCGATCTCTTTTGCAACATCAACAGATTTATCCTTGTCAAAATAATTTACCGCTTTCTCTAAATCAGTAGCATATTGTGGATTTTTGAAGCTAAAAATCAAAAACTCATTGAGTATTCTATGTTTAATTTTAGAGTCAATTTTAGAACTAGCCAAAACAACATTCATCGCATTAATTGCTTTTGGAGCATCATTTGCTTCTAAATAATCTTTGAATAAAGTGACTTGCGCCCACTCTGAATTCGGAATTGCTTTTTCAAGCTTTTTTACAATTTCAAAAGCTTTAGTTTCCTCTTTGTTTTTAGAATACAAAAAAATCAAACTCAAATAATTCGATTCTTCTTTTGGATACTTTTCAATTTGAGCAATTAAATTGGTAATCTCTATGTTTTGAAACTTTCCTTGAGAAAGAATCTGACTTTTGTATAATTCTCTTCGCTCCGTTTTGCCGATATTTTCCTCCAACTCCTGAATTAAAACTAATGCTTTTTCAAATTGATTGGTTGCCATATACAAAGACGTTAAATCTTCCTTGTACTTCGGATCAAATTCAATTAGTTTTTGGATGACAATAATTCCTTGATTAAAATTTTTAGTTTCGTAACAAACATCATACATTCCTACCCAAAACCATTTATTTTTTGGATCAATTTTAGCAGCACTTTCAAAATAATTATAGGCATTTTTATAGTCCTTTAAGGCTAAATAATTTTTCCCTAATTCAAAATAAATTGATGCTTCATTGGGTTTAATTTTATTGGCTTTGTCTAAAACGACTATTGCTTTATCATAATTTTCAATTCCTTTTTGAAGCAAGGATTCGTAAAAATAATCTTGAAATTGATCTGCATTTGACTTGATTTCCTCGGGTTCCGTTTGTGCCCACAGCAAAGCTGAATTGCATTGCAAAACGAATAATAAAATTATGTAAAACGGTTTTTTCATAATTTCTTTTTTATCCTACCCTTTAATGAGACAGTGTATCGATTATTCTAAAACAGAATAATCTCCTATGCTAATGTTTGTAAAGTTACCATCAAAACTGGCGTGATTTCCAATCATTGCATTGTCTAAATTGGCATTTTTTACATGGGAATGTGTTTGAATCAAAGAATTTTTTATTGTGCTATTTTGCACATGGCAACCGTCTCCTAAAGAAACATTAGGACCTACCGTTGCATTAATTAAAACTACATTTTTACCAATATAGCAAGGTGCAACAATAGTTGAATTTTCCTGTTTTACATCATAGTCAACTAAATGTTCTCCATCATTGTGCAAGAATCCTAACATTCTAGAATTGGTTTCTACAGTTACATTTTTGTTTCCACAGTCCATCCATTCCGCTACTTTTCCCGGAACAAACTTCATCCCTTTGGCCATCATTTGCTTGATACCATCATTGATCTGGTATTCACCACCATGAATAATGTTGTTGTCTAATACTAGTTGTAATTCGTTTTTTAATACGGCAATATCTTTGAAATAATAAATTCCAATTACAGCCAGATCGGATACAAATTCGGCTGGTTTTTCGACCAACTCTACTATTTCATTAGCGGCATTTAGTTTTACTACACCAAATGCTTCTGGTTGATCAACTTGTTTTACCCAAATTACACTATCAGCCTCTTGGTCTAAATCAAAATCAGCTCGAATTAGTGTATCGGCGTAAGCTATAACTGCTGGTCCGCTCAAAGAATCTTTAGCACACATAATTGCGTGACCGGTTCCTAAGGCTTCGTTTTGGTAATAAATAGTTCCTTTAGCGCCTAATTTAGTAGCAATTGCTATTAATTCTTCTTCAACTTTTTTGCCAAAACTTTCGTGAATAATAAAGGCAACTTCCTCTATATCTTGTTGTAAAACACCTGCAATATCTTCGACTAAACGATGTACAATTGGTTTTCCGGCAATAGGAATTAATGGTTTAGGAATAGTTAATGTATGTGGGCGAAGGCGTGATCCACGACCTGCCATAGGAACGATTATTTTCATATTATTTTTTTAACCGCAAAGTTCACGAAGGTTTTTCGCAAAGTTTACGAAGGTTTTAATTATTATTTTTAGCCTCAGATTAAACTGATTTCCGAGGAGTTTTATGTTATTGCAAGGCACGAAGCAAAGTAATCTCAACCTCTAATTAATAATTTATATAACATCTCGACTGCGCTCGATGTGACAACTGTTTACTGAAAGCTGAAAACTACTTTACTCCAGTACTACCAAAACCACCTTCTCCGCGAGAAGTCTCTGTTAGTTCTTGTACTTCAATCCATTCTGCGCGTTCGTGTTTAGCAATAATCATTTGCGCGATGCGCTCTCCATTTTGAATTACGAAATCTTGATTGGATAAATTTACTAAAATCACTCCAATTTCTCCACGATAATCCGCATCAATCGTTCCAGGCGAATTGAGAACAGTAATTCCGTTTTTGGCAGCGAGACCGCTTCTGGGACGCACTTGCGCTTCGTAACCAATTGGCAGAGCAATAAAAAGACCCGTTTTTATGATGGCTCTTTCTAAAGGTTTTAATGTTATCGGTTCGGTTATAGTAGCTCTTAAGTCCATTCCTGCTGAAGCTATGGTTTCATAGTTTGGTAAGGCATGTCCTGATTTGTTAATGATATTTATTGTCATTCTATTATTTTTTTGAAATTGAAATGTGTTTTTAAAAGAATATTTCTACTGTATTCTAAGTCCTAGCCGTGATGGAAGTGGAAAGCCTTTTTTTATAAAATTATATTTTTTTTGGTACAAAAAGAGCGACTGGAAGAAGCTCCTTTTTGGTGCCTAGAAAAAAATAATTTTAGGAAAAAGCTTGAAACGTACAGCGCGATTAGCTCCCAGAAATTTAAATTTTATTTGGTTTTCGTTTTAAAATTTTAGTTAATAATTCTTTTTCGTTGTGGTATATAAAATACATGAATAAGAGTAATAACGGGATTCCGACGAAATAATTCTCTCTAAATCCGTAAAATGATATCGCAGAAAAACCGATGGAAACCAATAGATATATCGCTATTTTATTGATGTCGTAAGGGATTGGATAATACTTATTTCCAAAATAATAGGAGATTCCCATCATACTGCCGTACGCTGCAATAGTGGCAATTGCGGATCCGTAATAACTCATCGTTGGAATTAATAAATAGTTGAGCGCTAATGTTATGATAGCTCCCACAATTGAAATATAAGCGCCATAATGTGTCTTGTCGATGAGTTTGTACCAAACCGAAAGATTGGTGTAAATTCCGAGAAAGAAATTTGCCAAAATGATAAGCGGCACCACTTTCATGGCTTCCCAATAAGAAGAGTTTTGAATCATTATTATTTTTAGAATATCTGCAAAAACGATGACCGAGAGTAAGATAAAAGAGCCAAAAATGACAAAATATTTGGTAATGGTCGCGTAAGTTTGTGGCGCATTTTCATTGGATGCATGGCTAAAAAAGAAGGGTTCTATTCCTAAGGTATAAGCAGTGCGATACAAAACCATAAATAAACCTAGTTTGTAACAAGCCGAATATACTCCGACCTCTGAGGCTGCAATGTTTTGTGGTAACAAATAGCCCAATAAAATTTTGTCAAACTGTTCATTGATGGCAAATGCAATTCCAGCAATCATGATAGGCATTCCGTACTTCATCATTTGCTTCCACAAATTATAATCAAACTGCCATTTTAGTTTGAAATAATTGGGTGAAAGCACTAGAAATGTCAATAAACTAGCAACAATATTAGATACGAAAATATAGCCAATCTGGAAATTCTCGATATAAAAAGTACTTAGGAAATGGTCTGGATTTGATTTTGCAATCGCGGGTAAGCTAATCAAAAAGAAAATGTTTAGAAATAGATTGACTGCTACATTTCCTATTTTTATTATGGCATAACGTATCGGTTGTTGATTGACCCTTAACTTAGAGAAAGGAACAATTACCAAAGCATCGAGCACGAGAATCCAGATGGTGTAAGTAATAAATTGCACATCTATTCCTGACCATCTTGCAATAGTATTTTGGGTTAATAAGGACAAAACTAAAAATATAAAAGAGGTCCAGAATATAGAAACCGAGGACGTCTCTACTACAGCATTTTTATTTTTTTCTTTATTGTAAAATCTAAAAAAGGCAGTTTCCATTCCGTATGCGAGAATTACATTGAAGAAAATCATACCAGCAAAAATGATGGAGATTTTTCCGTATTCCTCTTTTGGCAGTAAATCGGTGTATAAAGGAACTAATAGGAAACTAAACATTCGCGGAATTACCGTTGCCAAGCCGTAAATAGCAGTTTGTTTAAAAAGATTTTTATATAATCCCAAAATGGTGTGTAAATTAAATTAAAGGAACAAAAATAACTATTTCTTTGATTTAATCCTCCGTTGTGTCTAATTGTTTTAGAAGAGCTCTAGTCGAACTAATAACATAAAACTATCGGACTACTCTTTCAATTACATTTGTAATTTTGAAATAGTTTGTTTTGTTGTTAATTTGATATTCTAGCACCGCTTCATTAGATTTTAATTCAAATTTTGATTTTGCTATAACCGGAGGTTTGTTTGCATATTCCTTGGTACTATGTGAATCTAAAATTAAATCTACTTTTTTAGAGTTCGCAGTAAAATGAGCTACAAATTTATTAGTATTTATGGCCTCAATAACAGCCTGCTGATTGTGAAAATAAACTTTTTTTAAGTGGATCGTTTTGGCTAGCGGTATTTGGAACTCTATGCAAAATTGAATTGTACTTTTCTCTATATTTTTTTGATAGGAAACAGATTGTATTTCTTGAGGAAATTCCATTTGAAGTTCTTGTTTAATACCACAAAATGTTAGAACAAAACAAAGAATAAAAAAGGAAATTATGGTAAAGATTTTTTTCATTAGCATAAACGTTAACTTAGTCCTTCTTCGTTTAAGATTTTAAGAAAATGAAATCCCTTTGGCACATATCCTTGATTGTAATAAAACCGATGTGCGGTATAATTTCCGGTAAAAGCATCGAGAACAATCATGGTGCAACCCGTCTCTTTTGCTTTAGCATCAATATAATCTGTCATCATTTTTCCGATGCCTTTGGATCTATGATCAGGATGTACAATAAAATTATCTATTTCTAAATATTTACCCGACCAAAGTTTTGTTCCAGACCATAATCCTGAAATTCCTACGCAAACACTACCTTCAAAAACAGCTACTTGCCTGTAATTGTGCGGGATCATTTCTGTAAGATACGAATCGTATTTTTCTATCGTAAATTTAGAATATAAATGTTGCATGACTTCAAATTGAGCCAGCATTTCTTGCTTTGTGGTAAGTTCTTTAAGTTCTATTTTCATGTGTAATTTAAAAAAGATAAAATTAACCAAAAAATCGGTACGATAAAAAAGTACTCAAGGAATAAAGCTATTTATAGAATTAGCTTGTTAGAAAATGGTATAAATTATAGTTCTCCTTAAATTTATTTAATGATATCAAAATTAAATCTAGTTCGTTGAAATACAATACTTAGAATTACTAAAAAGGATCGGCAGTACCGATCCTTTTCTACATAAATTATTAAACTATTACTTCATGGATTCAAAATAAATCACCTCTCCTTCGGTTGTTATTTGTAACACACTTTTTTTTCCGTTTTTCAAAATTTCGAGGAAATAATTATCTTTATCAAAAGGTTTTCCGTAAAAAAGCATATTTGTTACATTCTCTTCATTATCATCATAATAAATTACACTTCCTTTACTGTATTCTTTATACTTTTCATTAATTTTATTTTGAGCATTTACAGGTAAATCACTGTATTTTTTAATTGTGGTGGTTCCTATTAATTTTGAATCTTGGTCATAAAAAGCAGCCATTGCATATCCTTTTTTCATAAAACTTGCTTGGTCAAAACTATCAGATTTTTTCCATTTTGCATTAGTTATACCTTTAAAATCTTTGATAAACTGACTTTTTGATTGCTCGCTAACCTCTTGCGATTTTAGTTTATGAAGTTCTTTTCTAAGAACCTTTTTCTCTTGTTTTTCGTTCTTGTCTTTTTTGTCTAACGATTTTATTTCGCTTTTCAATTTTTGTTCCTGAACTGTTTGCGCTTGAGATACTGCAAACGTTAACATAACAGCGCCAACTAATAAAATTACTTTTTTCATGATTTTTTAAATTTAAATGGTTTGTAATTCTTTATTAAAATTGATTTTAGGGCTGTAAAAATTGGTTATGTATTATTGCAAATCGATTGGTAAAAGTGAGTTTAATTTATAAATCATTTGTATTAGAAATAATGAAATGACAATTGAAAAATTCTACTAAACTGTATTTTTAAAAAAGCTTTCTATAATTAAAATTGGTTTAAAAAATTATAAAGTAGCGCAATTATTAAAATAGTATCCAATATAGCTTATAGATAAATTGACCAATCCTGATGCGTTGCTAATGTGATTAATTCTACTCTTTTACATTATAAAAAAGACTAAATTAGTGTTGTCCTAATACTGAGAGTACTGTAAAAATTGAGGCGAAAAAATAAAGCGATAATCCATTAAAGATGAGTATATTAATTAACAATTTAGCCTATCAAATTTACGTTATAATTTAGTGCAGAATTTTACTTTAACATTATCTTATAACAGAAAAGTACCAATTAGCTCGAATTTGAATTTTGATTCAATACTTATGTGTTATTTTTTTAAATTCAATTATATCAAAAACAGCGATTTTTTAATAAAAGAGCTTCAACTTCAAGTGCTTTTGGATACAATAAGTTGTTTTCTAAATGAAGTTGTAATTCTAACTTAGTTTCAAAATCATTAAGCAATTCCATTACAACCTTGTAAGCATTACATTCTTTGTTTTGCACTGCATAATTATTACATAATTCTCTAATTTCTAGAAAATGTTGGCCCTCAAAATTATTCTCTTGAATAATATTCTGGCTATGAATTTTAATGATTCCTAGGTATTTACAATCAATAGTTTCTTTGTTTTCGATCAAGTTTCCCATTTTTCTTACGTAAGGAAATAAGACAAAACGCTCTTTGTTATTGTGGTTTTCAATTTTCTTAAAAACCTTAGTAAAGAGTTCCATAATACAAGTAAGTTCTGGTCTTAAATCTCCGTATTCCTTGCAAAGAACAAACAAGTTTTCAATAATCTTTGGCGCCCTGTTTTTGATATAAGAATGGTGTTTTTCCTCTATGTAGCAAGCCAACTCACTTATCGACCAACTATGAAAATCCAATTGTTTTGTATCAGTTACAGCTATCGCATTTTGCAGATCTTGAACCAGTATTTTACTTGAGATGTTCTTACTTTCACACACTTCTTGAAGGGTTCTTTCTCCTCGGCAATAATAATCAATTCCGTACTTTTTAAAAACTGGAGCCAATCGGTAATCCTCTGTTACTAATTCACTCAAAGTATTGTTTTTTAGACTAAACATATCGTAATGTTTTAATTTATTTATAAAATAAGATTATAATCGCTCTCTAGATTTTTAATCATTGTGGTAACTGCATTTTTAAAATGAACATCTTCAATTTCTTTGTACTTGACCTTTTCCTTACAGTTTAAAGGTTTGATAAAAAACAAATAAAATAACTGACGCCATTCCTGATCTGTTCTATCTCTATTTTCTAAAAATTGTTGCAGGTAAGCAGTAAATCGAGATTCAAAAAAAAGATCGATATCTTTGATATGATTTATTATTTGATGTTTTTCTAAATAAAATAATAACAGCGAAATAATTTCAGTAGTTTGCTCTTGTTGTTTATAACCAACAGGTGTTTTACTGATTAGTAACACACAATTAAACAAAAGCATTTCAAATCTTCCTTCACTATTTGCATATTTATACCTCGGAAATTTCTTGACACCATCATAGGCTTTACAAAATAAAATTTGTGCCCTTTTATTTTTAACTCCTAAATGATTTTTTGAATCGTTTACAAAATCACTAGAAATTCCTTCTAGTTTTAAGAGTGTTATCTCTTTTAATACACCTGATTTTGTAGCAATAATATCGGATACCATTTGATGAAACATTTTTTTTTGATTTTCATTTTCTAAAAAATACCATTCTTGATTATCAATAATATTTTCAGAATTGATTCGTTCGATTTCAACGCATAAAATTCCATCAAATTGGGTTAAAACCAGTAGTAATGAACCTCTATGATTTAAAATTTCAAAGGTTAATGAATCTGCACTTTCATGCTCAAGTCGAATATTCTTATCAATATGTTGGCATAATGCTATTAATTCTGAATAGATGTATTTAATATTTTTCTTTTTACTCTGTAGGAAATTGTAAAATAATAGTCCAAAAATAATGACTGTTCCGGCCAAATAAAATATCCACATAATGCTTAATTTAAAAATAAAATAGCCTACCAATCCTTCAGTGTATTAAAAAGGAGAGGGTTGGTTCTTAGAAATAGTCACAATAGTTCGATTGATGTAGGGAAATAAAGCAACTAGTAATAGAGTCACTACAAGTAACGTACAAATCATTTCATAATAATCTATCCCAAATCGGATGTGGTTTTGCACATTTACTGCGTTTACAACTATTTTGTTAGAGAGTTTAGTAGATTTTCCTAATGCAGAACCATGTACTATTAAGGAATTGCTATACTTTACTAATTGTTGTTTTGCTATAGGATTCAAAACACTAATTTGATTCTGAAATGTATTAAAATGTTTGCTTTTTGAAAACAGTTCATAATAATTCATCAGGCCTGCGCTCAAATAAAAACCCAAGCAACGCATCAGTAAACAAATTCCTGCTGAAGTAACACCAAAGCGCTCTGGAACTGACGAAACCATAAAAATGATAGACGGAGTCATTAAAGTTCCTACACCAAGTCCTTGAAGGAATAAAGGCAAATAAAAATAACCTTCGTTAGCCTGTGTTGTAAATAGAAAAATCATCCCTGCATGGTAAATTAACAATAGTGAGAATCCATAAAGCCATAATAGCCTAATGGGACGATGTTGCAGAATATAAACCCCAGCACTGATTACACCAACTACAATTCCTAGAATATTCAGTAATGTAATATCGCCGATATGCAGCGGGTCTAGTTTTAAAACCGTTTGAAAATAAGTGGTTGTAACACCTAAAGCAAACCTGCAGATATAAAAAATAAGAATGACCGCACCTCCAATATAAAAGTTTCTATATTTAAAAACGGCAAGATCGAAATAAGGACGTTTGAGGCTGGATTGTCTGAGCAAGAATAAAACCAATAAAACGAATATTGATACAATACTCCAGAAAATTCTAGGATCTTCTAGCCAATAATATTCTTGTCCGTAAACCATAATGTAACCTATTAAGCAAACAAAACATGCATAGAGAATAAAACTTGCCCAATCCAATTGATATAAAGGAAATTTTACGTCTAAGTGAACATTGTTCATAAATAAATAGATAAATACTAAACTTGGGAAATACGAAAATATAGCGCATTTGTATAAAAAGTTGAAGTTGAATGAATCTACAATATTGGCGGTTAGGAAATTATTGAGTGGAATCATACAAACTAGCATTCCAAAAAAAATAGAATATCCTATAATTCTAGCCCTTTCAGTTCGAAGCTGCGAATAGATTAAGGATAAAGAAAGATTTACAGTCATTGTAAAAGCCATTCCTTGTATGAATCTAAAAACAAAAAGGATAGCAACTTGCTGTGTGCTGTAACAGATATAGGAAGTCACAATTTGGATTATTGTAATGATGATAAAGTATTCTTTTGCAGCTAAAAATCTAAAAAAACGCCTTTCTAAAGAAAAGAAACTCACATAGCCTGCATAAAACAAGGCAACCGAATAAATAACATCATACGTCTCAATTCCAGTATTTCCTGCTGCGGCAGCTACATTTGTCATCGGAAGAAAGAAAAGCACAAGACTAGGCAAGAGTACTATAAAGAGTACTATTTTTATGAGCCAGTTGGGCACCCAATCTTTAAATAAGAAAATTTTAGGAAGCATCAATTCTGATTTTTAGCAATCGAAACATTTACGTTCATTCCTGCTTTTAGTAATTCAATATCCTTTTTAGATCCTGTTACTCTAATTCTTACTGGAATTCGCTGAACAATTTTTACATAGTTTCCAGTAGAGTTGTCTGGTGGTAATAAAGAAAAACTAGATCCAGTAGCAGGTGAAAGTGAAATAACAACACCTTTGAATTCCTTTTTAGAATACGCATCGGCTGTAAAGCGTGCCGTATCACCAATTTTCATGGTTTCTATTTGAGTTTCTTTGTAATTGGCGACAACCCATTTGTCTGTTTCCGAATTAACAATATAAGCCAGCACTTCTCCAGCATTGATCATTTGTCCTTTTTCAACGGTTCTTCGCCCCATAACGCCATCATAAGCAGCTCTAATAATAGTATAAGAAACATCAAGCTTATGACGATCTAATAAGGCGCTCAATCGCTTTATCTCGGCTTTTACAACTTCTTCTTGCGCTTTTGCATCATTAATTTCTGAAAGCGAAGCACTGTATTTATCATTTGCAGATCGTTGTTCTGCTTCGGCTATTTTATACGAAGCTTCTTTAGATTCAAATTGTTGGTTGGTAGCAGACTCTGAAGCGACTAATTTTTTATATCGCGAATATTCGAGGTTTTCTTTCCACAATGCCGCTTTGGTAACCAAAATTTTAGACTGATTTACTTGTGCAGTTTTACTTAATGTGGCCACTTTACTTTTCCACACTTCCAGTAATGCTCTAGCATTAGACAAAGCCGCTTCTGTTTGTTCTTCCTGAATTACGTATTCCTGATTATCAATTACTAATAAGGTATCCCCTTTTTTGACTGCTTCATTTTCTTCAAATTTAATGGCTACAATAAAACCTCCTGCTCTAGATATTACGGGATTTATATATTCTTGTACTTGAGCGTCATTAGTGTTTTGATTAAAGTAAATGTCAACCATCGTAATCACGCCCCATATTGATAAAACGATTGCAATGCTTCCAGCAATCCAGGCTGTTATTTTTGTGATGAGTTTATCTGTTACTGTATAATTATTTTTGTGTCTCATTTTAAAGGGTTCCTAAGATATTTTGAAGTTGATAATAATTTATTTGAGCATTTATTTTAGAGGAGGCGTAATCAAATTGGCTTTGTAACAATTGTACGTTAGCATCCAGAAGATCTGTGATTAACGAGGCCTGATTAAAATAGTTTTCATTTACAATTCGCGCATTTTCTTTAGACTGATCTACATCTGTTTTGGCTACATCAATTCTAACAAGGCCTTCTTTAAAACGCAAATACGATTCATAGACTTGTTGTCTTATTTTATCATCTGTATCGTGATGTTCTAATTCTTCTTTTTCAAGACTTAATTTTGCAGCTCTCACTTTTGGCTTATTCAGGTACAATTCTGATAAAGGAAAAGAAGCTTTTACTCCAAAAATTCCTAAAGTATAATTGCTTGGTGAATACGGATATAAAAATATTTGAGGATTAGCGAGATAAAATTCGCCATACAAACCAATTTTAGGACGAACATTGGCTTTGCTGTTGTTTAATTCTATTTTAGAGAGTTCCGTTTTACTTTCAGAAATATTATACTCGTAAGAATTGTGTTTGGCTATTTCTAAATATTGATTGTAGGGTTCTAAAATAAAACTTTCAGGTTCTAAAATTTCATGAGGATTTATGAGTTCTTCATCCGGAAGGCCTATTAAAATATTTAATCTCTGGTTCGCAATTGCAATATCATTTTCAATTTTTACAAGCATCATTTTCTGATTAGATAATTTCAGTTCAACTCGTAAAACATCACTTCTTAAAATGACCCCATTTTTAAATAAAGATTTAATTTCTGCAAGTTGCTTTTCTTGATTTGCTATATCTGTGATCATTAAATCTCTAAAAACAGTACTTCTTTGTAAATTGAGATAATAAATAGCCGCTTCTAACTTAATCTCAGAAGTAGTCATTTTTTGCTGTTCTAAAGCAATCGAAGCTAGTATTTCTTTTTTGTCAATTTTTAAATTCAGCTTATTACCATCATAAACATTCAGATAATAACCAGTGCTCACTTTGTACAAAAGATGAATGACTTCGTGTTGTGTAGGTTTATGAAACAAACCGTCTTCATAAACGGGAATATTTGTAGCATATTCATAATTTCCTTTAATCTCTACCTCCGGAAGTCGCTCCAATTTACTTTCAATAACTTCTTCCTTATTGATGCGATATTCTAATGTACTAAGTTGAATTTTTTTGCTGTTTTCAATCGCTTTAGACCAAGTCTCATTAAGGTTTAAAGGGATTTTTGAGTTTGTATTGTTTTGTGAGTAAATAAAACTAGAGAAGGTAATGAGTAAAATTTTTAACAGATTTCGAAAAGTAAAGCGGATCATTTTTTTATAATTTGTGGATACAAATATAAAGTCGAGATGCTAGGATCGATTTGTAAAAAATAGTCTAAAATTTGATGAAACCAGACATTTTAAAACAGGAAATCGGTAACTTTGAAAAATAAAATAGCGAACCCTAACTCCATACTATTGTTTAGGATTAGTTAGTTTCTAAAACCTTTATTTCATGAGTCTGATAGCCTCTCTACCAAACATTGATAAAATAGCTGATTCTGTCTTTGTAATGCACGAACGCTCTGAAAAATTTATACCTTATCACAGTCATGCAAAAGGGCAACTTTCCTATGTTGAAGGAGGATTAGCCTATTTACAATTAAACGATAAAAATTATGTTATTCCAGCTCGACATTATTTTTGGGTTCCATCTGGATTAGAACATATTTTAAAAATTGGACATTCAGGTACTATTTTGCGTTCCATTTTTTTTTATACCTATGATGATAATAAAAATTTATTTTTTTCTGAAGTAGGAATATATCCAATCAATGCTCTTTTGCTACAAATGATCAAATACACGGAGCTTTGGGATGGTCCAATAAAATCCGATGATAGCAGGTATCAATTCTTATCGGTAATCAAAAATATCCTCCCCGAAATCAGCAACAAGAAACTACCTATAAGTTTACCTTTTACTGACCACGAACGCATGCAACCCATTTTAGAATTTATTGCAAATAACATAACGGCTAATCATACCTTGGCCAGTTTGAGTACTCATTTTGGAATAGGTGAACGATCCTTGTCTAGATTATTTCAAATTACTTTAAAAACCTCCTTCCTACAATATTTAAAATTATTACGAATGGTAAGGTCGATAGAACTGATGTTGCAAAGTGATATATCAATTAGTGAAATTGGATATGCGGTAGGATATGATAGTTTATCTTCTTTTAGCAATACGTTTTATCAAATGACCAATTACAGACCCTCAGATTTTAAACGCGAAATAGCTGCTAGAGAATAAAATCACTTTTAAAAATTAGAAAGAAAAAGTTCAAGTATCCTATTTATTAAGATTCAAATGGTAAGAAGTGATATTGTTTCATTTATCTAATATTTTTAGCCGATCGAGAGTTATGATGTATAAAATGTATTATTAGCATTCTTTTTAAATGGTCAAATTAATGCAGTATAACTAGCTTAAAGCCTTTATGACTTTAAAAAAAGTAGATAAAGCATTTTTTATCATTAAAAGTGAAAAAAAAATGAAATATCACTAAAAGTGGGTATTGCAGATATGTTTTAATTAATTGAAATTTGTCGAAGAGAAAATCAAAAAAAAGAGGTGTATAAAGCTATTGAACCTCGTAAAAAAAACAAAGCAGGGTAAAGCTAAATTTCACCCACAAAAAAGGAGCATCGGGTAATAAAGCTAATTGACCCTTAAAAGAAACAAGCAGGGTAAAGCTATTTTCACCCATAAAAAAAGAGCATCGGGCAAATAAAGCTAATTGACCCTCAAAAAAACAAAGCAGGGTAAAGCTATTTTCACCTACAAAAAAGGAGCATGGGTAAATAAAGCTAATTGTCCCTTAAAAACAAAGCACGGGTAAAGCTAAGTATAACCCATTAAAAACAGAGCATCGGGAGTATAAAGCTATTTGACCCTAACAAACAAAGCCACAGGTAAAAGCTAAGAATGCCTTACAACACAGAGCTACAGGACTATAAAGCTACTTGTTCCTTAAACAAAGCAAAAAAAAGAGCCAATAGGCTCTTTTTTGTTTTTTATACTTTTTTTAAATCTTAAAAAGAACTTTTTACAAGACCAATAGTTAGTAGCTGCTATGTTAAACGAATATGCTTTTGAACAATAAAAAATATTTAAATTAATTGAAATAGGAAAATAGAGTTGCTTTTAAATAATTAAAAAAAGTTTTATACTGAGGAATAAATACAGATTTATTATTAATCATCAGCAGATCGAAAATACTTAGCTCGCTTTTACTTCTTTTTAAATCCTATAATTACATTGTTATCAATAGAAAATACTCAATCACTCAAAATAATAGATAGATGAATATGTATTTTATTGCTTTTTTAATCTTAATTATTCCCCTATTATTACAAATTATAGTAGGCACCATGGCTATAATAAAAGTCATTAAATGGAACTTTGATTTAATTTGCATCATCACTATGTTTAGTCAAATTGGTTTGATATTTCTAACTGTAAATAGGATTGCAATAGAAAATCAAAATGTAAAATGTGGAATGCCTCAAGTAGCAATTATTATTTTGGGAATTACATTCTTAATCACTCTTTTAATAACAATTGGAATCCAAATTCTGATTAGAAAGCTGATAGCTAGAAAAGCTAAACTGAAGTAAATTATAGAAAAAAATTATCTAATAAGAATTAGTTTTAAAGAAATATGTATTCAATATTAGTTATTCAATTGCACATAAAAGCGTTATTATAATGTCCAAAAAAAAAAGTTGAAGAAAACTAAAAAAGGCGATTGAAACTAAATTCAATCGCCTTTTTTTATAATATAAAATTCCTTATCCTTTCAACGCTTCTGCACCACCAACGATTTCTAAAATCTCGTTCGTAATTGCTGCTTGACGTGCTTTGTTATAAGTTAATTTTAATTGATCTCTTAACTCGGTTGCATTATCAGTTGCTTTGTGCATTGCGGTCATACGAGCACCATGTTCTGAAGCAAATGAATCGCGTATTCCTTTATATAATTGTGTTTTCAATGATTTTGGAATCAATGTCAAAACAATTTCTTCTTTTGAAGGTTCAAAGATATAATCACCAGGAGTAACGTTTAAATCAGATTTAATTGGTGCTAAAGGTAAAAATTGTTCTGTTTGAACGATTTGTGTAGCTGCATTTTTAAATTGATTGTAAATCAATTCAATTTTATCATACTCACCAGAAACGAATTTCTCTGTTAAAGTATCAGCAATTTTAGCGACATTATCAAAAGTTAATGCATCAAAAACTGGACTTTCATTCGCAACAACATTAAGCGTTTTACCTAAAACATCATTTCCTTTTTTTCCTATAGCAAAGATATCCACTTGTTTTCCTGCATAATATAATGCACGACTTTTAGCTTCCTTAATTGCATTGGTATTAAAAGCTCCTGCTAAACCTCTATTAGAAGTAACAACAACTAGTAATACTTTCTTGATTTCACGCTGTGTTGTATATTCTTCACCAGCATCACCTTCAAGAGTAGCAGAAAGATTTTGCAACAACTCCGTTAATTTTTCGGCATAAGGGCGCATCGCTGTGATTGCATCTTGTGCTTTCTTTAGCTTTGCTGCAGAAACCATTTTCATCGCAGATGTAATTTGCATCGTAGATGAAACGGAAGTAATTCTATTACGGATTTCCTTTAAATTTGCCATTTTATTTTAGTCTAATGCCTTAAAGTGATAAAGTCTAAAGTCCTTGAAAAGCCGAATTACTGACTTTAAGACTTTGGACTTTATAACTTTGGACTATTTTTAGTTATATTTTGCTGATAATTCTTTTGCAACAGATTCGATTACATCTGTAATTTCGTCTGTCAATTTTCCTGCTTTCAAAGCGTCAAGAGTTGCTCTGTGTTTGTTGTTTAAGAATTCTAAGAAATCTTTCTCAAATTCTCTTACTTTATTCACAGGAACATTTTTCAACAAGTTTTTTGAACCAGCATAGATAATTGCAACTTGATCTTCAACAGTATAAGGATCGTTTAAGCCTTGTTTTAAGATTTCAACGTTTCTTTTTCCTTTTTCAATTACGTTCAATGTAACCGCATCAAGATCAGAACCAAACTTAGCAAACGCTTCCAATTCACGGAATTGTGCTTGATCTAGTTTTAATGTACCTGCTACTTTTTTCATTGATTTAATTTGAGCATTTCCTCCAACACGAGATACAGAAATACCTACGTTAATTGCTGGACGAACTCCTGAATTAAACAAATCTCCATCCAAGAAAATTTGACCATCCGTAATCGAAATTACGTTTGTTGGAATATATGCAGATACGTCACCAGCTTGAGTTTCAATAATTGGTAATGCAGTCAATGAACCACCACCTTTTACAATTGATTTCAATGAATCTGGTAAGTCATTCATATTTTTAGCAATTCCGTCATCAGCAATTACTTTACAAGCACGCTCTAATAAACGACTGTGTAAGTAAAAAACGTCTCCAGGATATGCCTCACGTCCCGGTGGTCTTCTTAACAAAAGAGAAACCTCACGGTAAGCAACAGCTTGCTTAGATAAATCATCATAAACAATTAAAGCTGGACGACCTGAATCTCTAAAATACTCACCAATTGCAGCACCTGCCATAGGAGCATAAACTTGCATTGGAGCTGGATCAGAAGCATTAGCAGCAACAATAATGGTATACGCCATTGCTCCTTTTTCTTCTAACATTTTTGCAATTCCTGCTACAGTTGACGCTTTTTGCCCAATTGCAACATATATACAAAATACTGGTTTACCAGCATCGTAAAATTCTTTTTGATTTAAGATGGTATCGATACAAACAGTTGATTTACCTGTTTGACGGTCACCAATAACTAGCTCACGTTGACCTCTACCTACTGGGATCATAGCATCTACTGCTTTGATACCTGTTTGTAATGGCTCAGTAACTGGTTGACGGAAGATAACTCCAGGAGCTTTTCTTTCTAATGGCATTTCGTATAAGTCTCCACCAATTGGTCCTTTTCCATCAATAGGAAAACCAAGTGTGTTTACTACACGTCCTACCATTTGTTCTCCTACTTTAAGAGAAGCAATACGTTGTGTTCTTTTTGCAGTCGATCCTTCTTTGATTCCTGTAGATGGTCCTAAAAGTACCACACCAACATTGTCTTCTTCAAGATTCAAAACAATAGCCTCAAGACCATTTTCGAATTCTACTAACTCACCGTATTGAACATTTGAAAGCCCGTAAATACGAGCAATACCATCTCCAACTTGAAGTACTGTTCCTACTTCCTCTAGCGTAGCGCCAGATTCAAAACCTTCTACTTGCTTTCTTAATATTGCTGATATTTCAGCAGGTTTAATTTCCGCCATCTTAATTTATAATTTAGACACTTTAAAGTGCAATAAAACTAGTTACTTAACTCTCTTTTTAATACTTGTAATCTATTAGCAATAGAAGCATTATACTCCTTGTCACCAATTCTTAAAATAAATCCTCCAATAATAGCAGGATCTATCGTATTTACTATTGTAATTTTCTTATTTGAAAATTCTTTTATTTTTTCAGAAACTTTCGCTTCTAATGCAGAATCCATTGCAATTGCAGTAGTTACTTTTACTACTTCAAAGCCATTCATTTCATCTGATAAAAGAACGTATTGCGAAACAATATCTTCTAAAATTTCAAATCTTTTGTTTTCGAATAACAAATGGAAAAGACTTTTAGTCAATTTAGTTGTACTTGCGAAAACTTCAGTTAAAGCACTTTCTTTAACACCAACAGCAATAGTAGGGTTTTGAATAAAACTATTCAGTTCCTCATTTCCATTTATTGTTGAAGAAATCAAAGCCATGTCTTTATAGACTTCTTGCTCATTTCCTGCAGAAATAGCTAAATCTAAGAATGCTTTTGCATAACGAATTGCTGCTCTAGTTCCTGACATAATTTTAGTTTAATTTTACGTCACCTAACATATTCTCAATCAATTTAGCTTGAGCTTCTTTATTAGATAATTCGTCTTTCAATAATTTTTCTGCGATACTCAATGACAAAGTAGAAACTTGCGTTTTCAATTCAGCCATAGCTGCATTTTTCTCTGCTTCAATAGCAATTTTTGCTTGAGAAATCATTCTTTCTCCTTGAATTTGTGCTTCTTTTTTAGAATCAGCAACCATCTTCTCTTTCATTTCACGCGCTTCTTTAAGCATGTTGTCACGCTCCATTCTAGCTTCTTGTAAAATGCGTTCATTGTCTGCAGTTAAATTCTGCATTTCTCTACGCGCTGATTCGGCTGAAGCCAAAGCATTGTTTATAGATTCCTCACGACCTTTTACGGCTCCCAAAATTGGTTTCCAAGCAAATTTTCTCAAAAGTAGAAAGAAAACAAAGAAAATTATCGTTGTCCAAAAAATTAAACTCTCCGGTGCTGTTAAATTCATAGGTATATATTTAAAATAGTTTTTTTGTTTTAGAAAGAAAAACTTCCTGCAGCCAACCGCTACAGGAAATTTTAATTTTTAATTATGCTTTTGCGATTAAAGCAACAACTACTGCGAAAAGTGCAACACCTTCAATAAGTGCAGCAGCGATAATCATAGCAGTCTGGATTTTTCCAGCAGCTTCTGGCTGACGAGCAATTGCATCCATAGCAGATCCACCAATTTTTCCAATTCCAAGACCTGCTCCAATTACTGCTAATCCAGCTCCGATTCCAGCTAATACCATAATGATAAATTTATATAGTTAATAATTATTAAAACTCTAATTAATGATGATCGTGCTCTGCAACGGCCTGACCAATAAATAATGCTGATAACAACGTAAACACATACGCTTGTAAGGCAGCTACTAACATTTCTAATACACTCATAAATAAAACAAACGCTCCAGAAATAGGAGAAACCGCTACCGTTTCAAATATAAATATTAACGAAACTAAACTTAAAATAATGATGTGTCCTGCTGTAATGTTAGCAAATAAACGAATCATCAAGGCAAAAGGTTTAGTCAACATTCCTATTAATTCAACAGGAATCATAATTGGCGCTAACCAAAACGGAACTCCAGGTGTATTAAAAATATGTCCCCAATAATCTTTATTTCCACTTAATGTTGTAATGATGAATGTAATCAACGCCATTACAAAAGTAAAATATATATTTCCAGTTAAGTTCGAGCTAAATGGGAAAAACGGAATCAAACCAATAAGGTTGTTAATCCAAATAAAGAAAAAGATAGTTAATAAATACGGCATGTATTTTTCATATTTTTTCTCTCCAATATTTGGTCTAGCAATATCATCTCTAACAAATGTTACTAATGGTTCTAGAAAACCAGCGATCCCTTTTGGTGCTAATTGATTTTTCTTGTATGATCTCGCTACCGCTAAAAATAATAAAAACATTATTATAGCAGAGATGAACATTGAAAAAACATTCTTAGTAATCGAAAAGTTTAATGGTCTTGCATCAAATTCAAATGCACCATTTTTTCTTTCCTCTACAGTTAGTTTTTCAAATTTATCAGCGTAATAAATCACTTCATTGGAACGAACTAATTTTTGACCATTTACATCAATAATATGTTTCGCTTCATTGTCATGATGAAATCTCTCAGAAGAGAAAATTTCTAAACCAGTGTTGGTCCATAAAATTACAGGCAAATAAAAAGAAATGGGATGTCCGCCCCAGTCTGCAATATGAAATTCATGAGAATCCCCAATGTGTGTATTAATTAATTCTGTAGCGTCGAATGGCTTCTTTTCAGGAGTCGCTTCTGCATGATGCTCTGTTACTGCTACATTAGCAATAGAAAGACTATCAACCGCAGGATTTGCAAATCCGAAATAAGGAATACTGGCTACTAAGGCAACTAATAAGAACTGAACAGGTTTATTTGAAAATACCATTATTAAATTGTGTGTCTAATTTTACGTTTCAAAATTTTTTGCAAAGGTACATAATTTATTTACAACTGAAAATATATCATTTTGTTTTTAGCAGTCATATTGTAATTAATTATGATTTTCATAAAAAAAACATTTATTGTTTACTTATTAAACGAACAGCAAAAAAAGTTTCGAAGAATAAGAACAGAAAATAGGGAATAAAAAATGCACTAACATCAGGAATTTGGCTCTTAAGGTCTGATTGAAGCAAAGGAATTAGAAAAACGATAGAAGCCATCATTTTAATTAAGCTAAATCCCATAAAGGCAAATCCCGTTTTATCAGCAAATGTTTTATTAACAAAGAGTAAGAAACTATAGCTTAATAGCGTAACTACAAGATGAAAAACATAAATACTCCAAGTTGAATAATAAAAAGAAATATTTTTAAAAAAAGTCTCTATTAGATAGTATTGTAAGATAAATAATACGATTGAAAAAGGAATTATTATCTTTAAAAATTTATAAAATTGCTGCATTATTCTTCTTTGTTTAAATTTTTAACTTGCCTAATTACATTATACAATGCAATGAAAACAGCTAAAAGTGATAGTATAATTGTAAAAACGGAGGAATTAGTATATTTTTCATCCAGCCACATTCCTAGATAGGTAAAACAAAAAATAATTACACCCATCTGAAAAGGGATGTTCATCATCACCAACCATTTATTGGTTTGTTTAAGATTGTTATTTTTGCTCATTGGTAGCGATTTGATTTTTTACAACAGTTGTGTTCATAACACAAGAAGCGCTAAAATCAGCACCTGGTTCTACAGATAACTTACCCACGCTAACTTCTCCCTGAATACTTGCTGTAGCTTTTACATTTAAAACCTCAGCTACTTTGATACTTCCATTAAACTTACCTTCAATATCCGCATTATTGCAAATGATATCACCCGATACACTTCCTGAAGCGCCAATAACTAGTTTAGCTGTAGATTGAAAATTCCCAATTAAATTTCCATCTAATCTAAAATCGGCTTCTGAAATAATATCGCCTTTTATTGTTGTACCACCAACAATTCTGTTGGTTTTACCAAGTAAATCAGTGTAGGGCTTCTTTTTTTTATCAAACATAATTATTTCTTTTCGAGTGCTAAATAGGTTTCTAGATTTTTCTTGATTTGAATTACTTTGTAATTTTCTCCAGAAATTATGATTGCTGGGTTTGCAATTTTAAACTTAGGTTTTTCACGCAAAACATATAAAATATCTTCTGCATAAGTTTTTGATGTGATACCATGAATGGTAATAAAATTTTCTTTTTCTGTATAAACATCATAAGAATAACGCAATTGTTGGTAGTTTTCTTCTGTGTTAAAAATTTTAATTTTATCTTCAATTTCTTTTGTGTTTGCATCGTCACGTGAACCTACTTTAAACAAAATCTTCCAACTTTTAGAGTTTTGTTCAACCAATTCCATTTTGTCAATAAGCGGAATCTGCTCCGTAATTATAACTTGTGCATTTTTACCTTCTTCTGTATTTGGATAATTGTCCGCTATAAATTGCAATGCTTCTTTGTAGGCAGTTACTCCTCGCAGTTTGGCAATCGTATTGGCTTTGAGCAATTCAAATTTAGAAACAATCGTTTCTCCAGAAAATTGGGTAATCAATTGATCTATGTTTTCTAAAACTAATACATATTGCTGTTGCTCATAAAGCTTGTACCATTTAGTATAAATGCCTTCTGGAGATAAATTTTCGTGAGAAACATTTAAATCATTATTATTCAAAATTTGAGTATAACGCGATTCAGGATATTCGGCCGTTATTTTTTGTTTTAAAGCAACTGCTTTACTACTATCTGTAATTTCATATAATTTATATAAATTATACAAGGCAGGAAGTACTAATTTGGGTTCTGGATTATTGTTTAATAAATGCTCTAATTTTGCAATAGCCAACTGATTTTCTTTGAATTTTTCTTTATATATAATTCCGAGTTGGTAATTAGCAAAATTACGTTCTTTTTGAATACTATCAATTGCTGAATCTTTTTGTGGCAGTTTTTTCAAATAAAACTCTGCCGTATATTCAGGCACTATTTTAGCAACTTCAGATGGCTTTTCTGCAAGATTTTTATTCCCATCTTCTGAGGAATCAGCATTTATATTGGTAGTACTAACAGATGAAATTCTCCAATTTCCCTCTGCAGCTCGATCACCCCATATTTTTTTAAATTCTAATTTACCAAAAGCAACCGTAGTTGGATTATAAAAATAAAAAGCACTTGTTACCGTAGCGTTAGGATTTCCTGGCATTGATGGCGGCATCATTATAGATTTTGTCTTGCCTATTGAAGGATTTTGTTGTGAAACAATATCATTAGCGCCAGTTGTATTATTTCGTTTAATATTATCTTGAATCGTTTGATTTTTCTCTTCTAAAAGGCGTTTTTGATTGTCTTTTTGTTTTAGTTGCGTAATATAATTTTCATAATAAGCTATTTTATCAGCGGGATTTAAAGCAACTACATTTAATATACTATCGTTTCTTTGAGCTATCGCTTCGTATAAAATTACGTCATTAAGATCTCCTCTAATTTTTTTAATTTTTAAAAACTCTCTTGACTTTGTATCCAGTTTTACTAAGGTACTATCGTAGTACTTTGCAGCTTGAGTATATAGTGCCTCTCTAAAATACATATTACCTATATTTCTGTAATTTGAAGCTACTAAGTAAGTGTCTTTAGAGTTTGACCGTAAAGAGGCATTATATAAATGTAAGGCTTCTTTCTGCTTATTTTGTTTATCAAAGAAAAGTCCATAATGGTAATAAATAAGGTCTTTGTAAGGACGGTTTTCTCTGTCTTTTATAAGTTTATCAAATGTTTTTTGAAACGCAACAAAATCTCCATTATTGTAATCAAATAGGTATGCTTTTTTTGCCTGTGCATGGATCACAAATTTCCGATCTGCCTTCCTATTCATTTTTATGACAGACTGATACATAGCAACCGCACTATCTTTATATCCCAACTGTTGGTATAATTGTCCCAAAATAAAACGATAACGCGCTTTCTCTTGACTAATTTTGGTGAAATCGATAGCTAATTTTATTTTTGCAATAGCGCTATCCTTTTCTTCTAAATTTAAAAATGAAGCTGTTAATAGTGCATTTGCATCAGCAAAAACCTGATGACTCATTTTGTAATCCTCGATTAACTTGCTAATATTTTTTATTACTAAAGCATCGTTTCCTAAACGCATATTAGTTTTTTCGCGCCATATTTTTGCTTCGTAAATATTGCTGCTATTGGGATATTTATACAATATGTAATTAAAAGCATCAAGCGCAGGAATAAAACGTTGATCGTAATACCTCGCTTTTCCGAGCATCAAATAAGCTTCATCAATTTGGGTGTTTTTCTCTCTTCCTTCAATATTCATTGAATGTTTCTGAATGGCTTTTGTCGCTTTGTTTTCGGCCAATTCAAAATCGGGATTGCTTGACTTTTTGCTGGTGTTGATTTCGTCTTTGATAAGCATTTTTTCAATCGGAAGCAACTGCCAAAAATCATCTTCATTATTAGACTTTATTGTCTTTACTCCTTTATCATAACCAACACCTCCATTATACAAAATGTTATATTTAGTGCTGAGTGCGTGCGAATTTCTAGACATAAAAGTGTCTTTTTTAGTAGAACAGGCTACTAAAAAAGCAAATAACAGTAAGAAAAATGAAGATTTAAATATATTGATTTTCAATGGAAAACGTTTTTATCAATTAACTATTAAATATAGAATTTAGTATAATGACTGGTAAAAATACATTTCTTTTTGATATCGTGGTAATTATAGCGCTATAAATGAGTGGTTTCATTAAAAGGAAAAACCGCTACTTTATAAATTACTGTTGCTTATTAAGCATTTGCAATCTATAAAGTAGCGGTTCTCTAATTTTTTACTATACAGCAAAGAACAGTTCAAGCTCCTTCAATGTTTCCTCAGAAGTTTGAATGTCTTTGACTACTTCGCCTTTGTGCATCGCAACGATTCGGTTACTAACCTCAACGGTATGCAGTAAGTCGTGGCTGGAAACCAATACCGTCACATTAGGATTATCAGCGAGATCTTTGATGATTTTTTTTAATCGAAATTGCGTTGTTGGATCTAAATTAGCAAAAGGCTCATCAAGAATAATTACCTCTGGATTTCCAATTAATGTAGCAATGATTCCCACTTTCTTCTGATTCCCTTTTGACAAGTCACGTAAATATTTTTTGTTTTTAAGAATTTCTCCATTAAAAAATTCCTCATGTTTTGCTAGTAAAGCATCAACATCCGCTTTATTTTGTCCGCGTAAATCGCCTATGAAATAAAAATATTCCTCTGGAGTTAAATAACCAATCAAGAAACTCTCGTCTAGAAAAGAAGCCGTAAAAGGTTTCCAAGCTTCACTAGTATTTACCTCAACTCCGTTGTTTATTACATGACCTGTTGAAGGTTGGATTAAATCCAATAAAAGGCTAAAAAAAGTAGTTTTTCCTGCTCCATTATTTCCCACAAGACCAAAGCTTTCGCCTTTTTTAATTTCTAAAGAATCTATTTTAAGTACGGTTGTTCCGTTATATGTTTTTGAAAGATTGTTTACTTGTATCATTTTATAAAAAATTAATTTGATGAATAGTTTGATGAATAGTACCGTTATCCTTTTTGTTTGTAAGCGGCTATTGTTGCATATTTCTCTGATTTATAGACTCTTTCAATCAAAGAAAAAGCTTTATTTTTAAGAGCAAAACCAATTACTCCTGCGCTAGCCACTAAAGCTAATGCTACGTTAGGAGTGGCATATTTTAAACCTAACCAATAGAGTAAAACAGGCAAACCTAATTGTGGAACAGAGATTAGCATGGTTTTAATATTAAACGCTTTTTTATCTCCAAAAGCGCCTTTTCCAGAACTCAAATCAATTGGCGTTTTAGTATAAGCTCCACCTAATAAAACTAAATGCGAATTAACGCCAATGTTATAAATAGCACCTACGATAATGACTAAATACGTTTCCCAACCAAAATAAAGATAAAATGACGCAACAATAGTGGTTAGTATAGTAGCAATAACCATCAACCACCATTTAGAACTCAAATATTCTTTATACGGAATATTTTGTGTCATCATTAATTGGTAATAGGCACTATCCCAACTGGGTACAAATTGTCCAAAAGTGATTAGAAAGCCTCCAGAAACAAAGATTCCGGCAAAAATATGCATTACTGGTCCATAAAAAGCAGTGGTAGAGAAAAACAGAAGTCCATAAAAAAGAAACATAACACTTAACCCGACAGTAGTCTTCGATCTTTTGTTCCTTTTTATTAATTTAATGTCATTTTTCAAGAAGGTACCAATAGTTCCAAATTGATTTAACCAAGTTAAATTTTCTGTTTTAGCAACATCATGCTTATTTGTAAGTCCTGCATCTAGATATAAGTTATTTTTAAAATAGATAAAAGTCAAGTAATACAAAACTATTAAAGCGATAACTGGAATTGCAAAAGCCCAATACGTGTTGAAAATAGCATTAAATAGAGGTGCTGTATAATCCGTAATATTAAATAATCCATAATACTGTAAACCCGCTAATACAGTCGTGAATACAAGGAAAATTCCAAATAAATTATCCTTATTGCTTAGTATAATATTAATAAAGTTGTTGATGTACAATAAAGAATAAATACCAGTAAACCATAATAGTACATGCACAACATCATATCCTTCGATCATTAAAACAATACTGAATGGAAGTAAGAAAAAACCATGAACTAAGTTAAAAAATGATAAAATTGTTTTTCCTAATGAGAAATGAACAATCGTAGCTTTTTTTATAGGAAAAATTAGCATGGGACGAATGTTCATTACTGGAATTTTCTGCACCAATATTCGAACGAGTAAATCCATTACTACATAATAAATCATGAATTTATTCACTGTTGTGATTGGGTCCATGTTCATTTTCTTGAGGATATAGAAAACCCCAATACCCATTCCTAAAAATAGTAAGATAAAATAGGCGGCAAGAAAACCAATTAGGATTTTCAAAGCTAAGTTGGTAGCGAAGGAAGCCGATCTAAAAAATGCTTTCCATTCGAGATAAAGGAATTTTTGAATCATAGTTTGGTTGTTTAGTTTTTTTAGTAGGTAAGAGAAAGTAAGAAAACGTTACAGTTTTTCTAATTTATATTCAGGATAGGTTTCTTGTAAATAAAAAGACGCCTTGGCAGGAATAATTTTGAATACGATAAAAAGTAACAAACTAAATAATACAAAAAGAAAACTAATTCCTAATATCCAATAGTCGTTCGTTAAAAAGTTATCACCAAGATTGATTAATTGAAACAACAAATTAAGAGGCAGTATTATTGTTGCAGAAAAAGTGCCATATTGATTGATAATCTCTTCGAACAGCCACTTTTTCTCATTTAATTTCTTTTTTTCCTTTCTTGTTTTTCGGTTTTTAAACATTTCATAAAATGTAAAGCCTAATAAGAGGATATAAAAACCAACTAGAATACATACTTTATATAAACTTAATTTTATGAAAGTAAAAAGCAATAAAGTCATTGCAATAGTTAAGACAATCTTTGGGATACCAAAAAAATCTTTAAAATGTTGCCAAACCAAACCGTTGTATTTTTTTCCAAGTGCTACTTGTCTTTTTTCCACAACATCCATAAAACCAAAAACGCCAAACTTCTTGAACTCAATATGTAAAGCTTCTTCAAAAGAACGATTGGGATTTTCCTGCCATTGGATTTCAATAGCATTAGCCAAATGATCGACTAGTTCTGATTGCAAATCATAATATTCCACATAATGCTGTTGAGTAAAAGTGAAAAGTTGGTCTATTTGTGAAGTGGTTAGTTTCATGAATTAGAAATTGATAGTTTTTTCTCGAATTGAAAATGTTTATAGACAAGTTGCAGATAAATTCCCGTATACACCGTGTAACTTATTGCAAAAAAAATAGATATAAAAGCAATTTTAATATCAGCATGATTTAACCGTACTGGAAATACACCAATGCCAAGCAAAAAAAGAAAAATGATGAGATTTATACTTTTTTTCTTCATTAAATAACTGTAAGTCGTTTGATGTCTTGATTTCCAGACAAAAAATAAAGCTGAAAGTACCAAGCAAAGCTCTATTAGAATAAACGGTTTTAAAACTGCTTGAATATTTATTAATAAACTAGTATTGTTTGAATTTCTAAAAAATAGTACTGATATTATTGCCATCAAAAAAGATATTGAAATAAAATTTAAAAGTTGTTTTCTTAATAATTTATGGCATTTATTTGTCATTATTCTGGGATTGGTAAAGCCAACTAATCCAGAAAACGACGGCTGTAATTCTGGCTTCCATTTCTCAAAAATAGTCTTTAAATTATCCTCAAATGAAAGTGTATTTTCCTCCATCAAAACTTCAATTTCTGAAGCAATATGATCCGTAACTTCTAGTTTTAAATCTTCGTAATCAAGACCATTCAAAACTAAAATTTCATTTATTTGGGTTATTTGTTGGTTGGTTAAGTTCATGTTTTAAATTAGTTTGTATTTTTTTATTATTCTAAAATGCTCTGCTGCAAGCGCAATTAAATAGACACTTATAAAAAAGAAAAAACTAGTAACAGACCACTCCATAAAATTGCTAAACAAACTGCCTCTGTGATAATGGCGATAATTTCCATTTAAAAGTGTGTAAATCATATAAAAATTATACGGTAGCAAACAGGAACTTTTTAGAAAAAAGAATCCATAAACCGTTTTAGATTTTAATTTCCAAACAAAAAACATAATGGTTAGTATGACCGTACAAGATAAAATATATATTGACGATAAAAAGGATTTCAAAATAGTATAAACGTATTCTTGCGGATACATTATTGTAATCGTTGTCATCAAAATGCTAAAAAAAAGAGTTGAAAATAAACTCGATTTAAAAATTTTTGATCCCGCAGCAACATATCTGTCGACAATTATTTTTGGTCCAACAATTCCCCATCCAAAACTTTTTGTTTGTTTCAACAGTGATTCCCACTTTTTTAAACTCTTTGCAAAGGCTTCTTCAAAAGTAGATTCTCGTTCTAATTCAATCTCTGACGCAATATGATCAATCAATTCTAATTTTACATCTTCATAAATTACATCCTTTGAAATTAAGGATTCATTTATTAATTGGATTTGGTCTTTGGTTAGTTTCATTTTATAAAATCTAAAATAAGTAATGATGTTTTTTAATTTTTTAAAATATTCTTTTGAAATTACATTTCAGTAAATACAATTTTCTACCTTATTTGTCATGCTGAGGAACGAAGCATCTCTTCCTACTATTCAAACAAGTCATTAAGAAAATTCAGGTCAGGATTAATTGTTTTTATTAGTGTGATTTTCTTGTCTTTCTTCCATCCCTTAATTTCTTTTTCTTTAGCAATTGCTATTTGTATCCATGTGAATTTTTCGAAATACAATAAATAATGAACGTTATATTTAGCTGTAAACGAATTGGGATTCAAGGATTCTTTGTGCTGCTGTAATCGCGTTTTTAAATTATTAGTAACGCCAGTGTACAAAACTGTTTTCGCTTTATTGGTCAGAATATAAACATAATAAGTATGATACCCTTCTTGAAATTCTATCATATCATTTATTTTAAAGATGATTTCAAAATTAGTGGTGATGCTTCGTTCCTCAGCATGACAAAGTATTTGGTTTGACTAATAAAATTCTATCATGTTTTTTATTTTAAAGATGATTACATATTTTATGGCGATGCTTCGTTCCTTAGCATGAAATAATAGTGAATTAATAATGCTAATTTAGTTCGTATTGTTTTTTAATCCTTTTGATTGTTTTATTTTGCAATTGGATTCCAGTTATTACGCATAAAACCGTTAATGCCCACAAACAACAAAAGAGAAAAAGTACTAAAGGATATTCATCAATTTCTTCTTTAAAAACATTTGCTAAATTAAGTCCTAAATTAATAAAACCACCAAAAATTATTGGAATTGGATTAATTATCTCAATTTCCAAAAAGCGATTACCATCTATTTTTCTACTCTTCAAATAAGTATATAACATAAGTATAGCTGCAAAAAGTAAAAAAAGAAATAATACTGCTACAAACTTTCTTGGCTCTTCAAAATACAAAGAAATTTTAAATGTCAAAGCAAGCAATAAAATACTACTTATGATTTTAGGGAATTTTAAATACGCTGCAATCATTTTCCATTGCGCTTTGTTATATTCTTTTCTAAGAACCTTTGTTTGTTACTTTTCAATAGATTTAAAACTAGAGTCCCCAGTAAACTTATTCTCAGCATATTGTTTTACTTGATGAAAAGTGAGTTCAGGATCTTTCTCCCAAATTTCCTCCATGCTAGAAACCATGTGATCCGTTAATTCTACTTGTAACTCATACCATTTGATATCTTTGGATTCAATGTAATCTGAGACGTATTTTATTTGTTCGGCTGTTAATTGCATAATTTATTGAATTGGTAATTTTCTTTGAAATTGTAAATGCTTCACTCCCAAATATAATATCGAAAACAAAAACACAAAAAAACAACCTATTGTTGCTACAAATAAGTTTTGATTCCTTAAATCATGAGGAATGCTTGGATTAACAATGATTGATAAGAAAATAATAAGAATTGTAAAGCGACTATCAAACAAATGCTTGTATGTAGAAGTAGCTTTAGACTTCAAATTCCAAAATTTGATTAAAAGTGCTAAAGCTCCCGTTGTGCAAAAGGCGTAAAACAAGAAATCTTTAATCAGAAGAATATATTCTAATTTTTCCTTTGTGTTATCGACCAATTGAAAAATAATAATCAATATGATTGATGTTATTATTGATATAATAACTTCCTTTTTCATCTGATTTTTTAATTTACTATGAACTAGTTTAGGATATGTTGATTGCAATGAAAAAAAATCTCTTGTCAATTTGAACTCCTCACCCCATTTATTAAGAACCTGATTGTAAACTACAGGAAATTCATTGTTAGTAACTTCCATTTCATTTTCAATTTCACTAGCAATATGATCTAAAACTTCAAGTTTTATATCGTCAAATTTTATCCCTTTTTCATTTAAAGTCTGGTCTATACACTCTATTTGTTCGGCGGTTAACTGCATCTCCTTAAGATTAAAATTCTAATTTTGGACTTGGGTTTACTAAACTCTGCATGTTTCTAATAAAATCTTCCAATTCTGAAAGTCGGTTTACGGTTTCGGTAGTTCCTTTTTCAGTAAGTTTATAATATTTGCGCATTCTATTGTCTACTTTTTCCATCTCTACATCTAGAATTCCTTCGGCTTCCAATTTATGTAAAGCAGGATATAAAGCGCCTTCGGTAATGTTAAGTTCACCGGATGTAATTGCTTTTACTTTTTGAGTAATTTCATAACCATACATCTTGCCGTTTTCCTCCAGCAACTTCATGATGATCGTATTTAAACTTCCCTTATATAATTGTGAGTTTTTCATTTTTTTATAATTTCTAAAAACAAATATACATAAGAATCTTATACATAATACTATTAGGTATATAATTTTTAAAGTAAACGGATCATTTAACTAAAAATTAAAACAAAAAATAGCCTAATTAACACTAATAAAAACTATTTCTCATTTTAATACTTTTTAGAAAGCTAAAATTCGGAACATTAAATTTTTAAAAAAAATATGATTCGTGTCATTCGTGTCAAAAAATATCCACTAGTTTTCCGCTATTATAAATTTTCAAACACTTTGATTTAAGAAACCTAATCTGTTTATTATCTTTGTCAAAAAAAAATCTCATGTCATCCTTTTTAAAACTAATTATAAAAGAAGTAAAACGCGAAACTAAAGATGCCGTTTCTATACTTTTTAACGTACCGGAAGAGCTAAAATCAAATTACAAATTCATTGCAGGTCAATACCTAAATTTGAAACTAACGCTAGATGGTCAAGAAATTCGCCGTGCCTATTCTATTTGTTCATCACCCGACAGTGGCGAACTTCGCATTGCAGTCAAAGCGGTAAAAGATGGTGCATTTTCTCAATTTGCCAATACAAAACTAAAAGCCGGTGACGCCATTGAAGTAGGAACTCCTGAAGGAAAATTTACTTTTGAACCACAAGCAGAACGACAAAAAAATTATGTTGCTTTTGTTGCAGGAAGCGGAATAACACCCGTAATGTCGATATTGAAATCAGTATTGAAAAACGAATCTAAAAGCTCTTTTGTACTGGTTTATGGCAACAAATCTCCCGAGGAAACGATTTTTCATCAAGAATTACACGATTTGCAATTGCAATATGTAGGTCGTCTTTTTGTACATTATGTATTCAGTCAAGCCAAAACAGACAATGCATTATTTGGTAGAATTGAGAAAGCAGCAGTGAACTTTGTTTTGAAAAACAAGCACAAGGAACTCGAATTTGATAAGTTCTACTTGTGTGGTCCTGAGCCTATGATCAATCTAGTTTCTGATGTTTTAAAAGAACACAACGTAAAGGATACTGCTATAAAATTTGAATTATTCGCAGCTTCTATCGTAGAAAACACTATAGAAAAATCCTTAAGCGGACACTCTAAAATCACCATTATGGTTGATGATGAGGAAACTACTTTTGAAATGTCTCAGAAACAAACCGTTTTGGATGCGGCATTAAAACAAGGAATCGACGCACCTTATTCTTGCCAAGGCGGAATTTGTAGCAGCTGTCTGGCTCGTGTTACCTCTGGAACTGCCGAAATGAGTAAAAATTCCATTCTTACCGATAAAGAAATTGCTAGCGGATTGATCCTTACCTGTCAAGCGCATCCCACATCAGAAAGCATTTATATTGATTATGATGATGTTTAATCGATAAATAACTACTAATTTAAAATTCCAAACCCAACTTATACCAATTGTGTTTTAAATTTACTGTTTTGTCTCTTGTCAAATCGAGCGCAGTCGAGATTATAAATAACTTGTAAAAAGGGTTTCGACTGCGCTCAACCGGACAAAAAAAATCAGCAGACTTTTACAGTATATTCAAAAGATGAAGTGGTATTAATCATTGGGCTTTGGAATTTTTTATTTCAAACCAAATGAAAAAACTACGGGAAATTTTTAAAAAAAAACCTAATCTTATGGAAGAAACAGAAGTCGAACAACTTTTAGACTACTGTGAAAAGTTGCAAGACGAATTAGTCGATTTAAAATTTCAGCAAAACGAAAACAAGCAATTGATAATGCTGGACATGCTCAAAGAAATTGTAAAAGCGTGTGAAGAAACCGAAAAACAACAAAAAGAATCGATACGCTTTGGTTTAGAATCTCCTGATTTTGAAGTATCTATTTCTAATTTAAAACGATATTTGCAGGTTAGATGTAGAGAAAATGGAATTTGGCTGTAAGCCAAATTAAATTGCCTGCATAATAGTTTAAAAACTACAGTAACGACTGAATACGAAAAACTACACTCTCTGGCAAAATAGTTCGCATTACCTCATCATATCCTTCTACTTTTTTATTGCCATAAACTGATGTTGGTAACATAGGATACTTTTCTCTATCTGAAACCAAAGCATTTTCTATGGGTTGATTAAATGGTGAAAAACCAGCAAAAGGATGTGTTGCACCCCAAAGTGTTACTACTTTTACACCAAGCATTGCTGCAATATGAGCATTACCAGAATCCATAGAAAGCATTACATCTAGATTACTGATCAGTTTTAATTCCTGTTGAAATTTAATTTTTCCCGCTACATTTATTACATTTTTAAAAGGAGTGGCAAGTGAATCTAAAATTTCGATTTCTTTTTTTCCACCGCCAAAAAGTAAAATAGTATGCTCTTTATTTTCGGACAATTTTGCGATAACTTCTTTCATTAAATCCAAAGGATACACTTTAGAATCGTATTGTGCAAAAGGAGCTATTCCGATTAATTTTTGATAATTTTCGCCAATTAAGTCTGTAATTTCTGCACTTAAGACCGTTTTTTGGGGAAATTCTAGCTCAAGAGATAAATCTATTGGATAACCAAGTGTTTTAAAAACCTCAGCATGCCTTTCGAACATGGTTGGTAATTGCTGTAATACTTTGTTGTCGGCGCGCGTTAATTCTTTTTTACCAGCACGACCTTTATCTACCGCAGCTACTTTTTTTCCTGTTACTAGAAAAAGATTTCGGATAATTTGAGAACGCAATACATTGTGCAAATCAGCAAAAGCGTCAACGTGAAGCGCTCTTACATCTTGAAATAATCGAAGTAATCCCAAAAAACCTTTGTGCCTTTCTTTTTCGTCGAAAGCAAAAAAGGAAACATTAGGAATTCCGTCAAAAAAAGGCTTGAAGAAAGGTCGCGAAATTACGGTGACTTGAACCGATGGATATTGTTTTACAAAAGCGCGTAAAACAGGAACCGTCATAGCCACATCTCCCATTGCGGAAAGTCTCATGACAGCGATATGTTTGGTGTTTTTGGACAAGTATAAATATTTATTCTTGGGATCTTAGCCCAGATTGAAATGAAAATCCCGGAACAAAAAAAGTAACGTTTCTGGTTCTAAAAAAGCGACTAGCGGAAGCTCTTTTTAGGACCATAGAAACGGTACTTTTTTTGTGAGGAATTGTAATGGAAAGCTGGAAAAAGCTCCTGAAATTACTTCTTATTTTGGTACAAAACAGGATTTAAGTCGTCGTCATTGTACATTTTCATTTGCTTGTACACTTTCATGAATTTATCACCTTTTTCGATATCAGTCAATAAATCATCGATAGCTGTTGATAAATCAGTTCTTTGCTCTAACAAAATATTCAGTTTTACTTGACATTTGTCTCTGTGGTCTTGAGAAGCTTCTGCGCGAGTCGCCTCTTCATTCATATGATAAATTTTAAGCGCCAAAATAGACAATCTATCAAAAGCCCAAGCCGGACTTTCAGAGTTGATTTTTGCATTGTCTTTGATGACTACCGTGCTGTATTTTTGTAAAAAATAACTATCAATATATTCTACCATATCGGTACGTTCTTGATTAGAAGCATCAATTCTTCTTTTTAGAGTCAAAGCTGCAACGGGATCAATGTTTGGATCTCTAATAATATCTTCAAAATGCCATTGTACGGTATCAATCCAGTTTTTATGATACAACAAATGTTCAAATTTATCTTTTGGAAACGGATTGTTGATGGGTTGATCTACATTATCAAATTGATGATAATCCTTAATACTTTGTTCGAATACGGAATAAGCTAATTTTGAAAACATATTTTTATATTTAATAATTACAAAGATACTTTTTATACTTTTATGGTTTAACAAAAACTGTAGAAGTTTAATATCAAAAAATAAATCATGCAAATTCATATTTTATCAGAAAACAATAGTATCCTGAACCATTTTTTAGGACAAATTAGAAATGTTGATGTTCATAAGGACAGCATGCGTTTTCGAAGAAATATTGAGCGAATTGGTGAAATCATGTCGTATGAATTAAGCAAAGAACTAAGTTATAAAAACGTGGAAATCCAAACCCCACTTGGTATAAAAAAGACTACCGAAATTAATGACCCAATAGTTTTATGTTCTATACTACGGGCTGGTTTGCCTTTGCACCAAGGTTTTCTAAATTATTTTGACAGTGCCGAAAATGGTTTTATTTCGGCTTTCAGACATCATCCAAACAACGATGATTATTTTGAAATTAAAGTCGATTATCAAGCCGTAGCAGACATCAATAAAAAGAATGTATTATTACTTGACCCAATGTTAGCAACTGGTCAATCTATAATTGCGGTTTATAATAAATTAATGGAAAGAGGAAATCCAAAGGAAATTCATATTGCTGTTGTGATTGCAACCCCTGAAGGTATTGCCCATTTAGAAGATCATTTACCAGAAAATTGTCATCTTTGGATTGCTACTTTAGACGATAGTCTAGATGCTAAAAATTATATCGTTCCTGGGTTAGGAGATGCTGGTGATTTAGCGTATGGTCCGAAATTATAACTGACTAAAGAAAGCAAAAACACTACAAATAATAAGTACATACAACACTATTTCCTGATTCAATCTAAGTTGTGGCATTTCTATATGACTGGTGGTCATAATGGCCAAAGGAGCAATGGTAAAAATTAACAAGTCATTGCTTTTCTCTGGTGCAACCAAGAAAATTATAACTCCGATGAAAAAAGATGCTATTATTTTTTTGAAAGAGGTATGAGAAACTTGAGGTTTGTTAGACATTGTTGAAAACATTGATACTAAGAAAAACAGCGCAATTGTAGCGTATATAGAAAATGCCGCGTTTTGGTAATTATTAGTAAAATAGGATATTTCAAAATTGGTATGTACGGTTTTAATAAAATAATCAAATCCGCTTAGATTAAAAAGAGTAACATAGAGGGAGTATAATGTTCCGACTATAAAAAAAGCAATAAATGGCAGTATCCAGTTTCTATAATCTCTGGAAACATGAAAAATGATCGATATAAAAACTAAAATTATAAATAGAACACTCCAAAAATAGAATAAGGAGGCCATAAAGATCCAAAAAGAGGCATCAAATATTTTTTCCTTAGAGGCTTTTAGCGATTGTAAAGAAAGTAATCTTCGTAAGGCAAGCAGAATAAAAAAATTAGCAATAATTAGATTCGTATTGCTAAATACCGATGGAAAGAAAAGCAGAAACAGAAAGGAAAAAAAGATCGTAAAGGTACTGTCCTTGGTAAGTACATTTCGCTTTGCTATGAAATTGGATACGAATAAAGAAGCCAACAAAAGACAAAACAATCCTATCTTTGTTAGTATTGAAAAAATAGATTTTGTCCATGACAAATCTTGAAATTGAAATATTAAAAAGAAGAACAACATTAAAATTCCAACAAATAAAAAATTTAATGGTGTAGATTTTCTAAAAACACTTGTTATCATACGGATATTTTATACTTTTGTGTCGGTAAATATAAGACTTGTTTAAAAAGTAAGCCCTGCTAGTCTGAAAAGATTCCTAAAAAGTCCCTTTTTAACTCGTCCTATCACAAAAAACAACTACTAAAATTAATTTTATACATTATGAAAGCATTTTTCGAAGCAATACAATACTTATTTGTAGACATCTTATTTGCTCCTCAAGATTTTTTACGCTCATTAGAGTTAAGATCTTGGTTTGCAGCAAATACAATTAACTGGATTTTCATGATTATTTGTGCGGCTGCAATGGTATATTGGATCAAACAATTAAAAATGTTTGAAGATGCAGGTACTGAAAAGCAAGATACTACCGCTCACTCTTTCTTTAAATAAGATTTAAACAAACAGTGAACGATAGCTCGAAACTATTTTAAATCGTTTCCAATATCTTTTCTAAAATACATCTTATCAAAATTTAGTTTATCTATATTTTGGTAAGATTTTTTTATGGCCTCTTCAAAATTATTTCCGTAAGATGTAATTGCTAAAACTCTTCCTCCATTAGAAACAACATTTCCGTTATCTAATTTGGTTCCTGCGTGAAAAACAATTGAATCTTGGATGGTTTCTAATCCCGAAATTACTTTTCCTTTTTCAAAATCCTCTGGATAACCTCCAGAAACAACCATAATTGTAGTGGCACTTCTTTCGTCTACTTCTAGTGTAATCTCATCCAGCTTTTCATTGGCTACAGCCAAAAATAACTCGACTAAATCGGTTTTCAATCTCGGAATCACTACTTCTGTTTCTGGATCACCCATTCTCACGTTATACTCGATCACAATAGGTTCGTTATTAACATTGATTAATCCGATAAAAACAAAACCTTTATACGGAATACCATCTTTTTTAAAACCATCAATTGTTGGTTTTACGATGCGTGTTTCAATCTTTTCCATCAAAACAGCATCAACATAAGGAACTGGAGAAACGGCTCCCATTCCGCCTGTATTCAATCCTGTATCGCCTTCGCCTATGCGCTTGTAATCTTTAGCAGTAGGTAGAATTTTATAATTTTTTCCGTCTGTCAAAACAAAACAGCTCAGTTCTATTCCGTCTAGAAATTCTTCAATTACCACTTTTGAGCTCGCATTACCAAATTTTTGGTGCACGAGCATATTTGTTAATTCCTCTTTGGCTTCAGCTAAATCTTGAATGATCAAAACTCCTTTTCCTGCTGCTAATCCATCTGCTTTTAATACATAAGGCGGTTGCAATGTTTCTAGAAATTCACATCCTTTTTCTACCGTTTCAGCAGTAAAACTATCGTAAGCAGCTGTTGGAATATTATGTCTGATTAAAAATTCCTTTGCAAATTCTTTACTTCCTTCTAATTGCGCACCTAATTTAGAGGGACCAATTACTGGAATGTGTTTTAAGGCAGCATCATTCAAAAAGAAATCATAAATCCCTTTTACTAAAGGATCTTCAGGACCTACTACGACCATAGCTACCTTTTCTTGGATCACAAATGATTTAATAGCATCAAAATCTGTAGGATTCAAAGCAACATTTGTGGCTATTGTAGCAGTTCCAGCATTTCCGGGTGCTACAAAAAGAGTCTCGCAAAGTGGACTTTGAATCATTTTCCATGCAAAAGCATGTTCTCTACCTCCTGAACCCAATAGTAAAATTCTCATTTTGTGTGTTTTTTAGTTGTGTGTTTCCCTTTTTCAAGGAGGTGCAAAAATAATTGCTTTTGGACGTAAAAAATAATTAATTTTCAAAAATTTGCCACTTCCTGATTATTAGTTGGTGGTATATATTATTTTTGATAAAATATCCTTGTAAAATGTTTCGAATTTTTGACTTATCGCTGTTATTAAATGGTTTTCCTATAGAGAAAGCTAAAAAGGAATTGCGAGAAATTCTAGCATTGTCTGAACAAGAACATGCCCTTTTTATAGAAAATAAAAAACAAGAAATTGTCACTTTTCATTTAGAAAACAATTCTTTTTATCAGGAATTAGTGGGTATAAAAACTTTTAAAAATTGGAATGATTTACCCATTTTAAATAAAAAAAATTTACAAAAACCATTATTAGAAAGGTTTTCTAAAGGATATTCTTCAAAAAATAGTTACATCAATAAAACTTCTGGTTCTAGTGGCGAGCCTTTTGTTTTTGCAAAAGATAAATACAGCCACGCTTTAACTTGGGCTTCAAATATATACCGTTTTAGTTGGTACGGAATTGATTTTAACACTTCCTTTCAAGCGCGTTTTTATGGAATTCCGCTGGATTTTTTAGGCAACAAAAAAGAAAGAGTCAAAGACTTTTTAAGCAATCGCTATCGTTTCTCTATTTTTAATTTATCAGATCCAGCATTAGAAGTGATGTTGAAAGAGTTTGAAAAAAAGAAATTTGATTATATTAATGGTTATACGAGTTCTATCGTTTTATTTGCAAAATTCCTCCAGAAAAAAAATATAATTTTATCGGATATTTGTCCCACTTTAAAAGTTTGTATTGTAACATCTGAGATGCTTTTTGAAGAGGATAAAATTCTATTAGAAAAGCAATTTGGCATTCCTATCGTCAATGAATATGGAGCTTCAGAACTGGATTTAATAGCTTTTCAAAATACGGAACAGCAATGGCAAGTAAATGCAGAAACACTTTTTGTAGAAATAATAGACGAAAATGATCAACCCGTTCCCTATGGTGTGTCGGGCCGAATCGTAATTACTTCCTTATTTAATAAAGCACATCCGTTTATTAGATATGATATTGGTGATATTGGAATACTAGATGAAAAAAGCACCTTACAAAAACCTATTTTAAAGAAATTATTGGGTCGTACTAATGACTTTGCCGTTTTACCTAGCGGCAAAAAAACGCCTGGTTTAACTTTCTATTACATTACAAAAAGTATTATTGAAGATGATGGAAACGTAAAGGAATTCGTGATTAAACAAACCAAATTAGATTTATTCGAAATCGAATATGTTAGCGAAAAAGAATTGAATTTAGAACAAATAAATAAAATTAAACAAGCTATTGATTTGTATCTGGAGCCTGATTTAAAATTTAAATTTACCAGAAAACGAATTCTAGATCGAAGCAATAGAGGAAAATTAAAACAATTTAAATCATTGCTTTAATATATCGTGGTTTTATCAGCAATTGTGTAAATAAAAATCCGGTCATACACAATAATGAAACGACTAAGTTATACCCATGAAAGGTTCTATAAACCTTAAAATTATGGTACACTAAATCAAATTTTGAAGCAGAGATCGAATTTTTTCGAATGCGATAATAGGCCAAACTTTCAGGAATTACTGGAGCTGATTTAATTTTTTGTAAAATCGTGAGCCACAACATCCAATCTTGACGCTTTCTGATAGACGAAATACTTATTTTTCCAAAATAATCAACATCATAAATTCCCGTGAGATTTCCAACATAATTACAAAAAAACAATTGTTGGTAACTCAGGATTAAAGGTGATTCGATTCTTTTATTCAATGCTTTTCCGTTTTCATCTATAATTTCGTAAAAAGAAAAAGTGAAAGGGATATTATTTATTTGGAGAAAATGTACTTGCTTTTCTAATTTTGTTGGTTTCCATACATCATCTGCATCTAAAAAAGCAATGTATTTTCCAGAAGTTTGACTCAAAGCTGTATTTCTAGCAATTCCGGTTCCTGCATTCTCATGATGTTTACAAATTTTTATCCGATTGTCTTTTTTAATAAATTCTTCTATAATCGAGATTGTAGTATCACTAGAAGCGTCATCTACAATAATCATTTCCCAGTTTTGATAGGTTTGATTTAAAACAGATTGAATTGATTCTGTAATGTATTTTTCAGAATTAAAAGCAGGCGTAATTATAGAAACCAATGGATTTTTCATGTTTAATAAGCTTTATCGTCGCCACGCAAAATATGGAATATCGTGATGAAAATGATTTTTATATCTAACAAAATAGACCAATTTTCAATATAAAAAATATCATATTTTACTCTATTAATTATATCAGTATCGGTTTCTACTTCGCCTCTATATCCTTTGGTTTGTGCTAATCCTGTGATTCCTGGTTTTACAAAATGTCGAACCATGAATTTATCGATTTTGGTAGCATATAAATCAGTAACACTGATCATATGTGGTCTTGGACCAACAACAGACATTTCTCCCAAGAAAACATTAAAAAACTGTGGCAATTCATCGATACTTGTTTTACGAATAAATTTTCCCACCTTAGTGATTCTAACATCATTTTTAGATGATAATTTCATATCGGCTGCATCGTTTAATTCCATCGATCGAAATTTATAACAATTGAAATTCTTAGAATTGATTCCGCTTCTTTTTTGAACAAAAAATAATGGTCCTTTCGATTCTAATTTTATTAAAACAGCCATTATAGGAAGCAACCATGACAATACGGTTATTATTATAAAGCAAGAAAAAACAAGATCAAAAATTCGTTTTATTACTTTATTAAAATCTTCTTCCTGCAAGATATTCCTCAAGGACATGACAGGAATGTAATCGTAAAATTCGAACTTTACATTGGAGGATAGGATTTGCTTTTCGTCGGGAATAAATTTTAATGTTTTAAAATTATTATCAGCAAAATCAATAATATCTGCAATTTGCTCTGGCGATAAATCGGCGATAGAACAATAAATTTCATCAATATTTTCTTCTGTTACAAAAGAAAGACATCTCTTTATACTTTCTTCATTTGCTTCTTTCAACAAAAAAACTTGGGTTAAGTTATAGCCATAATCTGGGTTTTCGGTAAAGAAATGTTTCAAAGGATTAATCCTTTGCTCATTCCCCAACAATACAACAGTTCTAAAATTTCCGCCGTACCAAACTCTATATTTTCTTAAAAAATAATAAATAGATACTTTGACAAAAAAAACAAGACTAACCGCTACAACTATGTAAAAAACAACTCTTTTTGGAGGATTAGATTCTGAATCAAACAACTCCAGAATCAAACAAAATAAACCAAACAAAGCAGCCTGTTTTATGGTTTTATTTGCAATTGCAATGCTCTTTGTATAGCGATATATTTCATAAAAACCGAGATAAATGGCAGTAAGTATCCATGCTGCGCTTATCAATATAACATACCAAAACTGATTGTCGTGAGGTATTAAATAAATACTCAAAACATTAATGATTATTAAATCAATCCAATATGAAAAAGGGCGAATGTAAACTGAATATCTTCCTACTTTTGTTTTCACTACTTGATATAGCTTGAAAAATCTTTATGCTCTTCCTTAGATAATTCTTCTTTTGACAAAGATCTAAAGTAATCATACGTTATTTTCATTCCTTCTGCACGACCAACTTTAGCTTCCCATCCTAGTAACTCTTTAGCCTTAGTGGTGTCTGGACGGCGTTGCAAAGGATCATTTACAGGAAGTTCATGATAGACTACTTTTTGATTGGTTCCGGTTAATTTTATAATTTCTTCGGCAAAATCTTTAATCGTAATTTCATCTGGATTTCCAATATTTACAGGATATACATAATCTGAATGTAACAATCTAAAAATTCCTTCTACTTGATCATCTACATAACAAAAAGAACGCGTTTGCATTCCGTCACCAAAAATGGTTAAATCTTCACCTCTTATGGCTTGGCCTATAAATGCCGGAATAACACGACCATCATTGAGTCGCATTCTTGGACCATAGGTATTAAAAATGCGAACAATTCTAGTTTCTACACCATGAAAAGTATGGTAGGCCATTGTAATAGATTCCTGAAATCGCTTGGCTTCATCATAAACACCTCTAGGACCAATCGTATTTACATTTCCATAATATTCTTCGGTCTGAGGATGAACTAGTGGATCACCATAAACTTCAGAGGTCGATGCAATAAGAATTCTTGCTTGCTTTACTCTAGCCAATCCTAAAAGATTATGTGTGCCTAAAGAACCCACTTTTAAGGTTTGAATCGGTATTTTTAAGTAATCTATCGGACTTGCGGGCGAAGCAAAATGAAGGATATAATCTAAATTTCCAGGAACATGAACAAACTTCGTAATATCGTGATGATAAAACTCGAAGTTTTCTAATTTAAAAAGATGTTCTATATTTTTTAAATCTCCTGTAATAAGGTTATCCATACCCATTACAAAATAACCTTCTTTTATGAAACGGTCACAAAGATGAGAGCCTAAAAATCCTGCAGCTCCAGTAATAAGTATTCTTTTCATATATTGATTATTATGTTGGATTTCTTCCTTAATTTACTAGGATTTGATTCTCCAATAAAGGTTTTACAAACTAGGGTAAGTTTGCGATATTCTGTTATTTTACTTCTTTAATACAGCGAATTGAATGTACTATTTAACCTGGAAAATTTGTTCCAATATTTTAATAGTAATCAAATAGGTTGGTTTTACTCCTGTTGTCCCTAAACCACCCGAAGCCAATGTACTTCCGGTTTCTAATGGATTATCTGAGGCGTAATACGCGTATCTTACCTTGACGTCATGAGGAACACTTTTTCTGATTTTAGATGCCGATTGTATTGCTTTTTGATAGTAAGAACCTTCCATTTCAAGACCAATAATTCCCCAAGTAGATTCATGGAAAAATTTTAGTAAATCTCTATTTTGTAATGAGGTTCCAAGTACTGTAACCATTGGTCCAGCAAAAACGGCAATGTCATTTCCTTCAAACATTTCTGCTGATAATTCATTTTCGAAAAAATAATTGTCTGCCGTACCTTCATTAATGTGGGCATTCGGAATCATAATATCTCCTTTTCCACCTTCTAGAATTCCTGCTTTCCCCATTATTGAAACCGACTCCACGTTCAAAAGAATGTCTTTTTTATAAGGCTTTAATAACTCGTCAATCGTTTCATAGGCTTGTTCACCAAAGGCATAATCCATAACAATAAGTACGGGTTTTTTATCACCAATAGTTGCGTTTGCAAATGATGTTTTAGACCAGTTTAATTTTGCTGTATCAAAAATCTGAACGTCAATATTAGTTCCAGAAGTATCTGGCAAAGAGATCATTCCGTGCTTTAAGGCTACATCCGAAACTTCATTTCTTAAAACATCTGCTCCAGATTTACTCAATTCCTCATAAATAAAGAAATCTGATTTGTCTTTGAACTTCGTTTTTAAAACCTCTGTTGCAAAAATAGAGTTCATAACCGAGTGCATGTTAGCACTAATAACATGAATAGGACGGTCTAAAAGTTTATTTTCTTCTAAAACCTTCTTAATATTTGTAGCCCAAACTTCACCGTGAATGTGATGTCCTAAGCGTTCTCTTAGAATAGGACTAAAGGTGATTGTTCGTTTATTATCATCAACAATTTCCTCTATTGCTAATTTTCCCAACCAAAAAATAACGTGCAAAAATCGGTCTGGCGAAGCGGTTGAACCAAAAGCATCATAAATATTTAAAACTTCCTCGAAAGTTCTACCTAAAATGTTTGCCGCATGCGAAATTGCTTTTTCTTTTTCTACAAGAGTCAGTTTTTTCTTTTGCGAAACAGCTTGCTCTAATTTAAACCAATCACGAGAAACTTCGCCTGCATCATCTAGTAAAACTCTATTTCTAATTTTATGAGATTCAATAAAAATAAATGTCAAATGCGTTAAAATATCATAAATATCAGATCGACCTCTTGTAATTTCAACATTCATTTGTTCCTCATCGATACGGTAACAATTGCGACGTCTTTTAGGCGGTACAATAGCCTGAAAATGGGATTTAGAATAGCCTTCATCCGAAGTTAAATTAATAAATCGGCATTCCTCTATTCCTACCGGAAGACGCTCAATTACATATAAAAGTCCGTTTAACTCTACCTTTTCTTCTCCAATGTTTCCGTAAATTTCTGGACGCAATGCCAGTAAAGCTTCACGTAACGTATCTCCAGAAACTCCCATAGGTTTGTAAAATCCTCTATTAAAAAGATGACGCATCGTAATGTACATTTTTTCAATAGCTGCTGATGATTCTTGTGCTCTCGAACGAGATATATTTTTTGTTTCTTTCATTTTCTAATTATTTTCTAACCTTCAAAGGTAAGACATTTATTTTCTTTTTAATAAATCGACAATCTTCCTATCGTTTGAAAGACGAGGAATTTTATTCTGGCCACCTAATTTACCGATCGATTTCATATAGTCTTGAAAACCATTTTTAACTACTGGAGTGACCACCAATTTTTGCAACACTTTACCAACGATCAAATCATCGTAATACATATTTTGCTTGCGCATCGCATTATCAATCGCTTGCGCAAAAGTTACGCTGTCTTCTGGTTCGTTCTCATACTCAATAAACCACTCATGATAAGGCAAACCAGTTGTTGGTGTAATTTGAGGAGCAACCGTAAATTCATTAATACGAATTGTAGTTCCTAAAATAGCTTCTTGCAAAGCACTTTCTACTTCTTTACCAATAACATGCTCTCCAAAAGCCGAAATATAATGCTTAATCCTACCTGAAACGATGATTCTATACGGTTTTAAAGATACAAATTGAACGGTGTCACCAATATTATAACCCCAAAGTCCGGCATTGGTTGAAATAATTAAAACATAATTCACATTTAAAGCTACTTCGCCAATCGTATACCGTTTAGGATTTTCTAAATGAAATTCGTCACTTTTTATAAATTCATAAAAAATACCACCATTTAAAAGCAATAACATTCCTTTTTCTTTCTGCGAATCTTGATAAGCAAAGAAACCTTCAGAAGCTGGAAATAACTCGATGCTATCTACTTTTCTTCCAATTAAATTTTCAAATTTAGCGCGATAGGGTTCATAATTGACACCGCCATAAATGAATAAATTAAAATTTTTGAAAATTTCACCAATATTCTTCCCTCCTTTTTCCTGCAATTTTTCAAAATACATTTGCACCCAAGAAGGAATTCCTGAAATCACAGACATATCCTTGTCAAAAGTTTCCTCTACAATTGCATTTACTTTGGTTTCCCAATCTTCAATACAGTTGGTTTCCCATGAAGGCATTCTATTTTTTTGAAGGTATTTGGGAACAAAATGAGCTACAATTCCAGATAAACGACCTAGTTTTACTCCATTTTTCTCTTCTAAAATTGGACTTCCTTGTAGAAAAATCATTTTTCCATCAACAAAATCAGATTTTCCCGTTTCATGAATATAGTGCAGAATGGCATTTCTAGCCGCTTCAATATGATATGGCATGGATTCCTTTGTTAACGGAATGTATTTGGCACCAGAAGTAGTTCCTGAAGTTTTGGCAAAATATAACGGCTTGCCTTTCCAAAGAATATTTTCAGCTCCGTTAACCACTTGATCTACATAAGGTTTTAATGCTTCGTAATCCCGAACGGGAACTTGTTGAGCAAAATCAGTTGTAGTTTTTATTTTTTCAAAATCATGATCTTTACCAAACTGTGTGTTTTTAGCCTCTTTGATTAAATGCAAAAAAACTTTTTTTTGTGTTTCCACAGGATTATTAACCCAAACTTGTGTTTTATTGTATATTTTTTGTGCAAACAATTTTGCTGCGATAGATTTTATAGACATAGTTGTTTTAGTTTTGCCAAAAAGGCACAAAGGCAGAGGATATTGCTTGTTTTATTTCTTATTCTTTTCTTTCTTAGAAACTGGCTTTTTAGTTAATAAACTAGTTTTTTCTTCTTCAGAAACCTCTTTTCTTAATTCTAATTCTTCCTTAGAGGCTTTTAATAATTCGGGTTCAACCAATTCATCAGTAGAGGCTAGTATTGAATCTTTATTAAATTTGGCATATTCTAATTGACCTGTAAGTACTTTTTTAATCGATAAAATATAGGCTTCATTTTTCTTTAATGCGGTAGTCAAAGAATCCGATTTTAAAGCCAATTCAGTAGCATCTTTTTTTAGTTTAGAAGAGGAATAACCGGGTATAAATTCTCTAAGAGGTGTAAAAGCAATAATAAAAGTAGTCACTGTAATAATAATTACCGCTCCTAAAGTGGCAAATATAAACACATTCATCAAGGTAAGTTTAAAAGAAAATGTTTCTTCAAAAGTATCTTCGTTTAAAATAATTAAACGTCTTTTATTGAATAAATTTTCTTTGATTTTACGTCTCTTGAGCTTCTTTTTAGGCATCGTATTTTATTATTGAACAAATATAACAATTATTGTTGTTGATTGTATTCGTAAGTGTTTGTCACAATGCTCTTACCTAAATTTATTTTTAATAAATTTTTAACGCTTTTGAAACCAAATAAATGCATTAAAATACTTTTCCATTAAGGAATTCTATATACCTTTGCCCAACGTTTTAGTACAAATTTGCTGCGGCAATAAATTATTCAATCATGGGAAGATTAGGTGTTACAGAAATCCTGGTTATATTAGCTGTTGTTTTATTACTTTTTGGAGGTAAAAAAATTCCAGAATTAATGAAAGGTTTAGGAAGCGGAATTAAAGAATTCAAGAATGCCGCTAAGGATGACCAACCAGCAAATAAAAAAGAAGACGAAACAAAAGAATAAATTTCTTTAATTTCAATATTAAAAAAATCCAAATTACATAAGGTAAACTTATGTAATTTGGATTTTTTTGTTGGTTATAGTATCATCGTTAATTGAATCCTTTTTCTATCCTCATCAACCTCAGTAACTTTTACCTGAACGTGTTGGTGTAATTTTACTACTTCATTTACATCGCTTACAAAACCCGCTTTGAGTTGTGAAATATGAACTAAGCCACTTTCTTTCACACCAATATCAACAAAACATCCAAAATTGGTAATATTATTGACAATTCCCGGCAAAATCATTCCAGATTTTACATCTTTTATTGATTTCACATTGGGATCAAATTCAAAAACCTTAGCCGACTTTCTAGGATCTAATCCTGGTTTTTCGAGTTCTTTAATAATATCTTTTAACCCTAGTAAACCTATTTCTGGTGTACTGTAATTTTCTGGTTTTATTAAAGCTGTTTTTTCAGGATTAGCAATTAAATCATTGACTGTCAATTTTAAATCCTTAGCCATTTTTTCAACAATTCCGTAGGCCTCAGGATGGACTGCCGAGTTATCTAGCGGATTTTTAGCATTCGAAATTCGGATAAATGCAACACCTTGTTGGTACGCTTTTTCTCCTAATCTTGGCACTTTTTTGAGTTGCTTTCTGTCTGTAAATGGGCCATTTTCCGATCGATATTGAACGATATTCTCGGCCAACTTCTCTCCTATTCCACTCACATAACTCAATAAGTGTTTACTGGCAGTATTGATATTAATTCCAACCGAGTTCACGCAACGAATTACGGTATTATCCAATTCTTCTTTTAATTTATTTTGATCTACATCATGTTGGTATTGTCCAACACCAATCGCTTTTGGGTCAATTTTTACCAATTCAGCCAACGGATCCGAAAGTCGCCTACCTATAGAAACTGAACCTCGAACCGTAACATCATAATTAGGAAATTCGTCTCTGGCAATTTTTGAGGCTGAATATACAGAGGCACCAGCTTCACTGACAATAAAAACTTGTACGGGTTTATCAAAAGCAATTTTCTTAATAAAAAATTCTGTTTCACGAGATGCGGTTCCGTTTCCTATAGAAATAGCATCAATTTTATAGGAATTCACCATCGAACGAATTTTTTTCATCGCCATCGCTTCCTCTTTTTGTGGTGCGTGCGGATAAATCGTTTCATTGTATAACAAATCTCCTTTTTCGTCTAAACAAACAATTTTACAACCACTTCTAAATCCTGGATCAATCGCTAAAATTCGTTTTTCTCCTAAGGGCGGTGCCAATAATAACTGTCCTAAATTATTAGCAAAAACCTGAATAGAATTGGCATCAGCCTTAACCTTTGCTTCTTGCAAACTTTCATTTGAAATGGCAGGATTTAAAAGACGTTTAAAACTATCCTCAATAGCAAGCTGCACATGAGAAGTTGAATTGCTTTGTTTTTTTAAAATTATTTCATCAATTAAATCGTAAACTTCCTCTGTATCTACTTCGATTTTCATTTTTACAAAACCTTCGTTTTCAGCTCGAAGCATCGCTAATAATCGATGGGAAGGTGTTTTACTTAAAGGCTCTGACCAATCAAAATACTGATTGAATTTTTGAGCATTTTCGTCCTCTTTTTTAGATTTTACAACTTTTGTGGTAATACTAGCTTTCCTTTGATACAATCTACGCAATTGCTTACGCACATAAATGTTTTCGTTAATCCATTCTGCAATAATATCTCTAGCTCCTTGCAAAGCCAATTCTTCATTGATTATATTGTCATTCACATATTTTGTTGCCAAGAAATCGATATCTTCATTACCTTGAGCCATAATAATCTTAGCTAAAGGTTCTAATCCGTTTTCACGAGCCACATCAGCTTTTGTTTTTTTCTTCTTTTTAAAAGGCAAATAAAAATCTTCTAATTCCTGTAAATCAAAACTTGTTTCAATTTTAGATTTTAATTCAGGGGAAAGTGCTTTTTGCTCTTCAATAGATTTTAAAATAGCCTCTTTACGTTTTACAATAACTTCATATTCCTTTTGAAACTTAGCTATATTTTCAATTTGAACTTCATCTAGATTTCCTGTTGTATCTTTTCGATAGCGAGAAATAAAGGGAATTGTACAATCTTCTTGTAATAATTGAACCGTATTTTGGATGTTAATAGCTGTGGTAGCTACAAACTTTGCTATAAATTGTATGTTAGTCATTAGAATTTTAATTGAATAATTTTATATAATTTTTAAATACATATACTTTGCCTCTTTTCCCACCAGTTATTTCTTTTAGAATATCCATACTTACTAATTCTTCTAAAATTTTATAAGCTGTAGCTTGTGAAACACCAGTAATATCTACAATTTTAAATACATTAACTGTTGGTTTTTGATAGAGAACTTCCATAATACTCAGTAAGTGATGGCTTCTATTCCCAGTTTTTTTAATTTTATCTTCTATTTCTTTTTTCAATTTTAAAACAGCATCAAAGGTTTCAATTCCACTTTTAGCCGTTTCAATAACACCAACCAAGAAAAATTTAAACCATTGTTTTAAATCATTTTTGGTCCTTACATTCATCAAATTATCATAATAAAACTGTCGGTTTCTTTCAAAAAAATCAGATAAATATAAAATTGGCTTTTTTAGAATAGTTTTATCAACCAAATAAAGTGTTATCAACAATCGTCCAACTCTTCCGTTACCATCTAAAAAAGGATGAATAGTTTCAAATTGATAGTGAATTAAAGCAATTTTAAGTAAATCAGGAAAATAAAAATCTTCATTGTGTGCAAATTTTTCTAAATCACTCATTAGTTCTGACACCGAATTATGAACTGGCGGAATAAAAGTAGCATCATTTATAGAAGCACCACCAATCCAATTTTGACTTGTTCGAAATTCACCAGGTTGTTTATTATGACCTCTAACTCCTTGAAGCAATGTTTTATGAGTTTCCTTAATCAAGCGAGTAGAAAACGGTAAAGTCTCCAGCTGTTTGATCGCAGTATTCATAGCTTCAATATAATTTTGAACTTCTTCCCAGTCGTCTCTTTTATCTAAAACTATATCTTCTATATCTAATAACGCTTCTTCAATATTAGTCTGTGTTCCTTCAATTTTACTACTTTGTGTAGCTTCTTTAAGGACGTGCATACTAATAAACATATCAATGTTTGGAATATATTCTGAATACATATCCAATCTTCCTAATTGTCTATCAGCTTTTGAGAGTAATTGTTGAATTTCCATATCTTCAAGCAACCAAATTTTATCAATAAAGGAGGGTTGAAAACTTTTATAATAGCCTTGATTTTCAAAATTGCCTGATTTGTAATTCTTCATTTCTAAAACTTTTTTAAAACAAATATAGTTCTTAATTTAATTTTTACACTGTTTTTAAATTAAGAGCGTTCCTTAATTTAAAAAATACTTATTATTTAAATTAAGATTCCTGTGTCAATAAATTTTATGGGATATTTAAAATAAATCATTTACTATTCTTAAATAATAGCTATTTTTAAAATATTCTAAACTTTATAAAAAAAACAAAAATGTTTGTATTTATTGTATATCTATTAGTAATTAATACTTTATCATTTATACAAATTGGCTACGATAAAAATTTAGCTAAAAAAAACAAAAGCCGCATTTCTGAAAAAGCACTACTCTCATTTGTTTTTCTTGGAGGAACAATTGGTTCAGGATTAGCAATGCTTATTTTTAGACATAAAACCTCTAAAAAAAGTTACTTACTAAAGTTTTGGTTTATTGTTGTAATGCAGTTGCTTTTAACATATTTTGTTTATAATTATCTATTATCCAAATAATTGTAAACAAAAGGGTTTATTGGTTTTAATTACATTTTTAATTCATTTAAAGAGCATAAAAAAAGCCCAGTTTTATCAACTGAGCTCCTATTTATTTGGTGCGAAGCACCGCAATTTTTTTAGCAAGAAATTTTATCCACTCTATTTTGATGTCTTCCGCCTTCAAAATCAGTATTTAAGAAAGTTTCAACCATTTCTACTGCTTGTGCAACAGAAGTATAACGTGCAGGAATACTAATAATATTGGCATCGTTATGCTGACGCGCTAAAGCTGCAATTTCTTTCATCCAACACAAAGCAGCACGAACTTTTTGATGTTTGTTAGCCGTCATCGCAATTCCGTTACCGCTTCCGCAAATAATAATTCCAAAATCAGCTTTTCCTTCGGCAACATCTGTTGCAACGGGATGACCAAAATCAGGATAATCAACACTTGCTGTAGTATCGGTTCCGTAATTAGTTACCTCATATCCTTTTGCTTGAAGCATATCTACAATTGCTTTTTTGTAATCTGGTCCTGCGTGATCATTTCCTATTGAGATTTTCATACTCTATTTTTTAAGTTGTGTGCTGCAAATTTAAATAAAGTAAGTCTATACTATTCAATAAAAATGAGGGTTATTTTAAGCAAGACTTTAATTATATGTACAATAATATTATTTAGTTATAATAAACAACTTAAGCAGCAGTAAACCATTAGATTATGAGTTATCAACAATTATATCGGTTCTATAAATAGTTGATAATCAATGTTAATTATAAAATAAATATGTTAAAATTTTGCATTGTTAATAGTGAAAGCTAACTACTTGATATTCAGTTAACCTTAAATTAACATTTATTGTTCATAACTTAGGATAGAATATTAGAAGTTTTTTTTGGATATCAATAAAAAATACCTAATCCAAAACCGACATTAGAAATCCTAATTTAGTTAGCTTATTTTTTAGAATAGTTATCAATATTAAAAAGTAGGTTATCAACAAAAAATGATAGTTGAAGTTATTTACAAATTCAATATAAAAAGGGTTATCAACGATTGTTAATTACTATTGAAAAAAGCTTAGAAACGAATACTTTATAAAAATATAAGTATGTTGATAACTCAATATAACCTCTTGAAACTTGATTTCAATGCTTTTTAAAATAAATTTATTGCAACTATTAACAAGCTATAATAACAACCAAGAAAGATTTTAAATTTAAATTTTCTTTTTGTTTATATTAATATATGTTGACAACTTTCAAAAAAAATAAACTTTCAAAAAAATTATTTGAGAATGAGCACTACTTTAAACGATGGTCAAATTGTTATTTAGGTTATCCAATAACTCTTGCACTTTTTCAAAATCGTTTGGATGAATTTTAAGTTTAATTCCGCCCAAAGCATTTGAATACATTGGTGCAAAAGAGGACATAATTTCATTTTCAAAAAAATAATGAATTTCTTCTTGATCTAATAAATGTTTCAGGACAACGATTTCATGTGAATAATTGAAAATTGCCACTGTTTTGAATTCTTCCATATTTATACTTTTTATAAAGATACAACTATTCTGTAAAGTTATATTTTCTTTAAATATGGCTTATCTTTATCGATAACAGTTTACTATTTTGTAATTTTAGACTTTTAAGAAAAGAATTTATGAGTAAAAGATTAAGAAAGCCGATAAAAAAAGGGAAAGATTTCTCCGATAAAATAATAAAAATATTATCGCAAAGTGCTAATAAAGCATTCAATTATAAACAAATAGGAGCAAAGCTAGAGCTTGATGATACCGAAAGTAGAAATCAAATTATAAAAGATTTAAAGATTTTAGCTTCACAAAATAAAATTATTGAATCAGAACCAGGAAAATATTTAATTAAAGCAGTTAGTAAAGATTATTACGAAGGTAAAATTGATATGACTGGTCGTAAAACAGCTTATTTTGTTTGTGCTGATCTTGACGAAGATGTATTTATCCCGACCAATAATCTGAATCACGCTTTAGATAAAGATATTGTCAAAGTTTATGTGTACAATAAAAGACAAGGTAAAAAACCAGAAGGTGAAGTTATTGAGGTTATAGAAAGACACAAAACTGATTTCGTTGGTGTAATTGATATACAAGCCAATTTTGCTTTTGTTTCTACTGCAAATCCAAAAATGTATACTGATATTTTTATTCCAAAAGATAAAATAGGAGAGGCAGAGCAAGGAGATGTAGTTTTAGTTCATATTGAAGATTGGCCAGCCAAAGCAGACAGTCCTTTTGGATCTGTTATAAAAGTGTTAGGAAAACCAGGAGAACATGATACTGAGATTCATGCTATTCTTGCCGAATATGGTTTGCCATCAGAATTTCCTATTGAAGTAGAGACCTTTGCACAAAAAATAGATACCTCTATAACCGAAAGTGAAATTGCCAAACGTCGTGACATGCGCGATACGTTGACTTTTACTATCGATCCAAAAGATGCGAAAGATTTTGATGATGCCTTATCTTTCAAAAAATTAGAAAATGGTAATTATGAAATTGGTATTCACATTGCCGATGTTTCGTATTATCTTCAAGAAGGAACAATCCTAGATGATGAAGCGTATCAAAGAGCAACTTCTGTATATTTAGTAGATAGAGTAGTGCCCATGTTACCCGAAGTATTATCAAACTTTGCTTGTTCATTGCGTCCAAATGAAGAGAAATATACCTTTTCTGCAGTGTTTGAAATCAATGAAGATTCGCAAGTAATGAATCAATGGTTTGGAAGAACAGTTATTTTTTCTGATCAACGTTTTGCTTATGAGGAAGCACAATACATCATAGAGACTAAAGACGATACAATTCCCGAAGAAATTTCTATTACAGGTAGTTCTTATAAAGTTTCTGAAGATATTGTAGCAGCGACGCTAAAATTAGATTCGCTCGCTAAAATTCTTAGAAAAAAGAGAATGGCCGAAGGAGCGATCACTTTTGATAAAGTAGAAGTGAAGTTCAATTTAGATGAAAACGGAGAACCTCAAGGTGTTTATTTTAAAGTTTCTAAAGATGCCAATCATCTAATTGAAGAGTTTATGTTATTGGCCAACAGAAAAGTAGCTGAATATATTGGTAAGCAAAAGAAAACTTTTATTTATAGAATTCACGATGAGCCAAACGAAGATAAGTTAATTGCCATGCAAACTGTAATTGCAAAGTTTGGTTATAAAATAGATTTCCGTAATAAAGGCGATATTTCTAAATCATTGAATAGCTTAATGGAGCAAGTAAATGGTAAAAAAGAGCAAAATCTTATTGATACATTGGCTATTAGAAGTATGAGTAAAGCCAAATATTCTACAGATAATATTGGTCATTATGGTTTAGCATTTGATTTTTATTCTCATTTTACGTCGCCTATTCGTCGTTATCCAGATATTATGGTGCATAGATTGTTACAGCATTATCTTGATGGAGGAAAATCTGTAGATGAAGAAACCTATGAAACCAAATGTTTGCATTCTTCAACCATGGAAGGTTTGGCAACCAATGCAGAACGCGATTCTATCAAATACATGCAGGTTAAATACATGCAAGATCATAAAGATGAAGAATTCCTGGGTGTTATTTCTGGTGTTACCGAATGGGGTATTTATGTCGAAATTATCGAAAATAAATGCGAAGGAATGTGTAGAATTAGAGATATTAAAGATGATTATTACACATTTGATGAAAAACAATATGCGCTAAAAGGAGAAACTTCTGGTAAATTATTACAATTAGGAGACGAAATTTACGTTAAAGTAAAAAATGCCGATTTAGTAAAAAAACAATTGGACTTTAATTTTTTAAGAAGAGTGGAAGAACCATTAAAATAAAAAAATGAAAAAAGTAGTAATTATTGCATTGGTGCTTTTAGCACAATTTACACATGCACAAGTAAGTAGAAACCTAGGTGATTTTGATCAAGTAAAAGTTTTTGATAAAATTTCAGTTCAGTTGATAGCTGCAAACGAAAACAAATTAGAAATTACTGGATCACGTGCTGCAGAAGTTGAAACGGTCAATAAAAATGGAGATTTAAAAATAAGAATGCCTTTTCCAAAGCTATTATCTGGGAATGATATTGTGGTGAAGTTATATTACAAAAATCTAGAAAGTATTGCAGTAAGTGAGGGAAGTTCTATAACTAGTGCGAATGATTTTAAACAAACTAGTTTAGAGTTAAATGCAAAATCGGGTGGTGAATTAAGCTTAAATGTTGATGTTGAAAAGGTAAGTGTAAAAGTAAATTCAGGCGGAATTATTTCTCTTTCTGGTAAATCTACCAATCAAAATGTAGCTATTACTTCTGGAGGTATTCTAAATGCTAAAGATTTAAATACTTCTCAAACTACTATTACAGTTTCTGCAGGAGGACAAGCTGAAATTAATGCTAGTACTTTGGTTGAGGCTAAAGTAAAAGCTGGAGGCTCTATTTTTATCTATGGAAAACCAAAACAAATTAACCAAGAAATTTTTATTGGTGGAATAATTTTGGAAAAAAATTAGTAAATTACATTAGATTTGTTGGTAATAAATGTACATTTTTGATGGTAAACGATATTTTAGCAGGTATTCCTTGGGGAATTTTCTTAAGTTTTATGATAGGTCCTGTATTCTTTATTTTGCTAGAAACTAGTATTTTAAAAGGATTTAGAGCCGCTTTAGTTTTTGATTTAGGTGTAATTTTAGGAGATATTGTTTTTATCGGAATTGCTTATTTAGGTAGTTTCAGATTAATTCAAAACTTAAAAGACAAGCCTGCTCTTTTTATTTTTGGAGGAATATTAATGTTAGTTTATGGTTTGATATCTTTTATTAAATTAAAAAATGAACAGAAAATCAATACCGATTTGATTGATAAAGAGATTATAAAAAAGAACTATGGAAGTTTATTTGTAAAAGGTTTCTTTTTGAATATTATAAACATAGGAGTTCTTGGTTTTTGGTTGGCAGTAATTATCTCGGTAGGACCAAAACTAGAAATGCAAAACTCAAGAATGATAACTTTTTTTGTAACCGTAATTTTGTCTTATTTAATTGTTGATTGTATCAAAATAATCTTGGCAAAACAGTTAAAGAATAAATTGACACCAGTAAATATTTTAAAAATTAAAAAAGGAATCAGTATTGTTTTAATGGTTTTTGGAACAGTTTTAATCACACAAGGTTGGTTTCCAAAAGAAAAAGAAATGGTAAAACATGCCTTAGAAAAAATTGATAAATAAGCTTTTAAAAGTTTTATTAATAACACTATATCCTAATTCTGAATAATTATTCAGAATTAGGATTTTTTTATACCCACTATTTAATAGTTGAATATTAGATACTTAATTAATTATAATCGAAATATTGGAACTTACTAATAATTTATATTCTCTTTTTAATAAGCTTGTAAGGTGACAAATAGTTTAAAAAGTTTTAATTAAAATTATCTAAAAAACAGTCATAGAACCTCCAAGTTTCCTTGAAGGTTTCAGAGGCATCGTCAGGATTCGAACACTATCTTTAATTAATTTTTGTTAAAAATTAGACCTAAAAAAACCTCCAAGTTCCTTGAAGGTTTTAGAGGCATCGTCCGGATTCGAACACTATCTTTAATTAATTTTTCTTAAAAATTAGACCTAAAAAAAACCTCCAAGTTTACTAGAAGATTTCAGAGGCTTTGTCCGGATTCGAACACTATCTTTCATTAATTTTTCTTAAAAATTAGACCTAAAAAAACCTCCAAGTTTCGTTGAAGGTTTCAGAGGCATCGTCAGGATTCGAACACTATCTTTCATTAATTTTTCTTAAAAATTAGACATAAAAAAAACCTCCAAGTTTCGTTGAAGGTTTCAGAGGCATCGTCAGGATTCGAACACTATCTTTCATTAATTTTTATTAAAAATTAGACATAAAAAAAACCTCCAAGTTTCCTTGAAGGTTTTAGAGGCATCGTCCTAATTCGAACATTATCTTTAATTAATTTTTCTTAAAAATTAGACATAAAAAAACTCTAAGTTTTCTTGAACGTTTCAGAGGTATCGTCGGGATTAGAAAACTATCTTTAATTAATTTTTCTTAAAAATTAGACATAAAAAACCTCCAAGTTACCTTGAAGGTTTCAGAGACATCGTCCGGATTCGAACACTATATTTAATTAATTTTCTTAAAAATTAGACATAAAAAAAACCTCCAAGTTTCCTTGAAGGTTTCAGAGGGATCGTTCGGATTCGAACACTATTTTTAATTAATTTTTCTTAAAAATTAGACATAAAAAAAACCTCCAAGTTTCCTTGAAGGTTTTAGAGGGATCGTTCGGATTCGAACACTATTTTTAATTAATTTTTCTTAAAAATTAGACCTAAAAAAAACCTCCAAGTTTCCTTGAAGGTTTTAGAGGCATCGTCCGGATTCGAACACTTTCTTTAATTAATTTTTGTTAAAAATTAGACATAAAAAAAACCTCCAAGTTTCCTTGAAGGTTTCAGAGGCATCGTCCGGATTCGAACCGGAGTAGGAGCTTTTGCAGAGCCCAGCCTAGCCACTCGGCCACGACGCCAATTATTTATTGGTTTGCAAATGTACTATAAAAAAATCAAATTCCAAATTTCAAATTCTAAATAAAACAGATAATTATTTTCCTTTAAAATATGAAATCTTAAATCGCTACTCAACAATAATTAATATTAACTTCTGTATTCTTCCATTTCAATCGTAACCGCTTCAACATCACCACCAATAGGAGGATTCAATTTAGAAACTCCAACAATTATTCTAGAAACTTCTGGAATTTCATTAAAAACACGGTTGATAATTCGATGCGCTACATGTTCTAATAAATCAGAACGAATTGCCATTTCTTCTACCACAATGCTGTTTAAAAGCACATAATCTACGGTATCTTTCAAATCATCTGATATGCTTGATTTTCTTAGATCCGTTTTGACCTCTAGATTGACTATATAATCAGATCCAATTTTTCCTTCTTCGATTAGACAACCGTGGTAGGAGTAGGTTCTAATATTTTTTAGTTTAATAATTCCCATTTTTTATTTAATATATTGTTTGTTGAAAAATTCAGTTCTGAAAGAAAACTGCAAAGTGTAAAGTGATAACTGTAAACTTTTTTATCTTTGCTAAAATTAAGAAAAAAATATGTCAACCGAAGAAAAATCACTCCATTTTATAGAACAAATCATTGAGGATAGTTTGTCCAATGGTTTTCCAAAAGATAAATTACGTTTCCGTTTTCCACCAGAACCTAATGGATATTTACATATTGGTCATGCCAAATCCATTTGTTTGAACTTTGGTTTAGGTTTAAAGTACAATGCTCCAGTTAATTTACGTTTTGATGACACCAATCCAGCCAAAGAGGAGCAGGAGTATGTTGACGCTATTAAGGAAGATTTGAAATGGTTGGGATTTGATTGGACAGAAGAATTATATTCTTCCGATTATTTTCAGCAGTTGTATGAATGGGCTGTTGCTATGATCAAAAATGGTAAAGCGTATGTAGACAGTCAATCTTCTGAAGATATGGCGATTCAAAAAGGAACGCCTACACAACCTGGTGTTGATGGTCCTTATAGAAATCGTACTATAGCAGAAAATCTAGCTTTATTTGAAGCCATGAAAAATGGTGATTATCCAGAAGGAAGTCACGTTTTACGTGCTAAAATTGACATGAAATCAACAAATATGTTGATGCGAGATCCTTTGATGTACAGAATATTACATCGTCATCATCATAGAACTGGTAATGATTGGAATATTTATCCTATGTACGATTATGCGCATGGCGAAAGTGATTATATAGAGCAAATTTCACATTCTATTTGTACATTAGAATTTGTAATGCACAGGGAACTATACAATTGGTTTTTAGACCAAATTTATGATGCAAATAAAGTGCGTCCCCATCAATACGAATTTGCCCGTTTGAACTTGAATTACACGGTAATGAGCAAACGTAAACTTTTGCAGTTAGTTCAAGAAAATATAGTAAATGGTTGGGATGATCCAAGAATGCCAACTATTTCTGGATTAAGAAGAAGAGGGTACACTGCAGCTTCTATTCGTAAATTTTGTGAAATTATAGGCGTGGCCAAAAGAGAAAATGTAATCGATTTTTCCCTATTAGAATTTTGTTTGCGTGAAGATTTAAACAAAACGGCTCCAAGAGTAATGGCTGTTTTAGATCCAATTAAACTTGTAATTACTAATTATCCTGAAGATAAAGAAGAATGGCTTGAAGCAGAAAATAATCAAGAAGATGAAAGTGCTGGTTTTAGAAAAGTTCCTTTTTCAAGAGAATTATATATTGAGAGAGAAGACTTTTTAGAAGAAGCTCCAGCTAAATTTTTCCGTTTGAGTTTGGGTAAAGAAGTCCGTCTTAAAAATGCTTATATTATTAAAGGTGAACATGTTGTAAAAGACGCATCAGGTACTATTACAGAAATTCATGTTACTTACGATGAAGATAGTAGAAGTGGAAGTGGGAGCGAAGCAAGCCAAAGAAAAGTTGCAGGAACCTTGCATTGGGTGACTATAAAACATGCTATTGAAGCTGAAGTTCGTTTGTACGATCGTTTGTTTATTGATGAAGCACCAGACAGTCATAAAGAGAAAAATTTCTTAGAATTTATGAATCCAAATTCTCTGGAAGTTATAAAAGGTTTTGTAGAGCCAAGTTTAGCTACTGTTCAAGCAGGAGAAAAATTCCAGTTTCAACGTTTAGGATATTTTAATGTGGATAAAGATTCGACCGAAGATAAAATTATCTTTAATAAAACGGTTGGCTTAAAGGATGCTTGGGAGGAAAAAGGTAAGAAAGAAGAAAATTTATTGATGAATACCCAAAAAGAAATCAATAAATACGTTAAAGAAAAAGAGGAGAATAATGCACTTTTGATTTTAAATTCTATTATTGCTAACATCAAAAGTATCGATAATTACAGTTTAATTATTCAAACTGTTGTCAAAAATATTAAGAATGATAACAACGCTTTATTATTTTCTAATTTGATTTTACAACATTCTGATAAAGTAAAAGTAAAAGATATTGATGCGGAAACTTTGACTAAGTTATATACAATGTCTTTAAAAAGTCAATTGGCTGCTGTTCGAATTTTAGCGATTGAAAATTTACAAGTTGATCTTACTAATTTTAATCTTTTTGAAAACCAACTTTCTGAATTAAAAAAGATTGAAAAAAATGAAAAAGTGTTACAATTATTAACACATCTTAAAATATAATATTTATTTATTAAATAGATTTTATTTATAAAAAGCTTTCTTTAAGAAAGCTTTTTTTTATTATTGTAATTTTTTATTACTATTTTATTTTTAATAAGTAGTTTTGATTGAAAATGACCTTCATAGATTGAATTTAAAGCATTATTTTAAAATAATTAGCAAAGAATATCGTGTTGTAAATTGCGTTTATTAAACGGTTTGTATTGGCTTTATAGTTTGTATATATATACTTTAACGACTTGTTAACGGGAACTTGTTAATAATTTTGTAACTTTATAGAACAAACTTTCAAAATATATAATTATGTCTAAAAATTCAGGAAATACATTAGCAGCAATTTTAGTAGGAGTAGCCGTTGGAGCAGGCTTAGGAATTTTATATGCTCCAGATAAAGGATCTAAAACTAGAAAAAAAGTTAAAGATGGTTTTGATGATGCTAAAAGTGATTTGCATCACAAATTAGATTCGGTAACGTCAGAGTTTAGTAAAAAATTAAATGCTGCCAAATTTGATCTTGAAGATACATATCAAGATTTAGTTTCAAACATGAGTCATAAAACAGAAGATGTAATTTCTTTTCTTGAAAATAAATTATCGGATTTGAAAAAGCTAAATGCAAAACTTCAAAAATAATTTAATTTAACTATTTTAACATACCCAATACAAACTATATGGCTTTTGAAGAATTAAAAGAAAATACAGAGGAAATTCAGGAAGAAATTCATGCTTATATTAAAACTAATGTTTCCTACTATAAGTTATGGGGTTTTAAAGTAGCGATGAAATCGACTACAATGATTCTTAAATTCTCCTTGATTTTATTGTGTTTGAGTATGGTATTATTATTTTGTTCGATAGCAGGAGCATTGGCAATTGGAAAATCTTTAGAAAATTATCCTCTAGGTTTTTTAATTATTGGTGGTATATATCTTTTAATCACTAGTTTGTTATTTTTAATAAAAGACAAAATTGTTGAAGGACCTATTTTAGAGAAATTTTCAGAAATATTTTTTAACGACTAAATTATGGGAATCAAAAAATATACGTCTTATTCTCAAATAGATAGAGAACTCGAAATTTTAAAGATTGAAAAGGAAATTAGTTATGAAAAATTGGTTTTTGGTGTAAAGAAAACAAAGGAAAACTTAACACCTCAAAATATTGTAAGTGATTTAATTAGTACTTACAGTTCAGCTATTCCTTATGGAGCTCTTGTTTCTGCAAGTGTTCCGTTTGTACTTAATAAAGCAATTCCGTTTATAAAGAATTGGTTTACCAAAAGAAAAAGAGGCTTATAAGCCTCTTTTTTCTTTTTAAATACTATTTTAATTTATTCTTCTGTTTCAGGGTTACTAGGAGCTTCTGGTAACTTGTAATCAGTTCTATTTTGTTTTTTAGGATTAGATTTGTCATTTCTAATTTTCATCATTTCGCCCACTTGATTAGAAGCGCTAAATGACGCGATCATATTATTTAGCATGTCACTACCAGCTTGTGGGGAATTAGGTAGTAAAATCAAGTTAGAATTAGCATCAGCACCAATAGCTTGTAGTGTATCATAATGCTGAGTAACAACAATTAAAGCAGAAGCTTCCTGAGAATTAATTCCTACTCGGTTTAATACATCAACACTTTCTACTAATCCTTTTGCAATCTCTCTTCTCTGATTTGCAATACCTTGACCTTGCAAACGTTTACTTTCTGCTTCTGCTTCCGCTTTAGCCACAATTCTAATTCTCGAAGCTTCTGCTTCAAACTCAGCAACTGTTTTCTCTCTATCGGCTGCATTTATTCTGTTCATCGCATTTTTTACTTGAATATCGGGATCAATATCAGTTACCAAAGTATTGATGATTGTATAACCATAAGTAGTCATTGCTTCATTTAATTCTCTTTTTACTGCTACTGCAATATCATCTTTTCTTTCAAAAACATCATCTAAGATTAATTTTGGAACTTCTGCACGAACAACATCAAATACGTAAGAGGTAATTTGGTCGTGTGGATATTCTAATTTATAAAATGCATCATAAACCGTTTCCTTTACAACCATAAATTGAACGGAAACTTTAAGTTTCACAAAAACGTTGTCTTTAGTTTTAGTTTCGATGATCACATCTAATTGTTGAATTTTAAGATTCACACGTCCTGCAATTCTATCTATTACGGGAATTTTTAATTGTAAACCAGATTGTCGGATACTTAAAAACTTACCAAAACGTTCTATAACAACAGCTGTTTGTTGTCTTACTGTGAAAAAAGAAGATAACAGAATAAACAACCCAAACACAAATAGGATAATTAATGCGACATTCATATTGTTTTTATTTTAGTTAAAAATTAACTGACAATTTACAAAATTAAAACTAGGTTTCTGATGTTAATAATTATTTAAAAAATTAGCTCGATTTTATCCATTTTAAATCCAAAAAAAAGCCCTGAATTTCAGGGCTAATATTGTTATAATGTAGTAATTGCTTTTTCTATTCTTTTAATGGTTTCTTGTCTTCCTATGATTTCTACAATATCAAATAGGTGAGGACCTTTGAGAGCACCTACCAAACTCAATCGGAAAGGTTGCATTATTTTACCCATTCCAATTTCATTTTTTGTCATCCAGTCTTTTACTATCGTTTCAATATTAGTAGATGTAAAATCTGTGATTTCTCCAAGAACTGAAATTAACTCTTGCATTAAAGCTGGAGTTTCTGACTTCCAATTTTTAGTTGCTTTCTCATCATAGTTTGTTGGAGCTTCAAAAAAGAAATCACTCATTTCCCAAAATTCCGATACGAAATGTGCACGTTCTTTTATCAAAGAAACTATTCTAATCAAATTATCATCTGTAACCTGGATATTTTTTTCAGCTAAAATAGGAGCGAAGGCTTTTGCTAGATCAGAATCTTTTTGCTTCATTAAATATTGATGATTGAACCATTTGTTTTTTTCTGGATCAAATTTTGCACCCGCTTTATGAACTCTATTCAAATCAAAACAAGTTACCAATTCTTCTAGACTGTACAATTCTTTTTCGGTTCCGTCGTTCCAACCTAATAATGCTAAAAAGTTAAGTACCGCTTCAGGAAAAAATCCTTTTTCTCTGTAACCAGAAGAAATTCCTTCTTCGGTTTTCCAATCTAATGGAAATACAGGAAAACCTAATTTATCACCATCTCGTTTCGATAATTTTCCGTTACCAATTGGTTTCATTATTAATGGTAAATGAGCGAATATGGGAGCATCCCATCCAAAAGCTCTGTACAATAAAACATGTAAAGGCATTGACGGTAACCATTCTTCTCCACGAATTACATGTGAAGTTTCCATTAAATGATCATCTACAATATTAGCCAAATGGTATGTTGGCATTCCGTCACTTTTAAACAATACTTTATCATCTAAAAGATTCGTTTCAAATTTTATATCTCCACGAATAATGTCATGTAAATGCAATGTTTCATTTACTGGAGTTTTAAAACGAATTACATAATGTTCTCCATTAGCAATTCTTTGAGCTGTTTCCTCTTTAGAAATTATTAATGAAGTATCTAGTTTTTCACGATTATGATGATTGTATATAAAAGTTTTTCCTTGTTCTTCTTCTTCTTTTCTAATAGCATCAAGCGCTTCAGCTGTATCAAAAGCATAATACGCATTACCAGAATTAATTAAATCCTTAGCATATTGTTGGTATAAATCTTTTCTTTCGCTTTGACGGTAGGGACCAAATTTTTCATTTACACCCATGGTTTCGTCTGGAGAAATTCCAAGCCATTTTAAGGCTTCCAATATATATTCTTCTGCTCCTGGAACATAACGGTTTTGATCTGTATCTTCTATTCGCAAGAAGAAAACACCATTGTTTTTTTTGGCAAATAAATAGTTGAATAATGCGGTACGAACTCCGCCAATATGTAAAGGTCCAGTTGGACTAGGTGCAAAACGCACACGAACTTGTTGAGACATCTTTGATAATTTTGGTGTAAAGATACGATTCTAAGTATAAAATTGTAAAATGAATTCATTTCTAATAGAATACTAATTTGTTGTATTTTTTAAATTTTACAGTTTTTCTTATTTGTTCAATATCTAATTAAAATTATTACTTTTATTGGTTATATATAATTATCAACTATTTTGGAACAACAGCATATTATTTATCAAAAATTAGAAGCTTTCATTAGGAAGTTTTATACCAACGAATTAATTCGAGGAACTATTTTGTTTGTTGGTTTAGGATTGTTGTATTTCCTTTTCACTCTTTTTATTGAGTATTTTCTTTGGTTACAACCAGTAGGAAGGACTGTTTTATTTTGGACTTTTGTGTTAGTTGAACTTTATCTTCTTTTTCGTTTTATATTGTTCCCAGTTTTTAAATTATTTAAACTTCAAAAGGGTATAGACTATAAACAAGCTTCTTCTATAATTGGAAATCATTTCTCAGAAGTGAATGATAAGTTGACTAATTTTTTGCAACTTTCAAATGCATCTCCAAAGCAAGAGCAATCTGAATTGTTATTAGCTTCTATAGAACAAAAAGCAAATCTGCTACAACCAATCCCTTTTGGTAACGCTATTAATTTTAATAACAACAAGAAATTTTTTCCTTTAGCTATTCTTCCAATTCTTCTTTTATCCTTTTTCTATTTTTCTGGAAACACGACTATAATTTCTCAAAGTTTAAATAGGGTGGTTCATTTTAATTCTGTGTTTTTGCCACCAGCTCCTTTCCAATTTGTTCTACTTAATTCTAGTTTGGCAACGCAAGAAGGAAAAGACTTTACTATTTGTGTAGAAACCCAAGGAAAGATTGTCCCAGAAAATGTCATGATTTTTATCGATGATGAAAGTTATTTTATGGAATCTAATAAGTCAGGTATTTTTGAATTTAAAATTAACAAACCAATTAAAAACACTTCTTTTCATTTAAAAGCGAATACAGTCGAAAGCCCTGATTATCTTTTGAAAGTAATCACTGTTCCGGCTATTGCTAATTTTGAAATGGTTCTTACTTTTCCCGCTTATTTAAATAAGAAATCGGAAATTATTAAAGGAACTGGTAATGCTATTATTCCCGAGGGAACTCGTGTTACATGGAAAATTAATACTGTTGCTACCCAAAATGCCGATTGGATTAGTAACAATACTAAGATTTCTTTTTCTAATCTAGAGAATCAGTTTGTTTTATCCAAAAACATCATTCAAAATACAGATTATCAAATTATTACATCGAATAGTAATGTAAAAAACTACGAAAAGCTAAATTATCAGCTTTCTATAGTAAAAGATCAATTTCCTATGATCAATGTTAGCAATGCTCCAGACAGTTTAAAGGTTTCTAAGAATTATGTATTGGGAAAAATTTCAGATGATTATGGTTTTTCTAAACTTCAGGTAGTGTATTATCAAAGTGATAAACCGCAAACTATAAAACGAGGAACTTTGCCAACTAAGAATACAAATTTTGATCAATTTGTTTTTTCTTTCCCCAGTAATCTACCAGTGGAACAAGGAGTATCTTATGATTACTATTTTGAAGTTTTTGACAATGATGTTTTACACAATTTCAAAAGTTCTAAATCAATAGTATTTTCGAACCGAATTGCTACAGAAGAAGAAAAAGAAGATCAAGTTTTGCAAAAGCAAAATGATAATATAAACAGTTTAGAAAAGTCTTTAAAAAATCAAGATAAGCAGATTTTAGAAATGGACAAATTGCAAAAATCTGGTAAAGAAAAAGTAAATCTTGATTTTAATGAACAACAAAAAATTAATGATTTCATCAAACGTCAAATGAAACAAGATGAAATGATGAAAGACTTTGCCAAAAAATTAAATGAGAATTTAGATAATTTCAAAACAAATCCTAAAGATGAATTTAAGGAAGAATTGAAATCAAGAATGGATCAAACAGAAAAGGAATTAGAGAAAAATAAAAAACTTCTGGATGAATTAAAAGACTTAAATGATAAAATCCAAAACGAAGATTTTTTATCGAAATTAGATAAGTTCAAACAAAACACCAAAAATCAAAACAAGAATTTAGAGCAATTGGTTGAGTTAACCAAGAAGTTTTATGTCGAAAAGAAAGCCGAACAATTAGCAAAGAAGTTTGATACACTTGCTAAGAAACAGGAGCAAATTATTAATAATGATAAAGAAAACAATCTGGATCAACAAAGAAGAATTAATAGTGATTTTGATAAAATCCTTGAAAATCTTAAAGACTTAACTAAAGACAACAAGGATTTAAAATCGCCAATTGAACTGCCTAATGATACAAATAAAGAAAAGAGTATAGAACAAGAGTTGTCAAAAGCACTTGATCAATTAAAGAATGAGAGGAAAGACAAAGCCAAATCAAACCAAAAAAATGCTGCTCAAAATATGAAAGAAATGGCGTAAAAAATGGCTGAGGGTTTAGCCGATTCTAAACAAGAACAATTACAGGAAGATATTGTAATGTTGCGTCAAGTGTTAGATAATTTATTAGCTTATTCTTTATCGCAGGAAAGTTTAATGAACCAATTTAAAAAATATAAATCGGGATCACCTTCTTTTAACAAAAACATTAAGATTCAACAAGATTTAAAAATGCAGTTTAAACATGTTGATGATAGTTTATTTGCCATGTCTTTGCGTAACCCTAAAATAGCGGATGATATTACCAAGGAAATAGGTAATGTGATTTATAATGTTGACAAGGCGCTAACGAGTTTTACGGATGCGCAACTTCCAAAAGGATTATCACACCAACATTATAGTATTGCTGCAGCCAATAAACTTGCTGATTTTTTAAGTGATTTATTAAGTTCTATGCAAATGCAAATGCCTGGTTCAGGATCTCCAAAACCGGGGCAAGGACAAGGAATGCAATTATCAGATATTATTAAAAAGCAAGAAGGGTTAGGTGATAAAATAAAAGATGGATTAAATAAATCAAATAATCCGTCAGATTCTAATAAAGGTAATAATGGCAATAAAGGAAAAGAGGGAGAAAATGGTGAAGGAGATGCAGAAGCAATCATGCAAATCTATAAAGAGCAAAAGCAATTGCGTGAAGCTTTAGAAAAGGAATTAAACAAACAAGGTTTAAATGGTCCTGGACAAAATAGCATTGACAAGATGAAGCAAATTGAAAAAGAACTTTTAAACAAAGGTTTTAAAAACGAAACCCTTCAAAAAATAATTAATCTAAAGCAAGATTTATTAAAATTAAATACGGCTGTACAACAACAAGGAGAAGAAAACAAAAGGCAATCGGAAACCAATAAAAAAGAGTTTTATAATCAATCTAATGCTTTGCCACCTGCGCTTTTAGAATATTTAAACAGTATAGAGATATTAAACAGACAATCATTACCTTTGCGCTCGAATTTTAATCAAAAGGTTCAAGAATATTTTAATAAAAAATGATCAATTTTAATTACGAAACAGAATTTAGTTTAGACAATGAAGAAGCTATTGCTTTGTGGTTGTCACGTGTTATTGCATCTGAAAGCAAAAAAGAAGGAGAGATAAATTATATTTTTTGTGATGATGAATACCTTCACAAAATCAATGTTGAATATCTAAACCACGATACACTTACAGATGTTATAAGTTTTGACTATTCAGTAGGAAATGAAATAAACGGTGATTGTTTTATTTCTGTAGAAAGAGTTAAAGACAATGCTCTAGATTTTAACGTTACTTTCGACGAAGAAATCAAGAGAGTTTTAGCCCACGGTATTTTACATTATTGCGGATATAAAGACAAAACAGAATCTGACGAAGCAATAATGCGACAAAAGGAAGATGATAAAATCGCGCTGTTCCACGTGGAACAGTAAATAGAAATCAAATCTTTTTTTAATAATGTTTCACGTGGAACATAATTTCATAGATAGTTATTCTTTGTTTCACGTGGAACATTTAATGAATTTCTACCTTTTTAAATGCTTTGTGTTTCACGTGGAACAATGATAATAATTTCAAAATTACAACCTTGGTTTAATAAGGTTAAAATCCATAACAGATGTTTTTAGAGGAATATGACGTGATAGTTGTTGGCGCTGGTCACGCTGGCTCAGAGGCTGCGGCGGCAGCCGCAAATTTAGGTTCAAAGACTTTGTTGGTTACGATGAGTTTGCAAAACATTGCACAGATGTCTTGTAATCCTGCAATGGGTGGTATTGCAAAAGGTCAAATAGTAAGAGAGATCGATGCTTTAGGCGGATATTCTGGAATTGTCTCAGACAGAACGGCTATTCAGTTTAAGATGTTAAACAAGTCAAAAGGTCCAGCAATGTGGTCTCCAAGAGTTCAAAGTGATCGCATGCGTTTTGCTGAAGAATGGAGAATGATGTTAGAAGGAACGCCTAATTTGGATTTTTACCAAGAGATGGTCAAAGGTTTGATTATCGAAAATGGTAAAGTAAAAGGTATAAAAACTTCATTAGGATTGGAAATCCGATCTAAGTCAGTTGTGTTAACTAATGGAACTTTTTTGAACGGATTGATTCATATTGGTGAAAAACAATTTGGTGGTGGTAGAGCAGGGGAAAGTGCTGCTTACGGAATTACTGAAGATTTGGTTGCCGTAGGTTTTGAATCTGGAAGAATGAAAACAGGAACGCCACCACGAGTTGATGGACGATCTTTAGATTATTCTAAAATGAATGAAGAAAAGGGAGATGCTAAGCCAGATAAATTTTCTTATTCGGATGTAACATCACCGTTGATTCATCAAAGATCGTGTCATATGACCTATACGTCACAAGCCGTTCATGATGTTTTAAGAGAAGGTTTTGATCGTTCGCCAATGTTTAATGGTAGAATAAAAAGTCTTGGTCCGAGATATTGCCCTTCTATTGAAGATAAAATTAATCGTTTTGCAGATAAAGAAAGACATCAATTGTTTGTAGAACCAGAAGGATGGAAAACTTGTGAGGTGTATGTAAATGGATTTTCGACTTCACTTCCTGAAGACATTCAATTTAAAGCGCTTCGTACAGTTGTAGGTTTTGAGAATGTAAAATTCTTTCGTCCAGGTTATGCGATCGAATACGATTATTTTCCTCCAACACAATTGAAACATACTTTAGAAACTAAATTGGTTGAGGGTTTGTATTTTGCTGGACAAATTAATGGTACTACGGGATATGAAGAAGCTGCATCTCAAGGTTTGATGGCAGGTATAAATGCGCATTTAAAAGTACATGAAAAAGCACCTTTGATTTTAAAAAGAGATGAAGCTTATATTGGAGTTTTGATTGATGATTTAATTACCAAAGGAACAGAAGAGCCTTATAGAATGTTTACGTCACGTGCAGAATATAGAACGTTACTTCGACAAGATAATGCTGATTTTAGATTAACACCAATGTCTTATGAAATTGGTTTAGCTTCAGAAAAGCGTTTGCGTCGTATGGAGCATAAATTAAAGGAGTCCGAAAAAATGGTTGCCTTTTTTAAAGATACCAGTGTAACGGTTGCCGAAGCCAATCCAATTTTAGAAGCCAAAGAAACCGCATTGATCTCGCAAGGTGATAAGATGTTTAAAGTTTTCTCGCGTCCACAAATTGACATAGACGATATGTTGAAGTTTGATAAAGTAAGAAGTTATATTGCCGAAAATGATTTGGATCAAGAGATAATTGAACAAGCAGAAATTCAAGTGAAATATTCGGGCTATATAGAGAAAGAAAGAAATAATGCCGATAAGCTTCTCCGATTGGAAGATGTAAAAATTCCTGAGAATTTTGATTATGATAAAATCAAATCGATGTCTATAGAGGCCAAACAAAAATTAAGTAAAATTAGACCGGTTACTATTTCACAAGCTTCACGAATAAGTGGAGTGTCGCCTAGTGATGTTTCGGTGCTGTTGATTTATATGGGAAGGTAGGAATTGTAGATTGCAGATTCTTGATTTTGGATTCTTGATTTAGGATTTAATAGCAGATTTAAAATAATCGAATTATTAATTATTTTTTTTTCATTCCGATTTTAATTTTTTTATATCTCTAATCATTTTGTTCCACGTGAAACTATCTTCAAAAACTTTAAAAATAAAAGCATAATAAATAAATAAATTTTTCCCGAAAGCGCTAATATGCTTTCGGGATTTACTTTAAAAAACAAATTTTAAAATCCGTAGCAATTAATGGACATTTCAGGTAAAAAGCATTTCTTATCGGTCAAAGATTATTCAGTATCTCAAGAAGATTTTGATTTATATTACGATGAGAAGTTGGATATGTTAATTACACATCCGCAACCTAGTTTAGAAAATTTAGGTAAGTATTATGAAAGTGTCGACTATATTTCGCACACCGATAGCAAAAGATCTTTATTTGAAAAATGTTATCATTTCATTAAGAGTATTGCTTTAAAAAATAAATTAAATTTGATCAATTCAGTACAACCTGCCAAAGGAAGTATTTTGGATATTGGTGCAGGAACTGGAGATTTTTTATCATTCGTTCAACAAGAGGGTTGGCAAGCAATAGGAGTAGAGCCAAGTGAAAAAGCAAAAGCAATTGCAAAAAAGAAAGGGGTTTCATTTGTTGGTAATACTAGCGAATTAGAAAATAATTCTTTTGATGTAATTTCGATGTGGCATGTTTTAGAACATGTACCAGATTTAGATTCTCAAATCAAAGAATTAAAACGATTATTAAAACCCAATGGGACTTTAATAATTGCTGTACCTAATTTTAAATCTTTCGACGCAAAACATTACGGAAAGTTTTGGGCCGCTTTTGATGTACCAATTCACTTTTGGCATTTCTCTAAAACAGCAATAAAATTATTGTTCGAACAGGAGGAAATGAAATTAGTAAAAACACTTCCAATGAAATTCGATTCCTATTATGTTAGTCTACTTTCGGAAAAGTATAAAAATGGTAAAATGAATTTTATAAAAGCATTTATCATCGGATTACAGTCTAATTGGAAAGCAAAGAAGAATTTTGAATATTCATCGCATATTTATGTCTTAAAAAACGACTTAAAATGATTTTAAGACCATTTAAAGGCTTTTCGGCTGGCTTGTCAGTATTAGATATGTTTTTTTTAAATAAATCGTTTAATTAAGCGCTAAAAAAGCCGTTTTTAATAATAAAAAATTATGTTTTTCTGATTTGCAATAATAAAATCTTATAGTATAAATAAGCACCATTTTAGAAAGTTTTTGTTAATACTATCTATTTTTTTATATTTTTGTCAACGATACATAAAAAACCGGAAATTCATCAAAAATGAAATTGATTAATCACAAATACCAAAATACAAATAATAAAGACATGAATAAAAAAGCATTAATCCTTATCGCATTAGCAATTTCAGTTGTTGCTTGTAACAAACCTGCAGAAGCAGCTAAAGAAGTAAAAACGGCTTACGTAGATACTTCTGAATTAATGAAAGAATATACAGAGGCAAAAGACCTTGAAGCAAAATATAAAACCAAAGCAGAAGAAAAAGGAAGACAGTTAGACGCTGAAATAAAAAGATTCAAACAAGAAGCAGCCAATTTTCAATCACAAGCACAAGCTAACGGTCAAGAATGGGCACAAAAGAAAGGTGCTGAATTACAAAAAAGAGAGCAACAATTAGGATATGCACAACAAGCATTATCTCAAGAGTTGCAACAAGAAAGTGGTAAAGAAATGGATTCTCTAGTAAGTGGCGTGAAGAAATTCATCAAAGCATACGGAAAAGAAAAAGGATATGCTTACATCTATGGTACGGGCGATGCGGCTTCAATTTTATACGCAGAGGATAAATTTAACATTACCAAAGAAGTGATTAAGTCCTTGAATGACAAATACAAGTCAGAAGAAAAAAAGGAAGAAGTTAAAAAATAAGTTTTTATATTAATTCGTAAAAAAGCCTTCATCTATAGTTAGATTGAAGGTTTTTTTTTTAAGCTATTTCCCGCTATTCACTTCAATCTCTCTTTTAGAAACCTTTTTTTCTTAGCCATAAAAGGAGCTTCTATAAGTCGCTCTTTTCTGTCTAGAAAAAATAAATTTCTAAATTTCGAGGATTTACGTTACTATCGGGGCTAAAAAACTCGAATAGAAAACACAAATATTTTACATAGAATGCTAATTTAATTCCTTATTTTCAATACTTTAGCTAATTATATATACGCCTAATGCAAACCATTTCAGAAGCCGCAGCTTACACCTTACAATTTATCAATCAAACCCATCGCTCTGTTTTTCTAACTGGAAAAGCAGGAACTGGTAAAACAACACTTTTACGCGAAATTATCCAGACGACACACAAGAATACTGTTGTGGTAGCGCCAACTGGGATAGCCGCATTAAATGCTGGTGGAGTAACCATTCACTCGATGTTTCAGTTGCCTTTCGGTGGATTTATTCCAGATAATTCGGCACCGCAATTTTCGGATAGCACCAAATTTGAAACCAAAGCCACTTTGCGCAGGCATTTTAAAATGAGTGGCTTAAAGAAATCGGTAATTCGAAACATGGAATTATTGATTATTGATGAAGTAAGTATGTTGCGTTCCGATTTGCTGGATGCCATGGATTTTATGATGCAAACCGTTCGCAAAAAATCGACGCCCTTTGGTGGTGTTCAGGTTTTGTTTATTGGTGATTTGTTACAATTACCGCCTGTAATTCGAGACGAGGAATGGCGCACTCTGAAAACTTATTACCGCGGAAAATTCTTTTTCCATTCCCACGTAATTCAACAAAATCCACCGTTGTATATCGAATTGTCTAAAATTTTCCGTCAGACAGACGATACTTTTATTTCGGTTTTAAACAATTTGCGAAACAATCAAATTTCGCAACAAGATATTCTAACATTAAATAAATATGTAAAACCCGATTTTGATTTAAAAGCTAATAAAGGTTATATTACTTTGACAACCCATAATAATAAAGCTGACACGATGAATGCACAGGCTCTAGCTGATTTAGAGGGAAAGTTAGTCGTTTATAATCCTGATATTGTTGGTGATTTTCCTGAGAAAATTTTCCCCGTGGAACAACAATTACAATTAAAAGTGGGAGCACAAGTAATGTTTGTCAAAAATGATCTTTCAGCAGAAAAAGACTATTTCAACGGAAAGATGGGTGTTATCAAGTCACTTTCTAATGAAGAAATATTAGTTCATTTTCCAGAAGAAAATAAAACAATTGAGGTTGGAAAATACGAGTGGAAAAATATTCGCTACAAAGTAGATGAAGCCACAAAGGAAATCGAAGAAGAAGTTTTGGGTACTTTTGTACATTATCCCATAAAATTAGCTTGGGCCATTACAGTGCATAAAAGTCAAGGCCTAACATTTGACAAAGCTGCACTCGATGTTTCGCAGGTTTTTCTTCCAGGACAGGCATACGTGGCATTATCGCGTTTGCGTTCCTTAGAAGGGCTTATTTTGCTCTCTCCTTTGCAAATGAATGGTATTTCAAACGATCAAGATGTAATGGACTATTCGCTAAACAAAGCTTCTGATGATTTTTTAAAGAATGCACTGCACTTTGAAACCAAAAATTTTATTCATAATTACTTGATTAATAGTTTTAATTGGATCGATTTAGCCCAGGAATGGCGCAATCACAAATTTAGTTATAACGAAAACGGTGAAAGTTCCGTTAAATCTAAACAAGCGTCTTGGGCAGCCAAGCAGTTAGAAGTTATAGAACAACTTTTGGATCCTTCTAGAAAATTTGTTTCTCAATTAAATAAACTTTTTAGTCAAGAAACAGTCGATATGAATCATATTTCAGAACGCATTCAAGCAGCGTTAAGCTATTTTATGAAACCTATGGATGATTTGGTTTTTGAAATTTTATGGAAAATTGAAGAAGTAAAGCGAACTAAAAAAGCAAAAACGTATTACGAGGAACTTATCATTTTGGAAGAATGGCAAACCAAAGCCGTTTTGCAGTTAATGAAAGCTAAATTATTGATAGAAACTGTAGTTGCAGGCGAAACGATTTCTAAAGAGAAATTGACCTCACAAGAAATTAAAAAATACATAAGCCATAAAACAACTGCTATTCAGGAGCAATTCAAAAAATTGAATATTACTTTGATTGATGATGACAAAGATTTAGAGCGTTATACTTCGAAAAAATCTAAAACAAAAGCGCCTAAAAAGTCAACGGTTCAAGAAACCTATGAATTATGGGTAGAGAAGAAATCTATAGATGATATTGCGACAATTAGAGTGCTGACTAAACAAACCATCTATTCTCACTTTGTACAATTGATACAAACTAAAGCGGTATCGATTTCTGAGGTTTTGACTGCAGATAAAATTCAAACTTTAGCCGCCGCTTTCAAAGGTTATAAAGAAGAATCGCTAAATACTTTAATGGAAAATAATAGTGAAAAATTTACCTGGAACGAAGCCAGAATGTACAAAGCGAGTTTGAATTAAATTTTAAAAGGAGATTCAAAAAACAATTAGTTGGTTTTTTTTCAAATAATTTTTTATTGCAACTAATGAATACTAATAAAGTTAATTTACTTTCTTTTTCAATTGAAATAAGAGAGGCTCTTAGCTAAAATTACAAAGTAAATTTCGGTAGTTTTTTTTTAAAATAACTACTGTGTTTAAAAAAGCAGTCCTTTAGGTATGCGATAAGCTTCAAAACAGCTGTTTTAAGGGTAAAATTTATTAAAAGCCACTAAGTAATAAAGATGTTGGTTTTTTGCCTCCTGTGGAATTAAAAAAGCTTTATTTTGAATTTTAAATCATGTTTCTAATTTCATATACGTTTTAAAATAGTTTGAGCAAAAAAAAACACCTTCAAAAGTAAAATATTTTTGAAGGTGTTTTTTTTTAACTTAAATTTTTATAGCGATTCTATCAAAATCCAAGCATCAGGATTATGCTTTTCGTTGATTTCTTTTTTCGCTTTTTCTGCTTCTGCAAATGTTGCGTAACTTCCGTACAAAACAGGATAATAACCATTTTTATTTGCAGCAATACGTTTGGCGTTGTATCCCAAACGAGTTAGATTTCGCAAAGTTTTGTCGGCATTTTTTTCCTCACGGTACACACCAGCCATGATATGATAAGGCATTTTTACTTCTTTATCTGATTTTACAGAAAGAGTAACGGCCGGAACTGGAGTTTCTATAAAGAAAGTAGCTTCTTGAATTTTATTTTGAACCTGTTTTTGTACAGCTGTTTTAACCACTATCGTTTCTAATGCGATTTGGTTTTGATACATAGGATAAGCTACGCTAGCAGCAATGCCTAAACCTAAAACAAAAATAGCAGCATATTTTAAATAAGAAGGCGCTGTTTTAGAATCTACTGTTCTCAAAGAGATTGTTGTAGAGTTGTCTGTTTTTTGTATTTCTTTTTCAAAATTTTCTCTCTTAACAAGTGGAGAAATAAAAGGAGCTAAACCAAAAGAACTCGTTAGATAATTCGCTTGATCGTAGGGAGTGAAAATCATGTTTCTATCGGCATTCAAACGAATTGAGCCTACATTTTTAATTGCAAGGATTTCATTTTTCTCTAATGTCATCTTCCAATTAAAAACTTCGCGCTGAATAGCACTCAACACATAATCATAAGAGGTTTTCTCTGCTAGTGCGATATGACTCGCTAACAAACCATCATTATTTTTTAAATTAGCATTAAAAGCAATTCTCTTTTTAGGCGGAGAAAAAGAATTCGAGTTCTGATTTAATTGAGCCGATTGTATTTCGGTCAAAAAAGCTCCAAAACCAGGAACAGTTACACATTGATAACGGTATAGAAGTTGTGCGATGTATAGTTCAATTTTCATAGATACAAAGTTAGTCAAGCAAAATAGTTATCAAAATTTTATTCACAATTTTTATTAACAATTCGCATAAAAATTTATACATTTCACACTCAAATAATTAGCATGAACGAACAAGATTTATTTTATTTACTGGCTTTGCAAAAAATAGAGGGAGTTGGTGATATAATGGCCAAAAAACTCGTGACTTATCTAGGAAGTGCCGAAGCTATTTTTAAAGCAAAGTCATCACAACTTGCTGGAATTGATGGAGTAGGAGCAGTGCTGTTAAGAAATTTAAAAGACAAATCGGTATTTGAAAAAGCAAATCAAGAAATTGAATTCATCAAAGCAAATAATATTAGTGTTGCCCATTTTCAAGACGAGAATTATCCAGAACGGTTGAAACATTGTATCGATGGACCTCTTTTATTATTTACATCTGGAAATATTGATCTAAAAAACAGAAAAATAATTAGCATTGTAGGAACGCGTCAGATTACTTCATACGGAACCGATTTTTGTAGAAAATTAATTGAAGATTTAGCTCCATTAGATCCTATAATCGTCAGCGGATTTGCTTACGGTGTTGATATTGTTGCGCATCAACTAGCAATGGAGTATAATTTACAAACTATAGGAGTAGTGGCACATGGACTGAACCAAATATATCCCAAAACGCATAAAAAATACGTGGCAAAGATCGAGGAAAATGGTGGTTTTATGACGGAGTTTTGGAGTTCCTCAAATCCTGAGAAAGAGAATTTTGTGAAAAGAAACCGGATTGTAGCGGGAATGAGCGAAGCAACTATTGTAATCGAATCAGCGGATAGAGGAGGTTCCTTGATTACTGCAACTATGGCAAATGATTACAACCGTGACGTATTTGCCGTTCCAGGTCGAGTTACCGATAAGTACAGTCAAGGTTGTAATAATTTAATTAAAACCCAAAAAGCAAATGTGCTCACTAGTGCGGCTGATTTGGTTTATATTTTAAATTGGGATATTGAACAGAAAACAAAACCAGTACAAAAACAATTGTTTGTTACTTTAGAAGACGATGAGCAAAAAGTATATGATTATTTGTTGAAAACAGGGAAAGAACTAATGGATATTATTGCTTTGCGCTGCGATTTTCCAATTTATAAAATCTCGGGAATGCTGTTGAATATGGAATTGAAAGGAGTGATTAGACCATTGCCTGGGAAATTGTTTGAGGCGATATGATTTTTAAAACCCCAGATTCGCAGATTATTTTGTTTGTAAAAATCTGTGAATTTGGGGTTTACTTTTTCTAAAACTAGATAACTTCGTAGCCTAACTTTTCTCTAACTTTTGCTAAAACTCCATTAGCAATACTTGTTGCTTTTTGAGCACCAATTTTTAATAGGGCATCTAATTCAGAGCGGTTATTGATGTAGTAATTGTATTTTTCTCTTTCGGTTTTAAATTTTTCGCAAATTAACTCAAACAAAGCTTGTTTGGCGTGACCATAACCGTAATTTCCACCAAGATAATTAGAAGTCATAATGGCCAATTGTTCCTCAGTGGCTAATAATTTATAAATTCCAAAAGCATTACAAGTTTCAGGATTTTTAGGATCTTCTAGCGGGGTGCTATCCGTTTCTATACTCATCACTTGCTTGCGTAATGCTTTGTCATCCAGAAATATATTGATAATATTATTAGCTGATTTACTCATTTTTCCGCCATTGGTTCCTGGAATTAGTAAACCGTCTTGTTGTACAATAGCTTCAGGAATTACAAATGTTTCACCCATTTGATGATTGAAACGAGAAGCCACATCACGCGTGATTTCAAGGTGTTGCAATTGGTCTTTTCCAACCGGAACAAACTCTGCATCGTAAAGCAAAATATCGGCAGCCATCAACATCGGATAACTAAATAAACCTGCATTTACATCATCCAATCGGTCTGCTTTGTCTTTAAACGAATGTGCTAATGTTAAACGTTGAAACGGAAAAAAACAACTTAAATACCATGACAATTCTGCCGTTTGTGGTACATCAGACTGTCTATAAAAAACTACTTTGTTTACATCAAGACCACAAGCAAGCCAAGCTGCTGCTGTACTGTAGGTGTTTGTGCGCAACGTTTCGCCATTTTTTATTTGAGTAATCGAATGCAAATCAGCGATAAAAAGGAAGGATTCATTTTCCGGTTTATTTGATAATGCTATTGCTGGAATGATTGCGCCAAGTAGGTTTCCTAAATGAGGAGTTCCTGTACTTTGTACGCCTGTAAGTATTTTTGCCATTGTAATTTTTTTCTAATTCGCAAAGTTCGTGAAGTTTTTTATTTTTTACCGCAAATTCGCAAATTTTAAAAATAGTAGTTCCTCATTCTTAATTAAATTGTTTTTAATAATTCCCGCATAAGTGAAAGATTAATTTGTATGAAAAATTTAAATATTCACAGTAATTGTAAAAAAATGTAGTAAATTTTTTTAACAATGATAACTTCTGATTTGTTACTTTTGGCGTTATGAGAGGAGTAAAGATTATTTTTTGGACACTTTGGCGCATTTGGTTTTATGTTTTAATGGCCATTCCTATACTGATTATGTTTCCCTTTTTGGTTTTGTCTATTTTAACAGAAAGTGGTTATCCTTACTTTTTTAAAATGGCTCGAATTTGGGCTAAATTTATTTTATTCGGAATGGGATTCCGTTATAAAGTTGATAAGGAACAAGAGATGGAATATCGAAAAAGCTACATGATTGTTGCTAATCATACCTCAATGGCAGACATTATGCTAATGCTTGCATTAACTAAAAATCCATTTGTTTTTGTTGGAAAAAAAGAGCTTTCTAAAATTCCTTTGTTTGGTTTTTTCTATAAAAGATCCTGTATTCTTGTAGATAGAAATTCTTCTAAAAGTAAAATGGAAGTTTTTGACCTTGCTCAAAAAAGGATCAATCAAGGGTTGAGTATTTGTATTTTCCCTGAAGGTGGAGTTCCTGACGATGAATCTATTTTATTAGACACTTTTAAAGATGGAGCTTTTCGTTTGGCTGTAGATCATGGTATTCCAATTGCACCAATCACTTTTGCTGATAATAAAAAAAGATTTTCTTATACTTTTTTTAGCGGAAGCCCCGGTTTAATGCGTGTCAAAATGCATCATCATGTCGCGACTTCTGGCACAAATGTAGATCGAAAAGTAATTCGTGAGGAAGTACGTGAAATAATTTATTCTCAATTACTACAATTTGAGTCTGATACTATCAAAAATGGTAACTAATTCCGCTATATAATCCAAAAATCAAAGGTTTAGTTCCAGAATTTGTATTAAAAGTATTGAGTTGATATTTAAACATGGGTTCTAGATTCAACTGAAAAGATTTTATAAATTTATATTGAAATCCCAAACCAATATTAGTGCTAAAATTTACTGAATTTAAGTTGTTCGCTTCTCCCAATTGTATGGTATTATCTGATGAGATTAATGAAATTTTATTCTCGTCTAAAAATAACGTACTAACTCCAGCTATTACGCTAATGCCCATTTTTCGATCAAAAATTGCATAAGAAACTTCTAATGGAATTTCATAATATCCCATTTTTTGATTTACAGTTCCGCTGTTTGTTTTCTGTAAATCTTTTTCGAATGACATTAGAGGATTTCCGTCTTTATTATTTCTTATCTCAATCATGGCATTTTCAGTATAACTTATATTTGCTAAGGCAGTAGTATTTAATCCAGAAGAATAAGTGACATTATTGGTGTTAAAACCTAAATCAAATTTATTAATTCCTGTTCTCAAAACCATTTTTTTGCTAACCGCATATTTAATACCAATACCAAAACCAACGCTTTTATCACTACTTTTTGAATTTTGATTAAATTCAGGATCAATGTTTGCCACTTTAGAATTGGGATACATTGCAGATACATTTGGTGCGATTTCCCATCTTTTTACATTATTTGATACGACTTTATCCTTAAGATCTTTTTTTTGCGCTAAAATGACTTCTAATTCGTTCGGAACTATAATTTCATTACTCCTTTTAGATTCAGATTGATCTTGATTAATAGCTAAATTATCGTTTTTATTTATTGCTTCAGTTATTTTTCCTGGGAACTGCAATTCACTTGAATTGGTTTCTTTTTTAAGTAAGTATTGATTTGCAGTCAGTGACTCTGTTCTTGAATTTTTAAGATTTTTTACTATCGATTTTGAATTATTTTGTTGGCTATTCACTATAGCATTTTTTTGTTTACTTGTTGTATTATTCGTTGTTTTGGCAGATGATTCGTGTTGTATTGTGTTTGTTGAGGAATCACCAACAGCGATTGATAAACTTTTTATTTCCTCCATCGTTTTTTTAATTCCTCTTGAAGTACTGTCTATAATAACCGTAGTATTATTGTTTGAATCTAAAGATTCTTTGGGTATAACTATATTATTTTCAAGCCTATATTTAGTACTGTTTTGGGATTTATAAAGCGTGTTAAGACTAAAAAACCCAACAAAAAATGCAACAGCTATTCCTGAATATTTAAACCATAACGGAATAATTTTTCGTTCTTTTTTTTCTTCTTTTAAACCAGTTTGTATTTTTGACCAGGTTTGATCATTAGGAGCACTCTCAAAATCCTTAAAGCGTTCTTGAAACAATCGGTCTATATTTTTTTTATTTTTCATTTTGCCGATGATTCGAATTTAAAAGTGGTTATTTTTTCAATTTTTTCTTTCAAAATTAGTCGTGCTCTATAAAGATTAGATTTTGTTGTTCCAGTCGATATCTTTAGCATTTCACTAATCTCTTTATGAGAATAACCATCAAGAACATATAAACTAAATACAATTCGGTATTGATCCGGTAATTCTTGTATGATTTGCAAAAGATACTCTAGTGAGATATTTTCGTCTTCTATTTCTAGGGCTACTTCAGCTATACTATCGTCAATTATTTCCAGAAACCGAATATCCTTAAAGCGGAGTAAGGCATTATTTATTAGTATTCTTTTGGCCCAGCCTTCAAAAGACCCTTTGCCACTATATTGGTGTATTTTTTTAAAGATAATTATAAAGCCATCTTGTAAATTGTCTTGAGCATCATCATAATTACGCGAATATTTAAGACACACCCCAAAAAACTTTTTAGCAAACAATTGATACAATTGTTCTTGAGCTTTGGGGTGGTTCTTTTTACATTCTGCTATAATTTCTTCTAATGACACAGAATTTATATTATGGAGTTACTTGTACAACTACTTCTTCATACAAGTCTTTATTTTCAGCGTCTTTTCCTTTGTAAAATTTAAAAATATAAGATCCTGTAGACGTTACTTGAAAATTGAAGGATGCCTCTGATAATGGCGGTAATTCAGTGGTGCAGGCTTGATTGTCTTTAACTGCAGCTTGTATCGCAATTGTTCTAGTATTTAAATTTTTATTATAGTAAATACCTTCAAAAAGATAACAAGCTGTAGGTCTTTGGTATTTTAATTTTATAGCATAGGTTTCTCCTAATTTAAAAGTAGGAGGAAGGGTATAACTATCAATTGGTAATATAGAATACGAGTATGTATCTTTATTTTCATTGTCAAGTGTGCATCCTACTAAGGTGCTAATGAGTACTAAAAGCAGTGCAATTTTTTTCATTTTTTTCATTTTTTAGTTAATAATTTATGCATTACTATCTTAAGAGTGTAGATTATAAAAAAGGTTGCTTGAAACATTATTTTTTTATCAAAATTAATGAACCTTATTAAAAATGGAAAGGATAGAATTGTACTTAAAATTTACTAAATTAAATAAAAAAAATAGTGTAAAAATCTGTTATATATTGAATTAGACATACTTTATATTTTTTATTTGGTTAAAATAAAAACAGATTTAATAGCCTTTTATTTCAAAGCATTTTAAAAAATTTTATGGAGTTTTAAAAAAAAAAAAATGCTCGGAAGTTTTCCGAGCATTTTTATGAGTACAATGAATTTAATTATGCTTCTGCAATTTCTTTAATTCTTGCTTTTATTTTAATTTCTAATTCGTCTGCTAATTCTGGATTATCTTTAATTAAAGATTTTACAGCATCACGACCTTGTCCTAATTTAGTTTCTCCATAACTGAACCAAGAACCAGATTTTTTGATAATTTCAAATTCAACCGCTAGATCTAAAATTTCACCAGTTTTAGAAACCCCTTCACCATACATGATGTCAAATTCGGCTACTTTAAATGGTGGAGCCACTTTATTTTTCACAATTTTAACTTTGGTTCTGTTTCCAATTACGTTGTCACCATCTTTTATTTGTGTTGAACGACGAATATCTAAACGTACCGAAGCGTAAAACTTCAATGCATTTCCTCCAGTTGTTGTTTCTGGATTTCCAAACATTACTCCAATTTTCTCTCTCAATTGGTTGATAAAGAAAACTGTACAGTTTGTTTTGCTGATTGTTCCAGTTAACTTTCTTAAAGCTTGAGACATCAAACGAGCGTGAAGACCCATTTTAGAATCTCCCATTTCTCCTTCAATTTCACTTTTCGGAGTCAAAGCAGCAACCGAGTCAATAACTACAATATCAATTGCTCCCGAACGAATTAGGTTTTCAGCAATTTCTAATGCTTGTTCCCCATTGTCTGGTTGCGAAATGATTAAGTTTTCAATATCTACTCCTAATTTTTCAGCATAATTTCTATCAAATGCATGCTCAGCATCAATAAAAGCAGCAATTCCTCCCGCTTTTTGCGCCTCTGCAATCGCATGAAGTGTTAGCGTTGTTTTTCCAGATGATTCTGGACCGTAAATTTCTATAATTCTTCCTCTTGGATAACCACCAACTCCTAATGCTAAATCGATTCCCAAAGATCCTGATGAAATAGTTTCTACTTCCTCAATGGCTTTGTCCCCCATTTTCATTACAGTTCCTTTTCCGTAAGTCTTATCTAGTTTGTCCAGCGTAAGTTGTAACGCTTTTAATTTGTTTTCTTTTTCTGTGCTCATCTTCTCTTTTACCTTTTCTTTCATCTATTTGTATTATTTTATAACTGTAAGAAACTGACAGGATGTGTAATTATCCTGAAAATTCTAATTTTGCAAGAATATATATTTTCGTAAAAATACTTCTTTTTTTAATGTGAATATTCTCTTTATCAAATATTTTAAAACCTTAAGTTTTAATTAAAAATAAGGCTAATATTTAAACAAATAATGCTTTTAACTCTGTAGCATCTTGTGGATTCATTTTTCCTGCCAAAACTAAACTCAGTTGTTTGCGTCGCAGCGCTGCATCAAAACGTTCTTTTTCGAGTTCAGTTTCGGGTATTATCTGGGGAACTTCAACCGGTCTTCCTGTATCATCTACGGCCACAAAAGTGTATATTGCTTCATTAGCTTTTGCACGATTTCCTGATTGTCTGTCTTCTACCCAAACATCAATATAAATTTCCATTGAACTCTTGAAAGATCGGGAAACTTTTGCTTCCACATTTACTACACTTCCCAAAGGAATTGCTCTGTTAAAAGCTACGTGATTTACGGAGGCTGTAACGGTAATTCTGCGAGAATGTCTTCCTGCTGCAATACTTGCTGCACGATCCATACGCGCTAATAATTCACCGCCAAAAAGATTGTTTAAAGGATTTGTTTCACTTGGTAAAACTAAATCTGTTAGTATAGTCAAAGACTCTGAAGGATGTTTTGGTGTCATTTGTATTGTCAATGTAATTTTTTGTAATTTATTTTTAGTTTAACCAATAAACAGCTAATATAGCGGGTATAAAATAGATAACTATTGTTCTTGCTCCATCGTAATCTTTAGCCAAGCGCTGACCAAAAAGCAGCATTAATAAGGTAATACATGAAAAAACGGCTCCATAAAAACCAAAAAGCCTTCCGTTATTCACCACTAGTTGAACGCATCCTACAACGCATAAAATTCCGGCGATGAGTTCTAATACTAAAATGTTCGCTAATGCTAAAGGAACATTATTTTTTAAGGGTGTTTTTGCAAAATGACCTTTTAGCCAATCTACGTTGTCTTTCCAGTTAAAAAGTTTATCGTAGCCTGACTGTAGAAATGTTATAGCTAAAAAGATTAAAATTAAAATAGAAGTAATGTTGTTCATTTTTTTATTTTTTGTGAATTAAACGGGTTAGTTTGATTGATAAATCGGTTAAAATAATTTTTGCGTTTCCATTACGCTCGATATGATACATAGCATCAGAAAGTTCTTTAAAAATGTCATTAATGTTGTTGCCATTTACAAAAGGTGCAAAATTTTCTAATTTGAACTTTTCGACTTGAGGTTCTATATATACTAATTTAGGTGTTTGATAATTTAGTAACAAAGCTTGGCGAAACATATCAATACAAAAATGAAGAAATTTTTTCTGTGTTTCTCTTCCTAAAGCAGCGATTTGTTCACTCCATTGAATAAGATCTTGTATTGCAGCAGCATTTCCTTTGGCTCTAAAAGCTGCACGGACCCAATCTACAAACCATTTTTCAAAAAAAGTGGTCTCGCTATCGGGTTGTAATAACTGAATCGCTTTGTTATAGTTTCCTTGTGCTTGATGAGCTATTTTTAAAGCAGTTTTGGAATCAGCATTTTCATTAGAAATTAAAGCTTCTGAAATTATGTTTTCGGGTAAGCCATTAAAATGTAATACTTGACATCGGGAGCGAATGGTTTGTATAATATCTTCTTCATTTTCGGATATCAATATAAAAACAGTCTTATCTGTTGGCTCTTCAAGTAGTTTTAATAATTTATTAGATGCAGCAATGTTTAGCTTATCGGCCATCCAAATAATAACGATTTTGTGTCCACCTTCAAAAGATTTTAGCGCCAATAATTTAAGAATTTCTTGCGCATCATCGACTCTAATTTCTCCTTGCTTATTTTTTACCCCTAAAACTTGGTACCAATCAAAAAGACTTCCATATATGTTTTGTTCTAAAAACAGTCTCCATTCCGCTATAAAGTCAATACTTTTTGGCTTAGTTTTTACATCTTCTGTGCTGACTGTTGGATAGATAAAATGTAAATCAGGATGTGAAATTTTTTGGAATTTTAGATTACAAGCCAAGTTTTCTCCCTCATTTTGGCTATTGATATTGTTGCAGATAATGTACTGAGCATAAGCAATTGCCATAGCTAATGTTCCACTTCCTTCTGGACCAACAAATAATTGTGCGTGCGGAATTCGGCCTAAATCGGCACTTTTTGTTAAATGGTTTTTAATATGATCTTGCCCTAAAATTTCTGAAAATTGCATAAAGCAAAGATAATAGAAAATGGTATAGGCTAAAATTATATAAGGCAAAGTTTACAGCTTCAAAATTCTTGCTGTAAATCTTTTTTTGACTGCTTTAAAGTATTTTCTCTTTTGTTATCAAAAAAGTATTGAATTTTTATTACTACGCTAGTTTTTATAGTTTTAATTGTGATGTTTTTAAAAACTTCAATCTATTAAGAGTTAATATTTTAATTTGATTGTTTTTTTAGCAAATTGGATTATTTGTCCTGCTTTTATTCAAATTAATTTTGTTTCATCCAACAATTAATAGATGTTTTGTCGTCAAAATTTTAATGCATTTACCTATCATAAATTAAAATACTAATGATGTTTTTGGAATGTCGTATTTAATTTATTTACCTTTTTTTGCTTAAATTTAATTAATTAACAATAAAAAAAATTGCATCATTCTATATAAAACCTTAGTATTGCAATATTAAGTAATGAAATTGAATGTGTAGAGTTAGCGTTCTTAATTTGGTTGTTAAAAATCAGTTAGTTTTTAAGCATGTAAATGCTTGTTTAAGTTTAAACTATCTTTTTTTTGCAATTAAATAATACTCTTTTTATAACCAGAAATCAATTTGGTTTTGAGATTATTATAAGGTAACTAATCCTCTTTTCTGTTTTTTTGTGTTTATTATTCTTACATTTTTTAATTGTTAAAAATTTTAACATACTGTAAGTTTCGTTTGTTTAATACGTATGGCTTGTGATACGAGCGTTTTGATAATACTTTTTTAACCAACGATTGTTAATAAATGTTGTAAATTAATTTTAATTTGTTACTTTTGTTTTGATAATATTAACTATTTTATATTAAGTATGAAGACTAAAATTATTTTTTTAAGTGTTTTTTTATTCACTGCCAGTTTGGGTTTTTCACAAAATAAAAATGCTCCAAGAAGTATTATTAGTTCAAGCGCATCCATTAAAAAATATCACGGTTTGGATGAATTGAGAGGTATGCAAAAAGGAGAGCTTTTGGAATTATATGTAGAACGAATACAAGTTCTTGTTAAAATATTACCTTATATTGCATTAGCTACTAAACCAGGAGTTACTATTACAGACATTGGTATACCTAATAATGCAGAAAACAAAAAATCGATGGAAGCGCAAGTAGAAGGTACTACTGCATTTCTAGCATTGACTGTAGATTTTCAAAGACGAATGTTGCCTTATTCGGATAAGGATAATTTAATTGCGGCTATTTTGTTCTATGAAAATACAATGAAATCGCTTCATGAATTTAACGAGTTGTAGTTCATATAATCCGTGTTAGATTAAGATTAAAATTAAAATCAGTAAAAAAAAATAACCCTTTATTAATAATATTATGAAAAACATTACTAAACTTATTGGCGTGTTTCTTTTGATAGCTGGAAGTGTTACTGCACAACAGGAAAAAGGAATAATAGGATCTAATAATTGGTTAAACAATTGGACAGATTTTAAGCCTAATAAACAAGAATACGGAGAAGCCAACAGAATTTTAGCTGGTAATATTTCTGTAAATACAAAATTAGAAAAGAAAAATATTTACTTATTACAAGGGAATGTATACGTAACAAATAATGCTACGCTTACAATTGATCCGGGAACAGTAATTATTTGTGATTCTGAATCAAAAGCATCTTTAGTAATTACTAAAGGAGCTACTTTAATAGCAGATGGTTTAGATACAGATCCTATTGTTTTTACTTCTAACAAAAGCTTAAAAAAAGCTGGAGATTGGGGAGGAATAATTTTATTAGGAGATGCACCTATAAATAGATTTGGTGGTGTTTCAGCAGCCAATTTTGAACTTAATCCTGCGTTAACTGCTTTCGGTGGAACTAACGCTGCAAGTAATTCAGGAATTTTAAGATTTGTAAGAATAGAATTTGCAGGTGCAAAATTAAAAGGTACAGAGAATTTTAATTCTTTATTGTTATGTGGAGTAGGAAATAAAACTGTAGTTGAAAATGTTATGGTTAGTTTTTCAGGAGGTGATTCTTTTGAAGTTTTAGGAGGAGAAGTGAAATTGAATAAACTAGTTTCTTTTAAATCTAGCAGTAATGACTACAAATTTAATTATGGTACGCAATGCCAAATTGATAATTCATTAGCGATTCGTTCTTCGTTTTTATCTAATCAAAATGGTTCAAGATGTTTAGATGTTGCTTCTTACACTACTAAAGATGAAGTCGATTTTGCCAAAAAACAAACATTAGTTGTAGCTACAAACCTTACTTTAGTAAATGGTAGCGAAAACATTGCTGTTGATATCGCTTCAGGTTTGATTAAAGAGGCTATTTATGTTTCGGAAAATTCATCTTTAGAATGTAGAAAAACAGTAATATCAGGTTTTAATCCAGCTGTTTTGTTAGATAGTAAAATTGAAATCAATGACAAAAATCTAAAAAGAATTAAATTTGAACACATGTATTTTAATTTCTGTAACGGAAATATATTTACAGAGTTTAATACTAATAACGAAGATTTAGAAGGTTGGTATGGTAATAGTTCATTCGCTAATTTTTATTCTAAAAGCGATAACAACGAAACCTTTATTGACTTCTTAAATAACAAAAGACCAGACTTCAGATTGAAAATTGGAAAAATTGTTGCTTCTAATGTAGATAAATAGTTTTCAATTGAAAATAGTGTGAATTTTAACTTATGTAGGGATTCCTTTTTTTTCACTAAGTTATATTTGTTAGTTATACTATATTAAGAAGAGTTCAGCTATTGCTCCCATGGTAAAAAAATATTTTTCGTGTTTATTACTTTTAGTGCTGTTTTTATCAATTAGCACTACATATTCTCAAATATCTATAGGCTCACCTGTACTTAACTTTACACAAGTTTGTGCAGATGAGTCTTATAATTCAACTGCTCCATTTAAAGTTGAATTTAGCTTTTCGCCACAATCGGCATTAAATCTCAGTAATCAATTTATTGTAGAATTGTCGGATGCTAATGGCTCATTCTCTAGTGCTGTTATACTTGTTAGCAGTAATCCAGGTGCAATAACTACTTCTAAAGGAAGTTTAAACTTTTCTTTTCCTCAAAATACGGGTGGAGAAAATTATAAAATCAGAGTAAGAAGTACTAACCCTGCAAAAACAAGCGCAGAATCTGTTTCTTTCTCAGCCTACTATCAAATTCAAAACAGTCCTTTTTCAATCAATAATTTTGTGGCTACAGCTAGTTATTGTTCAGGTGGTAGTTATGTTTTAAAAATTGATAATCCAGGTACTGGTACAAATGATTCTCCTCTTAAATATCCCTCTTTAACTTATAAGTGGTACAAGGAAGCTTTACCTAATCCTATTTTAGTGGGAACTACAACCAGTCTGTCGGTAAATCAACCGGGTACTTATTATGTAGAAACCAATTATGGTTCTTGTACTTCTAATTCTTATTCCAATCGTGTAAGAGTTGACTCTGCATCTGTTCAAATTTCAAATATTACCTCAAGTAAAGGAAATCCTTTTTGTGCTTCACAAGGAGCAACAACTTTAACAAGTCAAGTAGCAAATAGTTATCAGTGGTATCTTGATGATGTGGCAATTAATGGTGCAACTTCAATCACTTATGACGCCAATAAAGCGGGTTCCTATTCTGTTAAAGTTGATTTGGGTGGCTGTGTTAATACTTCAATAATAAATTTACAAGAAATCCAATTTAACAGCAGTATAAATATCCCAGATGTAGTTACATTACAAGAGGGAGAGTCAAAAACTGTTATTGCCACTACTACAGCTATAAATCCTACTTTTCAATGGTTTAAAAATGGAATAATAGTGCCTGCAGCCACATCAAATAGTTATGATATTACTACTGCAGGAGATTATAGTCTGGTAATAAATCAAGCTACGGGTTGTGCATCTACTAAAACATTTAATTTTACATTTAAGTATCCTATTATAGACGCAAGTGTAACTTCAATACCAAATCTTATTAGTCCTAATGGAGATGATATAAATGATACTTGGGTTATTCCGCAAGAATATTTAGGAGGAACTAATACTGAAGTTCAGATAATAAGCGCTTCAGGGAAACAAGTTTTAAAAACTGATAATTATCAAAATAATTGGCCCGAAAGTTCTATGGATTTCAAAAATATAAACCCAGTCTTTTATTACATTATTACAACAAAAGATAAAAAAGTAAAAAAAGGTTCTATAACTTTGATTAAATAATATGAAGAAACTTTTACTATTCATTATCTTTTTTTACGTTTCAAATCAAATACTCTATTCTCAAGACATAGTCAAAGAGGATGGAGTTGTTTCGTTTACATTACCAATCAGAAATTCATTAAAATTTAATCGCTTTTTAATCAATCCAACTTTTAGTTTTGTTCGGGAACAAGGGAGTACTATTAGCTTTTACAACAAAAGACAATGGGTTCAATTCGATAATGCTCCTCAAACTTATATGTTTGGTTATTCAGGTCGTTTTAGAGAAAATCAAGGGGTTTCTGTGGGTGTATTTCAACAAAATTATGGAGTTTTAACCACCTTTGGAGGTGTCCTAAATTTTGCTCAAAACGTAGAATTAGATCAAGATAGTAATTTAACTTTTGGATTAAATTTAGCCTTTTATAAAAGTGGTTTGAATACTGCGAAAGTTATTACGAATTATCCAGATCCTTCATTAGATAATATTCCTTCTAATTTTTTATTATCTATTAATCCAGGAATTAATTATGGTACTGCCTTCCTAGATTTTGGAGCCTCTATTAATAATGTATTCTTGTACAATATTAAGACTTCAAAAATGGTTCAGGATGATCCTGAGAAAAGTATTGAGTTACATGCAATGCATACAGGATATTTAGAAACCAATGGTTTTTTTGATAGAAGTAAGTTTTCTGCTTTGGTAAGAACAGAGCTTAAAAAAGAAAAAACAGTTATCTCAGGATTGGTCATGTTTGCTATTCCTAGTGGTGTTTGGGCACAAGGTGGATACAATACTTTGTACGGAATGTCTGGAGGTTTGGGTTTAAACTTAACTCCAAAAATTTCTATCGAATATAATTATGAAAAGGCTACTGGTAGTCTTTCTAATTTTGGTTCTTCACATGAAATTTCCCTTGCTTATAAATTTAAAAGTAACAAATACTATCAAGATGATGATGAGATTGAAGGCGCTATTATCAACACGACTCAAGCACCAAAAAACATTGCTAGTAAACCAAAACCTGCTGTAGCACCAAAAAACAATGCAGTAGCTGATGCTAAAGCTAAGTTAGAAGCGGAGAATAGAGCCAAAGCAGCTGTACTAGCTCAAGCTAGAGCAGATGCAGCCGCTAAACTTAAAGCAAATGAAGATGCAAAAGCTAAATTAGCAGCAGAGGCTCAAGCAAAACTGGCGGCAGTAGCACAAGCTAAAGCAGACGCAGATGCCAAAATTAAAGCAGACGCAGCAGCAAGAGCAGCGGCATTAGCACAGCCAAAACAAACGGAAAACGATAGAATCAAAGAAGCGCAGGCAAAAGCAGCAGCACTAGCTCAAGCTAAATTGGATGCTGAAGCAAAAGTAAAAGCAGATGCAGACGCAAGAGCAAAGGCTCTAGCTCAAGCCAAAGCAGCAACACTAGCCAAAGAAAAATTGGATGCTGCAACTAGGATTAAAGCCGAATCAGATGCCAAACTATCAGCTGAAGCGCAAGCCAAAGCAGCGGCATTAGCTAAAGAAAAACAAGAATCAGATGCTCAAGCGAAAGCAGCGGCAGCTTTAGCCAAAGAAAAATTAGATGCAGCAGCTAAAGTTAAAGCGGATGCCGATGCTAAACTAGCAGCTGAAGCGCAAGCCAAAGCAGCAGCACTAGCTAAAGAGAAACAAGAATCAGATGCAAAACTATCAGCTGAAGCGCAAGCCAAAGCTGCAGCATTAGCTAAAGAGAAACAAGAAGCAGATGCTCAAGCGAAAGCAGCGGCAGCCTTAGCCAAAGAAAAATTAGATGCAGCAGCTAAAATTAAAGCGGAATCTGATGCTAAACTAACTGCGGAAGCACAACTAAAAGCAGCAGCACTAGCAAAAGAGAAACAAGAAACCGATGCTAAACTATCAGCTGAAGCGCAAGCCAAAGCTGCAGCATTAGCTAAAGAGAAACAAGATGCAGATGCGCAAGCAAAAGCAGCGGCAATCCTTGCAAAAGAAAAATTAGATGCAGCAGCTAAAATTAAAGCGGAAGCCGATGCTAAACTAGCTGCGGAAGCCCAACTTAAAGCAGCAGCATTAGCTAAAGAGAAACAAGAAGCAGATGCTCAAGCGAAAGCAGCAGCAGCCTTAGCTAAAGAAAAATTAGCTGCAGAAGCGAAAATTAAAGCCGAAGCCGATGCAAAATTAGCGGCAGAAGCACAAGCTAAAGCTGCAGCACTAGCTAAAGAGAAACAAGAAGCTGCCGCTAAGATTAAAGCGGAGACTGATGCTAAATTAGCGACAGAAGCTCAAGCGAAAGCTGCAGCATTAGCGCAACAAAAATTAGAAGCAGAAGCTAAAGCCAAAGCAATAGCAGACGCTAAATTGGTTGCAGACGCTCAAGCAAAAGCAGCAGCACAAGCGAAAGAAAAATTAGAAGCAGAAGCTAAAGCTAAAGCAATAGTAGATGCTAAATTGGCTGCAGAGGCTCAAGCCAGAGCTACAGCATTAGCAAAAGAAAAAGTCGAAGCAGAAGCCAAAGCAAAATTAGCAGCGGAAGCGAATGCTAAACTAGCTGCAGAGGCTCAAGCAAAAGCAGATATAGAGAATAAAGCAAGATTAGCACTTGAAGCTCAGGCCAAAGCAGCTGCTTTAGTTCAGGAAAAATTAGATGCGGAAGCAAGATTGGCTGCCGATGCCAAAGCGAAAGCAATAGCATTAGCTCAAGAAAAAAATATTTTAGAAGGCAAGGACGATAATGCCAGAGCCATGAAAGATTTGAGTCAATTTATAACGGAATCTGAAAGTGGTCAAAAAGATTTGTTAAGTAAATTAGATGCAACAGTTGCTGAAAGAGATAAAGAACTTAATGACTTAAAAGAGGAAAACGATTTAAGTGATAAAGGAATCTTTAAAGAGCCTAAACCTTTCAAAAGTATTTCTGCACAAAACAATGCTCTAGCTGCTTTACAAGCTAGTATTGCTGAGTTAAACAAAAGTCAAAATAATAAAATTGTTTCATTAGAAAATTTATATAATGAGAGACTTAAAAAAGGAAATAAAAATGATCCAACTACGCTGTATTATTTAAAAACTATTGAAGCCTTAAAAGCAGATCAAGCTAAAGTTTTACAGACGAATAGTAATTTATTAGCATCATTAGAAAAAATTAAAGTGGAAACTGAAATCGAAAAGAAAAGAAGAATCAAACGTGCTTCTTTTGAAAATGATCAAGGTCGCTACGCTAATGACATGGCAACCCTAAAACGTATTAAAGAAACAACGCCACTCAGTAAAGAAGTATTTAAACCGCAGGATTTTAATTATGGTGAAGAACAATCTAATATGCAGATCATTAAGAGTATTAAGAATGTTGAAGGTGGATATTATTTAGTACTAGCAGTACACAGTGATGTTGCCAAAAGAGATGAATTCTTACGAAAAGTGGTTGCTGCAGGAGAGAAAAATATTAATTTCTTTTACGATGTAAATACAAGTAAATATTTTATTTACTTTACTAAGTTCGACTCTATTGAAGAAGCAAAACAAGTACAAGATTCAAAAGGAAATAAACCTTATAACGGAAAAATGGTAATGGTAAGAGTCGAAAATTAGTATCATGAGCAGTAAAGTTTAATACAATACAATAGTTCTAGAATTGTTGTAAAAATCAATTCTAGAATTTTATATATACATTTTTATTAAATTAAAAGTGAAAAAAAATCTAACTTTTGTTAGAACAAAAAAAAGTTTAAGTACAACCACAATCAAATTATTTTGATTGAAAAAAACCAAGTTTTGGGCTCCCAAATCCTCCCAAATCTTTAATACAATAAATACCATGCATAAAACTACTTTTTTTAAAATAAGTTTGTTTACTATTATTTTTTTACAAAGTTTTCTTTCCTATTCGCAAAACTATGTGCCTTTTACTCCTAGATATAATAAGGATATAAAAGGTGATATGTTATTAATTGGTAATAGTATTCTTAATAGGAATGATGGTAATAAAAAAAGACCAAATGATGCCTATAATGGTAATGATCTGAATTCCGACTATGAAATGGAATACATCAATATTGATAATGGAAAAACAAAGGATGTTTTTAATTCCAGTAGTGCTAATTTAGTTATACCTAATCCAAATTCTCCAAGTGATCCTTGTTATAAAATAGTCTATGCAGGATTGTATTGGGGTGCTGTGACTAAAGGATCAACAGAGATAAAAAATGTTAAGTTTAAAATGCCTACTGGAGGCTATAATGATATTGTTGGTACAGTAATTCATGATTCTGGCAATAATGTAGTAGGAACCAGCTTTCCATATGCATGTTATGCTGATGTAACAAATTTAGTAACTGGAGTTGGTAATCCTAATCCCCAAGGGACTTATACATTAGCAAATGTATCTACTAAACAAGGAACAAATAGACCTGCAAATGCAAATTCTGGTGGTACTGGTTTATCAGCAGGTTGGTCATTATTTATTGTTTATGAAGATCCTAAACTGCCAGCAAAATCAATTACTTCATTTGATGGTTTTAGTGCAATAAGTTCTACAGTAAATCTAGATATTCCTGTATCAGGTTTTAGAACAATACCAACTGGGCCAGTTAAAGTAAAATTTGCTTTTTCAGCTTTAGAGGGTGATCAAAGCATTAAGGGTGATTATTTAATGATTAACAATTCTGTTATAACGGCAGTGAATGGAGCTAAGAACGCAATTAGAAGTTCGGATAACTTTTTCAATAGTTCTGTTACTTACATTGATCCAATAACTAAAATAACAGAAAATTTTTTAGATCGAAACCCCAATAGTTCAAATACTTTAGGTTACGATGCCGGAATTCTCGAAATTAACAACAATGGTAATGCGATTATAAAGAATAATGATACTAAAGCAACTATAGGATTAAGGAGTAATCAGGATGTTTATTTCTATTATTTTAATGCTATTGCTTTAGATATTATTGAGCCAAGAATAATATTAACTAAAGAAGTTTTTGATAATGCAAGTCCTCCAAAAAATATAGGTAATACTAATGTTACATTAGGTCAAGAATTATATTATAACATTGGTTTTCAAAATGTAGGAAACGATAGTGCAGAGAATTTCACTATAAAAGATATATTGCCAATTAATATTACTTTTGACCCTGCAAGTATTATAGTTCCTAATGGATCTGGTATAATTCCAAATTACGATCCTATAACAAGAACAATTATGTTCACGGTTCCAAAAAACTTGGTTGAAAAAGGGGATCCTAGATATGTAATTAAATTTAAGGTACGAGTTGTTCCTAATTGTAATGATCTAAGTGATGCTTGTTCGGACAAAATACAAAATCAAGCTTATGCAACTTATAGTGGTATTGAAAGTAAAATTAAAGTGGATGACCAAAAAAGTTTGGCCACTTTTGGAGCTTGTTATTTAGGTACACCAGCACCTACAAATTTTTTGGTTGGAGTTGATAATTGTAAGTATACAAAAACTTATGAACTATGTGGAGCAGATGTAATTTTGACTGCTGCAAATGGATATAATTCTTATTCATGGTCTAAAAGTCCAACCGGTATGCCTGTTATTGGAACTTCACAATCCATTACAGTTACTCAAATTGGTACTTATTATGTGCGTAATACAGCAGTTGCACCTTGTTTATCTATAGATCAAGTAGTTACGGTTACGCCAGTAGGTTCTGTGACAGATAATCCTGTTACTCCCTTTGCCGATCAAGTCGTAAAATGTTCAAATAACAATAAAGATTTACCAAAAATATTTTTATGTGGTCTTAATGCATCAAAATTAATACAGACTGGTATAACGGATGCTCTCTCTATTGAATGGCAAAAATTAAGGGAAGGTAGTTGTCCTCCAATAGGTATTGATGATTGTGCCAATGAAAATGCTTCTTGTGTTTGGGATAAAGTAGCTACTGGGCCAAATTATACTGCAAATAATTCAGGTCAATTCAGATTGGTAATTAATTATAGAAATGGTTGTTTCAATCGTTATTATTTTAATGTTTATAAAAATGAATTAAATCCTAAAGCCGTCTCTAGAGATATAATTTGTGATACAAAGGGTGAAATTGTTGTAAGTGGAGTGCCAGCTGGTTATGAATACAGTTTAATTCCTACAGGACCATTTCAAGATAGTAATATCTTTTCTATATCTACAGTAGGAACTTATACGGTTTACATTAAACAAAAAGGCGCTATTACAAATCCTTGTCTTTTTGAAGTTCCTAGTATTGATATTTTAGCAAGACAGTTTTCAGTGTCTGAGTTTGTAACACAACCTGCTTGTAATGGTCAAAAGGGATCTATTAAATTAGCTGCAAATGACGTTCGACCAGGTTATTATTATAAACTTTCACAAGGAGCAACAATTATTAATAGTGTTGGTCCGATTGCACAAGCTGATTTTATTTTCGAAAATTTAAATACGGGTTTTTATACTTATGAGGTACGAACCGATGATAAATGTTTAAAAACTGGTAATATTGAAATAAAAGAACCAGCTGTTTTAAGTGCTACTATCATTCAAACAAAAGCTTTAACTTGTATAGAAGGTGAGATACAGGTTAATGTGGTTGGTGGTACTGCTCCATATTCATTTTATGTTAATGGTTCTACTTCTGGTCAGTATATTCCAGAAATTATAGTTTCAACAGCAGGTAAATATGATGTTCAAATAATTGATTATAATGGTTGTACGGCTACTGCAACATTTACAGTAAAAGCCATTCCTCCTCCGGTTTATACGGTAGTTCCCTCAAGCATCAAATGTTATGGTGATAAAGGAAGCATAACTTTTAATGTAACTAATGCAAATGGGTATACTTTAAGTTATAGCATAGACAATGGGTTAAATTTTCAAAGCGGTCCTGTTTTTTCTAATCTAGCAGCTGGTACCTATACTCCTGTTTTACAATATACGCTTAGTGGATCGGTTTGTACCATCACTGAGCCTGTAATTACTTTTACAGGACCTGCCTCTGCCGTTACAGCTTCTGGAGGAGTAGGAGAATTAGCTGGTTGCGGAGCTGGCGGTGAAGGACTTCTTCGTATTACCAATGCGCAAGGAGGAAATCCTTTTCCTGCTCCAAATTATTATGAATATAGTTTTGATGGTGGAGCAACTTGGCAAACTTCAAAAGAAAAGTATGTAATGCCAGGGAACTACATTTTGGTAATTAGGGATGCATCAGGATGTACTTTTACTATACCAGGAATTATCTTAGACCCTAAACCAACAGATCCTACAATAGCAGTAAATCCTCCAACTTTTAGCTGCAACGGAAGTGCTACAACTACGGTTAAAGTTACTAATCCTGCAAATGCAAATTATAGTTATGAATACTATTTAGATGGAGTACTTAATACTAATGTACCTGCAAATGTTTTTACAAATGTTCCTACTGGAAATCGTACGGTAAGTGTGAAGTATAAATTAGTGTCCGTTCCTACCTACAGTAATTTATTGAATGAGGATTTTGGAATTGGTGCAAACACTACTACTTCTGGTATAGCTTCTGCATATTGTTTCCATAATTTAGATATCGTTCCATCCACTTGTCCAAATAGTGCTTTAACCCTTGAAGATAATCAATATGTAGTAACAAGAGGTTTGGTTCCAAACAATCCTGCTTGGTTTCCTTTTAAAGACCATACTTCAAACGGCACCGTTGCAAATGGACGTTTTTTAGCGGTTAATATAGGATCTGCAGCTGGGCCTTATGGCGTTTTATACAGTAAACCTATTGTTGATGTAATTCCAAATCAAGATGTGAAAGTTGACTTATATCTTGCTAACTTAATTCTTTCTTCCTTTACTGCAGCGATACCCGATTTTATAATAGAATTGGTTACTCCTGGAGGAGTAGTGGTGGCTTCACAAGCTACTGGTGATATACCAAATAATCAAATTTGGAATTTAAAATCCTTATCTTTAAACCCTGGAAATAATACAAGCCTAACTTTTAAAATCCGTTCAGGTAGCGTTAGATATGATGGAAACGATGCCCTTATTGATGATATAAAAGTATATCAATTACCAAAATCGTGTATTACTCAAAAAGACTTTCCTATTACTGTTGATAGTAATAAAGCGTTCACCGCTTCGGTTACTGGTTTTAAAGATTTAACGTGTGCAGGAGCTAATAATGGTGAAATTACTATTGTAGCTCAAAATTTTGCACCAGCTGGTTTTTATTATTCATTGGATGGAGCTGCTTTTGTATTACAAGCAACTTCTCCATTAGTAATTTCAAATTTATCTGCAGGTTCTCATAGTGTACGTGTTCAATATGATTTAACGGCAAGCCCATGTTTATTCACCTTACCGCAAACCATTAAAACACCAACAGCTGTTACACTTACTGCAAGTGTAACTAAAACAGCTACTTGTACTACAGGAGCTACAATTACCGCTGTAGGGGGAGGAGGAACACCAGCTTATCAATATGAACTGCGTGCTGCTGATGGAATTAATGTAATCAAACCATTCAGTACTAGTGCAGTATTTACAAATCTAACTTCTGCTACTTATACTATATTTATACGAGATGCCAATTTATGTGTAGCTACAACTGCGGGTGTTTCTGTAATTGTTACGGCACCACCAACTTTAACTGCTACTTTAGATGCTAGCTCCGATTTGTGTTATGATACTGTAAATAAAGTTAAGTTTGTAGTGAATGTAACAGGAGGAGCTGCTCCATTTTCTTATAGCCTAGATGGGCAAGCAGGACAAACTTCGAATATTTTTTCTGATGTTGTTCCAGGAACACATTCTATTTTAGTAACGGATAGCAATAATTGCACATCTACTATTGCTAATATCGAAATAGCTCCCGAATTAAAAGCGGTTACCACTGCAACAAAAGCATTAGACTGTTCTGCTTCATCTGCGGCAATTATCACAGGTACAATGACAGGAGGAAAAGCTCCTTTTACTGTAACTGTACTTTCGGGAACTGGACCAGGAACAATTGCATACCCTACAGCAACTACTTTTACCTATACAACAGCCGTTGCAAGTACGTATCAATTTAAAATTCTCGATGCAAACGGTTGTAGCACAACTACAACTGCGACTATCGATCCCATAACGAACCCAACCGCTACTGCAGTTGGTACCGATCCAAGCTGTAATAATGGTACAGATGGTCAAATAACGATAACTGGTGCAGGTGGTTCAGGAGGATTTACTTATAGTTTTAATGGAGGGTCATTTACCGCACCTGATATTAATCCAGGTTTAAATGCTTTCGTAGGTGCTGTAAACACTAAGGATTACACCTATCAAGTAAAAGATAGTAAAGGGTGTCTTTCTCCAGTTTATACGATTACTCTAAACAACCCAACTCCTGTTGTGGCGGCAGCTAGTTTTGTAGCTAATACAACGTGTAGTACGACTACGGTTATTACACTTTCAGGTTCTGGAGGATCAGGTTCTTATACTTATAATTTTGACGGAAGTGCAACGTATTCAAACGCAATAACTAAGACTTTTACTAATACAACTTCAGCTCAGACTATTACTTATTCGGTAAAAGATTCTAAGGGTTGTATTAATAATAAAACAATTGACATTCCAGCGTATAATCCACCAACGGATATTACTTTTTCAACACCAGCAGCGATAAGTTGTAAAGTTGGTTTTACAACAACTAGTATTACTTTAACATCAGTTGCAGGAATTGCACCGTTTACTTATACTGTAATTTCGGGCCCAGCACTAGTTGGAACATCTTCAACGGGAACATTTTCAGGCTTGACAGCAGGAAATTATGTTTTTGAAGTTAAAGATGCTAACGGTTGTACTAAACAAGCGTCTAAAACTATTGATGCTGTACCTACAATTGCAGTAGCAGGAGCAAAAACGGATATAAAATGTTTTGGGACTACTGATGGAACAGCAACTTTTACAGTTACAGGAGCAAGTAGCTCAGGTAATTATAATTATACTTTAAGTCCAGTTTCAGGGACGGTTACTAAAACAGGAAATGTAGTAACTGTAACAGGATTGCCTGCTAACACTTATACACTTACGGTTACAGATATAACAACGGGTTGTATTTCTAATACAGCTTCGGTAACAATTGCTGCACCAAGTCAAATAACATTTACATTAGGTGCAACTAAGATTAGTTGTAATAATAAAATTTCAACCATTAGCTTCCTAACTTTATCTGGAGGGACTCCTGGTTATACTTATGCTTATGTAGTGGGAGGAGCTGCAGCACCAGCTGCTGGAGCTTATTCAACAGTAACTACTGTAGATACAGCAGTTCTAACCAATACTATTGATGTATATGTAAAAGACATTAATGGTTGTATTGAGAAGAAAAGCATCGTTATTGGTTCAGAAGCTGTACCAACTATCGATCCACAGACACCTCCTTGTTATGCAGGAACTCCTATCACAGTTACTATCACAGGTACTGCAACTGGAACTCAAACCTACAGTAAAGATGGTATCAACTTTCAAGCAAGCCCAACTTTTACTTTATCACCAGGAAGTTATACGTTAACTATTAAAGATGGTTTTGGTTGTACTGCTTATATTCCTTATGTAATTGCTACACAATTAACAATAACAGCTACACCAGTAGTTGATGTTACTTGTACTGCAGATACAACTATTAATTTTGCAGCAAATGGAGGAACTGGCGCATATACGTATGCAGTTTCATTCAACGGAGGTGCTTATTCGCCAACTACAAGTCCTTACGTAACTGCAATAGCAGGAACGTATACTTTTAGAGTGACTGATTCTGCTACACCAGCATGTCAAGCAGTTTCTACAGATATTATTGTTGTAACTAAAGCGACTGTTTTAACACTTACTACTACTAAAGTCGATGTAAAATGTAAAGGAGATAACACAGGAAGTATTACGGTTACGGCTACTTCTGGTAAAGCACCTTTTACATATAGTAAAGATGGAGGAACTACTTACGTTGTCTCTAATATTTTTGCAAATTTAATTGCAGGTACTTACAACATAATGATTAAAGATGCATTAGGTTGTACTTCCGTATCTACTCCAGTTACTATTTCTGAGCCATTGATTGCATTATCAGCTACAGCAGCTGCGCCAGCTACTACGACTTGTAGTACTGCAACTACGGTAACAGTGACCGCTTCAAATGGAACGCCAGGATATACCTATAGCTTTAATGGAGGTGCGTTTACAACTACCAATACGTATGTAGTAAATGACAATGGAACTTCAGATCAAACTGTAGCATACCAAGTAAAAGATGCTAATGGTTGTCTTACCGTTTCTCAAAACATCGTTGTTAAAAAATTAAATCCACCAACTGGAATTACCTTCTCAGGTCTTACTCCAATTACGTGTAATGCTACAACAACAAACATTACTTTGACAACTGTTAATGGGGTAGCACCATTTACTTACATTATTGTTTCAGGAACTACCATCAATACTACTGGTGCTGCAACTGGAATATTTACAGGTTTATTACCAGGTGATTATGTTTTTGAAGTAACCGATGTAAATGGTTGCTCTAAACAAGAAGCCAAAAAAATTGCTCCAGTTGCTCCAATTGTAGCTACAGCTACGAAGTTAGCAGATGTAAAATGTTTTGGAGATGCAACAGGTTCGATCAGTTATAACGTTAGTGGTTTTACTACTTATAGTTATACTTTAAATGGTGTAGCAACTGCTGTAGGTCAAACTGCTACTACATTTACATTGTCTGGCTTAGCTCAAGGTGTTTATTCAGTTGTTTTTACTGATGAAACTACGCTTTGTACAGCGACTACATCAATAACTATTACCCAGCCAACTGCTGCTTTAACAGCTAGTCTAACTGGTAATGTCAATGCGAATTGTAAAACGCCTTATGCGGTAGTCACTATTACTGCAACAGGAGGTACACCTAATTATAAATATGCTTTTGTGCAAAATGGTGTTCCACCAGTTGCATCTGATTATGTTATTTCGAATATCGCCAATTTAGATCCAACGGTTAATACACAATGGGATGTTTGGGTACAAGATGCTAATGGATGTACTACTGCTGCGCCTATAGATGTTACTATCGTGTTAGATCCAAAACCTACTGTTACTACTTCTGTAGTGGGTCAGTGTACAGCTACTGGAAGTACTTTCCAGATTGTAGCTGTTGGCGCTGGCGGTGTTGCTCCTTATATTTATAGCATAAATACAGGTGTTTCTCCTAGTCCAGCAGACACGTTTACAGTTGCTCCAGGAACGTATACCGTTACAGTAACTGACGCGAATGGTTGTACTGGAATATCTACAGTTACCGTTAATGAAGTATTGACTGCTACGGCTATTTTGACAAAAGAATTAGACTGTACAGCATCTGCAGACGGAACTATTGCTGTTACTGTTCTTGGTGGTAAAGGACCATTTTCTTATCAAGTAAAAATTGGAGCGGGTGCTTATGGTGCTCTTGTACCTTTTGCAGGTACTACATTTACATATACCGCAACTACTGCAGATACGTATCAATTTCAAATTACTGATTCTAATGTACCAGCTTGTACTAAAGAGACTAATGTAATAACTGTAAAACCAATTGTGTATCCTCTAGTTACTTTAGTAGCAGAAACACAAAAGGTCAAATGTAATGGTGACGATACAGGTATTATTACTGTTACTATTGATGCAACTCAAGGAGTAGGTCCTTTTGAATATAGTATTAATGGTGGTGCATACCAATCTTCAAATATTTTTACAGGACTTACAGCAGGTACTTATAATATTACTGTAAGAGATAGTAAAGGGTGTATAAATACAGTTCCTGCAAGTATTACTATAACTGAGCCTGCTAAAATCACTTTTACAAAAGCGGTGACACCAATTACTTGTATTTCTACGACAGGAGTTTCATTGGGTTCGATAACAATAAATTCAGTAACTGGAGGCACTCCAAACTATACATATCATGTGACAGGCGTAAATGGTTATGATGTTAAATTCACGAATCAGACAGGAGCGATAGCTGTTTTTGACGTTGTTGATTTTGGATTATACCAAATAATCATTACAGATGCGAATGGTTGTACCGCTTTTGAAAATAATATTGTAATTGCTTCTCCACCAGATGCTTTAGACATAACTGTTACAGCACCTCCAGCGGATTGTTCCGCTTTAGGGTCCGCTTTAATCGCAGTTGGTACCTCACCAACAAGTCCAACGGGTGTTGGGCCTTATCATTTCGCTGTTTATTCGCCTGGATTGCTTTACACTTCTCCAACGACTTTGCCTTGGTACAATGAAGATGCTACAGGTAGTAAAAAAACCACTATTCCTAATTTGTTACCAGGTGTAACTTATACTTTTATTGTTCATGATAACGCAACTGGATGTTATTATTTTGAAACAGCAGCAATTGCTATTCCTACAAATTCTACTATAACTGTTGCGCCATTAGTTGCTAATAATATTACTTGTAAAGGTGCTGCTGATGGAAGTGTGACTTTCACAATGAATCAAAGTTATGGAGTTCCAACTCCTGTAAAATATCAAATTTATAATGCACTATCAGTAACTCCAGTTGGTGCTGCTGTTTCTGCAACAATTCCAGCGACAGGTTCTTTAGTTGTAACTAAATTTGGAGTTCTACCATTTGGTAATTATTTTGTTTTAGTTACTGAAGCAGCGGGTGCAACTCATGCTGGCTGTAGTGTAGCTTCTGTAAATTTCAACATTACCGAATCTGCAGTTGCTCTTACCTTAACAGCTTCTGTTATTAAAAATGAAAATTGTAATAATTTAGGAATAATAAATGCACTAGCGAAAGACGGAACGGCACCTTATTTATATATGGTTACCACTTCTGCAACTGCGCCATTGGCGACAGATCCTTTATGGGCTGCGACAAGTACATTTAATTTGGCTGCCGGTAATTATTATGTGCATGCAAAAGATGCCTATGGTTGTATTCAACCAAGTGCAATGGTTCCTTTAGTTAAAGATCCTACACCATTAATTGACCTAACCGTTACTGATAATTGTGTTGTAGAAGGGACGTTTGAACTAAATGTTGCTTTGACTACAGCAGGAATTGCGCCATACACGATAGTTGTTAACGGAAGCGCTGCTCAAAATGTAGCTGCTTTCCCTTTTGTAGTTTCAGGATTAAATTCAGGACTACAATCAGTTACTGTGACTGACTCTAATGGTTGTTCAGTAACACAAACTCTTACTATCGATAAACCGCTAGTAGCCACTCCAGCAATCACAGCATTGTCAACATGTCTTAATAATGATGGTGTTATTACGATGTCAGGAACTGGAGGTACAGGAGTTTACTCGTATACTATTAGTCCAGTTGCAGGAACGATTACTGGAAACATGATTTCAGGCTTACCAGCAGGAACGTATACGGTAACGATGACCGATACGGCTACACCTACTAATTGTAGTACAACTGCTATTGTTACTTTAAGCGTGCCAACACCAGTAACTTTTACAACTGCAACTACTCCTGCTTTATGTGTGGGTAATGCAAATGGTAGTATTACAGTTACTTTAGGACCTGGAATTAATGATAATCCAGCTTATACATATGAAATAATTGCACCAATAACTCGTGCAGCTCAGTCATCAAATGTATTTAATGGCTTACTTGCAGATACTTATACCGTAAGAGTAAATTCAGGAAGAGGTTGTTTTACAGATGATAGTACAGTTGTAGTTGCTCCGGCTGTTGCAATTGTAGCTACAACTACCGTAACCACCAAATTAACTTGTGATTCAGGAAACAATCCGCAACAAGCGATTGTAACTGTTACAGGTGCTGGTGGTACAGGAACTTATGAATACAGTTTTGATGGAATTAATTATTCTAATAAAAACACTTACGAAACTTTCTCTCCAGAAACTGTTACAGGTTACGTAAGAGATGCAAATAAATGTGTAGCGAGTGATTCAAAAACAGTTAATACTTTGAATCCTCCTACAGAGATGGATATTGCTGGTACTCCAGTGTATTGTGCGCCAATTGCAAATACAACTAGTACCGTTACTATTACTAACATAGTAAATGGTGTTGGTCCATACACATATCAAAATATTACGTCAGGTACTTCAAACGCAACTGGTAGTTTCCCTGGGTTAGCTCCTGGAGACTATACTTTCCAAGTGACTGATGATAATGGTTGTACCTATCAGGAAATTTATAAAGTAAATGATGTTACACCTATTGTTGTACTAGGAGCCATTGATACAAACATTTCTTGTAATGGTTCAAACGGTAACAATGGTAATGGTTCAGCTAAATATACTGTTACAGGATTTAGTGCAACTGGTAATTATAGCATTGTAGTAACAAGTGTTCCAGCAGCACTACCTTATGTACAAACAGCAACAGGAGATGTTATAAGCTTAACTGGTCTTTCTGCAGGAACGTATACAGTTACAGTTACAGATGTTACAACAGGATGTCAAAATGCAAGTTCTGTTACACTAGTTGAACCTCTAGCGATTACTTTCACAGCAACACCATCAAACGTGTTCTGTACACAAACCGTTTCGCAAATTACGGTTAGTGGAGTAACGGGAGGAACAGGAGTTTATACTTATGCAGCTGTAAAAGCTGGAAATCCTGCACCAACCGTATTTGATACTAATCCGGTAATTTCAGTTGAAACTAATTTGACTGATTTAGTTTGGGATGTGTATGTACAAGATGCTAATGGTTGCGTTTCTGTAAAAGTTATTACAACAGTAATAAGAGATGCAGCACCAACAATTACAGTACCAGCAGGAAAATGTTTTACAGGAAGTCCTTTAACAACAGATTTAAGTATTGTAACCACTACTTACAACGGAAATAAATCTTATACTATAAACGGTTTCCCTATTGCAAGTGCTATTGCAACATTTAATGGTGCGGGTACTTATAAATTGGGTATTAAAGACGATCACGGTTGTGAAGCTTTCGTAGATTTTATAATTGAAAAACAATTACTAGCTACAGCTACGTTGACGAAAGATCTGTATTGTGCTGCGCCTATTGATGCCACAATTAAAGTGGATATTCAAGATGGAGTTGCCCCTTATTCATATCAAATGTATTTGGGTGCTGCTACCGTAGGAGGATTAACTCCAGTAGTAGGAACAAGTTTCACAGCAACTACATTAGTGGCTGGTACATATCATTTTGTTATTACAGATAGCAACGGAGCTAGTTGTTCTGTTACTACTAATGATGTAGTAGTTACAACTCCAGCAACACCAACATTTACTTATTCTCAAATTAACGTAAGTTGTACGGGTGGTAATAATGGAAGTTTTACAGTAATTGCAGCTGGCGGACTTGTTCCTTATACTTATAAAATCACTGTAGGTGCTGCTAATACGACTGGAGACATTTCTGGAATTTATACTGGTTTAGCTGCAGGTGTTTATACGGTACAAGTGACGGATGCTAAAGGTTGTGTTTCTGCTACTCAAAATATAACAATTACTGAGCCTATTCAATTAACTGCTACTGCAACCCCTTCAATTAATACTACTTGTAGTGTGGAAACAATTATTACTGTTGTAGGTCAAGACGGTACGCCAACAGGAACGGGTACAGGTTATTACTACAGTTTTGATAATGGTGTTACTTATGATACATCAAATACATTTACAGTAAATGATAATGGAGCAATTCAAACAATTAAGTATTCTGTAAAAGATGCTAATGGTTGTACAACAGCTCCACAAGATATTGTTGTAAACCCGTTAAACAAACCTACTGATTTAGCTTTCGCTCTTACAGTAGCACCAACTTGTCCAGCACAGACTGCAACTGTAACACTTACTGCAACTAATGGAGTAGGAGTTTTAACATACACAATTTTACCTTCGGTGCCAGGGACTGTTACACAAACAGGCAATGTTTTTGCAGGTCTAACCCCTGGAGATTATACTTTCCAAGTGACAGATGCTAATGGATGTTCTTACCAAGAATTACATAAAGTGGATGCTGTTGTTAATATTGAAGTTTTAGGTCAATTAATTACAGACATGACTTGTAATACTGGTGATGATGGTGCAGTTACTTTTGATGTTTCTAAATTCTCTGGTAATTATAATTATACAATTACGAAAGATGGTGCAGCATTTATAGCTATTGTTTCTAACATTACACTTCCTTCAATTTCAGTACCTGGATTAGGTTTTGGAGTTTATGAAATTACAGTACATGATAACATTACACTATGTGATAAAACGGCAAGTGTTACAGTTGGACAGCCTTCGATTGTTACAATTTCTGAAGTATCGAATGTAAATGCTAATTGTAAAAGCAACGCTTTAGTGCAAGTATTAGGCGCTGGTGGAACTCCTGATTATACGTATGCTTATGTTATTTCAGGTGCAGGTTTGGGTAGCGCTATTTTCAGTAATTCTGATTCAGCTTCACTTGATCCAGCGATAAGTAACACATGGGATTTCTATGCTAAAGATGCTCATGGTTGTATTTCTGCACCATTGTTAGTTACAATTGCTATGGATCCGTTGCCAGCAGGATTTACTGCTACTGCAACATATTGTCCTACTGTAACTGGAGAGTATACTATTACGGTAACAGATGGCCCAACAGGAATGGGACCATATACTTACAGCATAGGAACAGGTTTCCAAACAAGTAAAGTATTTATTGTAAATGCTCCAGGAATTTACAATCTTATTGTAAAAGATAAATTTGGTTGTGAAGTTACATTCCCTGCAGCAGTTACCATTTTAAAACCGATTGCTATTGATGCTCAAATTACAGCTTTACCAAGTTGTACAATTAATGACGGAAGCATTACTGCTTCAGCAACTGGTGGTTCTGGAAATTACAGTTATCAAATAGACGGAGGTCTTGCTGTTGCTGGTGCAACTGCTACTTTCCCTGGTTTAGCTTCAGGTGTTCATACTATTTTGGTTACTGACACCAATACTGGTTGTACCGATACGGTAACGCTTAATTTGAGTGCTGCTACTATTGTGACTGGTTTCGGTTTAACAATGACGCCAGTTACTTGTAAAGGAGGTACCGATGGTACAATTACTGCTACAATGGCTACTCCAGCAGCTGGTGTTAATGATAACCCAGTGTATATGTATAGTTTGAATGGTGGTGTACCACAAAGTTCAAATATATTTAGTGGCTTACCAGCAGGTATTGGTTATTCTGTAACGGTTGTTTCAGGAAGAGGTTGTCCAGCTAATGCGACTATTGATGTTACAGAACCAGGTATTATTACAGTTCCTGCTCCAACAGTAGTTCAGTTTGGTTGTACCGCAGGAAAAAATGGTGCTAACTTTGCTACCATTACAGTAGCAGGAGTAGCAGGCGGTTCTGGAACATACACTATTTATAATTTTATCAAAAATGGTGTTAGTGTTCAAAGAGGTGCAAGCACTTCTTATATAGAATCTAATTTTGCAGGTGGTACTTATGTTGTCACTGTATCGGATGATAAAGGTTGTTCAGGTAGTACAATAGTGCCAATAGTAATTGACACGTTTACTCCTTTAGACAAAATAAATGTAGTAGTGAACAACTTTGCTACTTGTACCAATGATGAAGATATTACAGTAACTGCTGTAGATGCTGCTAACAATCCTATTTTAGGAATTACTTACGTGATAACTGAAACGAAGACTGCTGTTACCCAAACTAACAATACTGGTATTTTTACTGGATTGTTAATTGGTAACTACAGAATTACGGCTACCAATGGTACAACATTATGTACTATCGAGACGGTTCATTATGTTAATAATCCAAATACTTTTGAGTTAAAACTAGATTCAGTAGTAGACGCAATTTGTTTTGGTGATACTAACGGAAGTGCACAAGTTACTTTTATAGATACAGTAATTAATGCTACTGATTTAGATCAAGCAGGTATCTTTGATTATATTGTTAAAGATGCTGCAGGAAATACAGTTGTTTCTTTGACAAGATCAACAGGAGTAACAGTTACAATACCATCTCTAAAAGCGGGTGCCTATTCAATTGATGCCACTTTAGTAAATACTCCTTTCTGTACGGCAAGTACAAACTTTACCATTAGTCAACCAAATGCAAAATTGACTATTGCAGAAACGCATACTGAAATTACTTGTATTGCAGGTAACAATGATGGAACAATTTCTGTTACTGCTACAGGTGGATGGCCGGCTGATTATGAATTCGAATTAATCGCTACAAATCCTGCACTCAACGTAAACTATAGTACAGTAAGTGACTTCTTAAATTTAACAGCAGGAACTTATACCATCAACGTAAAAGATAGTAAAGGTTGTGTAGATACTATAAATGTTCAATTATCAGATCCAACACCAATTACTTTTACAGCAGCGGCAAGTGCAACACCATTAAGTTGTTTTGGCGATACTACTGCAACGATTACAGTAAGTACACCAACAGGTGGATCAGGAAGTTATTTATATACTTTGATTACTACTTTCACTGATGGTAGTGTTACGAGCAACGGTCCACAATTGGATAATATTTTCACCAATTTAGGCGTAGGTAGTTATCAAGTTCAAGTGTCGGATACTTGGAACTGTTCTACGGTTTCAACAACTCCTATTGTAATAAGCGAGCCTACTAAAGTAGTTGCAAGTTTAGTAAAAGCTACAGGAATTACTTGTCAAACAGATGCGACTCTTACTTTGAGTGTAGTAGGCGGTAAAGCACCTTATACTTATAGTACAGATCCAAATTTTGCAACGAGTATTAATATGACAGGATCTTCTATTACTTTCCCAGTAATAGTAGGCAATTATAACTATTATGTTAAAGATGCTAACGGTTGTATTAGTTTTGCTTCTAATGATATTAAAATTGATAATTTAGAACCTTTATTACCAAATCTAGATGTTCTTAACGCAATGGTAAGTTGTAAAGGAAGTGCAACAGGTGTAATTGTTGCAAATGCTAGCGGAGGATTAGGAAACTATGTTTATACACTTTTAGATGGAGCAGGAAATGCTATTCCAACAGCTGTGCAAACTACTCCAGGTCGTTTTGATAACTTACTCGCTGGTTTCTATCAAGTAATTGTAGTGAGCGGAGATTGTAGTTCAACTTCACAAATTGTTGAAATTAAAGAGCCAGCAACTTCATTATCTTATACTCCTAAAGTGAGTAACATCACTTGTAATGGAGCTAAAAACGGAAGAATAGAAATAATTGCTTCTGGAGGAACTGGTCAAATCAAGTATGCTATTTCTCCGCGTATGGATCAATTCTTTGATACAGGTGTGTTTGAAAATTTGGTTCCAGATGTTTATCAAGTAGTAATTCAAGATGCCAATGGATGTTTTGAAGTTTATGATTTTGAAATTAAAGAACCTTTAGAATTACTTAGCGACATAGTAGCTGGATCTATCAACGAAGAGTTCTGTGCTGGTGATAAAGATGGTGCATTTAGTATTGACATAGAAGGAGGAACACTTCCTTACAGTGTGAGTTTAGACAATAGAAACGGAACTTACACCACAGGATCACTTACGCAAACGTTCTTTGACTTTAACGGATTAGCTGGTGGAGATCATACGGTTTACATTCGTGACGCTAATGGTTGTACTACAACTGTAACCGCACCATTAAAAGAATCAGTAACGATGAATCCAAAAGCAGTTGTACAATACGATTGTGTAAACAATGCTGCTGCTAATACGGTTACAATAACTATTGATGATAGTATCACAGATCCTTCTGAAGTAGATTACGCTATAGACGGCGGAACTTTCCAAAGCTCTAGTATATTTACTAATGTGGCTCCTGGTTTCCATACCGTAATAGCAAGAAATTTAAATGGTTGCGAACAACCAACCGTAAATTTTGAAGTGATTCAAGTAAATCCGTTGACATTAGTGTTAAATGATGGTGGCCTAAATGAGATCGTTGCTGTTGCAACAGGTGGTGGAGGAAACTACACTTATACTTTCAACGGCGAGAACTACGGTAGTACTTCTAGTTTTATAATTTACAAATCAGGAGATTATACCGTTACCGTTACAGATGCAAATGGTTGTACTGCAACGGCTACTAGATACTTTACGTACATCGACGTTTGTATTCCAAATAATTTTACTCCAAACGGAGATAATATAAATGATACTTGGGCTCCTGGATGTACTGTAAACTATAAAGACTTAGTTTTCTCTATCTTTGACAGATACGGTCGTAAAATAGGAACATATCGTGTAGGACAAGAATGGGAGGGAAAATACAACGGAGAAGAGCTTCCATCAGGAGATTACTGGTACATTCTAAAATTGAATGATAAAAAAGACGATAGAGAATTTGTGGGTCACTTTACGTTGTACAGATAGATTTACCAAAACTGATGATTGTATTCTCTTAATTGAAAAAAAATAGAATGAAAAAAATAATTGCCTCATTACTACTCTTGACTGTAACCTACAGCTACGGTCAAGAGTTAAATTTACCGGTTTTTACTCAGTATTTGGCTGATAATAACTTTGTCGTTTCTCCTACTTTTGCGGGTATAGGTGATAATTTTAGAATTAGAGCAAATGGATTGACGCAGTGGGTTGGGATAAAAGATGCTCCCGATAATCAATCGGTTTATGCTGACTTTAGAATTGCAGATCAATCGGGTGTTGGTGTCTCTTTATACAATGACAGCAACGGATATACCAGACAAACCGGAGCAAAGGTTTCCTTTGCCCACCACTTGATATTGGATTATTATTCCAAGCAATATTTGTCTTTTGGTCTTTCGTATAACATCAACACATTTAAAATTGATATTGATAAGTTCAATACCACTTATGAACGTCCAATTCCAGATGCTGCGATAACCAATAACAGATATGTAGCCAACAATAACTTTGATGTGGGACTTTTGTACCGTAATAAAGGGTATTACATCAGTGTTAATGCTAGTAATGTTTTAAGCAAAAATGCAGATCGTTTTGTTGGAGTAGAGCCAACTTTACTTTTAAACTATCAGATCTATTCTGGATATGTTTTTAAAGTTCCTGGTGATGGAAGAGCCGAGATTGAACCTTCAACCTACATTCAGTATTTTGCAAGTGATAAGCGTTCTAGTACCGATTTAAATGTCAAGTACCGTAAGTACAATCGATACGATGATTATTATTGGGCTGGAATTTCATATCGTTTCTTAAACGATCAAGTAGCTAAACCTTTAAATGTTGGTCCCATGTTGGGTCTTAAAAAGTCAAGTTTTTATTTTGGATATTCCTACCAACTGACATTAAATCAACTAGCGGCTTATAATTCAGGAACTCACGTGGTAACCCTAGGATTTGATTTCTTACAAGGAGTTAGTAATTGTCCTTGTACGCAAAGTCCAGTCCATGATTAATGAATTCCTTTTTTAATTTTTTAATAAATTTTTAAAATAATTAAGCATTCAATTTTCAATTATAAGGTGTAATTCATCAATTTTCAAAAACAAACTCTTTTAAAAATTTTATATTTGTTGAGCTATCAATGAAAATAAACTAAAAAATAAACAATGAGAACTTTAAATGATTTTGATTTCAAAAATAAAAAAGCAATAATTCGTGTTGATTTTAATGTCCCTTTGGATGAAAATTTCAAAGTGACTGATGCCACGCGTATTGAAGCTGCAAAACCAACCATTGATGCTATTCTTGCCCAAGGTGGAAATGTTATTTTGATGTCTCATTTGGGGAGACCTAAAGGAATTGAAGAGAAATATTCTTTACAACATATTTTGGCAAAAACTTCTGAAATTTTAGGAGTGCCGGTTCAGTTTGTATCCAACTGTGTGGGAACAGAAGCTAATACTGCTGCAGCCAATTTGAAACCTGGTGAAGTACTATTGTTAGAAAACCTACGTTTCCATAGTGAAGAAGAAGCTGGAGATGCTGCTTTTGCAAAAGAGCTGGCTAGTCTGGGTGATATTTATGTAAATGATGCCTTTGGAACTGCTCATAGAGCACACGCTTCAACGACTATAATTGCTCAGTTTTTTCCAAAAGATAAATGTTTTGGTTTGCTGTTAGCCAAAGAAATTGAAAGCTTGAATAAAGTTTTAAAAAATAGCGAAAAACCAGTTACAGCAGTTTTAGGAGGATCTAAAGTTTCGTCTAAAATTACCGTTATCGAAAATATTTTGGATAAGGTGGATCACATGATTATTGGTGGGGGAATGACTTTTACTTTTGTAAAAGCACTAGGAGGTAAAATTGGCAATTCAATTTGCGAAGATGACAAAATGGAGTTGGCACTAGAGATCTTAAAACTAGCCAAGGAAAAAGGGGTTCAAATTCATCTTCCAGTTGATGTTGTGGCTGCGGATGCTTTTTCTAATGATGCAGCAACACAAATTGTAGCTGTTGATAAAATTCCGGACGGATGGCAAGGATTAGACGCTGGGCCAAAATCATTAGAAAAAATTAAAGAAGTAATACTAGCCTCTAAAACTATTTTATGGAACGGTCCGTTAGGCGTGTTTGAACTTGAAAATTTTGCAAATGGAACGATTGCCTTAGGTAATTTTATTGCTGAAGCAACTGCAAAAGGAGCTTTTTCTCTAGTTGGCGGAGGGGATTCTGTAGCAGCCGTAAAACAATTTGGTTTAGAAAATAAAGTGAGTTATGTTTCTACAGGTGGAGGAGCGATGTTAGAAATGCTTGAAGGCAGAGTATTGCCTGGTATTGCTGCAATCCTTGACTAATTAATAAACAATATAAATTCTTTTTAGTATTATAAAGCACCATAATATAGTCTTAAAAAACTGTTAAACAATTCTTAAAACCTTAACGATACTGTATTGTTAAGGTTTTTTTGTTTGATAAAATTACGAATAGTATCCTATAAACTATTTTCATGCAGAATTAGTCAAAAAATACGCACAATTAAGCTAAATATTGCATTTTTAACATTTTTTGCGCGGGATTTTAGATTTTAGCTATTATGTTTGTAAATTATGCTTTTTCTAATCATTTGAAATATAGCTATTTGATCACAACGTTATGACTATAAAAAATACCACCTTATCTTTTTTTCTATTATTTTCAGTACAGATATTTTCACAGCAGAGTTATGAAAACAGCGTAATTGATAAATTTGAACCTAAATTATCCTATCTTGATTCTATAAAGAAAACATTTGTTAAAAATGAATTAGCTGCCCGAGTAGATAGCTTATGGATGCAGGAACTGACAAGTTTAGACCTTTATAAAACAATATCAGATGACATTGAGACTATTAATATAGACGCCGATGTGGATTACGAATTGCCAACGGATCTTTTAAAGGAAAGATTAGCGGCAATGGATGCCAAATCTCCTTTCAATATTGAGTACAATCAAGGTTTAGAAAATATTATCAAATCGTTTTTGAAAAATAGGAAAAAATCTTTTGAGCGATTAATGGGTTTTTCAGAATATTATTTTCCAATTTTTGAAGAAGCTTTAGCCAAACAAAATGTTCCACTTGAGATAAAATACTTAGCTGTTGTAGAATCTGCATTAAATCCAAGAGCAATTTCTAAAATGGGCGCCACCGGATTATGGCAATTTATGTATCATACCGGAAAGCAGTACGGGTTAAAAATCGATTCTTATATCGATGAACGCAGCGATCCTTTAAAATCTAGTGCAGCCGCCACACAATACATGACAAATATGTACAAAATGTTTGGCGATTGGGATTTGGTTTTAGCCTCCTATAATTCAGGACCTGGAAATGTTGCCAAAGCGATTCGACGTTCTGGTGGACAAAAAAATTACTGGAACATTAGAAAAAATTTACCCAAAGAAACGCAAGGCTATGTTCCCGCTTTCCTTGCTACAATGTATCTTTATGAATACCACAAAGAACATGGTATTGTACCACAAAGAGCAGCTGTAAAACATTTTGCTACCGATACCATTAGAATTAAACAACAAATCACCTTTAAACAATTAGGGGATTTGTTAGACGTTCCAATCGCACAATTGCAACTTTTAAACCCATCGTATAAACTTAACATTGTCCCTTTTTATAATGATGAAAATCACTATTTGAGACTTCCTCAAGATAAAGTAGCTATTTTTGCTTCTAATGAAGATAAAGTTTACGCTTACACGGAGTATGAACTAGACCAAAGAGAAAAGCCATATCAAGCCATAAAAGCGCTAGCTAGTAACAATAGTAATAATTCTAACTTTAAGACTTCTAAACTATCAAAAACCACTTATTACAAGGTAAAACGAGGAGACAACCTTGGTGCTGTAGCAAATAAGTATGATGTTTCTATTGCTCAATTAAAAAAATGGAATAATCTAAAAGGAAATGCAGTTGCTTATGGAAGAAGTTTAAAGATAATAACCAACCAGAAAGAAGAGCAAGCCATTAAGAAAGAAGTTAAAAATGATATTATTTCTGAAATTACTACTTCAAAAAATCAAGCTTTAGCTGCTAAGTCAAATAAAAATAGTGATGCGACTCCCACAGATGCAGGTTCACAATATATCGTTCAAAAAGGAGATAATTTAGGTGCTATAGCCCAAAAGTATAACGTAACAGTAGCCCAACTTCAGGAATGGAACGGACTAATAAATAATAATGTGCAGTATGGTGTTGCTTTACAAGTCTCTCCAAAGGAAATGGAAACTAAGGAAGAAGTAGTGGCTAAGCAAGAACGTAAGGATATCGAATACATCGTTCAAAAAGGAGATAATTTAGGTACAATTGCTACTAGATTTGGAGCTTCATTAACGGAATTGAAACACTGGAACAAACTTGCAGATAACACGCTTGCTATTGGAAAAACATTAATTGTTGCCAAAGATGAGGTGGTAATTGTTACAGACAAAGCAACTGTAGATTCTTTTAAAAACAAAACTACAAAACAAGCTACAACGGATTATTACGTTAAAAAAGGAGACTCCCTTTTTAGTATCGCAAGAAAGTATCCTGGAACTACTATCGCTGATTTAAAAAAATGGAATGATATTAGCAATGAAGATATTAAACCTGGAATGAAGCTAAAAATAAACGGATAATACAATAAACTTCTATAAATTTGGGTTTTATTTTTTAATAAAGTAGTAATGAATAAGACCCATTTTCTAATTATCTGTATTTCTCTTTTGTTATTTTCTTGTAAAAAAGAGAATGATGGTTTACCTCGTAAAACCAATGGGAAAATAAATACCATCTCCGTAATTATTGATGATCAATTATGGAATGGCGATGTGGGAGATAGCATTCGAAATAAGTTTGCCGCACCTGTAATTGGCTTGCCTCAAGAAGAGCCTTTGTTTAATATCAATCAATATCCCACAAAACTTTTAGAAGGATTTATGACCGATACGCGCGCGATTATCGTTGTAAAAAAAGATATACAAAATAAGTTTGAAATTCGTAAAAATCAATATGCCGCTCCGCAAAACGTATTTCATATTTCTGGAAAAACAAGTACTGATATTATTGATTGCATAGAAAAGCATGCGCCTCAAATGATTCAAATCATTAAACAAGCGGAAATAGAAGAGAATCAAAGAATCAATAGCCTTTCCTTAATTGATCCTAAAGTGATTGCTAATAAATTTCATATTGACATCAAAATTCCTTCTGGTTATGCTTATGTGCTACAAAAAAGTAATTTTATGTGGCTCAAAAAAGAAATTATAGGTGGGAACAATAGTGTTTTACTATACCAAGTCCCACTTAGTACCATAAAAAAGCATGGTGATTTTGTAAGTTGTATTGTAAAAATGCGCGATTCTATTGGTAAATTATACATTAGTGGAAAAGAGCCCAATACCAATATGCTGACTGAAGAAGCGTATGCACCTTATCTTTTTAAGAGCAATCACGACGGTAAAGAAACCTACGAAACTAAAGGAACTTGGCAATTAAATAATGATTTTATGTCTGGCCCTTTTATCAATTACGCCATTGTAGATCCCGAGTATAACCGGATATTAGTATTAGAAGGATTTTGCTATGCCCCATCAAAAGACAAAAGGGACTTAATGCATGAACTAGAAGCGATTATAAAATCAGTTGTAATTATCAAAAGATAGTTAGTAATTGCTTTTATTTGTAATTTAAAATTAAATAAACCTATGGAAATACAGTGGACAATAAAAACATTTGATGCGCTTTCTGTTCATGAACTGTACGATTTATTACAATTAAGAAGCGAGATATTCGTTGTAGAACAAAATTGTGTTTACTTAGATCTTGACGGTAAAGATAAAGTGGCTCTGCATTTAATAGGCAAATATGATGATAATATTGTTGCACATGCCAGACTTTTTAAACCAGGTATTAGTTTTGATAATGCTTCTATTGGGCGAGTAACAGTTGCAATAAAGTACAGAGATAGAAAATGGGGACATGAGTTAATGCGCAACGCTATCAATGGAATTAAAGATCATTTTAACGAACAAAAAATAACTATAGGAGCACAACTGTATCTTAAAAGGTTTTATGAAAGTCACGGCTTTGTACAAACCAGCGAAATGTATTTAGAAGATGATATTCCGCATATTGAAATGATCAAAGGCTAACTAAATTTTTAATATTAAAAATTCAACACGGCGGTCCAATTCTTCTCCTTGGCCTAAAGGAAATTTATTGCCATATCCTGCATAACGCATTCTTAAGCTATTAATGCCTTTGTCTAATAAGTATTTATAAACATTTTTGGCGCGATTCAACGAAAGTTTGCGTTGCAATGTTTCTTTATCAATAGCATCATTGAAATAAGATGGAGTACAACAGACGTGACCAATAATTTTAAATTCCATTGTCTTTTGTTGTTGTAATAAAGTTACAATTTTGTCCAATTCTTTTTTAGACTGTTCCGTTAATTTACTACTTCCCATTCTAAATAAAATTTTTTCAAGATAAATACGATCTCCTGTTTTATGGTTCTCTTGAAAGGAATTGTAAATCCCTTTTCCAAAACTATTTTTCTTAACAAGAAATAAATCGACTCGTCTGTTTTTGGAACGGGTTTCGGAGAGGTTAGATTCTTCTTCTTTTTTTAAAAGAACACGCCCTTTACCTTCAAAAATCATGATTTTATTTTTATTAAATCCTGCTTCAGTTAGGATGTTTTGAACGGTGTTGACTCTTTTTCTAGAAAGTTCGTAATTGTAATCATTGGCACCTCGATCATCGCAATAGCCATAAATCTGAATCGATTCTACTTTCGTAGTGTCGGTGTTTTTCAAAAAATTTAAAATCCCTTTTACTTGATCTTCATAAAGATTGAATTTGTCAAATTCGAAATATACGGTTTCCACAGGTTTATCCTGAGCTGACAAGCAGCTAAAGAACAGTAGAGCCAATATTTTGATTGACTTTTTTATCATGTTTTTAAAATCGAATTATAGGTTGCAGAAGTATTAAGAACGGTTGTTGCTCTTTTGATTTCTGCATTGTTTTGAATGTAATATTGGTACAAACCTTCTTGATATTGAAATCTTTTTATAATCTCATTAACAATCAAACTTTTTATTTCTTTTTGATTTTTATCTAATAAGTTATTTTCGCTCTTTTGAAGTGCCGATAATAATTGTTGGTATTCTAATTGTATCGATTCGTCTAGTTTTTCTTTTTTGGCTATAGCCAAAGTGTTTTTCAAAGCCAATTCCGTTTCTGTATCAAACGAGAAATTTTGAGTTTTCAAAAATTGTTTAAAGTCCGCATAATCGGTATCGGAAATCACAGGAATCTTGGATCCTAAATTAGGGTTTTTATAATAGTAAGAAGTAACATAATTAAAAATTCCGTCGTTGCGAATCAAAGCATTTGTAATCGGACTTGATTTTGCTTCTTCCATCTCAATATCGGGTTGAATTCCTCCGCCGTCATAAACAGTTCTTCCTTTTCTGGTTTTAAAGGCCGTATAATTTTTCTCCTCTGTTTTGATAGCCATTCCGTTTTGATCTTTCTTAGAGTAATCTAAAGCTTGAATGCATCTTCCGGAAGGCGTATAATAGCGTGAAATAGTCACTTTTAGTTGCGTTCCAAAAGTAAGATCAACGGGTCTCTGAACCAATCCTTTTCCAAAACTGCGACTTCCTACTATAACCGCACGATCTAAGTCTTGTAAAGCGCCTGCTACAATTTCTGAGGCAGAAGCGCTTCTGTCATTCACCAATACAATCAACGGAATTTGTGTGTCTACCGGATCTTGGGTCGTTTTATAAGTACTGTTGTGTTTTTCTATTTTTGATTTTGTGGTAACAATAATTTCATTTTTTGCTACAAAAAGATTGCAAATATTGACTGCTTCATTCAAAAGTCCTCCGGGATTGTCTCTAACATCTAATATAATTCGCTCGGCACCTTGTTTTTTTAGTTGTTCTAAAGCTTCTTTGGTTTCCTGAGATGCTTTTTTGCTAAAACGTGCCAATACAATATATCCTGTTTTGTCATCAATTTTAGCATAAAATGGAACTGATTTTATTTCGACTTCATCCAGAATGATTTGTGTAGTATTTGGTTTTCCTTGACGCAAGAATTTAATGTCAATTTTGGTATTCTTGGTTCCTTTAAAAAGATTAGAAGCTTCTTCTTTGTAATCCGCTAAAATGACGTCTCCAATCTGAATGATCTCGTCTCCCGCTTTTAATCCTGCTTTATCAGCGGGAAAATTTTTATAGACTTCCTTGATGATTAACTGCTCTTTTTTTCTGGTCAATAAAGCCCCAATTCCTGTATATTCTCCAGTATTATTTATCTTAAAACGAAGTACATCTTGCTCGTTAAAATAGACTGTATAAGGATCCAAGCTGGCAAGCATTCCTTTAATTGCTTTATCCATTAAATCTCCAGGATTGGTTTCGTCTACATAATTCTTATTGAGTTCTTTGAAAAGCGTAGTGAAGATCTCTATTTGCTTGGCAATTTCAAAAAAATCGTCTTTAAAACTGCTACCTATAAATAGAAAAGTAGCTGCTACAACGGGAATTATGAATTTTTTTTTAAGGAAAGAATACATTATTTTTTATTTTTTGTATTACGTCTATTTTTAATAAAATAAACTAAAACAGTTAGAATAATCAGAAAAGGCCAAATGCTAATCAAAACAATAAACACACTAGAAATACTGTTGAATCCAGATTTTATTGCGGTCCAGATTTTCATTCCGTAAGAACTTGTAACGCCACTCTCACCTGCAACGGGTTTGTAAAATTCTATTGTTAAGGTGCTAAAGGAAACGCGATTTTGTAAATAATTTAATTGTCCTTGTTTAGACTCTATTTCTTCGCGAATAGTAGAAAGCTGTGCTTCAATTTCAAGTATTTCAGAAACTTTGTTTGCTTTTTTTAAAAGATCAAGATAGCGATTTTCTAAAACTTTTTTAGCTTTCAGTCGGGCACTCATATCAATAAATTCTGCAGTTACATCTTGAGAAGTTATTTCTTTATTATCAAAATAGGTAATTCCTTTAGAAACTTCAGTTAAAAAAACATCGAATTTTTGATTGGGAATACGAATGATTAATTTTCTAAATATAGAGTTATAATCCTTGCCTTCTGTATCATTTTGTATGGATGCGTTTTGATTTTTTACAGCCTTTTGTATTTGAGTATATGTCGCTTCTAAATCATTAGTTTCAAAACGAATGTTTCCCTCTTTAATTATTTTTTGCTCGGTTTCTAGAGTTTCCGAGTCAGGATTTGCGGTATCATTTTTTACAAATTTTACCTTCTCATTTTTTTTATCTAATACCGACAATGCATTTGTATCCTCATTGACGGATAAATTGTTTTCTGCTTTTTTACAATTGGAAAAAAGAGCCATTAAAAGTAACGGTAGAATTATTTTGTATTTCATTCATTAAGGATTTGAATGATAAAAATACAAAAAATAGAATAGCTTAGATTTCTTTTTTTATTTGTAGTAAAAACTTCTCGAATAACTGAATCGTTTTAGTATTGATTTCTTCGTAAGTAAGACGATCTTTAGTTTGATAAAAGAACATGAAGGAGTACGGTTGGTCTAAATTATCAATTAGTAAATGTTTGTTGAGTCGATAGGTTTCGCGAAGGATGCGTTTGAAATAATTTCTATCTACTGCTTTTTTAAAATTTTTCTTAGAAACAGAAACACCCATTTTGATTTTCTCCCCTTCGCCAAAAGTACCTGATTTATAGACTAAACGCAACGGATATTTTGAAACTGATTTTCCTTCAGTAAACAATAATCCAATAGTGATTTTACTTTTTAGCTTTTCGTTTTTTGGGTATTTAAAATTCATTTTAATATAAAAAGGCGTAAATTTAGAAGGGCAAAGTTACAATTAAACGATGAGGTGATATATTGTTTTGTATTTAAATAACCCTAAAAAATTATTTAGTACTTTTGTAGCTAATTTTTAAAGCATGCAAAAAATAGTTTCGTATCCCATTTCTGTTATTTATTATTTATTTTTTGGTCTAACATTGCTCGTATTTCACCCAATTCAGTGGATTTGTTTTAATGTCTTTGGATATCAAGCACATAAAATAAGTGTAGATTATTTAAATTTTTTCTTATTAAGATGTACCAATATTTTAGGAACAACTTATAAATTTGAAAATATAGAAAGTATTCCTAAAGATGTTCCACTTATTTTTGTGTCTAATCATCAAAGTATGTATGATATCATTGCAATGATTTGGTTTTTCCGTCGTTTTCATTGTAAATTTGTCAGTAAAAAGGAATTGGGCAAAGGAATTCCTAGTGTATCTTATAATTTGCGTCATGGAGGTTCTGTGCTTATTGATCGAAAAGATCCCAAACAAGCCATTCCTGCGATCAAAGGATTAGGAGAATATATTGAAACAAACCATCGTTCGGCAGTAATTTTTCCAGAAGGAACGAGAAGTAAAACGGGTAAGCCAAAAGAATTTGCACAAAGTGGTTTGAAAATTTTGTGTAAGTATGCGCCCTCTGCTTACGTAGTGCCAGTAAGTATAAACAATTCTTGGAAAGTCGTTAAATACGGGTTTTTTCCGTTAGGTTTAGGAAATCGACTTACCTTTGTGGTACACGAGCCATTAGCAGTTGCAGCGCATGATTTTGCTGAGTTAATGGAGAAAACAGAGAAAGCAGTTGTGCAAGGAATAAAATTTAATTAATATAAATTTATATATAATGTCAATAAAAAACATTCGATTAGAAGTAATGCAGTTTTTAGAAAAAAACGTAGAGAGCTTTGTCGATCAGTATCTTATTCCAGTAGAAAAAATATGGCAACCAACCGATTTTTTGCCTAATTCTCAAAGCGATACTTTTTTTGATGAGGTGACAGAACTACGTGAAATTGCAAAAGATTTACCATACGATTTCTGGGTAACTTTAGTTGGTGATACCATTACCGAAGAAGCATTACCAACTTACGAATCTTGGTTGATGGATGTAGAAGGGGTTGATAATGTCGAAAGAAATGGTTGGTCTAAATGGATCAGACAATGGACAGGCGAGGAAAATCGTCATGGAGATGTACTAAACAAATATTTATACTTGTCTGGTCGTGTAAACATGCGCGAAGTAGAAATGACAACCCAACATCTGATTAACGATGGTTTCGATATTGGAACCGGTAGAGATCCTTACAAAAATTTTGTGTACACCAGTTTTCAAGAATTAGCAACCTATGTTTCTCACAACAGAGTAGCACAAATGGCTAAAAAATATGGCGATAATAAATTGTCAAAAATGTGTAAAATGATTGCTGGTGACGAAATGCGTCATCATCACGCATATAGTGAATTTGTAAACCGTATTTTTCAGGTAGATCCTAGCGAAATGATGCTTGCTTTTCAATATATGATGAAAGCTAAAATCGTTATGCCTGCGCATTTCTTAAGAGAATCTGGGGAAAAAATAAGCACTGCTTTCGAACAATTTTCTGATTCCGCTCAACGAATTGGGGTTTATACTGCTTCTGATTATGTTGATATTATGCAAAAATTAATCGATAAATGGGAAATTGATAAAATAGGTGGTCTTACAGATGAAGCAGAAAAAGCAAGAGATTATCTGATGAAATTACCAGGTAGAATGGCTAAAATTTCTGAAAGATTAGTAATTCCGCAGGAATCTCATATTTTTAAATGGGTTGAACCTGCTGTTTTAAGATAAATTTTGAAGTTCTAAATAAAAACAAAATGTTGGATTTTGAAGTACTGACTTTAAAGTTCAACATTTTTTTTAATTATAAATAAATAATGATAAAGTCTGATTTGATAAGTAAAACCATTTCTTTCGTCAAAGCAAAACTAGAAAATGCCGAAGGCGGACACGATTGGTTTCACATAGAAAGAGTTTACAGAAATGCAATATTAATTTCTAAAAATGAAGTTTGCAATGCTACGATAGTTCAATTAGGAGCGTTGCTTCATGATATTGCGGATAGTAAATTTCATGATGGCGATGAGACTATAGGTCCAAAGATAGCGCGTGAATTTTTAGAGTCGCAAGAAGTGGATCAAGAAATAATAACTCATGTGATCCATATTATCGAAAACATCTCTTTTAAAGGAGGAAATTTCGAAAAGCAGTTTACTTCAAAAGAATTAGATATCGTTCAAGATGCAGACCGTCTAGATGCCATAGGCGCTATAGGAATCGCTAGGATGTTTAATTACGGAGGATTTAAAAACAGAACGATCTATGATCCTAAGATTGCACCAAACACAAAAATGACTAAAGAAGAATACAAAAAGAATGATTCACCGACCATTAATCATTTTTATGAAAAATTATTCCTTTTGAAAGATAAAATGAATACGGAAACGGGAAAGGAAATTGCAAAAGCAAGACACCGTTATATGGAAGGTTTTTTGTCTGAGTTTTATGCTGAGTGGGAAGGAGAGAAGTAAGATTTGAGATTGTGGAATAACGATTTTAGATTTCAGATTTTTTGGATTGCTGATTTTAAAATCAAAAATCAGCAATCGTTAATCAAGAATCTTAAATCTGAATCCCTTTTTCCTTCATTTCAAGAATTACATCTGAAGCATTTTTAAAAGTTGGTGCTTGTTCTACAATAGTTCCTACTCTTTTCTTATTTAGCTTAAAAGTAATATCATTTTCAGTGGTAAATAATAAGGCGGTCAAAAACGGATTATTCATGTACGGAGCCAATACCATAAAGGCTTCGTCTATAGTGTGCGTCGATTCTATTTCTTCAGTTTTGTATTTTGCGGTAAGCGAAAGTGCAAAAACATCATTCTCTAATAAAACCGGACGAACATAGATATTTTTCAAATCAGTGTCACCAATTGTTTTGGCTAATGTTAATTTAGCATAGGTTTTATTTTGAATACTTTCTTTAACTTTTACCCAAAATTGGGCAAATATAGGTTGGTAGGACATATTGTTGTATTTAGTATGTGGTGTAAAATTAAAAACGGAATCACAAAATTAGGTTTTGTAGATCAAACAATATGTTTTTGGAGTGAGATTATTTTAAAGAAACTTAATTTAAATAAAAAGAGAGCCTATTTGGCTCTCTTTTAGTTCTTACTTCCCAGTAAATACGGCTTTTCTTTTCTCTAGAAATGCGGTGGTACCTTCTTTGAAATCTTGAGTTCCAAAACATTTTCCAAAGGCTTTAATTTCGGTTTCATAACCATTTTTGCCTTCTTTGAAATTAGCATTAATTGCTTTTATTGCTTTGCCAATAGCATAAGGAGAATTTTTTAATATTTTACTTGCTATATCGTTGCAAAAAGTTAAAAGTTCTGCTTGAGGTACTACGTGATTTACAAGACCTGTACGGTAGGCATCATCTGCAGTAAGCATTCCTGCAGTTATAATCATTTCCATGGCACGACCTTTTCCTATTAATTGAGGCAAACGCTGTGTTCCTCCATATCCTGGAATGACACCTAATGAAACTTCTGGCAATCCCATTTTTGCATTATCTGATGCTATTCTAAAATGACAGGCCATAGCCAATTCTAATCCACCACCTAAGGCAAAACCATTTACTGCTGCGATTACAGGTGTTTTTAAATTTTCAACAAAGTCAAATAATTTTTCTTGTCCTTCAGCTGCCAATTTTGTTCCTTCCTCGATCGAATAGTGTGCAAATTCAGAGATGTCTGCTCCAGCAACGAAAGCTTTTTCGCCACTTCCTGTCAAAATAATAACTTGAATTTCAATGTTTTTGTCTAACTTTTTAAAAGCTTTGTGCAAATCATTTATCGTAGCAACATTAAGAGCATTTAGCTTTGTTGGACGATTAATTGTAATGGTAGCAATATTATTTTCAATAGTAATTAAGATGTTTTCGTAGTTCATGCCGCTAGTTTTAGGTGTTAATAATAGGTAAGGAAACCGTAAATGTAGTTCCTTTTCCAAATTGAGTTTCAAAGGTAATTGTTCCTTTATAATTTTCTATAATGTTTTTTATAATTCCCAAACCAAGACCCATTCCACTACTTTTTGTGGTAAATTTTGGCTCGAATATGCGAGCAATATCTTTGGGTTGAATTCCAATTCCGTTGTCTGTAAAAGTGATTAATACATTATTGTTTTCTTTTTTAATACGAACAATAACCGATTTTTCATCTTGTTGTTCTGGAATGGATTGTATGGCATTTTTAGCCAAATTGGTGATAATTCGGATCAGTTGTGTACGATCAATTACGGATATAATTTTGGGTACTTCACTAATGACTTGTATGTACTCTTCATTAAAAATATCCATGGCAAGCTCGACAACCTCAACAACATTCAAGGTTTCATTTTGCTGTGCTGGCATCGAGGCAAAGTTCGAGAATGCCGAAGCTACAGCAGTCATTGTATCAATTTGTTGAATTAGAGTCTCGGAGTAATCATTCATTTTTTGTTTGACACTTGGATCATTGGGATCAAATTTTCTCTGAAAACTCTGTACCGTGAGTCGCATTGGCGTAAGCGGATTCTTGATTTCATGTGCCACTTGTTTGGCCATTTCGCGCCAAGCTTCTTCGCGTTCGCTTTGTGCAAGTTTTAAGGCACTTTTCTCTAACTCATCTACCATACCGTTATATGAGTTTATCAAAAGGTTTATCTCTTTGCTGCTGGCTTCTAAAACGATTTTCTCATTTTTTTGACTTAAACTCGTTTCACTTAATTTGTCGGAAATGGTTTTTAGTGATTTTGTGATGTAGGAAGAAAGGAAATAGGCTAATGCAAAAGCCATAATTAGCATGAAGGAATAGACTTGACCCAACCGAATTAGAAAACTATTTAATTCGTTTTCATAGTAACCGTCATCCTCTACATAGGGTAAATTTAAAATTCCCAATGGTTTGAATTTATCATCTTTTATTTGGCTAAAAGCAGAACGATTCTTTTTTCCGTCAATGGTTTTAATGTCTACATATCTTTTTTCAATGGAGGAGCGAACTAGTTTTAAAATATATTTGGGTATTGGCGGAGCTACTTTATCAACAGAAAATGATTCTTTGGATGACTTTAATAGTTTTCCGTCTAAACTGTAAATATTAATTTCGACGTTGTGAATGTGGGCTAATTCATGAATTTTATCTTTGAATATCAAGTCTAAATTGCCAGTAGTAAGAGGATAAGTAGTAGTCGAAAGGATAAAATTGATGTGCTGTTTTACTGCATTTTCATTTCTTTCTAATCGTTGTTGGTGGTAAACTTTTGCTTCATTCTTGAACTGAATGATCGAGATAGAAGCCAAGATAACAGAAGCCATTAATATCAATACAATCATCGAAAGGAAAATCCTTATACGTAATGAAAATGTTGCTATTTTAAAACTTTTAATCATATTAAGATTGATTTCTTTCCCTTATTTTTTTGTAAAATTTAAATCCAAGCATAATTAAAACTGAAAAGGCAAAAATACCTATCACACCATAAATCCAGTTTACAGCATTTTTTAAAACTACCAAAAAAACGACTGCAAATAGAATTATTGTAGCACCTTCATTCCACAAACGCATAAAAGTATTGCTATATTTTACTTTGTTATTTTGTAAATCTTTGAATATTAAATGACATTTCCAGTGGTACAAATACAATAAAAAGACGAAGCATAATTTGACATGCATCCAAGGCATTTTTAACCAAGCTTGACCTAAATCTGTAAATATTAACATCCAAAAAGCAAAAATACTCGCTAAAACAGCCGATGGCCAAGTGATAATATACCACAATCTATAGGTCATTATTTTGTATTGTTTTTGTAATATTTCTTTTTCAGGTGATGGTTTTTGATCGGCTTCGATTTGGTAAACAAATAGGCGAACGATATAAAATAAACCAGCAAACCAGGTAATTACAAAGATAAGGTGTAAGGATTTGAGGTAATTATAATATTCCATCGTTGGTGTGAATTAATTTGGTGTTCATTTCTTTTTTTAGAAAATAACCGGTCAATAAAGTGGAAAGTATATCGGCTATTGGGAATGCAATCCAGACTCCAAAAATACCTAAAAAATTTGGTAGTATCAGCACCAAAGGAATTAAGAAAAATCCTTGTTTGCTCAATGTTAAAAGCAATGCCTTTTTTGCTTTCCCCGCAGCTTGAAAATATGCAGCGCCTATCAATTGAATCGCAATTATGGGCGAAGCTGCAAATACCCATCGTAAGGCATTTGGCGTTTGAGCAATGACAAGGGCGTCCGTAGTGAAAACGGCAGTGATGGGTTTTGCAAAAATTAAAATAACTACAAAAATAAGAGTGGCTAAAATAGCCGCATATTTTATAGAAAGGGATACACTCTCCTTGACTCTTTCATAATATCCGGCACCATAGTTATATCCTGCAATAGGCAAAAAACCTTGTGTAATGCCTAATATAGGAAACAAAGCAAACATTAACATTCTGCTTATAATTCCGTAAATAGCAACAGAATGTTCTCCTCCGTAAGAATATAAAGTATGGTTTAATAGTATAGATAAAACACTGACAACACCTTGTCTTGAAAAAGTGACGAAACTTAGCTCTGAGATTTCTTTTACAATTGGCATCTTAAATTTAAAATGCTTCATTTTTAGCTTTAATTCACTTTTAAAAATAAAGAACCAAAGCACAAATAAAAAACAACTAAAATAAGAAATGGCTGTTGCCATTGCAGCGCCAAACATGCCTAAGTTTAAATATTTAATAAAAAGTATGTCTAAGCCAATATTAACAAATGCTGGTACAATCATGGCTACCATTGCAAATTTAGCTTTCCCTTCGGCTCGAATAATGTTGTTTCCCATCATGCAAAGCGCTAAAAAAGGCACTGATATAATAATAGGGAAAAAGAATTCTCGTGCAGGTTGAATAATTGCTCCTTTTGCTCCAAAAAGGGCTAACATTTCGTCGCTAAAAAAAAGACCTAAAAAAACAAAAATTGACGATAATAAAAGCGTCATCATTATTTGATTTGCAAAAGTATTTTTAGCCTTTTCTTTATGATTGGCGCCTAATGCTCTAGAAAGTACCGAGCCGCCACCTACGCCAATCGCCATTCCTAAGGATGAAATCAAAAAGGTGATGGGTAAAACTATTGTTACCGCCGCAATGGCTAAAGATCCAATCCATTGTCCAACGAAAATGGTGTCAATCAAAATATTGACTGACATAAACAAAACACCAATAGACGATGGAACTGCTTGTTTTATAAGCAGTTTTTTAATGTCTTGAGTTCCTAAATCATCGGCGGTAACAGCCATTTATGCGTTTGTTTTTTCAGTGTTAGCAGTGACAGCAACAGGGGTGTTTGACCAAGTTGTGATCCAATTACCTACAGTGGCGCACCATTCATCACTATCATTTAAACAAGGAATCGCTAGAAACTCTTCTCCACCATGCACTTTAAATTCATGATTGGCTTCCATCGCAATTTCTTCTAAAGTTTCTAAGCAATCCGATACGAAAGCAGGAGTAACAACAGCAAGTTTTTTAATTCCTTTTTCGGGCATTTTATTCACTTCTACGTCAGTGTAAGGCGTAAGCCATTTGTCACCTGCTAAACGCGATTGAAAAGTTTGACTATATTTTCCCTCAGGAATACCCAATAATTTTACGACTTGTTTAGTAGTTTCGTAACATTGATGACGGTAGCAAAACTCATGGGCTGGTGAAGGCGTGTTGCAGCAAGAACCATCTATTTTACAATGTGATTTAGTAATATCTGTTTTGCGAATGTGACGTTCTGGAATTCCGTGATACGAAAATAACAAATGATCATAATCAAAACCTTGTAAGTGGCCTTTGATCGAATCAGCAAGATTCTTGATGTAATCTGGTTTGTTGTAAAATGCAGGAACAATAGTAAATTTCATTTCCGGGAAATGCTTTTTACGTAAATCTTCAGCAAGTTCTAAAATGGTTGTCGTAGAAGCCATTGCGTGTTGCGGGTACAACGGAAAAAGCAATACTTCATTTACACCTTTGTCATGCAATTCTTGTAAGCCAGACAGTAAAGAAGGATTTCCGTAACGCATCGATAATGCAACTGGCACATCAACTAATTGTTTTACTTTCTCGTGCATTCTTTTAGAAATAACGACTAAAGGCGAACCCTCGTCCCACCATATTTTTGCATAAGCTGCAGCAGATTTTTTAGGTCTGGTTTGAAGTATGATTCCACGAACTAGTAATGCTCTCAATAAAAACGGAACATCAATAACGTATTTATCCATTAAAAATTCGTCTAAATACGGTTTTACATCTTTTGGAGTTGGACTTTCTGGAGATCCTAGATTTACTAATAATACGCCTTTCATTGTTTCTGTTTTATTTTCTTCAAAAGTACTTCAAGAACCTTCTTAGAAGTATGATAAATGTTAGTTTTTACTTATTCTATTATGCTTAAAACCAATCGTATTTTTACACATTGGTGTTTATAGACATTAAATATTTTTTTGGTGTAGTGGCAAATTTCTTTTTAAAAGCTGCAATAAAGTGACTTCCGGTACTGTATCCTATTTTTAATCCTACTTCGTTTACATTGTAAGAGCCGCTATCTAATAATTTACGGGCGTAATCCATTTTATAATCAAACAGAAATCCGTAAACGGTATCGCCATAAATTTGCTTAAAACCCATTTTTAGTTTTTTCAAATTCAAACCAATTTCATCTGCTAATTCTTGTAATCCGGGTGGTTCGGCCATATTTGCGATAATGATTTCTTTTGCTTTTCGAATTTTTAATACATTTTCCTCATCAATCAAGAAAGGGCATTGCTCTGCATTTGGATCTTCAGTTCTATTAAAGTATAAGCTTAATAATTCATATCCTTTTCCTTTATAATACAGGTTTTTTATCGAAGGATTTAAATTGTAATGAAACATTTGATTCAATACAATTGCCATTGACGGACTAATATCAGTCTCGTTATAATATTTTTTTTCTTTATTTTCTTTGCTTAAAAAAGGAATGTTTTCGGCATCACTAGTAAAAAGTCCGTGAAATTTTTTGATAGAAACAAATATAGAAATCAACCAAGTTTTTGGAGCAATTTCAACATGTAAAGGCAATTCTTTCTCGGTGTTATAAAACAATAATGCTTTTTCTTCTTTGAGTTTTAAACTGTAATTTCCTTGATTAAAATTAAAGTTAGCATTTCCTTTTAATCCAAAATGAAATTGAATCAAGCCCAATTGTACTGGTCGTTGAAATACTGCAACCTCATCTGAGTTGTTTTGAAAACGAATTAAAATGAAATCATCGTCAATCTTTATTTCTTCTTCCATCTTTTTGATTTTTTTAATTCAATGTAATAGCATCAATTATTGTTAACTGATACCATATCGACCTTCAAAATTAAATCTTTTTCATGGTTAAACCTTTACTTCACTCTAAATTTATAAAATCTTTAATTTTTGAGGATGTTATTTTAAAACTAAGTCGATCTCAGTATGACTTTATTTATCATTATACTACTCGCAATTGATTCAATTAATTACTATAAATAAGCAACAAGCTTCCCATGCACTTACGATGAAACTCTTGCTTTAGTTTTAGGAATGTTAGGTTCAAGACTATAAATCCAATGTTTCGTTTTTAACGTAGATAAACTAAACGTTAAACAAAAACTATAACATGTTCAAAAAATCACTGTTCGCATTTTTTATTTTCTTAATAATCTCGTTTTCTGCTTATTACTTCATCTATAAAAAGGATAAAAGTTTTAAAAATGAGAAAGCTATTTATTCTTTAGATATATCTGTACTTCAACTAGAGTTTATTGCTAATGATAGCCTTGCTCGAACTAAGTATTTAGGTCAAACCATTGAATTAGTTGCTGTGGTTACGAATATAGATCAAGCGAATAATGTAGCTGTGCTTGATAATAAATTGTATGCCTTCTTTAGTAAAAATTTGCCTGCCAATCTGGAGTCGGGAAAAGTTTTTATAATTAAAGGGCGGCTGTTAAGTTATGACGAAACTTTAGAAGAGTTTAAAATGGATCATAGTGCTGTTGTACAGTGACATATTATTCTTGTTGAACCGCAGTAAATACTGCTTTTTAAGATATTAAAACTATTTAAATTTAATCTAAATAGCTTGAATTTCATTTTAAATCAAACCAAGACTTCTAATTGCCCGTAAATAATTGCAAAACCCATTATTATGAAATCCACAAACAAATTAATTAAAAGAGTACTTCAAGGTATTGCAATAATTGCAGTATTATTTGTAGCCATTCTTGTTTTTCACATTGTTACCGCTAAACCAGCAGTATATGATTCTCCAAATTTACAAATAAGCAGAATTGATTTTAAATCGAATATCGATTCGGTTAGAGCAAAAGAAATTTGTGCTGATTTAAGAACGATAAAAGGTTTGACTTCTGATTCTATTATTGTAAAAAGAAATGTGGTCGTTTATTTTCACAATAACAAAATTACGAATTCTCAAAAGGTTTATGATGAACTCATGACTAAAAGGCCTTATGAAGCAAATCAGTTTGTATTACCCGCTGGTTTGGCCAATAAAGAAGTATGTCCTATTGACCAAAATAGTATGACTTACAAAATATCACAAAAGATAAATAGATTTTTTAATTAACCCTTTAAACACAATTCTTATGAAAAATTATTCAAAAATTACACTTAGTGTATTATTCGTAGCCTCTGCAGCTTTTACTTCTTGTAGTAATGATGACGATGTTCCGGCAACACCAATGGTTAAAGCAACTATTTATGAGCGCCTTGGTGGATCAAAAATGGTAGCTGATCCAGATATGCCAGGACAAATGATTGAAGGAGGACGACTGTCTTTCCGTAAAGTGGTAAATTCAACAGTTGGACTTATAGTAGCAGATGTTCAAAGTAACGCTACTGGAAATTTAGGAGCTCACTTTGCGCCATTATTAACAGAAGTAGGAGCAGGAAACACTACTAAATTAGCTGTATTGGTTGATAATTTAACTGATTTTTTCTCTTTTAATACAGGAGGAACAAATGCAGTAAATACCTATTCGGGTATGAATATGGTCGCTACGCATGACCCCGCTAAAAACCAACGTATGGGAACAAAAGCAAGTGATGCTGATTTTACTAAATTTGAAGGTTATGTTGGTGCAGCAGCAGTTGCTAACGGAGTTAAATCGGATACAGAGTTGTACAAAGACATCGTTGTTGTATTAGAGTCTATCAGAAAACCAACCGTTCAGAAATAATATTTTTCTTTGATTAAAAACGCTATTCCGCTTGGATAGCGTTTTTATTACTAAGTATTTTAGGCTTATGTTTTATTAGCGAGTTATTAATTCGTTAGATTTTTAAATCAGTAAATTTTTCTCGATGTTTTATAAACGCAACTGTTGAAAAAAAATCAAACGGATTTATATAAGCTACTTTAATTTTTTACCAGACAGATCATCTACTTTCAAAATAATGCTTAAAAAAGATGTTAACATTATTTTGAAGAACTCTAAGCGATGTTTTTATTTAAAAATTAATAAAAAAACGCAAAGGCTTATTTAGAACTAATCTATATAATAAGCCATAATAACCTTGAATTCACTCTATTTTCAGATAAAATCTGTTTTGTAATTACTATTTTGAATCAAAATTTCCCTTAGCGATACAAAAAGCACTTACAGCGTTGTTTTTATAAAATAGTTAACAATAATTTTGTAGAACTTTTTTAAGAAAAGTATAATATGGAAAAATTCAATATGTCCAGAAACAGCACTTTTTATGCTTTAGGTTTAAGTTACAAAAAAGCTGACGCAACAATTAGAGGTAAATTTAGTTTAGATGCCAAAGCACAAGCTATCTTATTGATTCAAGCAGAGGCTGAGGGAATAGAATCTTTGATCGTTACTTCAACCTGTAATAGAACCGAAATTTATGGTTTTGCTAAACATCCTTACGAATTAATAAAATTACTTTGTGAAAACAGTAACGGTTCTGTAGAGGAATTTCAAGAGGTCGCTTACATTTATAAAAATCAAGAAGCCATTAATCATATGTTTCGTGTAGGAACTGGATTAGATAGTCAGATTTTAGGCGATTTTGAAATTATCAGTCAAATAAAAAATGCTTTTAATTTAAGTAAATCCAACGGTTTAATAAACACCTTTATGGATCGTTTAGTAAACTCGGTGATACAAGCCAGTAAAAGAATAAAAACTCAAACTGATATTTCCTCTGGAGCAACTTCGGTATCGTTTGCTTCTGTTCAATATATTTTTAAAAATGTAGAAGACATTGCTAATAAAAATATATTACTTTTTGGAACAGGAAAAATAGGAAGAAATACCTGCGAGAATTTAGTAAAACATACCAAACACAGTCAGATTACATTAATTAACCGTACCAAAGATAAAGCGGAAAAATTAGCTAGAAAACTGAATGTTGTAGTAAAAGATTATGCTGATTTGCAACTTGAATTGCAAAAAGCAGATGTAGTGGTTGTGGCTACCGGAGCACAAAATCCTACTATCGACAAAACTATTTTGAATTTAAAAAAGCCTTTGCTTATTTTAGATTTATCTATTCCTAAAAATGTAAACGAAAATGTGAATGATATTGAAGGAGTAACCTTAATACACATGGATCAGTTGGCTAAGATTACAGATGAAACCTTAGAAAACAGAAAGCAACATATTCCGCAAGCGGAAGCTATAATCGAAGAAATTAAGGAAGACTTTATCTCTTGGAATAAAAACCGAAAATTTGCTCCTACAATTCAGGCTTTAAAGGAAAAATTAAACGCTATTAAAGATGGGGAACTTAACTTTCAAAGAAAAAAAACACCTAATTTTCATGAAGAACAGGCTGAAATGATCAGCAATAGAATCATTCAAAAAATCACCAAGCATTTTGTGAATCATCTAAAGGATGGAGAATCAATGGATGAGGGTATTGAATGGATAGAAAAAGTATTTCAGTTAGAACAAGATAAATATTTTTCGTAGTTTAACACATTGAAAATGCTTTGAAGTACGAATACAGATTGGTGTAAAAATAAAATAAAAGTGGTCGAAAAAACAATACGCATAGGAACCCGAGATAGTGAACTCGCACTTTGGCAAGCCCACACAGTTGAAAAAAAACTAAATGATTTAGGGTATAAAACTGAAATTACTGCAGTAAAATCTCAAGGAGACATTCTTCTTGACAAACCGCTCTACGAATTAGGAATCACAGGAATTTTTACCAAAACATTAGACATTGCTATGATCAATGGTCAAGTTGATATTGCGGTGCATTCTATGAAAGATGTTCCTACGGCATTGCCAATAGGTATTGTGCAAGCAGCCGTTTTAGAGAGAGCCAATACACTCGATATCTTGGTTCATAAAGGTAATCTTGATTTTCTTGATACAGTAGGAACAATTGCAACAGGTAGTTTGCGTCGCCAAGCGCAATGGTTCAATAGATATCCCAATCATACAGTAGTAGATTTGCGTGGAAACGTAAATACTAGGATGAAAAAACTAGAAGATAATAATTGGGATGGCGCCGTTTTTGCCGCAGCAGGTTTAGAACGCATCAACTTGAAACCTTCAAATTTTATAAATCTTGATTGGATGATTCCTGCACCAGCACAAGGAGCTATGGTTATTGTTGCCATGGCAAATGATGAGTTTTGTAGAGATGCAGCGGCTGAATTAAATGATATCGAAACCGAAGTGTGTACGCACATTGAAAGACAATTTCTTAAAACTTTAGAAGGTGGTTGTACAGCCCCAATAGGAGCTTTAGCAGTAATGCAAGAAGATGATATAATCTTCAAAGGAGTATTATTCTCTCTTGACGGAAAACAAAAAATCGAAGTAAATAAAACAGTTCCATTAGAAGAATGGAAAAAATTAGGATACAAAGCCGCTAAAGAAGTTTTAGAGAACGGAGGAATTAGTTTAATGCAAAGTATTCGTAACGATTTAAAAAAGTAATTTTATTTCAATATGAAGAAAGAATCCTTACTCAATTACTTATATCGCTTTTTTGATATAATTGTATTGCTTTTTATTGTATTCGATTTCGGGTATGATTTTCAGGATAACTATAACACCCCTCATGTTGTAGGATTAATTATTCTTTCGATTGGTTTATTAGGATTTAATGCTTTTAAATACTTTAATTATACGTTCAAAAGCAATAAGAGAGTAGTTTTAATCAATATGATTTTACTCACAGTTCTTTTCTTTGTCTGTGGTGTAATTTGGTTGTTGAACAGTAATTTTTCTACTCCTTATATTTTACAAAAAGTCAAACCAGTTTTAGAAGGAGGTTTGATTTTTTACTTCTTACTCCGGTTAATGGTTTTTGTGCGTCATATTTATGATATCTACTTTAATCCTGCTATCGTTTTTGTGGGTAGTTTTATGATATTAGTTTTAATAGGGGCTTTTTTATTAATACTTCCTAGTGCTACCAACAGCGGAATTACCTTTACCAATGCACTTTTTACAGCAACATCTGCAGTTTGTGTAACGGGATTAACCGTAGTAGACACAGCCGTAGATTTTACTTTAGTAGGACAATCTATAATTATTGTTCTCATTCAATTAGGTGGAATTGGCATTCTTACATTCACTTCTTTTTTTGCTTTTTTTTTTAGAGGAAGTTCTTCTTTTAAGGAAGGCTTAAATACCAGAGATTTTATTGCAAATGAAGGCTTAAAAGATGTTTTTAGAGCGGCGCTAAATGTGGTGATTTTTACTTTGGCAGTAGAGTTGGCAGGAGCTGTATTTATTTATTTTTCGGTTATCGATAATGTTATTATTACCAATAAAATATATTTTTCATTATTTCACTCTATCTCCGCTTTTTGTAATGCTGGATTTTCTACTTTACCCGGTGGAATTTTAAATTCGACTGTTCGTTTTAATTATTACTTGCAGTGGATATTGATGTTAATGATTATTCTAGGAGGATTAGGTCATAATATCGTGTTCAATTCTTTTCATTATTTTAAAACTTACATTTTTGAATTGTTTAATAAAAAGATTATTCACAAAAAAGTGAGAATCATCACGCTAAACACCAGAATCGTAATTTATACCACCTTGCTTTTACTAATAGGAGGTTCTGTTTTTCTGTTCATTTCAGAATACAACCATACTTTATTACAACACAATACTATTTTTGGAAAAATAACAGCAGCAGCTTTTAATGCTGTTTCTCCTAGAACAGCTGGTTTTAGTGCAACTGATTATGCCGAAATGGGTGTTCCATCGTTGCTTTTTATTATTTTTTTAATGTGGATTGGTGGTTCGCCAGCTTCAACAGCAGGTGGAATTAAAACAAGTACCTTTGCCTTAGCCACATTAAATATTGTTGCCGTTGCTAGAGGAAAAAGTAGAATTCAATTGTTTGGTCGTAGAATATCAGCCGATTCTACCTCACGTGCTTTTGCCATTCTATCCATTTCATTATTAACAATTGGACTCTCCATAATGGCGGTATTAATTTTTGAGCCAGAAGGGACATCGATATTAACAGTTGCTTTTGAATGTTTTTCGGCTTATAGCACAGTAGGATCAAGTATCAATTTTACGCCAACAATTACCGAACCCAGTAAATATGTTTTGATCTTAACGATGTTTATTGGTCGTATTGGAATGCTCAACCTTATGGTAGGATTATTGCGTAGATTGAACCATCAGTTCTACGAATATCCAAGAGAAAATATATTAATTAACTAAACTTACTCAGATGAAAATAATCGTATTTGGTTTAGGAAACTTCGGGATGTCGCTGGCAATTAGCCTGACAGAAACTGGAAATGAAGTGATTGGTGTTGACAAAAATATAGAAAAAGTCAATTTAGTAAAGGATAAAATTTCTCATGCAATTGCTATGGATTCTACCAATGAATTATCCTATGAAGCATTGCCCTTAAAAGATGCTGACAAAGTAGTAGTTGCTATTGGAGAAAATGAAGGAGCGGCCATTATTACTACGGCTATTATTAAAAAATTAAGTGATGTAAAGATTATCAGTAGAGCGTTGTCACCGATTCACGATACGGTTCTTGAAGCAATGGGAATTCATAGCATAGTGCATCCAGAACAAGAATCTGCCGATAGACTAACCAAGCAAATTAATTTTAAATCCACTTTAGAAAATTATCAATTAGATGATAATTATACTATTTCTGAAGTAAAAGCCAAACCCGAATTCTATGGTAAAACATTGGCTGCTTTAGATAGTATCGATAAATATCGCTTAACTTTGATTACGATTATTCGCAAACGTGAAAAGAAAAATCTAATAGGAAAAAAATCGATCATAAAAGAGTCAATCGGTCGCCCATCGCCACAAACCGTAATATTAGAAAATGATATTTTAGTCGTTTATGGTTATAATAAAGATATAGAAACCTACTGTTTAGGACAAGAAGAATACCAAATAAGAAGTTAATAATGATTCAGATACTATCTACAAAAATACTTTTGCACGAGCAAAAACAAGCATTAATAAAGGCTAATTTCAATGTTATTGAAGTTGATTTTATTAAAACCCAGAGTCAGCCTTTTCAACTAAGTGAGATAAATGATAATTTAATTTTCACTAGTCAAAATGCGGTTCAAAGTTTCTTATTAGATCCAAAATCTGAGGATTTAAAAACAAAGAATGTCTTTTGTGTGGGATTAAAGACAAAAATTATGCTTTCCGAAAGCGGTTTCAATGTAATAGCCTATACTGGTTATGCCGAAGATCTTGCCGAAATAATCACTTTGATTTATTCAAGTGAAAGCTATACTTTTTTTAGTGGAAACTTAAGAAGAGAGACTTTGCCAAAAGCTTTGAAAGAGGCCAAAATTAAGTTCAATGAAATTCAAGTTTACGAAACTACATTGACACCAGAAAAAATAAAAACACCGGTAGAAGCCATTTTATTCTTTAGCCCTTCTGGAATTGAAAGTTATTTAAAAGAGAATACTATTAAAAATGAAACTTGTTTTTGCATTGGAACAACAACTTGCAGCGCATTAGAAGGAATTACAAAAAATGTAATTGTTGCGCCTCAACCCACAATTGAGGATGTGATTGAAGAAGTAATTGCAGAATATAGATAAATTTTGTTCGTAAGATTAACTTAGGAACAACACAAAATAATGAAAACGCTTTAAGACAATAAAATTATGATTAAGAACGACCTATTTTTAAGAGCACTAAAAGGAGAAACAGTACAACGTCCGCCAGTTTGGATGATGCGCCAGGCAGGAAGGTATTTGCCAGAATTTATTGCACTGCGTGATAAATACGATTTCTTTACTCGTTGTAGAACTCCAGAAATCGCTGCCGAAATTACCGTGCAACCTATTCGTAGAATAGCTCCAGATGCTGCTATTTTATTTTCTGATATTTTGGTTGTGCCACAAGCAATGGGACTTGAAGTGATTATGAAAGAAAATTTTGGTCCTTTTGTACCAAATCCAATTCGTACGATTCAAGATGTAGAACGCGTTATCGTTCCGGATATTCAAGAAACGTTAGGATATGTAATGGACGCGATCAAATTGACTAAGGAAATGTTGAATGATGAGGTTCCATTGATCGGTTTTGCAGGTTCACCGTGGACTATTATGTGTTATGCAGTAGAAGGACAAGGTTCTAAAAGTTTTGATAAAGCAAAAGGATTTTGTTTTCAGTATCCAGAAGCAGCGCATGTTTTATTACAAAAAATCACCGATACCACTATTTTATACCTAAAAGAAAAAGTAAAAGCGGGAGTAAATGCCGTTCAAGTTTTTGACTCTTGGGGTGGAATGTTATCTCCTGTTGATTACCAAGAATTTTCTTGGAAATACATCAACCAAATTGTTGAAGCTTTAGCTGATGACGCACCGGTGATTGTTTTCGGAAAAGGATGTTGGTTCGCTCTTGGCGAAATGGGAAAAAGTAGAGCTTCTGCATTAGGAGTAGACTGGACTTGTTCTCCAAGAAATGCACGTTATTTATCCGGTGGAAACATCACTTTACAAGGTAATTTTGATCCATCACGATTATTGTCTCCAATTCCAGTGATCAAGAAAATGGTACACGAAATGATTGACGAATTCGGTAAAGATAAATATATCGTGAACTTAGGTCACGGAATTTTACCAAATATTCCTGTTGATCACGCAAAAGCGTTTATCGATGCAGTTAAAGAATACAACCAGTAAATCCATTTATCCTACAAGGTTTTTTTTAACCTTGTAGGTATATTTGAATACTATTATTTATAAATCATACCTACAAGGTTTTGTAAACCTTGCAGGAAATTAAAAGTTGAAGTAAGTTAATTAAGTTTTCAATCCTGCAAGGTTTTTTTTAACCTTATAGGTGTCTTTTGAATACTATTATTTATAAATCATACCTACAAGGTTTTGTAAACCTTGCAGGAAATTAAAAGTTGTAGTAAGTTAATTAAGTTAATTAAGTTTTCAATCCTGCAAGGTTTTTTTTAACCTTGTAGGTATACTTGAATACTATCATTTATAAATCATACCTATAAGTTTTTGGAAACTTTGCAGGAAACTTAAAATAATGTGAATAGTGGAGCTAGAAGTTTTAGAAAAAGATAATTATTATCACATTTATAACAGAGGTATAAATGGGGGAATTATTTTTTTTAATGAAGAAAATAAAAATTTCTTTCTAAGACAATTGGGTAAGTATCTCGAGGACAAGATTTCAATATTTGGCTATTGTTTAATGGATAATCATTATCATTTGATAGTTAGATTAAATGATAATGGAAAAGAGGTAACGCAGGCTTTTTCTAATTTTTTTAATTCTTATGCTAAATCAATTAACAAAGAAAATGATAGGACAGGAAGTCTTTTTGAAAAACATTTCAAGAGAATTAGACTGGAAGATGAACAGTATTTAAAGCAATTAATTGTTTACGTACATTTAAACCCAAAGCATCATTTGGATTTAAAGTTTGAAGAGTATAAATACTCTTCATATCAATCCTTTTTATCTCAAAAAGAAACGAAATTAGAAAGAGAAGAGGTTTTGAATTTGTTTGGAGAAATAGAGAATTTCATTTTTTTTCACAATCAAAAAAATGATTTGTTGACTGAAAAATATACTTTTGAATAGATTCTGATTTTCTTTAAGTTTTTTAAAAGGTAACAAATCTAGAATATAAGAATGTTGGATATCCTACAAGGTTTTTTTTAACCTTGTAGGTATTTAAGAGAGGATTGAAGTTTGCAAATTATTCCAATAAGGTTCTAAAACATTGCATAAGAGTAAAATAGTGTAGAAATGCTAAACAAAGGATTAAGAGATAAGGAAAGCCAACGAATAGACAATGTACTAAAGACTTTGCTTTCTTTTGTTTTTGTACCAAAGTTTTGGAATCTTGAAGACACGAGTCTTATGGATGAAAATTTAAAGGATTTCGGATTAACCACGCAGGTTTTGATTGACATGGATCAAAATGAATTAATCGAATTGTTGCGCAAATTGCATTTAGATTTTATTCAGCAAGAACAATTTGCCGATTTTTTAATTACTTTTTCAAAAGACAATCCGTTTGAATTAACATCAAAAGCAATTGCCATTTACGAGCAAGTTCAATCGGAGAGTAAAACCTTTTCGTTTGGAATTTTTAATAAAATAGCTTTGGCAAAAGCCAATTTGTAACCAATGATAATTACAGAAAACTTCTTACTTGATACCTTAAAACAAGTTGATGCCGTTCAGCTGTATCAGTTTATGATTGAAAATAAAGAAAGACTGGAAGTTTTCTTTCCGGTTACGCTTTCGAGTAATGCAACACTTGAAAAGACAAAACAATACATTGAAATAAAAAACAGTGAAATTCAAGCGAGAACTAATTTCACTTTTGCTATTAGAGCAGTAGATACTGGAATGATCGTAGGTTTGATTATTATTAAAAAGATAGATTGGATAAACAGAGTGGGCGAATTAGCCTACTGTATTGGAGGTAATCTGGCAGGAAAACGATTGACAACTAAAGCGGTTCAAGTAATTTCTAATTATGCTTTTGAGGAATTAAACTTGAAAACACTTCAGATTATCGCCCATAAAACAAATTTAGGAAGTGTAAAAGTGGCTTTAAACAATGGTTTTATTTGGCAGAAAATATTAAAAAATGAGTTTACTCCAATCAATGAAACTCCATTAGACATGGAATTATACGAATTGACAAATGAAAAATAAATTTTACGCATACATACAAAACTTGCAAGATCAAATCGTAGCAGGTTTAGAAGCAGTGGATGGTGAAGCTAAATTTAGAGAAGATGTTTGGGAACGACCAGAAGGCGGTGGAGGAAGAACTCGTGTAATAGAAAACGGAAACGTTTTTGAAAAAGGCGGAGTTAATATTTCTGCGGTTCATGGAAAATTACCGGATAGTATGCAAAAACTTTTTAATGTAGGTGAAGCCGATTTTTTTGCTTGCGGATTAAGCTTAGTGATTCATCCCAAAAGTCCAATTGTACCAACAGTTCACGCAAACTGGCGCTATTTCGAAATGTACGATGATGCTGGAAATGTAATCAACAGTTGGTTTGGTGGCGGACAAGATCTTACGCCTTATTACTTATTTGAAGAAGATGCAACGCATTTTCATCAGACTTGTAAAACGGCTTGCGATAGACACAATCCAGATTTTTATCCAAAATATAAAAAGCAATGTGATGCTTATTTCTGGAATGCACACCGTTTTGAAGCGCGCGGAATTGGAGGCTTATTTTTTGATTACTGCAAAGAGACAGAGGAAATGATAATGGAAGATTGGTTCAACTTTGTTTCAGAAGTGGGGAATAGTTTTCTAGAAGCTTATGTTCCAATTGTAGAAAAAAGAAAAAATTTGCCGTATTCAGCTGCTCAGAAAACTTGGCAAGAAATTCGTCGTGGTCGTTATGTAGAGTTCAATTTAGTACACGATAAAGGCACTTTATTTGGTTTGAAAACCAACGGAAGAATCGAGAGTATCTTGATGAGTTTGCCACCGCATGTGCAATGGGTTTACGATCATCATCCAGAACCAGGAAGCGAAGAAGAAAAATTAATACAAGTATTAGAAAATCCAAAAGAGTGGATAGCTCTGTAAGAGCGACATAACTATAGAAGAAAGTGATTTGAATTCAGGAAGCTCCATAGGAGCGTTATATTTATAATAATTGAATTTATAGTAATAATGGCAAATACATATTCACAATTATATATTCAAATTGTATTTGCTGTCAAAGGCAGACAAAATTTGATCTCCAACAAATGGAAAGACGAGTTGTTTAAATATATAACAGGAATTGTTACTAATGAAGGTCAAAAGTTAATTGTTATTAATGGAATGCCCGACCATATTCATATTTTAATTGGATTAAAGCCTAACAAAGCTTTGTCTGATTTGGTTAGAGATATAAAAGCTAATTCATCACGATTTATTAACGAAAAAAAATGGATAAATCGTAAATTTGAATGGCAAACTGGGTTTGGAGCATTTTCATACAGCCATTCGCAATTAACTAACGTTATCAATTATATTCAAAATCAAGAACAAAATCACAAGACAAAAACATTTAAAGAAGAATATATTGATTTTTTAAAAGCATTTGAAATAGAATACAGAGACGAATATATTTTTAAAGAATAAAAAATTACTGAAAAGATGCCGCTCCTATGGAGCTCATAAGAAACACCAATATAAATATATCGCTCCTATGGAGCTAAATCATAAATAATTATGTTCCCATTACAAAGAGGTAGAAGATTACGCGTCAACGAATCCATTCGTTCTTTAATTCGCGAAACCACATTAAGTCCAAGTGATTTTATGTTTCCAATGTTCATCGCAGAAGGTGAAAATTACAAAGTAGAAATTTCGTCAATGCCTGGAATTTTTCGTCGTTCCGTAGACTTAACGGTGTTAGAAGTTAAAGAATTATTCGATTTAGGAATTCGTGCGGTAAACATCTACGTAAAAGTGGATGAAAGCTTAAAAGACAATACTGGTAAAGAAGCATGGAATCCCGATGGATTAATGCAACGTGCCATCAAAGAAATTAAAGCCGCTTGTCCGGAAATGATTGTGATGCCCGATGTGGCATTAGATCCCTATTCTATTTATGGACATGATGGAATCATTGCCAATGGTGATATTGAAAATGACTCCACTAATGAAGCATTAGTAAAAATGGCTGTTTCTCATGCACAAGCTGGAGCTGATTTTGTGGCTCCATCAGATATGATGGACGGACGTGTATTGCGTTTGCGTCAAGGATTGGATGCTGCAGGATTTCAAAATGTAGGGATCATGAGTTATTCTGCTAAATATGCTTCGGCATTTTACGGACCATTTAGAGACGCTTTAGACAGTGCGCCACGCGAATCTGACGTAGTTGTTCCAAAAGACAAAAAAACGTATCAAATGGACTATTCAAACCGTTTAGAAGCGATAAAAGAAGCCTTGTGGGACGTTGAAGAAGGTGCTGATATGGTTATGGTAAAACCAGGAATTGCTTATTTAGATATCGTGCGAGAAGTTAAGAATGCCGTAAATGTACCAGTTACTGTTTTTCATGTTTCGGGTGAATATGCGATGATCAAAGCAGCAGCTGAAAGAGGTTGGTTGGATCATGACAAAATTATGATGGAGCAATTAATGTGTATTAAAAGAGCAGGAGCAAGTTTAATTTCGACATATTTTGCTAAAGAAGCTGCTATACTTTTAAAAAAGGAATAAGGTCAAAGATTTCAAATTAAGGTATTTGTGAATATTTTTAGTATATTTGATATAGAGTCAAATACAGACAATCTTTTATTGATTGGTACCTACTTGAATTTTAAATAACTGTAATTAAATAAATCATTATGAAAAATACCTTATTGTTATTTGCTGTTTTAGCTTTCGCCTCTTGCAAAAAAGAAGAAGAAAAAAAAGAACCTTTGTATCCCGTTAAAACCGAAGAAGTTGTTCAAACTCCAGCGGATTTAGGAGCAGAAATTTTTAAAGGAAAAGGGAATTGCGTTACTTGTCATTTAATGGATAAGAAATTAGTTGGACCAAGTCTTAAAGATATAGCACAGATTTACAAAGATAAAAATGCAAATATGGTAACCTTTTTAAAAGGAGAAGGAGAGCCAATTGTAGATCCTAGTCAATACGAAGTGATGAAAGCTAATTTTACCATTACAAAAGCGATGTCTGATGAAGAATTAGCTGGACTGGAAGCTTATGTGTATTCAAGTTTAAAGTAATTTTAGTTGCTAATAAAAATTTAGAAATAAAAGCAAACCACAAGAATTAGAAATTCTTGTGGTTTTTTTTGTTTTCTTTACAATCAATCTTTCTGTTTTAGAAGTTTTTTAAAACTATTCTAACCATTGAGTTCTAAATTACTTTTTATAATGAAGCCATTCCAAATTATATTTTTCATTAGCTTTTTTTTCTGTTCTTTTTATAAAACCTATGGGCAAGAAGAATCATTAACCTTAGAAGTGGAAAATGAAATCGAAAAAATAAGTCAATTTCACGCAGATATTTTAGTTCAAGAAAATGGTAATATAATAGTAACTGAGACCATAAAGGTAGTTGCTGCAAACCTGCAGGTTGATCATGGTATATTTAGAGAACTTCCTATGAAGAACTACTCCTCTAAAGTTTCTAGAAATAATTTTTATACAGTTATAAATATCTCCAAAAATGGTTCAAAAGAGCCTTTTCATACCCTTGTAAATGATGAAAAATTTATTATTTATATAGGTGATAAGGATGTTTCTCTAAAGGAAGGAGTATATACCTACACAATAACGTATGCGGTAGAGGCACAAATTCATTCCTATACTGATTTTGATGAGGTTTATTGGAATGTTACTGGAAACTTTTGGCATTTTAACATAAGTGCTATTTCTGCAACAGTAATTTTGCCTAAAACTGCTACTGTTCTTCAAACGCATTGTTATACAGGAATTCTTGGTTCTACCGATAGTGATTGTAATTCAGAGATAAAGAATAACTCGGTTTCTTTTAAATCTAAAGACTTAAAAGAGGGAGAAGGTTTTACTATTGCAGTAGGATTTCCAAAAGGAATTGTTCATCAATCTGCATTTTTGCCGCATTTTAAAATGGAAGAATTTTTATCGCCACAAAAAATAGCTACAGGACTATTTGCTGTTGTAATTTGTTTCTTGTTTTATTATTTTTCTTGGAAAACTTATGGTCAAGATGCTTTATATCCTGATAAGAATGAAGAAATTGATTTGAAGAGCAAATATTCTGCTACAATTTTACAATACATTAAAGAAAGATGCTCAAATAGTACAACGCTTTTAACAACAATAATTAGTCTTTCTATCAAAGGAGTAATTCAAATTCAGAGTAATGGAAAAGAAAACTGGCAAGATGGTTTTGAATATTTTTTAAAGAAAAAAACAGCCTTAGCTGCTATCACACCAGAGGAAAATAGTGTTCTCGAAAATATTTTTAAAGAAAATGAGACTTTCGTTATAAATTCTAAAAGTTATTTGACTTTTGATGTTGCAGAAAAAGAGTTGGAAGAGTCATTAAAGAGCCAAATTAATTTAAAGAATTACTTTCAATTTAACGGAGAACAAATTGTATTGGGTTTTATCATTACAACAATCACTCTTTTTGGATATTGTTATTATGTAAAGAATACAATTTTGGGTTGGCCAATTTTTGGATTTATTTGTTTGGTTTTAAGTTTTATATCTATAAAGGAATTTCTAAAATTAATAACAAAAAAGGAATTTAGAACTGCTTTAGTTGTTGCTTTTTTTGCTATTTTTCCAACCGTATTTTGCTATGCCTCATTCTTTGCTTACAATGTAGACAAAGATTATTCAATTTTAAACGCCTTGGTTCTTTTTTTGATCATAACCGGTTTTAGTATTTATTTGCGTTTAATTACACGGTACACCCCTTTGGGAATTAAAATGCAACATGAGACAGAAAATTTAAAAAATGAACTTTTAAATTTCGATGTAATTTCAACTTTAGACGTTATAAATAGTTATGAAGAAAACCTTCCTTATGCATTTGCTTTAGGGATACAAGAAGAATGGAATCAAAAATTTAATCTCGTTCTAAAAAAATTAAAATACAATTGTAATTGGTTAAAGAATCCAAATGCTAATGGTATGTATTCTACCAGTTTATTAGTTAATTTTCATCACACTTATAATGCAACAGCTACAAGTTCAAGCAGTGGAAGTTCTGGAGGAGGAAGTTCTGGAGGCGGAGGCGGAGGCGGCGGAGGCGGTGGATGGTAAGAATGTTGTAATGTATTAATATTGTTTTTTTTTATGAATCAAACCACCTATATAAAAACTCCATTGGGAATTGCAGAAATAATAGGAGATGAAAACGGAGTTTCCTCTATTTCTGTTCAAGATCAAGGAACGATTTCAGTTACGATTCCAAGTGAATTGCAAAATGCTGTAAATCAATTAAACGAATATTTTGAGGGAATTAGAACTGATTTTGATTTTAAATTAAATCCAAAAGGAACCGATTTTCAACAAAAAGTCTGGAAAGGATTGTTGCAGATTCCTTATGGTAAAACGAGAACCTATTTAGAACAGTCAAAAATTTTGGGTGATGTTAAAGCTATTCGTGCTGTGGCTTCTGCCAATGGAAAAAATCCGCTTTGGATTGTCGTTCCCTGTCACCGAGTTATTGGATCTGATGGTTCCTTAACGGGATATGCCGGTGGTTTGTGGCGCAAAAAATGGTTGTTAGAACACGAAAATCCAACTAATCAACAAAGCCTTTTCGATCAAATGTAATATTTTATTCACTTATCAGTATTTTTACTTGTTTTAGTTTATGAAAATTTGTGTAATTTGTGGTCAAATATGAAAAGATGATTGAAAAAATAAACCTCAATAATATTCTATTTCTTGACATCGAAACGGTTCCCGAAGCCGAAGATTTTAATGGTTTGGATTCTGAAATGAAAGAGCTGTGGGAACAGAAAACGCAATACCAGAGAAAAGATGAATTTACAGCCGAAGATTTTTATGACCGAGCTGGAATTTGGGCTGAGTTTGGTAAAATTGTTTGTATTTCGGTGGGTTATTTTACCATCAAAGGAGATATTCGTAATTTTAGAGTGACTTCTTTCTTTGGTGATGAAAAGAAATTATTATTAGATTTTAACAATTTGCTTAACAATCACTTCAATCAACCCCAACACGTTTTATGCGGTCATAATGCCAAAGAGTTTGATATTCCTTTTTTGGCACGTCGCATGATCATCAATCAAATTGCCATTCCGAATAAGTTGAATCTATTTGGAAAAAAACCTTGGGAAATTCCACATTTAGATACCTTAGAATTGTGGAAATTTGGTGATTATAAACATTATACTTCCCTTAAATTGCTAACTAAAATTCTAGGAATTCCTTCTCCAAAAGGGGATATCGATGGGAGTCAAGTAGGTCATGTTTTCTATGTGGATAAAGATATTGATCGAATTGTAACCTATTGCGAAAAAGACACTATTGCGGTAGCACAAGTTTTCTTAAGATTACGACGCGAGGATTTGCTTATCGACGAAGAAATTATTCATGTTTAAAAGCTATGCAGCCAATTGTTATTGATTGATTACATTTACAAAAATTATAGATTATGGTATTGAGTAGATTTTGGTTGGTTATATTTATTTCATCAATTATTTTTGTTGTTTTTAGTTTATTTATCGGAAATACTTATACTATTGATTATGTTTTGAATGGCAAAAAAGATGATCCAATTCTAGTATCTGAAAAGTACATAGAACAACTTCCTGCTTTCATCAAAGACAGTATCATGAATGCACCAGATCAAACCTTGATCGTAGATGTCGATACGAACAACGCAGATACCACTTATGTTTTTAAAAATAAAACCGTAAAAATTTATAGCGGTGTTCAGAAATCCGATGGATTATTGCCAACCTGTAAAAGTACTTTACTCGATTTAATTATTCCATTGATTGCTTATTTAGCCTTTTTCTGCGGATTGATGGAACTATTAATTATTTCAGGTGCCTCCGGAAAATTAGCCAAAGCTTTGAGTCCCGTTTTTGTAAAAGTGTTTCCGAGTATTCCTAAAAACCATCCTTCTATATCATATATGACGCTGAACTTTGCTGCCAATTTCTTAGGCTTAGATTCTGCTGCAACTCCATTTGGATTAAAGGCAATGGAAAGTTTGCAAGAGATAAACCCTGATAAGGACAAAGCGAGTGATGCCCAAATTATGTTCATGTGTTTGCATGCCTCTGGACTTACTTTGATAGCAACTTCAATTATTGGATATCGTGCTGCTGCAAATGCTAGTAATCCTGCTGATGTTATGTTACCTTGTATTATTACTTCTTTTATTGGTACAATCGCTGCTTTTTTACTGGTAGGAATTAAGCAAAAAATTAATTTCAAAAGTGCTTCTTTGGTTGCGGTTTTAATGGCTTTGATCGCTGGAATCGTTGGTTTATTAATGTATGTAAGCCACTTAGATTTAGTTGGAAAAAATTATTTCACTTCTAATCTTTCCGCTTTAATTTTAGTGGGTATTATTGCTTTTACTTTAATTTTTTCATTTATCAATGAGAAAAAGTTTGCTGAAGCCGATACTACGGTTTATGACGCTTTTGTAGTAGGAGCTAATAATGGTGTGAAAACTGGAGTTACTATTTTTCCTTATGTTTTAGGGATGTTAGTTGCTATTTCGTTATTTAGAAACAGTGGTTTGTTTGAAATTATTAGTGATGGTATTGCTTTTTTCTTTTCGAATATGGGAGTAAATAAACAGATTACAGATGCTTTGCCAGTTGCTCTATTGCGTCCGTTTAGTTCTGCTGGTTCAAGAGGTTTTTTGATCGATTCTATGAATACATTTGGAGCAGATTCCTTAACAGCTAGGTTAAGTAGTATTTTTCAGTGTAGTGCCGAAAGTACCTTTTATGTAATTGCAGTCTATTTTGGTTCAGTAAACATCAAAAATACACGTTATGCTTTAGGAACAATGCTTCTAGTAGATGTGATTTGTGTGATTACTGCCATTTTTGTAGCTACTTGGTTTTTTTAAAATCTTAATATGCGTTTGTTTAATAAACTGATAACTCATTTTGTTGGTAATGGCTTTAAATGGATTTATTATATGGGTAGCAAATCTATGGATGAGGTGATCAAAGAGGATAATTCTACCTTAGGCTTTATAGTTATCATTATTTTGATCTTTATAACACTTGGCTTAAAAAAATAAGTTTACAACTTAATTATTGATATAAAAAAAGAGTCGGAATTTCTAATAAAGAAATTCCGACTCTTTTAATTTTAATGAGTTTTATTTAATCGATAATCATTTCCGGAATTTCACCTTCAATAATTAATTCTGCTTCAGTAGAAGCTATAATGTGTTCTACAGAAACACCTGGCGCGCGTTCTAAGAGCTTAAATCCTTTTGGAGTAACTTCTAGAACTGCTAACTCAGTTACTACTTTTTTAACGCAACCCACGCCGGTTAATGGCAAAGTACATCTTTTAAGTATTTTTGATTCGCCCGCTTTATTTACGTGCATCATGGCAACAATAATATTTTCGGCAGAAGCTACTAAATCCATTGCGCCACCCATTCCTTTTACCATTTTCCCTGGGATTTTCCAGTTGGCAATATCTCCATTTTCAGCTACTTCCATGGCGCCAAGAATAGTTAAATCTACTTTTTGGCTACGAATCATTCCAAAACTAAAAGCGGAATCAAAAAAACTTGCTCCAGGCAAAGTGGTGATCGTTTGTTTACCAGCATTGATAATGTCAGCATCTTCTTCGCCTTCAAAAGGGAATGGTCCCATTCCTAAAACACCATTTTCACTTTGAAACTCAACGTTTATTCCTTCAGGAACATAATTAGCTACAAGCGTAGGAATTCCGATTCCTAAGTTCACGTAATAACGATCTTTAACTTCTTTTGCTATTCTTTTTGCAATATCTATTTTATCTAAAGCCATGTTTTTGATGTGTAATTAGTGAATTTGAAAATTAGATAATTGATTTTTATTATCTAATTCACTCCTTTTCTTATTTTCTAATTCTTACGGTACGTTGCTCAATTCTTTTTTCGAATTTTTCACCTTTAAAGATACGTTGAACTAAAATTCCAGGAATGTGTATTTCATTAGGATCTAATGAACCAACCGGTAATAATTCTTCTACTTCGGCAATAGTAATCTTACCCGCACCAGCCATACAAGAATTAAAATTTCTAGCTGTTCCTTTAAAAATAAGATTTCCAGCTTCGTCACCTTTCCAAGCTTTTACAATAGCAAAATCAGCTTTGAAAGCCATTTCCATTACGTGCATTTTTCCGTTGAATTCGCGTGTTTCTTTTCCCTCGGCTACTTCTGTTCCAAAACCTGCAGGAGTAAAAAAAGCGGGGATTCCAGCTTGGGCAGCACGACATTTTTCGGCTAAAGTTCCTTGTGGAGTTAATTCGACATCCAATTCTCCAGAAAGCATCTGACGTTCAAACTCAGCATTTTCTCCTACATATGAAGAAATCATCTTTTTTATTTGACGCTTGTGCAAAAGCAATCCAAGTCCAAAATCATCAACACCTGCATTGTTTGAAATACATGTTAACTCGCTTGTTTCTTTTTTTACTAATTCAGCGATACTATTTTCTGGAATACCACACAATCCGAAACCGCCTAACATTATAGTCATTCCGTTTTCAATTCCTTGAAGTGCTTCCTGAACGTTATTTACTTTTTTATTGATCATAAGATAAATTGCTATATATTTTGTTCTAATTAAAAATAAGCTACTTGCTTTTAGCTAAAACGTTATAATTCAAATTCGTTAGTATCGTGTTCAACATCAGTTGAATCTACTTCTTTTTTAGCGGTATAGCAATCTACTTTAATAGATAGATTTGCTGGTCTTTCAAAAGCTGCTTTAGAAACTTTTAGCTCAGGGTCAGCATAACACAATTTCATAAAATAGCCCCAAACGGGTAATGCTGCTGTTGCACCTTGTCCGTAAGTGATGCTTTTAAAACGGGCAGAACGATCTTCACAACCTACCCAAACTCCTGTTACTAGATTGGGTACCATTCCCATAAACCAACCATCAGATTGATTTTGCGTGGTTCCTGTTTTCCCGGCAATAGGGTTTTTAAATTGGTAAGGATATCCTGTCCAACGATTGTCACCACTTCCGCCACCAGTAGTACGCAAGCGATCTCCAGATCCACCTTCTGTAACACCTTCTAATAATTTGATAACTGCATAAGCAATATCTTTATTTAAAACATCATGTGATTCTGGTATTGGCTCGTAGATGATAACGCCACTTTTATCCTCAATTTTAGATATAAATTGTGGTTTCATATACACTCCTTGATTAGCAAAAGTACTGTATGCAGCAACCATATCTTCAACTGTTATCTCAACGGCTCCAAGCGCAATGGATGGTTGTAAAGGTATTTCAGATTTTACTCCTAATTTGTGTGTCAAATCTACAACTGCTTCTGGACCTACTTTATCCATTAATTTTGCTGATACTGTATTGATAGAGTTGGCCAAACCTCTTTTTAAAGTTACCATTCCGCGGTACCTGTTGTCTGAATTTCTTGGTTCCCAATCCTCAGTGACGTGATGGCGTCCTTTGCGAATAATAAATGGACCATCAATGATTGAGTCGCAAGGGGACATGTTCAATTGTTCAATTGCAGTAGCGTAAACAAAGGGTTTAAAAGTAGAACCTACTTGTCTTGCCCCTTGACCTACGTGATCGTATTGAAAATATTTATAATTAATACCACCCACCCAAGCTTTTATATTACCAGTTTGAGGTTCCATTGCCATTAGTCCAGATTGAAGAAAATGTTTGTAATAACGAATAGAATCTAATGGTGTCATGATTGTATCTCTTTCCCCTTTCCAAGAAAAGACGGTCATTTTCGTTTTTTCACTAAAAGATTTTATTATTTCTTCCTCGCTTTTATCCATAGACTTCATTACTGCCCATCTATTGGATGATTTCATGGCTTGATTTAGTATTTTTTGGGTCTCTGCAGCAGAGATATTAACAAAAGGAGCGTTTTTGTTATCCTTTGATTGTTTAAAAAATTCTTGTTGTAGGTTTGCCATATGCGCAGAGACAGCTTCTTCTGCATGCAATTGCATTCTAGAATCTATTGTAGTATATATTTTTAATCCATCTTTGTAGATGTCATAGTCAGAACCATCTGATTTTTTATTCTTTTCGGTCCATTTCTTCATGTAATCTCTTAGATATTCTCTAAAATAAGTAGCGGTTCCGTCTTTATGTGTTTCTAATTTAAAGTTTAATTTAATGGGTAAACTTTGTAATTTTTCTTTTTGAGCTTCAGTAATGATATCTCCTTTTTCCATTTGCAAAAGCACCACGTTTCTACGATTTTTTACCCCTTGTGGATTGCGTATTGGGTTGTAAAGACCAGAATTTTTAAACATTCCCACCAATATAGCCGATTCGTCAATTGTTAAGTCTTTAGGCTCTTTTGAAAAATAGGTTTTGGCTGCGGAGCTAACACCTACAGAATTATTTCCAAAATCATATACGTTACAATACATGGCAATAATTTCATTTTTTGTGTATTGTCTCTCTAATCGGATGGCAATAATCCACTCTTTTATTTTTTGGACAATTCTAAAAGGTAAAAATTTAGAACCTTCTCCATGAAACAATTGTTTGGCAAGTTGTTGAGTCAATGTACTCGCTCCACCGCTTGTTCCTAAACTAGAAATAGCTCTCAAAGTTCCTCTTCCATCAATTCCGGAATGGTCATAAAAACGAGCATCTTCAGTTGCTACTAGAGCTTGAACTAGGTTTTTAGGTAGGTCAGAATATTTTAACTGGGATCTGTTTTTTTGAAAATATTTACCAATCACTACGCCATCGGATGAGATTATCTCGGTGGCCAAATTAGAGTCTGGATTTTCTAAATCTTCAAAGGAAGGCATAGATCCAAAAATTCCCCAAGAAGCAAATAAGAAAAACAAAGCGACGCTTCCTAATCCTATGAAAAATATTTTCCAAAATTGCTTTTGATAGTACGCAATGTCTTTTACATTACCTTTTGCTGAGTTACTGCTTTTTTTGATAGCCATAATACTATATTATTCTTTTTTTTCAATTCTAAAACCAACTTCTGTAATTCCATCTAAATCCTTAACACCTGGAACTTTTCCGTTCTCTCTAACCGCTTGTTTGATGTGTACTTTGTATTTGGAACGAAACCTTACATTTTCTTTATAAAAAAGTTTACTTTCTTTAATATCAGAAAAACCGTTACCCAATAATGTTCCGTCAGGATCAGCCATTTCGTATTCTAAAGTATCTACTTTTGTAAAACCATTGGGTAATTCTAAAGATACAATTAGAAATAAATTGTTGAACTTATAGTCATTGTTTGCTCTTAAATTAACAAATAAATTATATCTTTTTGTTGAATCTAATTCTGGTAAATTAAAAGTTACAATACTGTCCTTATCCCATGAATTTCCAACAGATTTGTATTCATCATAGACTCTTTTTTTATCACATGAAAAAAGGAGAATGGAACCCAAAAGAATTAAAGCGCTATTTTTTATCCACATTTTTAGTAATAATTATAGGTTTTCTTGGCTCTGCTGGTTTTTTTTCTGCAGAAGCAGGAGCAGGTCGGTTATTGTTTGCGGGTTTGTTATTGTTTGGTTTTGTATTGTTTGCCGGTTTTTTGTTATTAGCTACAATAGCATTTTCACCTACAACTTTGCGTTTTTTATTGGGTTTTTTCTTTGCTTTAGGTTGGTCAAAACGCGTTAAACTTTCTTGGCCCATAGCATTGTTGAAATTTTTCTCCACCTCAACAACTATTTCAATTGCAAAATCCTCTAATGAAGAAACTTTATTTTTTAATTTGTTTTCAGCAACTATTTCTTTGACTTGGTCTATTTTTAAAACATGCCAATTAGCAAAATTATTAGTGTAAGCAAACCACATTAAACCCTTGAAAATATCTTGTTTTTGACAAATAGCATCGCCTTTTTCTGTAACAAGTCTAGTTTCAAAATCTGGAAAATCTTTCAATGCGTCCATATAAGTATCTAACTCATAATTTAAACAACATTTTAATTTTCCGCATTGACCCGCTAATTTTTGTGGGTTTAATGATAATTGTTGGTAACGCGCTGCAGAGGTATTTACACTTCTAAAATCGGTTAACCAAGTAGAGCAACACAATTCTCTTCCACAAGAACCAATTCCTCCTAAACGAGCTGCTTCCTGACGAAAACCTACTTGTTTCATTTCTATTCTAGTGCTGAATTCTTTAGCAAAATCTTTAATTAATGCTCTAAAATCAATTCGATCATTAGCGGTGTAATAAAAAGTAGCTTTTGATCCATCTCCTTGAAATTCAATATCTGAGATTTTCATTTCTAATTTTTGAGCAATCGCCAATTCACGAGCTCTCACCTTCATCGGTTCTTCTTTATCACGCGCAACGGACCAAATGTCAATGTCTTTTTGTGATGCTTTTCTGTATATTTTAGGAACATCATTACTTAAATGATTAACTCCTTTTTTCTTCATTTGAATTTTTACTAATTCGCCTGTCAAGGTTACAATTCCTATGTCATGTCCTGGCGAAGCAACTGTGGCAACAATATCGCCAATACTCAACGTTAATTTCTCTGTATTGCGATAAAATTCTTTTCTTCCATTTTTAAAACGTACTTCAACACAGTCAAAAGGAGCCTCTCCGTTAGGTAAACTCATATTAGAAAGCCAATCGAAAACAGTTAATTTATTGCAGCTGTCGGTGCCGCAAGTCCCATTATTTTTACAACCCTTTGGTGCACCACCATCAGAAGTTGAACAACTTGTACATGCCATAATTTTATATATAGTGTTGTGACTGGCACAACTTAAGTTCTTAAAACGATTAATGTGTAAAGATAGTATTTTTTGATTAAAAGTAGAATCACTTATTTTGATGACTCTATTTGTTGTATTTAATTTTTCTAGTGCAATCTTAAACCACTATTTAAAAAGTATTTACATTTTTGATTTGTTAATCAACATCACTTTTACCAATCCATAAATACTCAAATTATATTATTTTTCGTTCATTTTCTTTTTTTTAACAAACTAATTCCTAATTTTGTTTTCTAAATAAATTCTTAATAATTTTATTTAACACGACAAATATCAATTAATTAGGCTTTGTACTGATTATAGGTATTTCTTACAATTCATATTTTAAAAAGTGTAGTCCAGAAAACACAGAAAAAACGGGGAGTAACTGAAAATCCAAAAGAGTAAGAATCAAATAAATTTTATGAAACTTAAAAATGTGTTTTTACTAGTTTTGGTATTGTTCAGTTTTAACAATTTTGCCCAATCCAATAAAGATTTAAAAGATATTAAATATCGCAGAAGTTCTTTGCATACTATTTTAATAGAATCTGAGAATTTTCCAAAAAAAGAAGCAGTTATAAAAGCATATTACAGCGCACCATTTCCTGATAAATATGACAATCATAATATTGGAGAGAAATCTTTTGATCCTAAAAAATTTGGTGCTGCAAAAGACGATGCCTCTGAGAAAGAAATGATGGATGTAGTTGCAAATTATTTAAAAACGAATAAAATTGCGAATAAAATGGTTGCCAAATGGTTTAACAGAAAAGCCAATGGTACTTTTGATATCGATTTAATTAGCGAAAGAGGACTTCTTAGTGCTTCCTTTACAGATGTTAAAACGGCAGCTGCTTCGGCTGAGGGGAAAGCTTTATTGCAAACTGCAGGTTTAGAATTACTTAACAACACATTTGTTGTAGTTTCAAAAATGAAATTTTACGAAAATGAACCAGTAGCTAGAGCCGCAAAAGTTGCTGCTTATGCAGCTGCAGATAAAATTAGCGTTGCTATGTTGCGTAACAAAGCAGTTGCTGTTGCAGATAAAGCGTATGATGTTGCAAAAGAAGGATATTCGGTTTGGACTACTTCTTTTTTATATAAATTAAAATGGGACGATGTTACGAGTAATACTTTTTATCAAGATTATTGGTTAAGTGATGCTAAAGAACCAAACGCTGCAGCAAAAAAGAAAAATTTTGATACTACAGACTTGTTTCAATTAGAGTTTATTGGTTCCGAAAGTGCTACAAGTTTAGTTACTTTTTCTCTTTCAGAAAAAAGAACTGAAAATCAAATTATTGATTTAGCAGTGACGAGAAACGTTGATAATGTTTATGCCAAATTACAGAAGAAATATGATGTTTTTAAAACTAAAGTTCCGTTGTATTCTGCTAGTCCTTTAAGTGCAAAAATAGGAATGAAAGAAGGATTAGAAGGTGGTGAAAAATTTGAGGTGCTAGAAGCCAATATGGATCCTAAAACGGGAATTATTGAGTACAAAAAGAAAGGTACTATAAAAGTTGATAAAAATAATATTTGGGATAATAGATATAATGCGGGTCTTTTAGACGAAGACAACAAAGGGGCTAAAAAAGAATTAGAAGCTACTTTGTTTGAAGGAGGAGGAAAATTCTACTCTGGAATGCTAATCAGACAAATTAATTAAATTTTATTAAAAATCAGAAATCATATAGAACTGTTTAAAGGTTTTCAAACAGTTCTATTTGATTTTTTCAATTATGTTAATTTTAAATCATTTCTAATGAAAAATATCAAATTTATTATCACTCTATTTTTAGTAGTTTCCTTTTCTACTTTAAGTGTAGCGCAACAAAGAAAAGCAGATAAAGATACTGCTGCTTGGAGATACGAAATTGAAGCTGTGCAAACTGGCGTTCAAGGTACTTATCTAATTAAAGTTTGGTCGTATTCAAAAAAACCAGATGTTGCTATTGACCAAGCGAAAAAAAATGCAATTCATGGAATAATTTTTAAAGGTTTTACCGGAATTTCAGGTGTTCCTGGACAAAGTCCTTTGGCGAATAGTTTAAATTTAGAAGATGAAAAAGCAGATTTCTTTAAACCGTTTTTCAAAGATGGTGGCGATTATATGAAATATGTTTCTCTATCAAATGATGGTGCTGTTGCTGCTGAAGACAGAATGAAAATGGGTAAAGAATATAAAATTGGAGTAATTGTAGCGGTAAATATTACGAATCTGAGAAAAGATTTAGAGAAAGCCGGTGTTATTAAATCACTATCTAGTGGATTTTAGTTTGAAAATTAATACCCTTTAATAAAGCAATCTATATTTTATAATAATGACAATCGTATAATGATGAAAAAAATACTTTTAATCACAATAATAGTTTTAAACGCAGTACTAACTGTGAACGCACAAGCAAAGAAACCAACAATTATGGTGGTTCCTAGCGATGTTTGGTGTAATCAAAGAGGATATATGCTCGATTTTGATAATCAAGGAACTTATGTACAAGTACCAGATTACAAGAGAGCATTACAAGAAAATGCCGCATTACTTATTGTAATAAGTAAAATCAATGAGTTGATGGCGTCGAGAGGATTTCCTTTAAAAAACTTAGAATCAGTTTTAAAATCTTTAGACGGAGAAGCGGCTGAAGACGCAATGCTTACCAGTAAAAAAACAGGTTCGAATATTGTTGAAAGCCCAATTGATAAATTAAAAAAAGTTGCAAAAGCGGATATCGTAATGCAGATATTTTGGAATGTAAATCAAATGGGACCAAAACAGTCGGTAACATTTAATATTCAAGGATTAGATTCATACACAGACAAACAAGTTGCTGGAGCATCTGGTACGGGACAAGAATTAATAGGTTCTACGTTGCCAGTAATGTTAGAGACAGCTGTGTTGTCACACATTGATAATTTCAACGTGCAATTAATGAGTCATTTTGATGATTTATTTGCCAATGGTAGAGAAATATCTTTGAGAATTAAAAAGTTTGATGCTTTTCCAAATGACTTTGAAACGGAATATGCAGGAGAAGAATTGGGAACGCAAATAGAAAATTGGGTTCAAAAAAATACCGTAAAAGGACGTTTTAGCACGACAGATGCTACAGAAAATATGATGTTATTTGAGCAAGTTCGAATTCCACTTTTTGATGCAAGTGGTAAAGCTATCGATGCTAGAGCTTGGGCAAAAGGACTTCAAAAGCACTTAAAAGATACGTACAAAATTGAGGCTAAATTAATGACTAAAGGTCTAGGACAAGCTTCTATTGTAGTAGGAGAGAAATAAATTATAAAATCAATACGATGAAAAAAATAATCTCAACTGTATTCTTGTTTTGTGTTGCATTTGTAAATGCGCAAAGCAATCAATCAGACGCTGCTTCATTAATTGAGCTTACGCCTTACGTTTCTGACCAAGTGGAAGGAATAACAGAAATAGCTAGAAATAATTTAGAAAACAAACTCTCACAAATTGTTACTGCCAATGGAATGGGCGTTAGTGGTGGTGATTCTAGATTTATTATTACAGCCAATATTGTAGTTCTGTCTAAAAATATTACACCCACTGCACCGCCGATGCAAGCTTACACCCTAGAAGTGAATCTTTACATTGGTGACGGTATGGAAGGAATTAAGTTTTCTTCTCATTCTGTGACATTAAAAGGAGTTGGCGAAAATGAAACCAAAGCTTACATGGCTGCATTGCGAAACTTAAAAACAAATGATCCGCAGTATCAGACTTTTGTAAATAAAGGCAAGTTAAAAATTGTTGAATTTTACAATAAAAAATGCGATGCTATTATTGCTGAAGCAAAAGCTTATGCTATGAAAGGGCAATATGACGCAGGTTTATACAAATTATCTTCAATTCCTGTTGCTTGCAAAGAGTGTTATAACAAAGCTGTTCCAATTACTAAAGTGATTTACAAACAGCAAATTGATAAAGAATGTAAAAGCTATTTAGCTAATGCAAAAACAAGCTGGGTAGGAAATCAAGACCAATATGGCGCTACAAATGCGAGTGAATATTTAGCGATGATTGATCCAAATGCAAGTTGTTATAAAGAAGCTCAAGCTTTTTCAAATCAAATTGCAGCAAAAATTCTTTCTGATGAAAAAAGAGAATGGAATTTTAGAATGAAAGTTTACCAAGATGATGTTGCCTCAGAAAAAGCAGCTTTGAAAGCAGCTAGAGATATTTCGTTAGCGTATGCTAAATCTGAAAATGTATATTACACGGTTGTGGGTTGGTGGTAATAGCTATCCAGTAATTTTTAAATAAAAACAGCTGTAAGAGTTATTCTTACAGCTGTTTTTTATTTAATTTCATTTTATAAATTCTTTTCAAAAAGAAGTAGGACTAAGTTTCTTTAACCGAAATAATTTTCACCGGGCACGCTTTTGCCGCTAATTCACAACTTTCAACAATGGTGTGATCAGCTGATTTTAAAGTATAAAAACCTTTAGCATTTACGGAGTGAATCAACACTGATTTGCCGTCTTTCTTAGACATCTGAAAATGCGCTGGATCCATTTCTACACAGTAATTACACCCAATACATTTGTCTCTTTGTAACGTTATGATAACCATTAGGCTTCTACAATTTTATATAATTTGTCGGACATTCTGATTCGGAACGGCAACTTTAAAGTACAATCGTCTCCTTTTGTTGCTTTTTGTGCAGCAGTGTTATTTACTTGCATTTCTTCGATAATCATTTCTTGTGCGCCGGTACTTGGCCCTGTCACTAGAATTTTATCGCCAACTTTTATATCGTAAGCCTCAATTTTAAATTGTCCAACCGCTGCTTTTGGGAAATAATGCGTTCCTTTTCCAACATATACTTTTTTCTGAGTCGCCAAAGATCCCGAAACATCGCTCCATTCGCCTAATTCTTGTCCGAGATAATATCCTGACCAAAATCCACTATTGTAAACGGTGTTTAAAGCTTCCATCCAAACTGCCACTTTTTCTTTTGTAAATTTGCCTTCATAATAACTATCTATTGCTTCACGGTAGGTTTTTATTACGGTTGCCACATATTCTGGAGCACGACCGCGACCTTCAATTTTTAAAACTTGAATGCCAGAATCAATTACTTGATCCAAGAAATCAATGGTACATAAATCTTTTGGAGACATCATGTATTCGTTATCGAGTTCAATCTCAAAACCCGTTTCTTGATCAATAACCGTGTATTTTTTGCGGCAATTTTGCTTGCAAGCACCACGATTGGCCGATGAATTATTGGAATGTAAACTCAAATAGCATTTTCCCGAAACCGCCATGCACAAAGCACCGTGACCGAATATCTCAATTTCAACCAACTTTCCGCTTGGTCCTTTAATTTCTTCTTTCTTAATTTGCTCGGTAATACTTTTCACCTGACGCAAACTCAGTTCCCGACTTAAAACCATCGTATCGGCAAATAGGCTGTAGAATTTTATGGTTTCAATATTAGTCACATTCAACTGCGTCGAAATATGAACTTCCATTCCAATTCCTCTTGCCATTGCAATCACGGCTTGGTCAGACGCGATTACGGCTGTAATATTGGCTTCTTTGGCTTTGTTTAATAAAGTCTTAACCACAGATAAATCGTGATCGTAGATTATGGTGTTCAGAGTCAAATAAGTTCTGATTTTTTTTGCTTCGCAACGACGGGCAATTTCAGGTAAATCATCCATTGTGAAATTTACCGTGGCACGAGCTCTCATGTTTAATTGCTCTACACCAAAGTAAACAGAGTCTGCATTATTGTCTATTGCAGCTTGAAGCGACTCAAAGTTCCCAGCGGGAGCCATAAGTTCTATTGTATTGTTAGTTGTCATTATTGTATGAAGTAAACCTTTGCCAAGTTTTAAATTTTGACAAAGGTGATGAGTGAATTGGTTTGAAAAATTAGTCTAAAACCTTATATAATTTATCAGACAAACGGATTCTAAAAGGTAATTTAAAGGTGCAAGTGTCTCCCGAAGTAGCGATTGTAGCATCAATGTCGTTCACGAACATTTCTTCGATGATCATTTGCTGTTCCCCAGTTGTGGTTCCTTTAATTAAGACTTTATCACCAATTTTTATTTCTCCTTCTTCAATTAGAAATTGAGCAACGCTTGGTTTTGGAAAAAAGTGAGTTCCTTTTCCTATGTATTGTTTTTTAATTTTTGTTTCTTTTTTCAAAACAGTAGCCACTCTGCGAGCTGTTTTTGTTTCGGCTAATTCCGTGAGATTTGGAACCAAAGCCAATGGATCTTGATTGTTTTTAAAAGTCAACACCTCTGATTTTCCTTTTTTGAAAATCATGTTGCCATTTTTTATTCCTCGTCGAACTGCTTTTTGTTCCTCTTCAGGCAAGTGAATTATATCTACACAAGCGGAAGAACAACAGCCTTCCATAGCTGATGCACATTCTTCGCATTGAATGAAAAGCAAATGACAACCTTCATTCGCACAATTCGTATGTACATCACAAGGTTTGCCACATTGGTGGCATTGAGACACGATGTCGTCTGTGATTCTTTCGCCCAAGCGGTGATCAAATACAAAGTTTTTACCGATGAATTTACTTTCTAAACCTTGTTCTTTTACTTGGCGCGTGTATTCAATAATTCCGCCTTCCAATTGGTACACATTTTCAAAACCTTTGTGTTTAAAGTAGGCACTGGCTTTCTCGCAACGAATTCCTCCGGTGCAATACATCAACAGTTTTTTATCTTGTTTGTGCTCCGCTAATTGTTCTTCGATGATAGGCAAACTTTCGCGAAAAGTATCCACATCTGGTTTTATGGCTTTTGTAAAATGACCGATTTCGCTCTCGTAATGATTGCGCATATCGACTACAATAGTATTGGGATCTTCTAATAAATCATTGAATTCCTTCGCTTTTAAATGTATTCCAATGTTGGTTACATCAAAAGTTTCATCCACTAAACCATCGGCAACAATCTTGTCACGGACTTTTACGGTTAGTTTTAAAAAGGAATGATCATCATGTTCTACGGCAATATTCAAACGAATACCTTTCATGAAACCGTACGCTTCTATGGTGTCTTTAAACGCATAGAAATTATCTGCGGGAAGCGAAAGTTGGGCATTTATCCCTTCATGAGCTACGTAAATCCTACCTAGAACGCCTAAGGGATTCCACGCCAGAAATAAATCGTTACGAAATTGTGATGGATTTTGAATTTGCGCATAAGCATAGAAAGACAAAGTAAGTCTTTGTTTTCCGGCATCATCGATCATGATGGCTCTTTCTTCTGCGCTTAAGGTGTTATACAGTTGCATGCTATAAACAGTTTAAGTGTGAAAAATTATTTTTGCAAAAGTAGATAATTTAACTGAAAAGCTCGCAAAGTTTATGAAAGGTTTAATTTGTAGGAGCTTCTTCCAGCTTTTCGCTATATCTCTTGTTTTCGCTAGCGCTACAACAAGAGGATGCCGCTGCAAACAAAGTTTACTGAACTCCTGTGAAAATATATTTATGTGAAGTAATCTGGGCTATTATTCTTGAAGTTGAAAGAATATTTTGCGCTTATTTTGTCATTCTGAGGAACGAAGAATCTTTGTAAATTGCTCAAATAACTATGATTCTTCCTTCGTCAGAATGACAATTTTCTAAGAAAATGATTGAAGTATCTGAATGTTTTATCGACAATAATAGGAATTAATTTGATAGAAAAAAGACCAATATATTAATAGTAGGATTGGTGTCATTTTAAATTATCCAAATTCCTACCTTTGGTGTAATTTGTGGATATTATCACTTTTTTGTTCTATTATTCCTGTTCAAAGTACCTTGAGTTTTTAACCAGAGTAGTTCGTTTTTTTTATTACTACTTATTTATTAAGTCTTTTGTTTTTTATTATTTCTATTGATTTGATTGCCAAAACGGGAGATATCTTGACATTCCTGCTTCCTTTTTCAACATAAAAATAATAGGAACTATTTGATCCAATTAGGAAGATGTCGCTTATTTCGTCATCGCCAAATTTCATTTTATAATCGTAATTGAGGGTGTTTTTAGATATTTTTTTCGCCACTTTAACGCCACTGCCTAGTCCAATTCCAAGGAAAAACGATAATAGGCCAACAGCTAATATGCCTATAATTAGTTTGCTACAAAATGTTTTTACTTCCTCTTCAGTTATTTCTGAAATAGGCTTTTTTAAGTTAATCCTTTTCTTCAACCAATCTTTATTAAAGTTTTTGGTAAGAAGTAAATTAATTATGTAGAGAATTATCAGATAAACAATGAATACTGAAAGTATTAAAGGAGTTGATGTTAAGTCAGCAATTGGACTGATTAATATATCCATTATGTTAGAATACTTTAAAATGTTTATTCCAACTTGATAGTAATAAATACTTTCTTTTAATATCCCTAAAATAACAAGGAATAGATAACCAAATGGGAGTATTTTTTGTAAAGTTTCACTAAATTTCATATTATTTCTTATTGTTTTAAAATAGAATATTGTCAGTTATTTAAAACAAATATACAAATAATGGAATTATTTATATTAGATTTTCTATGCTTGCTAGCCCAGATAGTAGTGGAAATCCTTTTTAAAAGCTTCCAGCCTTATAAAGGCTGGAAGCTTTTAAAAAGATTGAAACGAATAGCTGGATGTGGCTCCAAATAAAAAAACCACGAATGAACGTGGTTTTAATTTGACTTTTTATTGGTTTAGCAATACTCGTTGAAAGCATCTTTCAAGTTTTCTGCAATCATTTCAGCTGGACGACCTTCAATGTGGTGACGCTCTAACATGTGAACTAATTCACCGTTTTTGAACAATGCCATAGCTGGAGAAGATGGAGGAAAAGGAAACATATGTTGTCTCGCTGCATCAACTGCATCTTTATCAACTCCTGCAAAAACAGTAATTAAATGGTCTGGTTTTTTAGCACCATCTAAACTCATTTTAGCTCCTGGACGAGCGTTTCTTGCTGCACATCCACAAACTGAATTCACAACCACTAAAGTTGTTCCTTCTGCTTTTATTGCGCTATCTACTGCCTCAGCACTATGTAAATCTTGAAAACCTGCTGACGTTAATTCCGCTTGCATTGGCATTACCATTTCTTCTGGATACATATCGTTGTATTTTAAGTATTAATTTTAATTAAGCAAAGTTACGAAGTTTAAAAAGAACTCCATTATGTGTAGTATAAAGTTTTGTTATTGTTTGATAGACATTATTTTTATTGAAATAAATGCCTACCTGAACGGACTAAAGCATCTATAAAAGGTATTTTAGGACATTTCCAAATCACTTGAAGATCTTCGGCGAAAGTAGTTTCTTCATCCAGAAATTTAAAAATCAAAGCGGGACTTCCTTTTTTAAATAGAGACGAAAATATCGAAGCTCCTAATTCGTTCTTTCGATATAAAATATCCAAAAGCAACAAATCATAAAACCAAAATTTTGTTGTTTTGTGGAATTTAGTTAAGTCAGTTTCTTTTTGTAAAAATCTAACTAATTCTGTTGATTTTTTATCGGAGCTTTTAAAAGTATAACCTGTGCTGGCTTTGGTCCATCCGCCGGCTGTTCCTATATTCAGTACTTTTTCAGTATTCTTTTTCCAAAAAGGATAGCAACTCATTGGTATACTTCCTTGTTCTTTTTCCACTATTTCATAATCTGTGATTCCAAGTTTTTGAATGTACTTGATAATCTCGTTTTCGTATTCTTCTTTTGGTAATAATTGAGCAGAAAACAAGGTGTATTCTAACAAAGCTTCCGTTGAAGAAGTTGGCAAAACATACATAAACCGCGTGTTTCCTCTTTGTTCCACAGAAAAATCCATAAAAGTAGCTTGGTTGGCGTTGAAAACTGCTTGTTTCGATTTTATAAACCATCCTATAAAATGCTGTTGCAAAAGCGGATAATTGGTTTGGTTTTCGACCTCTGATTTTCTGTAAATACTGTTGATTACTTTGCTACAAGTGAAGTTTTCTAAAGGTGTTGCTACAAAAACATGATTTACGAGTTCATTAATGTCAGTCACTTTTTCGTTTAGAAAAGTAATATTTTTTTGTTTCGAAATCAATTCGAATACTTGATTGTAGAAATCCAGTCCTTTAACCATATTGTATTGATAAGGTTTTAAATCAAGATCTCGACTAAATGTAGCATTGGCAAACAAAGCCGAATCCCATTTTTTAGAAATACTTTTTTCCCATTTTGATTCGTTTTGTTCCCAAAAACACCAGGTTCTGTCATTATCTTTTTTGGTGTTTTCATCGATTAACAAAATAGATTGATCATCAAATTTTCCGGATTCAATCATTTTATAAATTGTCATTAAAGCTGCTAAACCAGTGCCAGTAAAAATGTAATCGTAATGTTTCATAATAATTGGAGCATAATCATCTCCAAAAATAGGCAATTATTTCAGTTTGTCAAGGATAAGCAGTAAGGCTTTCGCTGAAAGAAAGGAACCTTGTTGCAATATAATCGAGTTATCATGATAGAGTATTGTCAAGCTAGGATAGACGACTTGATTGTCAATTGTCGCTAAGGCTGTCGCCAATTCGTGAACTCCAGTATTTGTTCCGTTCGGTTGGAATTGAAATGTATGATTATTGAAAACGATGTCGTGTTTTGTTTCTGCATCAAATGAAATGAAATAGAAATGGTCGTTTAGCGTTGCTACAATTTTTGGGTTTTTGAACGTAGCATTTTCCATCATTTTGCAATATTTACACCAATTTGTATGCGTAAATACAACTATAGGTTTGGGATTTGCCTTTGATAATTGTTCTGCTTGCTCAAATGTGTTTAATTTCAATTGGGCAAAACCCGAAGGAATTGCCCAAAGAAACAATACAAATATGTAAAGTGCTTTTTTCATTATTTCAAAGTGTATCGTAATCCTAGAAAAGTTCGAATTCCTTGATTTGGTCCATAAACATAACTTGGATCAAAAGTTAAAGCGTACGGATTATCAGCGGTGGCTTGTACATTTCCAGTTGCGTCATATTGTACATTTTTATCAAATGGATCATTTGCTCTTGCAATAATAAATGGGTTTCCTTTGTTTGGCGTCCAATTTAAAAGGTTTTTCACTCCTGCATAAATTTCGATTTTCTTGAACTTATTAAAAGTAAATTGGATATTCTGTATGCTCCAAGTTGGTGAGTAGTCTTTTCTTGGATCTAAAGGACCTAAAGTTGGTAAACGCATTGGACCATAAATATTTCCAGTGTAATCTAAATCTAAAAATAGTTTATTTATTCGGTACGAAATCGCCCAAGTTCCTGAGAATTGTTCTGTTAAGATTTGCTTAGTAGTAACGTTGTTCTCTGTTTTGGAAACATCCATAAAAGTAGCTCCTAAAATCATTTTCAAACCATTTGTGAAAACGAAGTCAACATTAGAGCTTATTCCTTTAGTAACTGCGTGACCATCTAAATTTTTATAAATAATTTGGTTAGGATTTGTGTCATAATCAGGAATAATAGAATTACTAAATCGAGTGTACCAAGCGGTTGTTTCAACTCCTATAAAAGTTCCATTTTGAGCGTAAAGTTTCTTCAAATAGTTCAAGTTAACATTAAACGAGCGCTCTGGCTTTAATTCTTCAAGCACAATTACGTCGCGAGAACCAGTTAAAGCAGCATGTTCTTCAGTAAATAGATTTACAATTCTAAAACCAGTTCCCGTATTGAAACGTAGAATATTATTGTCATTCAGTTTCCATTTATAAGCTAATCTCGGAGTAAAAATAGAACCGTGGTTGCGGTTGTAATCGTAACGAGCACCAAGAAGTACTTTATGATTTTCATTAAATGCAACTTCGTCTTGCACAAATAAACTTGGAATCCAGTTAATGTCTTCCTTCACGGTTGCAGTCGTATTATCATCGTAATATTGATAGCGCAAAGCTGTTCCAAAAAGCAAATCGTGATTATTTAGTTTTTTGTCCCAAGTCAGTTGCCCAAAACCAATGCGCTGTTTCGCTAAATACGGAATATCTCCATAAACCGAGTTTTGATCGTGATCCGTATAGGAAAAAGAGAATAACATTTTCTCGGCGATAGGCAATTCATAAGCGCCTAACAATTCCCAACGTTTGGTATAAATGCTCTCGCCATAGACTTCGTTTCCGCCACGGTATTTTTTCTCCCACTGCATTTCACCGCCCCAGCGATCTTCATAAAAATAACGTCCTGCTAATGAGAATTGCTTGTTATTTTTTCGATTAAAATTCCATTTCTGGAAAACAGAGATTCGATCTTGTAGCGTTAAGTCAGTAAAATTATCGTTGTTGTTGTCTATTGGATTACTGTAGTTAAAGTAATTAATTCCAGTTAACATCGAGATGTCTTTAGTAACATTTGCTTTAAAACCTAAGTCAACGTTGAGTTCGCCCCAATCAGTTAAGAATGAATCAGCAGAAAAAAGAGGTGCATTTTTAGGATTCTTAGTGATGATATTTATTAAACCACCCACGGCTTCACTTCCATACAAAGAAGAAGCAGGACCTTTCACAATTTCGATACGTTCCAATAAAGAATTAGGAATTCCAGAAAGTCCGTACACCGTTGAAAGTCCGCTCACGATAGGCATTCCATCAATCAAAACCAAAGTATATGGACCCTCAAGACCATTGATGTGAATATCTCCAGTGTTACAAACATTACAGTTCAGTTGCGGACGTACACCATTTACGTTTTGCAAGGCTTCAAAAATATTTGCAGTTGGATTTTTCTTAAAGAAAATAGGTTTATAAACTTCAACAGGCACAGGACTTTCTAAACGCGATACCGCTTTTAAAGTTCCAGTGATTACCACTTCATCTAAAGTATTATTTTCCTGAAGTTCAAAATTCAAGTAGATATCAGTACTATCGCTAACCGTGAAATTACGTGTTTTTGGTCTAAAACCAGTATAGGAAACTTGAATTTCATAGGTTCCTTTTGTAATGTTTTTAATGTCAAAATTCCCTTCGGAGTCGCTAACTGTTGATTTTTTCAAGGTTTTAATAACAACATTTGCTAGTGGTAAAGGCATTCCATCAGCGGAAACGCTTCCTTTAAGTGTAGTTTGACCAGTCATTATGATGCTGAATAGTATGCAAAAAAGTAGAAATAGATTTTTCAATGTTTTGTTTTTAGTTATGGATGTGTTTATAATTTAGACAAATCTAAAAATTATATTTGATAAAACAAAAAAACATAATTATATTTGCTTCAAATAGTTGTAGATGGGTAAATCTTTAGAAGAGGTCCACGGATCAGTTTCGACACAAAATAAAAAATCAGTTTTTAGAAAAATATTAGCCTTTTTAGGACCAGCCTACTTAATTAGTGTGGGTTATATGGACCCTGGAAATTGGGCAACTGACATTGCCGGAGGAAGCCAGTTTGGTTATTCGTTATTATGGGTTTTATTGATGAGTAATATCATGGCTTTGTTACTACAAAGTTTTAGTGCCCGATTGGGAATCGTAACGCAGCTCGATTTAGCGCAAGCTTCTAGAGCCACTTATTCCAAATTTATTAATTATATTCTTTATTTTCTGGCTGAAATTGCTATCGCGGCCTGTGATCTTGCTGAGGTTTTAGGAATGGCCATTGGTATCAATTTATTATTTGATATTCCGTTGATCGAAGGCGTTCTTATTACTGTTTTAGATACTTTTCTACTGCTATTTCTTATTAATAAAGGGATTCGGAAAATGGAAGCCTTTATTATTGTTTTAGTTGTGATAATTGGAGTTTCTTTCGTTTTCGAAATGTTTTTTGCAAAACCAGAATTAGATAAAGTTTTATACGGATTAATTCCTTCTATGCCTAATGAAGCTGCGCTGTATATCGCAATCGGAATTATTGGAGCAACCGTAATGCCGCACAATTTATACTTGCATTCCTCATTGGTGCAAACCAGAAAATTTGACCGAACGCCAAAAGGAATTAAGCAAGCTATTAAATATAATTTTATTGATTCGACGATTGCATTGAACTTAGCTTTTTTTGTAAACGCCGCCATTTTAATTTTGGCAGCAGCCACATTTTACAAAAGTGGAATGCACGAAGTAGCCGAAATTCAAGATGCACATAAATTTTTAGCACCACTTTTAGGAACCAAATGGGCTCCCATATTATTCGCTGTTGCATTGATTGCCGCTGGACAAAGCTCGACCGTTACAGGAACTTTAGCGGGCCAAATTATAATGGAAGGCTATCTTAATTTAAGAATACAACCTTGGGTGCGAAGAATAATTACGAGATTAATTGCGATTGTTCCTGCTGTGATCGTGATTAGTATTTTTGGTGATGGAGTAACGGGAAAATTGCTAATTTTTAGTCAAGTGATTTTAAGTTTACAATTGGGATTTGCTATTATTCCTTTAATCCATTTTGTGAGTGATAAATCAAAAATGAAAGGATTTCATATTAGCAGAATCACTCAAATTGCGGGCTGGACTGTTGCCTTAATTATTGTTTCCTTAAATATTAAATTGGTTTATGATGAAATAAAAGGTTGGTTAGATGCTGCTGAAAACCCACTTATTTTATGGTTGACGGTGGTGCCTTTGGCATTAGCATTTTTAGTATTGCTCATATATATCATTTTCAAACCTTTCGTTTCAAAATCAAAAATTGATATTCAAAATCATTCGCCACACAATTTGAAATTAAAATTTGAAGAATCGGGGACTTTAACTCATAAAAATATTGCTGTAACGGTAGATTTTTCTGATTCTGATGAGGTAGCGTTAAATACTGCTTTTAAGTTGGGCGGCAAAAATGCGGAGTACACTTTAATACATGTCGTAGAAACGGTAGGAGCAATGGTGTACGGTGAAAAAGTAGATGATCATGAAACATTAATTGACGAGAAATTATTAAACGAATACAAAGAAATGTTGACAGCAAAAGGATTTACGGTTAGTACAAAACTAGGTTTTGGAGATCCAGCCAAAACAATTCCAAAAATCATTAACAAAGAAAATTTTGATATTTTAGTTATGGGAACACATGGCCACACCGGATTTAAAGATTTAATTTTTGGAACTACTGTGGATAAATTGAGACATAAAATATCTATTCCGTTGCTAATTGTTAAAAATTAATGTTTTCCTGGAGCTAATCCAGCTATCCGTTACAATCTTTTAAAATTTGCTAAAGGGCGCAAATTTTAAAAGGATTTCCACTGCTATCTGGGCTAAAAAAATAGTAATCGTTAATCAAAAATCAAATGACTTATTCAGAAGAGAATTATCTCAAAACAATATACCATCTTACTTCGGCTTCAGAAGATGCCATAAGCACCAATGCCATTGCCGAAAAAATGGAAACTAAAGCTTCATCTGTTACAGATATGCTTAAGAAATTATCCGAAAAGGATTTGATTAATTACATCAAATACCAAGGGGTTTCCTTAACAACGCAAGGATTACTCGCTGCAAAAATGATTGTTAGAAAACACCGACTTTGGGAATGTTTTTTAGTAGAAAAATTAGATTTTTCTTGGGATGAGGTTCATGATATTGCCGAGCAATTAGAGCATATTAAATCGGAGAAATTAATCAATAAATTGGATGATTTTCTTGGTAATCCTACTGAAGATCCGCATGGAGATCCTATTCCAGATGCCAATGGAATGATCATCAAAATAGAAAAACGACTGCTTTCTGAATTAGAAAAAAATCAAGCTGGAATTTGTGTGGGTGTCAAAGATACATCTTCAGATTTTTTGCAATATTTAGACAAGCAAGAAATTGCTTTGGGTTCGCAAATTCAAATTTTAGAAAAAGAAAGTTTTGATTCTTCTTACCGAATTCGTGTGGGAAACAAAGAGATCATGATATCTAATAAAATTGCTAGTAACATATACGTTAAATAATTATGTTTCAATCTATAATTGATTATTTCACTGCTATCGATCCTATTTTAGCGGCTTTATATGCCAGTTTGTTTACTTGGTTTCTTACTGCTTTAGGAGCTTCTTTTGTATTTATGTTCAAAACCATGAACCGTACCGTTCTTGATGGAATGCTTGGTTTTACTGGTGGCGTTATGGTTGCCGCTAGTTTTTGGAGTTTATTGGCTCCAGCCATAGAAATGACAGGTGGCGAAGGTTTTGCAAAAGTGATACCTGCGGCAATTGGTTTTTTCCTGGGTGCTTTGTTCATTTTTGGAATCGACAAAGTGTTGCCGCATCTTCATATTAATTTTAAAGTCAGTGAAGGAATTAAATCGCCTTGGCAACGAACTACTTTGCTAGTTTCTGCAATTACACTACATAATATTCCTGAAGGTTTAGCGGTTGGAGTACTTTTTGGAGGTGTTGCCGCCGGAATTCCAGAAGCTTCTATTGCTGGTGCAGTTACCTTAGCCATTGGAATTGGAATTCAGAATTTTCCAGAAGGAATTGCTGTTGCCATGCCATTGAGAAGAATGGGAATGAGCAGATGGAAAAGTTTTATGTACGGACAATCTTCAGCAATTGTTGAACCTATCGCTGCTGTTTTGGGCGCTTTTGCTGTAACTTTTTTCACGCCAATTTTACCTTATGCTTTAGCTTTTGCCGCTGGCGCGATGATATTTGTAGTCGTTGAAGAAGTGATTCCAGAAACACAACAAGATAAAAATACAGATATTGCTACGATGGGATTTGTGGGCGGATTTATTATAATGATGGTTTTAGATGTTGCCTTAGGGTAAGTTTTTATTTACTTTTAAAGCTAGAAAAGTGTATATTTATCACAAAATAAAAAAACTGACAATGAAAAAAGTTGTAACATTTCTGTTTATTGTACTTAGCTCCATCGCTATTGCTCAAAATAATACTGTAGCGAAGCAAAAATTCATTAAAGTGAAACTAAACAGTTGTATTGAAGGAGAAGGGTATCATTTACTGTTGAAAGAAGTATTAACAGATTCCCGTTGTCCTACAGGTGTAGATTGTATTTGGGCTGGCCAAGTTTCGGCGATAGTAGCCGTTTACAAAGATTCAAAATTTATTGAAGAAAAAACCATGGTTTTAACGAAGACTGTTGATGCAGAAAATTTAAAGTGGATTAATTCCTATCTAAATCAAAGTCAAAGAGTAATTAATAGTTTAACAATTAGTCCGTATCCAAATGTGAAGAAGGTTATAAAGCCTGAGGATTATTATTTAGAAATAGGTTATATGCAGTACAATTAACCACAACTTCCACAACCGCTTCCACAGTCTTTATCTGACTTTTTACTTTTGAAAAAGAATTTTTTGATTAGAAAAGCAATAGCAATTCCAAGTACAACGAAGGCTATTATTTCTTGATACATAATTTGTTATTTTAGAATTTGATAGGCTAATAAAGCCACTAGATAAGCAAATCCAGACATAAATACCAGTTGACCTAATGGCCATTTCCAAGAATTAGTTTCTTTTTTTGTTATAGCTAATGTTCCAGCACATTGCATAGCAAAAGCATAAAACAGTAGTAATGATATACCAGAAGCAAAATTAAAAACCTTTTCACCAGTTATAGGATTTACCTCGGCTGCCATTCTGTTTTTGATGGTAACTTCATTATCACTTCCACCAACGCTATAAATGGTTGCTAATGTTCCCACAAAAACCTCTCTCGCTGCAAATGAACTGATGATGGCAATTCCTATTTTCCAGTCATAACCTAATGGTGAAATAGCAGGTTCAATAGTTTTTCCCATTAAACCAATATAGGAATTTTCGAGTTTTTGAGAAGCCACTGCGTTTTCAAACTCTTGATGAGGTAACGGATTATTTTTATTGTTTTCGGTTACTATTTTTTCTGCATTATTAAAGTTTTTCCCAGGACCGTAAGAAGCTAAAAACCATAATATAATAGATATTGCTAGAATAATTTTTCCTGCTCCAAGTACAAAGGCCTTCGTTTTTTCAATTACATTTATAGCTACATTTTTAAATAATGGTAATTTGTAATTTGGCATTTCTACAACAAAATACGTTTTTCCTTTTATTTTCAGTATTTTATTTAAAATGTAAGCGGAGAAAATGGCTGTTCCAAAACCAATTAAGTACAACAACATCAAGGTTAATCCTTGCATATTCAAAAAGCCAAAAATATGGATGTCAGGTATTACCAGTCCAATTATAATTGCATATACGGGAAGCCTTGCCGAACAAGTCGTAAATGGAGTTACTAAAATAGTAATCAGTCTTTCTTTCCAGTTTTCGATGTTACGAGTAGCCATAATAGCAGGAATAGCGCAAGCAGTTCCTGATATAAGAGGAACCACACTTTTTCCTGATAAACCAAATTTTCGCATAATTTTGTCCATTAGGAAAACAACTCGGCTCATATAACCACTCTCTTCAAGTATCGAAATAAACATGAAAAGAAATGCGATTTGTGGTATGAATATTAAAATTCCTCCAATTCCTGGAATAATTCCTTGCGAAATTAAATTAGTCAAAACACCCGCCGGCATTATTTCTGCAGAATAAGCGCTTAGTGAAGCAAATGTGCTATCAATAAAATCCATAGGAATAGTTGACCATTCAAAAATAGATTGAAAAATAACAAACAATATCAAAAAGAATATTACATATCCCCATACTTTGTGCGTTAGTACGCGATCTAATTTGCTTCTATAATCTTTTGCAATCGAAGTGTCAATTTTCAAACCTTCCTTCAGAACATCGTTGATGAATTGATAGCGTTTGATGGTTTCTTTTTGTTGTAAACGTTTTAAATCAGAGTGAGATTTAGTAAATGAACTTCTAATTTCGTTACGTTCTAGATTTAAGAAATTTACATCTTGCGTAATTACCAACCATAATTTATACAACAACTGGTTTGGAAATGCTTTGCGTAAACTATCAAAATATTCAGGGTCAATGACAGAAGCATTCAAACAAGATTCTGTCGAAAGCGTTCTGTAAGTAATAATCATTTCTTTCAATTCCTGAATTCCAAAACCTTTTCTTGAACTGATAAGTGCGATTTTGGTTTTTAGCTGTTCTTCCAGATACGGAATATCTAAAGAAATTCCTTTGAACTTCATTCGGTCGGCCATATTAATGACTAAAATCGTAGGAATTTCAAGGTCTTTAATTTGGGTAAAGAGAAGTAAGTTTCGCTTTAAATTTTCTACATCAGTTACCACTAATGCAACATCAGGATATAACTTATCATTTTTGTTAAGCAATAATTCAATAACAACATTCTCATCTATTGAACTAGCATTTAGGCTATAAGTTCCTGGTAAATCAAGAATATTTGCTTTGATATTATTGGGTAATTTGCAAAAACCAATCTTTTTTTCAACTGTAATTCCAGGGTAATTCCCAACTTGTTGATTTAAACCTGTGAGTTGATTAAAAACGGAAGTTTTACCAACGTTTGGATTGCCAATTAAGGCAATATTGATGTCTTGTTTGCTTACCATAAGTTGAGTTTTATAATGTCAACTTCAATTTCTTTTGCTGTTTCCACTCTGATCGCAACATGCGAACCGTTAATGTTTAAAAATAAAGGATCTCCAAAAGGAGCAATCTGAAGTAATTCAACCACATTACCAGGCAAACAACCCATTTCCAATAATTTTAAAGGAACGGCATCGATGTCAAAGTCTTTTATGATGGCTTGTTCGCCTTTTTTGAGAGAATGTATCGTGGTGTGCAAAGCTTATTTAGATTGAATTAATATTGCAAAAGTACACATTTTATAACAAACAAAAATGATAAATATCACATTTGTATGCTAATTGAATCTAAACAAATAAAGGCTGTGATAAAGTAATTGTGTATTTTGTAAGGAAATTTTTAGACCAATAGAAATTAGATTCGCTTATTCATTACTTAAAAAAGTAATATCTTCGATTAGTCGTTGGATATCTTCTTTTTTGGTGCCGTCATAAAATCCTCGAACGCGTTTTTTAGTATCCACTAAAACAAAATTTTCGGTGTGAACCATGTCGTATAATTCACTTGGTTTTCCCAATTTTACAGCCAAATAGGATTTTCTGGCCATCGTGTAAATTTCTTTTTTGTCACCCGTAACTAAATTCCATTTTGAATCATTTACGTTGTGTTTTATGGCATAAGCTTTTAATACGGGAACACTATCTGTTTCTGGGAAAACAGTGTGAGAAAGCAATTTTACTTTTGGATTATTGGCAAAGGCTGTTTGAATTTCAGAGAGATTAGAGGTCATTTTTGGACAAATCGATCCACAAGTTGTAAAAAAGAAATCGGCAACATATATTTTTCCTTCGTAATCTTTTTGAGTAATGGTTTTTCCATTTTGATTGATGAATGAAAAATCACCAATAGTATGGTATTTACTTTTATACTGTACAGTGCTATCTACTAATTCTGGGTTTACATCTGCAGGATTATAAATAGGAAGCGTTTTTTTTGGCTTTAAAGCCGAATAAAACAACGATAAAACGATGGCTGAAAAAACAATAAAAACACCTAAAAAGAGTCTGTATTTTTTAAGAATTGCTAACATAATGCTATTTTGATGCAAAAATACAAAAACCTAATCGGTTACGGTCTAAATTAACATAATCTTATTCAGTACGATTGCACTCCGTTTTTAGTAAAGATTACTACTGTTTTTAAGAGGATTTAATTTATAATTTACTGTTAATACAATTGTTAATTTTCAAATTAACGCAATCTTGTAAATAAATAAAATAATTAATGATAGCTTTGTATTTCTAATTAAACTCGATAAAAAATGAAATTAAAGCTTTATAAAAAGTTTCTTTTTGTGATTCCTGCAATAATAGGATTTACTGGAACGCAAGCGCAGTCTGTTACTGTTACGAAAGTACCAGGAATTAATGTCTCAAATATTGATAAAAAAGTGAAGCCCAATGATGACTTTTTTAGGTATGTAAACGGAATGTGGTTGGATAAAACGGAAATTCCAAGTGATAGAACTTCTTGGGGAAGTTTTAACGAATTGTTGAAGAAAACCGATAAAGATGCAATGGATATTTTGAAAGAAGCTTCCAAAAATCCAGTTTATACTTCAAGTACTGACCAAGGAAAAGCGGTCAATCTTTTCAACACTATTTTAGATACAGTAGGAAGAAATAAAAGAGGAATCACTCCACTTGAGCCTTATTTTGCTCAGATTGATGCGATTAAAAATGCTAAGGATTTACAAAAATTCTTAATTGAAATGGAACCTATTGGTGGTGCTGGTTTTTTCGGCATTTATATAGGTGCTGATGATAAAGACAGCAACAAAAATTCTGTTTTTCTAGGTACAGGATCATTGGGTATGGCAGATAAAGATTATTATTCTGCAAATGATAAAGATTCTAAAGAAAAAAGAAAAAAATATGAATTGCATGTGGCTAGAATGTTGCAGTTTATAGGTGAGAATCCTACAAAAGCAGTAGTGAGCGCTCGTAAAGTGTTAGCTTTAGAAACAGCCATGTCACGACCAAGATTAGATCGTGTAGAGCAAAGAGACGGAAGATTACAATACAATCCGATGACTTTAAAAGAATTAGAAAAAATAGTTCCGGAGATCGATTGGAAAAATTATTTTTCTAAATTAGGATTAACTAAACTAAGTACTGTAATCGTTTCTGAGCCAAAATACATGAAGGCTTTGCAAATTATTTTGGCAGAAAATAAAGTTGATGACTGGAAAGAATACATGAAATGGTCTTTGTTGAGAGATTCTTCTAAACAATTGTCAACAGAAATAGAATCGGCTAATTTTGATTTTTATGGTAAAACTTTAACAGGAGCCATCAAGGAAAGACCACGTGACGAGCGTGCTTTACAAACTATAAATGGTACAATTGGAGAAGCTTTAGGGAAATTATATGTTGAGAAAATGTTTCCAGCTGCAGCTAAAGCTAAAGCAGAGAACATGATTAAAAATGTTGTTTTAGCTTACCAAAACAGAATTAACAATTTAACTTGGATGTCGGCTGCAACAAAAGTAAAAGCAATCGAAAAGTTAAATAAGATTACAATCAAAATTGGATATCCAGACAAATGGAAAGATTATTCCGCTTTAAAGATTAGCAGTGTAGAAGAAGGAGGAAGCTATTTTGAAAATGTCGAAAATCTTTCGAGATGGGCTTTCAAAGAATCTGTAGATAAATTGTATAAACCTGTAGATAAAACAGAATGGGGAATGTCTCCTCAAACGGTTAATGCCTATTACAATCCGTCTTATAACGAAATTGTTTTTCCAGCAGCCATCTTACAACCTCCTTTTTATAATTATGAAGCAGATGAAGCCGTAAATTATGGTGGAATAGGAGCGGTTATTGGACATGAAATCTCTCATGGTTTTGATGATTCTGGGGCGCGTTACAATGCCGATGGAAATTTAGTAGATTGGTGGTCTGCAGAGGATTTAAAACAATTTACCGCTTTAGGTACTAATCTTGCCAACCAATACAGTGCTTTACAACCGTTGCCAGGTATTTATGTAGATGGTAAATTTACTTTAGGGGAAAACATTGGTGATTTAGGTGGAGTAAACGCTGCTTATGATGGTCTTCAAATGTATTTAAAAGCCAATGGTAATCCGGGATTAATTGATGGATATACTCCAGAGCAACGTTTCTTTATTTCTTGGGCTACAGTTTGGCGTACCAAAATGCGTGATGAAGCTATCAAAAATCAAGTTAAAACAGATCCGCATTCTCCAGGAATGTACAGAGCTTATGTTCCTGTACAAAATGTAGATGCTTTTTATGATGCATTCAACATTCAACCAGGAGAAGGAATGTATATTGAACCAGAAAAACGTGTTAAAATCTGGTAATAGTATTTAGATTAAAAAAAATAAATAAAAATCCCATTCGCTACTGAACAAGTAATGAATGGGATTTTTTTTGATTTCCAACATTTAACAAATAAATTAAAGTTTTATTAATAGCTTTGTGAGATAACTGAATAACTAATAAAAATGAAAACAATGAAAAATAAGCAACTGCTTTTTGTCATTCCTGCCGTTTTGGGCTTTGCTGTAAGTCAGGCCCAAAATGCTCCCGCTTCTAAGGAGCCTGGAATTAATGTAAATTACATGGACAAGAATGTAAAACCAAGTAATGATTTTTTTCGCTATGTAAACGGAACATGGTTAGACAATACTGCTATTCCAAATGATAGAACGCGTTGGGGAAGTTTTGATGAGCTACGCCAAAGAACCGATGCTGATGCTCTAGAAATTTTGAAAGAAGCAACCACAAATCCAAGTTATAAATCAAATACTGATCAAGGTAAAGCTGTAAATTTATACAGAACTATTCTAGACACAGTAGCAAGGAACAAAGCCGGAATTGCTCCATTAAAACCTTATTTAGCAAAAATTAATGCCGTAAAAAACACTAAGGATTTGGAGGCTTTGCTTATAGAAATGGAACCTTTTGGTGGTATTGGTTTTTTTGGTGCGGGAGTAGGAACAGATGCTAAAAATAGTAATAGAAATGTAATTAATTTAGGTCCCGGCGGTGTAGGATTGCCTGATAGAGATTATTATGTTTCTGAAGATGCTGATTCTAAGGAGAAACGTGCAAAATATGTTTTACATGTTGCTAAAATGCTACAGTTTCTTGGTGATAAACCAGCTGTTGCAAAACTAAATGCAGAAAAAATACTAGCGCTTGAAACTGAAATGTCAGTGCCAAGATTAGACAGAGTAGAACGTAGAGATCGTCGTAAGTCCTATAATCCGATGACATTGGCAGAATTGAGTAAATTAACGCCATCTATCAATTGGAATACTTATTTTACTAAAATTGGATTGACAAAAGTAGATACTGTTATTGTTTCTCAGCCAAAATACATGACCGCTTTAGAAACTATTTTTAAAGAAAATAAAGTAGCAGACTGGAAAGCTTATATGCGTTGGAGTTTATTAAATAGAGCTTCAAGTCAATTGTCTACAACTATAGAAAATGCAAACTTTGATTTTTACGGTAAAACCTTAACTGGAGCTGTAAAGCAAAGACCACGTGATGAAAATGCATTGCAAACTATTAATGGAACTATGGGTGAAGCTTTAGGGAAATTATACGTGGAGAAAAAATTCCCAGCTGAAGCGAAAGCGAAAGCAGAGAAAATGATCAAAAATATATTTTTGGCTTTCGAAAACAGAATCAACAATTTGTCATGGATGTCTTCAGAAACCAAAGTTAGTGCTCTTGCAAAATTACACAAATCAAGAATCAAGATTGGTTATCCAGACAAATGGAAGGATTACTCTGCATTGACCATTAAAAGTCCTGAAGAAGGCGGAACGTATTTTGACAATGTTAAAAATATTGCGCAATGGCGTTTTAATGAAAACATTGCTGAGTTGAGCAAACCAGTTGATAAAGACAAATGGGGAATGTCACCACAAACAGTGAATGCGTATTACAATCCTTCTAATAATGAAATTGTTTTCCCAGCGGCTATATTGCAACCTCCATTTTATAATTATCAAGCAGATGAAGCGGTTAATTATGGTGGAATTGGTGGTGTAATTGGTCATGAAATTTCACATGGTTTTGATGACTCAGGATCTCGTTACAATGCCGATGGTAATCTTGTTGACTGGTGGACTGCCGAAGATTTAAAGCAATTTTCAGCTTTAACAGGAGCTCTTGCAGCACAATATAGTGCATTAGAACCATTGCCAGGAACTTTTGTAGATGGTAAGTTTACACTAGGAGAAAATATTGGTGATTTAGGTGGAGTAAATGCTGCTTATGATGGTTTACAATTGTATCTTAAAGAAAATCCAAATCCAGGATTAATTGATGGGTATACTCCAGAACAACGTTTCTTTATTTCTTGGTCAACCATCTGGCGTTCAAAAATGCGTGATGAAGCACTAAAGAATCAAGTGAAAACGGATCCGCATTCACCAGGAATGTACCGCGCTTATGTTCCTTTGCAAAACATAGATACTTTCTATAAAGCTTTTGATATTAAAGCAAATGATGGAATGTACATCGCACCAGAGAAGAGAGTTAGAATCTGGTAAATACTATTTCAATAAAAAAAATCCCATTTGTGAAAACAAATGGGATTTTTTTTTAAACACTATTAATAGCCTTTTTTCTAGATTTTCTTAAAGAATGATTCACCATATACAATCCTAGTAAGGTAACACTTCCGCCTATTGCGATCGCCGCGTTTAGCGTTTCGCCAAAGATTATAGCTCCTAAGAGCACTGCTACAATAGGATTGATATAGGAGTAAATCGTACTGATCTCTGCTGGCAGATTCTGAAGAGCATAAATAAAAGCAATAAAAGTAAGTACGGATCCAAAAACAACTAAATAGGCAATAGACCACCACGAAATAGCTGGAATTTGACTCAATGGCACTGATATTCCGGTAGCTCCCGTATAGGCAAAAATTAAAATGCTAGAAAGAAACATTTGTAATCCTAAACTAAAATAGGGATTAAAAGTGGCTGCTTTTTTCTTGGTGTATAATGTTCCAAAAGCCCAGGTTAATGTAGATGCAACAGAAACTAGTATTCCGAATCGGAAACTTGGAATTAAAAAATCGGTCAAATGGTCGTAAAAAATCACACAAATACCGCTAAAACTGATCATCATACCAATTACCGATAAGCGAGACAAACGCTCTCCTCTAAAAAATGTGATTATAACAACCCATAATGGTACAAGCGCGCCAATTATTGCTCCTAAACCACTACTAATGTACTTGACACCCCAAGTGCTTAATCCGTTGCTTAAAACGAAATTAAGTATGCTAAGGATAATAATCGTTTTCCATTGTTTTCCTTTGGGCCAAGGTGCTTTTTTGAACAGAAAGAAGGAAATATATAAAAAACCACCTAGAAATTGTCTAATTGCTGCAAGTTGCAAAGCAGGCATATGTTTGACGCCTTCTTTTGATGCTATCCAAGTAGTTCCCCAAAAGAAACTTACAAAACACAGCGCTAATATTGGTAATCCAATTATATTGATACGAGACGAAACAGCATTCTTTATTTTAGCTTTCACATTACAAATTTGGTTTTGTAAAAGTATATTTTAAAAGGAGTTCTATTTTGTCATTTTCAATTATTTTTCCAGATGAAGGTTTAGAATGATCAAATTTTGGTAAAACTAAATTTAATTCCCTTGCTTTTTGGGTATAATACTCCTCACGAGTAGGATGAAACGGCGAAACGGCGTTGAAGGTTTCATTCCAATTTTTGGTTTCAATGATTTTTATAATGATACCAATGCAATCTTCTTGATGAATCAAATTGACTACAGCATCAGGATTTTCTATATTTTCTCTGCCAGCTAAATATTTTCCGGGTTGTCTGTCCTGTCCAATTAAACCTCCAAAACGAACTAGAGTTGTCTTAAAATTTATGTTTTTTTGTAAAATTTGCTCGACTTCTAGTAGTTGTTTGCCACTTTCGGTGTCCGGTTTTGGTATTGTAAGCTCAGTTACATTAAGCTGTTGTTCGCCATAAACCGAAGTAGAGCTCACAAATAATACGTTTTTTATTGTTGATTTTTCGATATACGGAATCAAAGAAGCTATCTTTTTCACAAATATTTTTTCGATAGTTGCTGCTTCATCGCCACGAAGTTTAGGAGGAATATCAATTATTAAAGTATCACTTTCTTGCAAAAACGCGCTCATAGAATCTGAGAAAGTATCAGAATTGTTGTTTTCTAGAACTACCGGTAAAGAAATGTTTATCAAAAAAGGAGTAATGCCTTCATGTCGTAAAACAGCTAATTTTTCTACAGAAGTAGTAGATCCATTTACTAGATATCCTTTTTTTATTAATGCTTTCGCCAAAGGGAAACCCAACCATCCACAACCTAGAATACTTATTTTTTTCATTTTTATATGTCGTAATTGTTTTTTAGTTTCAAAAATCAGCTTTTATTGATTTAATTTTAAAGTGTCAATAACTATAGGCGTACTGCGTTTTGGTTTAGAATACGTCACAATTGGTGTTACCACAACTGCAGTTGCTATAACTGGAGTTGGTTTTATCTTCTGTCTAATGATAACTGCATCATTAAGTACAAAAGGAGTTGGCATCATCCAATTTTCTCTTTTTTGCATTTTAAATAGTGGATTGGTCATCAAATCAAAAGAACTTTCTAATAATTCCATGTCAAAAAGAACTTTAGAGTCAATACTAAATTGCATTTCTAATGGTGTGTTTTCTACGACATAATAACTAATTATTTTCTTGCCTTTACGTTTGTATAATGAGTTTTTCTGACTTAGTGACTTTACTCCATTTGCTTTAAAATTGTGAATATTCATATTTTCATTAGCAAAAATATCATATCGGTTCACGCTTCTATTCGGAGTGATTAAGATTTTCAAATACCTTTGAGTGCCTATAATTCTATCTTCAAGAAATTCTATCGTGGGTTTATTTAATTCTTTTTTAGGCGCAGTTGCGCTATACGTAAATCCAGAATTGTATTTGCTAAATAGCGGAATTGCTTCTGCAGCTTGCGCTTCGTTCGGCGTAGTGCCTAAATATTTTTTTGTCCAAAAATCCAAGTTAGTGTCGTATGTTAGCCAACTTGCTTTGTTTGTATCTGCATTGTAAAGATATAATAGACTGTTTGATTTGGCTTTTCCATTTTCATAACCCGACTCATAATGTGCTTTGGCAAAAAAGCCAATAGATAATATAAAAAATCCTAATGACCAGATTCCTTTTTTAGAGAAAGCTCCAAAAACAGGAAGTAATAAAACAAATGTAAGTACGGTTAGAATTGCGCTTCCAAACAAAACTTTAAGTCCTAATCCAATTGGAAACATCTGAATAAATGGTGCGATAAGTAATAAGGCAGGAATGCTTAAAATTAAATTTAAACTTCTATTGGATCTTTGGGTTATAATAAAAAATCCAAAAATGAAAAGTCCAAAATAAACAGGGATAATTAAGAATCCAGCTCCTTTTAAAGTAAAAGCGATAGCACAATTAATTAATATCCATAGTAACAATGGAGCAGCATAATAATTTAAGGTGGTTTTTTTTGCAGAAAATCTATGGTAAATTAAGAAGGTAATCGCAATTGCTAATAAAGTAAAAGCACTTATGTAAGCATGGCCATTATAGGTAAATCCGTTCAACAGATCATTATACTGTGGATAAATAACGAGCAATAATTTCCAGATTGCAAAAGAGGTTATGCCTGTTATAATAAGGGAAAGTAATAAAGGGATAAATCCTTTTATAATTTCATCGAAATAGAGTACTCTTTTTGCGATGCCTACAAATATCAATATTACAAAGAGGAGTAAAGCAATAATAGCCATTGGCACTACCCAGCTAAAAGGATAATTGATGAAGGAATAAGGGACTGAAAAATAGACATAATCTTCCGTTTGTTGTGTGTTTTTTAGATCTGCATTAGAGAAATAATTTAATAATGGCATCAAATAAGAGCCTTGATGTTTTAAGCTATTCTTGTTTAAATGTTTCAAATCATCTTGTGCGGTGTGGTAATTGTAATGATCATCAATAAAGGCAAAATTGTAACCCTGAATATTCCCTTTTTCTCTAAATACAGTCAAATCTGTATCGTTAGGTAGCATTTTGTAAATGCTGTACATTAATGAATTTGATACTGGAAATTTTGTTTTTGCTGCTGCAAATTCTTTGACTAAACCAGCATTTCCTTTATTGGTTTCCATCAGCATGTAACTTGGTCCAGACGTTCCTCGAGCTTCAAAGTTTAGAACCAAACCAACCTCTTTTGCCCATTGATGTTGAGTAACAAATAAAGCAGCACCATTTAACCCTAATTCTTCTGCATCAGAGAACAAAATGATAATGTCGTTTTTATGTGGGGTTTTGTTGTATAGAAACGCACGAACACTTTCTAGAATTGTTGCCACGCCCGAACCAGCATCACTTGCTCCTAGAGAATAGGAATGTGGAGCACTATCATAGTGGGTTAGCAATAACAAAGCTTTTGAGTTATTAGTTCCTTTTATTTTAGCCAGAATATTTTTAGATTTTACCAAATTTCCCCATTCCGTCAATGTGTATCCTTCTTGAATAGAAGTTTGTAATCCTAAATCATCAAGTTCTTTTACAAGATAATTTGCTACTACTTCATGATTCTGAGAACCAACGTAATGCGGTTGTTTTGCAATTTGCGCCACTTTTGTTAAGGCTCTTTGCGTCGAAAATTCAGTAAGCATTCCTTCGTCATCATGAGTTCCTTGTGACATCATTGTGAAGAAAACAAAAGCTAAAGTGAAACAGAGGAATAGAATGGCAATAATAGAGAAATATCTTTTTTTCATTTTTGGTAGAATTGGGGTTCTAAATATCTTTTTTGACTAACATATAAAAATCATTCTCTAATATCATATAGCCTTGATCGTAAAGGAAATAGTAGGTATTGCCTGTTTTTGTCTGTAGAATATTAGTAAAAAAATCAAAGTCAAATCCTTTACTGATCAGCTTTGCTCGGGTTGCTTTAGATTTTCCATCGGGATTAAGTTCGGTTAAAATGCGGTAATTCTTGCGCAACTTGTTATTAATGTTGCGCATGAAATTAGTACTGTCTTTGTTTATTTTGTTGTTGTAGGCGTTGCGACAGCCATCACTGCAAAACTTTTTATCTTCCCGACCTACAATTTTTTCTCCACATTCTAAACAGGCTTTGCTCATTACTTGATTTTTTTAATGTCGTATAAGTCAGTTCTTCTATCTTTAAGAATTCGGACACTTCCATGTTCGTGAAGTTCTTTTAATAAATTTAAATCTACATCTACAATAAGTGTCATCTCTGTATTTGTTGTAGCTTCTGCTTTGATCCCGTTGCTTGGAAAAGCAAAATCAGAAGGAGTAAATACGGCTGATTGTGCGTATTGAATATCCATGTTATTTACTTTAGGTAAATTTCCTACGCAACCGGCTATAGCAACATAACATTCATTTTCGATAGCTCTTGCTTGCGCACAATGCTTTACTCTAGTGTAGGCATTTTGAGTGTCGGTTAAGAAAGGAACAAATAGAATATTCATGCCTTCATCTGCCATTAATCTAGACAGTTCTGGAAATTCGACATCATAACAAATCATAATTCCTATTTTACCACAATCGGTATCAAAGGTTTTTATTGTAGATCCGCCAGTCATTCCCCAATGTTGAACTTCATTTGGCGTTACGTGAATTTTAGAATACATCTCAGAAGTTCCATCCCTTTTGCATAAAAACCCAACATTGTATAAGGTGCCATTTTCTAAGTATGGCATACTTCCCGTTATGATATTGATGTTATAAGATATTGCTAATTCTTGAAAACGTTTGCGTATAGGATCAGAATGCTTGGCCAATTCGCGTATTGCTTCTGCTTCTGATAAATGATTGTAATCTGCCATCAAAGGAGCTATAAACAGTTCTGGAAATAATGCAAAATCACTTCCGTAACCAGAAACTACGTCTACAAAAAATTCACATTGTTCAAAAAGAGCTTCTAAATTGTTTAATTGGCGCATTTGCCATTGTACTAATCCTAATCGAATAACACTTTTCTCTAAGTTAATAAGTCTTGGACTTTCGTCAAAATAAATATTATTCCATTCTAATAGAACAGCAAATTCTTTTGAATCTGAATCGCCTTCCAAGTAATTTTTCATTACTCGAATTACGTGAAAATCATTACTCAATTGAAACGAAAGTACCGGATCGTGTAACTCTTTCTTTTTTACTTTCTCTATGTAATTCTTTGGAGTCATTTCCTTGGAATGTTGGCCATAATTAGGAATTCTTCCGGCAAAAACTATCGCTTTTAGATTTAATTGTTCGCACAATTCCTTCCTTGCATCATATAAACGTCTGCCCAAACGCAGTCCTCTATAGTTAGGGTGAATGAAAACGTCAATTCCGTAGAGAACATCTCCGTTTGAATTATGTGTCGAAAACGAGTAGTTTCCTGTGATATCTGAGTAATTGTGATTTTTATCAACTACACTTTCATCAACAATTAATGATAAAGCAGATCCAACTACTTTTCCGTCTACTAAAATTACCAATTGCCCTTCTGGGAAAATGCTTAATAATTTTTCTATTTGGTGTTCTCTCCAATACGATCCTTCCATTTCAGGATAGGACTCGACCATTGATTTTTTTAGTTCTTTATAGTCATCGTATTTTAAATTTCTTAATTCTACTTTATTTATATGGGTTTGCATACTGGATTGTTTTTACCAAATATAACAATTTATTTCCATTTACAAACGGTTACAATTAATTACAACCGAAAGTAAGTAGTTAGTAACCGAATAATTTTTGAAACGCATCGCATCTTTGCCTTGTTGAAATCGAAGAAACGTTTTAACAAATAAACTATATACACTAATATTTAAATTTACACGCCATGAAAAACAAAGTACAATTAATCGGAAGAGTAGGTCAAGATCCTGAAGTAAAAACATTAGAGGGAGGAAAAAAAATTGCAACAATAACTATTGCAACAAATGATGCTTATTACAAAGAAAATGGTGATAAGGTAGAGCAAACTGAATGGCATCGTGTGACCGCTTGGGGAAAAGTAGCTGAAATTATAGAAAAGTTTGTTACTAAGGGAAGGGAAATAGGTATTGAAGGGAAGTTAACTCACAGAAGTTATGATGACAAAAATGGAGAAAAGCGTTATATAACAGAAATTATAGCTAATGAAGTATTGCTTTTAGGAAAGTAATGGAATTTTATTTGCTGTTGATAATAATTATCTAGAATTATAAATAATAATTATTCAAATAAAAAAAGCCCTAAAGGAATTTCCTTTAGGGCTTTTAAATAATATAGTAATTAGATTATTTTACTCTGAAAGTAACTCTTCTAACTAATTTTCTTGCAGCATCTGAATCTTTTTGAACTGATTTATCTTCACCAGCAGCAACAATGATCAATCTTGAAGAATCGATGTTAGCTTTTAATAAAGTGTTCTTAACATTAGTAGCTCTTGCATTAGATAATTTATCGTTGTAAGCAGATCTTCCTAATTCGTCAGCATGACCAATAATTTCAACTGAAGCTGAAGGATTGTTTCTTAAGTAAGTTAAGATAAAATCGATTCCTTCTACAGAAACGTTTGTAGGTTTAGCTTGATTGAAATCAAAGTAAGTACAAACATAACCATCATTGATTAAGTTTTTGATCAATTCGCTATCAGCAATTTTAGTTACATCTGAAGTTTTGCTAGCGTAGTTTTTCAATATATAAGCTTCTGTTTCATCAGGAACATTATTATTGTTTTTGTCAATAGCTCTACCTTTAGTGTCAACCATTGCTCCAGCTGGAGTATTTTTTTCTAAGTCTAAATAATCAGCAACACCATCTTGATCAGCATCAACTAACATGTTTTCTAAACTATCAACTCTGCTTCTTAATGCTAACATATCTTTGTCAACAACAGTAGCCCAGTCAGCATGTTTTTCACTTTTACCTAAGTAAACTGTCAAACCAACAGTACCGTTAAAAAGGATTCCACCAAAACCTCTAGAAGAAGCAGCGCTTGCACCATCGAAAGCAGCATCTTGACTAGCGTTAAGAATAGTAGTAAAATCACCTGTTAAAGCAATTCTGTTAGATAATTTAATTTGACCAGTTACACCAGCCATAAAGTTACCCATTCTGTCTTTCAAAGAAGAATTTTGATCTTCTAATTGAGCTAAACCAAAACCAGCATGACCTAATAAACCAATAGTATTAGTCCAAGATTCGAAGTTCATGATTCTACCTAAGTTAGCTACTGCTTGTAAATCTGCTCTGTAGTACTTAGTGTCAAAATCTTTAGATTCACTTTTACCTTGAAAACTGTTGTAACCAAAGTCTGCTTTTAAACCAAATTTGTTGTTGAACATGTATCTAACTCCAAGATCAACTACATAAGGACTTGGTGTAGATGTGAAATAACCAGCAGTCATTGGTCTTTGTGTTTTGTTAACACCACCAGCTAATTCAACAGACCATTTATTATAATCTGTCCCTGCGCTTTTTCCCATATCAGTTTGAGCATTTGCAGTCGAGGCTGCAGCAGCAAAAACTAATGCAAACATTAATTTTTTCATTATTGTAATTTTTATAAGTTTTATGCAAAATTACAACTTATAGTTAGATAAGAAATTTCAATCAGTTAATTATATAAAAAAAAACTAATATTATACAAATAATGGACTGTTTTGATTAGAATGTTGCGTTATAAATTATTTTTTAAACAAATAATTTCGTTTATATAAATAATTTATGAATATTTTTTAAGAAAAAAGCTTCCAAAAACAGTTTATTAAGCTTAAATTATGGTAAATTAAGTTTAATTTAACTTTATTCCTTTTAAAAAACACCCAGTAACTATTGATTTAGTACTGTTAAAACTTGAGTTATTTGATCGAATGTATTAAAATTTTCGTGCTCTATTTCATGATCAATTCTTTCATGTTCCCAAGTAGTATGAAAAGGAATATGAACCGCATGTGCACCAATAGCTAAAACGGGTAAAACATCCGATTTTAAAGAATTTCCAATCATAAAGAATTCTGAAGGTTCGATTTCTAATCTTTTTATCAAATCTTTATAGTCAATTTCTTGTTTGTCAGACATCACTTCAATATGATGAAAATACTTTCCTAATCCCGAATTGTGTAATTTTCTGCGTTGGTCTAATAAGTCACCTTTTGTGGCAACAACCAATTTATATTTGCCATGCAAAGCTTGTAAAGTTTCTTCTACACCTTCTAATAGTACAATAGGCTTTTCAGTCAATTCTTTTCCGTATTGAATAATGCGCTCTATAGCTTGTACCGAAATAGTATTGTTCGAAATTTTCATAGCTGCTTCGATCATAGAAAGAATATATCCTTTTATTCCATAACCGTATATTTTTAAATTGTCAATTTGAATCTTGAAAAGTTCTTTTGCAATTCCTTGATTGGATAAGTAATCACTCATTAAATTACAGAATTTCTCTTCCGTTTCGGCAAAGTAAGTTTCGTTTACGAATAAAGTATCGTCAGCATCAAATGCAATTACTTTTATATTTTTCATACTTGTATATGTTTCTAATGAAGTGTTTTATTAAATAGCTTTTTTAGTGAAAGTGTTTTGCTGTAAAAGGTGATTCGGATACCAAACAGTAAAATCAAACCGCCAATAATCATCTGAAATGTAATTTTTTCGTCTAAAAATAACCAAGCTAAAAGAGTTGCCAAAACTGCTTGTCCCAACAAAGATAAGGACACTCGCGTGGCTCGCATATTTTGAGTCGCATAACTAATTAATAACCATGCAATCAGTTGACAAACTATTCCTTGAATAAATAAAACTACCCAGCCTAAATTAGAAAACCCACTAAAAGGCTCTTTTAAAATTAAGCAAACAATTCCTAAAAATAAAGTAGAAGTTAGTAGCGTAACCATCATAAAAGAAACAACGTCCATCTCAGAAAGAATGTTTTTACTGACCAGCATGTAAACAGCGTATAAAACTCCTGATAATATGGCTAGCAAAAAAGCAGAATTAAAATTTAAGTTCAAGAAAAATTCGAAACCAACCAGAGTAATCATACCAAAAATTGCTATCAATGTGCCAATCCAAAAATTAGTTGCTGGTTTATTCTTTAAGAATAAAAAAGAAAACACTCCAACCCAAACCGGTGAAAGATTGGTTAGTAAAGTAGCTTGAGTAGCACTTGATTGTTGAATAGAAATATTCCAAACCGCAACATCAGAGGCGAATAAAAGACCACAAACAATTGCTAATAGTAAAATCCTAGTTCTTGGTAATTTGAATTTTTGGGTAATGACAACATAAGGCAGTAATAGCATTGCAGCAATTGCCATTCGATAAAAAGCCGAAATTAATCCTCCGGTAAGATTGAGCTTGACCAGTATTGGAAAAACCGAAATGCATAAAATTCCAATCGCTAGAGCTAATCTCGGTTTTGCATTTGTCATTGTTTTTTATTTAAAAATACAAACTTCACTAATTATCGAAAACATAATTTCTGAAAAATAGTGAAGATTATATTTAGTTGTATTGTTAATTTATAGTCTCTCCATTGGCAGCATCTGCATCTGGATTTACAAAAACTAATTTTTCCTCTGCATTAGTAGTCATCAGGATCATTCCTTGACTTTCTACGCCGCGAAGATTTCTTGGAGCCAAGTTTACTAAAACAGTCACTTTCTTACCAATAATATCCTCGGGTTTAAAACTTTCGGCAATTCCAGAAACAATGGTACGAACATCAATTCCAGTATCTACTTTCAAAATCAAAAGCTTATTTGCTTTTGGCATTTTTGTAGCTTCTAAAATGGTTCCTACACGTAAATCCATTTTGGCAAAATCATCAAATTGAATCAAGTCTTTTTGAGATTCTACAACTTTGTTTTCGGCTTTATTTGCTGTTTTAGTCGCTTCTAGTTTATCTATTTGTTTCTGAATTTCTTCATCTTCAATTTTTGAAAAAAGCAATTCCGCTTCGCCAATTTGGTGTCCTGTAGCAATCAAATCTGAATTTTCTGAAATCGTATTCCAAGACAATGGAGATTCTATTTTTAAAATTCTTGATAATTTTGTTGCTGTAAAAGGTAAAAACGGTTCGCAAAGTGAACTTAATGCGGCAGCGATTTGCAAGGCTACATACATTTGTGTTTGTACGCGCTCTGGATTGTCTTTAATGACTTTCCAAGGTTCTTCATCCGCCAAGTATTTATTTCCAAGACGGGCAACATTCATTAATTCACCTAACGCTTCTCTAAATCTATATCTTTCTATAGAACTCGAAATCACCGCTGGATACGCTTTCAGTTCCGTTAAAGTTGCTTCGTCAACTTCTGATAATTCATTTGGTTGAGGTACAATTCCATTATAGTATTTGTTAGTTAAAACTACCACACGATTGATGAAATTTCCGTAAATCGCCACTAACTCATTGTTGTTTCTAGCTTGAAAATCTTTCCAAGTAAAATCATTGTCTTTGGTTTCCGGCGCATTAGATGTCAAAGCGTAACGCAAAACATCTTGCTGATTCGGGAATTCTTCTAAATATTCGTGCAACCAAACGGCCCAGTTTTTAGAAGTAGACAATTTATTTCCTTCTAAGTTCAGGAACTCATTTGCAGGAACATTGTCTGGCAAAATGTAGCTTCCTTCGGCTTTAAGCATCGCTGGAAAAATGATACAGTGAAAAACAATATTGTCTTTACCAATAAAATGAACCAGTTTGGTGTCTTGATCTTTCCAATACGGTTCCCATTCTTTTCCTTCGCGCAAAGCCCATTCTTTAGTAGAAGAAATATAGCCAATAGGTGCATCAAACCACACATATAGCTTTTTCCCTTCAGCACCTTCCACCGGAACATCAATTCCCCAATCCAAATCACGAGTTACCGCGCGAGGTTCTAATCCGCCATCAATCCATGATTTTACTTGACCGTAAACATTGGGTTTCCAGTCATTTTTATGGCCAACAAGAATCCATTCTTTCAAGAAATCTTCATAACGATCCAAAGGCAAAAACCAGTGTTTCGTAGATTTCATAATAGGTGTTTCTCCTGTAATTGTCGATTTTGGGTTTATTAAATCAGTTGCGTTCAAAGTAGAACCGCATTTTTCGCATTGATCACCGTAGGCTTCTTCGTTACCACACTTTGGGCAAGTTCCTACTACAAAACGATCTGCCAAAAACTGATCTGCTTTGGCGTCATACAATTGCTCGGTTACTTGCTCTATAAAATCACCTTTTTTATATAACGTTGTAAAAAAATCTGAAGCCGTATCGTGATGAATCTTCGCCGAAGTCCTTGAATAATTGTCAAAAGAAATTCCAAAATCAGAAAACGATTTACGGATAATTCCATCGTATTTGTCAATTACCTCTTGAGGGGTAATTCCTTCCTTCTTGGCTTTCATTGAAATAGCCACTCCGTGTTCATCGCTTCCACAAACAAACAAAACGTCTCTTCCTTGCAAACGTAAATAACGAGAATAAATATCTGAAGGCACATAAACACCCGCCAAATGACCAATATGAATCGGTCCGTTTGTATAAGGCAATGCCGCTGTAATCGTATATCTTTTTGGATTTTGTAACATAATTCAGTTTAATTTGATGCAAAAATAAGCAATAGAATTTTTATTTGGAGCTATTTCCCGCTATACGTTACAATCTTTTGTTTCTCTCGATAATTATCGAGAGAAACAAAAGGATTTTCACTGCTATCGGGGCTAGGATTTAAGGGTTTCATGGTTGTTTTATTACTCTTTAGTAATCTTAGTTTCAAACATTCGCTATTTCTCATTTGAAACAATTCTAACTATAGACACTTTCTAAAACTTTTCTTTCAGTCCAATTTTCATAGCTTTGTATAAATTAATCCAGAGCTAATAACAGTATAATGATCAAATCCTACATCAAGTGTTCAGATTGCAATACAGTCAATATAAATAAGGAGTATTGCGAGAACTGTGGTGCTATATTAGATTTGGTTCTTAAGCGCCGACTTGAAACCCAGAAAAAACTTCAAGAGAAATTAGACGAAAAAGAAAAAACAAAAAAGCCACCAAGCAAAATAGAAGTCTATTTTAATAATGGTTTAGAGCATTCTAATGTTTTGATACGATATCTTTTTCAAGCTATTTACTCAATTTGGCTTTTCTTTGCTGTAATTATAGGAGGTATTATCGCTGCGGTTACCGCCGCTGCAGCGGGTTAAAACAAAAAGTAAGATTTTTAAATGGAGTAATAAAATAGATAATGTTTAGAAAAATACTTTATGGTTTGCTATTTATTATCGCTCTGACTATTTATGCTTTGCAGCGCTTGCATTTTTCATTACCTAGCCTTATTAATAATTATCTAAATGATTTGCTTTATGTTCCCATAGCGCTGGGTGCAATCCAATTTATAATCCGAAGATTAAAAAAAGATCCTTTGTTTCAATTGCCACTGGGGTTTATTCTCTTTTTATCCTCTTTCTACTCTTTTTATTTCGAGTATTATCTTCCTAAAGTAAATGTAAGATACACAGCAGACTGGATTGATGTATTGCTTTACTTTATAGGAGGTGTAGTTTTCTTTTTATTGCAAAGAAGGAACAAGTTTTAGAAGAGAATTTTTTAAATTTAGGTTTTCTTTAATTCATTTATCTTTGTAAACGTAATTCATCTAGATTTTTAAAATGGGAAAAGGACCTGAAAAAAAAACTAAAAACAAAGCGTTGCATACTAAATTGCTCAATCGTAAAAAAGCTAAACTTCAAGAAGAAAAGAAAGAAAAAGCCATGCGATTGAAAGCTTTAGTTGCCAAAATTAATTTACAAAAAAATAGCGAATAGGAGTAAGTTTTATTCGTTCAAAATCGCTGTATTTGTTGGTGTGCTTTTTTTATACTTCTCAATAATTGTTTTAATGACATTTGGGGTTAGTTCAAATCCATTTTGTATAGGATTGCCTTCCCAACGCACAATTCCAGTGGGATCTATTAAAATGCAATGCGGAAGAGCTCTTATTTTCAAGGCTTTATATGATTTTCTTCGAGTATCAATTGCGCTGTAGTACTCGATTTTAGGAGTTATTACTTTGTTTACTTTACGTTCTCTTTCATCACTTATACCAATTACAATTAAATCCTCCTTAAACTCTTTGCTTATACTATTTAATTTAGGAGTCAAAGTTTGGTATGATTCGCACCAAGTTCCCCAAAAATCGATTATCACAAATTTTCCTTTTAATTCCGGTGGATCAGAAAGCCATTTTTCGACTACCAGGTTAGGTGCTTTTTGATCTATTATTGATTTTGCCCATATTTCTTTTTCTTGTGAAAAAATAGGCAGAGCAAAAGTAAAAATCAAAAATAAAAGTAGTTTTTTCATACATTGAAATTATATGGTTTCTCAAATATATTGTTTTTTTTCCTACAAAAATATATTTTTTTACTGCTAGTTGTATGTGTGAAAGCGCTTTGTATAATCAAATAAACAATCTTTGATAAATTAATGCTTTTGAACTAAATAATAAAATGAAGTAATTATGTAAATATGACCAAATACTATGTAACAATTTTTAAACGCTATCAAGTTAATTTAGCCATTATTAATTATAAACAAACAAACATGAAAATTAGAAGCATATTATTAGCATTAACATTGAGTATCGGATTATTTGCAACTTCTTGTAGCAGTAATGATGAAAATGAAGGAGCAACAATTATTCCTATTACAGGAAAATGGGGTGTAGTAAAAGTGGGTACAAATATTGGTGGTGTAGAGACATTGGTAGATCCGCCACAAAATGTAACAGGATGTGATCATGATTATCTTAGTTTTAAAATTGATAACACATTAGTTTCAGGAGATTATGATTCTACTTTAAGTCCATGTGCTTTAACAACAGTTTCAGGAACTTATAGCAGACCAGATAATAAATTAACAACGGTTATAAATGGTGTAACTACTACTTATGATATTGTTAATCTTACTCTTACTGAATTAAAGTTAAAAAATGGTACAGCAATATCAGTTTACACCAGATAATTTAGTTATTTTTACATCGTAAGTTTTTGAGATGTATTAAAACGGAAACGACTTTTAAAGTTGTTTCCGTTTTTTTTTATTCCATATAAAGGCAAACAAGTATGATTTTTTGTGTTTGTATTATTCTTTTATCCGAAATTTGCGTGCAAACTCTTTAAAAACATAAGCAATGGAATTCGGTAGAATCATAATTTCAGAAACAGCAGCAAGTAGCGAAAACCCACAAGATGTTATCAATTCGAATATTTCGGTGATTAATTTAATGCGCGAGGAAAAAATCGATGACGATTTAATTCATGAAGATGCCTTGATGAGTTATTATCTAGATTATTATACGTCTCAATATACAGAAGGTAATTTTGCACAATTTGTCTATAATTCTCAATGGAACACAGAATTGAATGAATTGATAGAAGAAGGATTGCAATTGCTTGGCGCCGAAAAACATCTAGAATTATTTCAGCAACAATGTAAGAAAGTCAAGTTGATGAGCAGCGTAAAAAGAGATAAATTTTTTAAAGGAAAGCTAGAAGGTGTAAATCCAGTTCGTGATTTGATGAATAATGATTCTTTTTTTGAAATTGAAGAAAATTTGGTACAACGCAATGCAGAATTCTTAAAATCACATCCCGATCTTGAAGTACTTTCTGTAGACGATATGTTTGCGGCGCTTGAAGAGTTTGTAGGTCATGAAATAAAGAGAGAATAGGATTTAAGAATAGTAGTGGTAGAATAGTTTAAATTTAATTCATGAAATAGCTAGACTGTTGTATTTGTAATCATTCTTGAAATTCTTCCTAGAAATTACAAAACACAAATCACTGATTTTTCAGTCGTTTCTAGCAAACATTTCCTTAAATTTGCTTTCATTAATAGAAATATAATAGTTATAAAAACCCAATTATGTTACAAATTGCATTTATTAGAGAGAATCAAGAGAAAGTAATCAATGCTTTGGCAAAAAAAAATATGGATGCCAAAAGTATTGTTGAAGAAGTGGTACAACTAGATGAAAAACGTCGTGCTACGCAAGTAGAGTTAGACGGAATTTTATCAGAATCTAATAAATTATCCAAAGATATTGGGGAATTGATGAAAAGTGGCGAGAAATCAAAAGCCGCAATTCTAAAAGAAAAAACAATTTTATTAAAAGAAAAAAGTAAGAAGTTGGCAGAATCTGCTGATGTTCTTGCTGCAGAACTTTTAGAAAAATTATATACGTTGCCAAATCTTCCGGCTGATATTGTTCCAGTAGGAAAAACTCCAGAGGAAAATTTAAACGTTTTTCAAGAAGGTGCTATTCCCGTTTTACATGAAGGCGCTCAGCCACATTGGGAATTAGTAAAAAAATATGACATCATCGATTTTGAATTGGGTGTAAAAATTACTGGAGCAGGATTTCCAGTTTATAAAGGAAAAGGAGCAAAATTGCAACGCGCACTAATCAATTATTTCCTAGACAAAAATACGGCTGCAGGTTATAGTGAAGTTCAAGTTCCTCACATGGTAAATGAAGCTTCTGCTTACGGAACAGGACAATTGCCAGACAAAGAAGGACAAATGTATCATGATAAAACAGATGATTTGTACTTGATTCCTACTGCCGAGGTTCCAGTTACAAACTTGTTTCGTGATGTGATTTTGAATGAAAATGAATTACCTGTTTTAACCACCGCTTATACACCTTGTTTCCGTAGAGAAGCGGGTTCTTATGGAGCGCATGTGCGTGGATTAAACCGTTTGCACCAATTTGATAAAGTAGAGATTGTACGAGTGGAGCATCCTGATAAATCGTATGAAGCTTTAGACGGAATGGTAGAACATGTAAAATCGATACTTCAAGAATTAAAATTACCTTACCGAATTTTACGTCTTTGTGGTGGAGACATGAGTTTTACTGCTTCTTTGACCTACGATTTTGAAGTTTTTTCAACCGCGCAAGATCGTTGGTTAGAAATTTCTTCTGTTTCTAACTTCGAAACTTTTCAAGCCAATCGTTTGAAATTGCGTTTCAAAGACAAAGACGGAAAAAACCAATTGGCACATACTTTAAACGGAAGTTCATTAGCCTTACCAAGAGTTTTAGCTGGGATTTTAGAAAATTATCAAACGCCAGAAGGAATTGTAATTCCAGAAGTATTGCTTCCTTACTGCGGATTTGATATTATAGATTAAATTACAGCTTTTTTGAAATAAACGTAAATTCGCAAATTTTTTCTTTTTTAAATAATGAAAATTTGCGAATTCGCGTTTAAAATAATTTCGAATTAACACTCGATTTAGAAACAATAACAATAAATATGAAATTTTTTTTCCTCTTTATTACTTTATTAGTGTCGCTATTTGGATTCGCTCAAAACGAACAATTAGCGCAGTATTATTATGAAAAAGGAGACTTTGAAAAAGCTAAAATTGGTTTCGAAGAATTATTACAGAATACGCCTCAAAACACACAATATTTTTTAAGAACTATTGATTGTTATCAGCAATTACAGCAATTTGATGTTGCTGAGAAAGCCATTCAACAACGTTTGGATAAATACAAGCAAGGTACGCTTCTTGTAGAATTGGGTTATAATTTTCAGTTGCAAAAAAAAGAAGCTAAAGCCAATTCTTATTATGATCAAGCTTTAGAGCGCATCAAGAAAAACCCAATGGAAGTATATGGCATTTCTACCTCTTTTGAGCGAAAAGTGCTCTTAGAATATGCTTTAAAAGCATATCAAACCGCCATAGCAATTGAACCTAATGATAATTTTAATTTCCAAATAGGTTTGCTTTACGGTCAGTTGGGTAATACAGAAATGATGATTGGAACTTTTTTAGATGATGCTTACAAGAATCCTCAAAATGCAATTAGAATTCAAAATCAGTTTGTGCGTTATCTGGCAGATGATGGAGATGCCAATTTTAATGAAATGCTCAGAAAAGCACTGATTTTGAGAACACAAAAAAATCAAGACATTTTTTGGAACCGCTATTTAAGTTGGTTTTACGTTCAACAAAAAGAGTTTGAAAAAGCATTCGTACAGGAAAAAGCGATTTATAAACGCAATCCAGAATCGCTTAACAGTATTGTAAACCTAGCGCAATTGGCAATAGAGGAAGACAATCAAGAAGCAGCGCAGGAAATTTTAGTATTTGTGTTGCAAAATACTAAAGATTTAGAATTGTTAATTCAGGCGAATTCCTATTTGATGGAGATGAGAATCGAAAAAGCCACTGAAAAAGATTTGCCCACTATAAATACCGATCTGTCTAATTTATTGCGAGAATATGAGATAAGTCCATTTACCTTATCTTTGCAATTGATTCAGGCACATTTTGTGGCGTTTAATTTAAAAAAACCAGAAGAAGCTAAGGCAATTGTAAAGAAAGCTTTAGAATTGCGATTGAATGAATATGATGCGGCCAAAGCTAAAATGGAGTTGGGAGATATTTTTCTATATGAAGAAAAATTTAATCAAGCTTTATTATATTATTCGCAGATTGAATTGGACTTAAAAAATGATGTTCTAGCACATGAAGCTACTTTAAAAGCGGCTAAAACTAGTTATTTTAAAACTGATTTTGATTGGGCATTAAAGCAATTTAAAGAATTAAAAGCAGCCAACACACAGTTGATTGCTAACGATGCTTTAGAATATTTTTTATTAATAAATGATAATACCGCTGCAGATTCTACTCAAACGGCATTAAAACAATTTGCAAAAGGAGATTATCTTTTATATCAAAATAGAAACCAAGAAGCAATTGCACAATTTCAATCGATTTTAAAAAGTTTTAAAGGCCAAGAAATTGAAGCTGTAACATTATTGCGATTGGGACAAGTTTACGAAAAACTAGGTGATTTTACTTTGGCTTTAAGCCAGTATCAAAGCATAATTGATCATCACGCTGAAGGGATTTATAGTGATGAAGCTTTGTTTTTTTCGGCCGAAATTTATAACAAAGAACTAAAAGAACCTGAAAAAGCAAAACCTTTGTACGAGAAGATAATTTTTAATCATCAAGACAGTATTTATTTTGTTGAAGCTAGAAAAAAATTCAGACAATTACGAGGCGATACGAATTTATAAAATGATTTTACATTGAAGATTAACCATTTTGAGAGTAGATTTTACATAAGTCTTGATTCAAAATTAAAACACTAAATAAAAATAATGATCATATACAACGTTACTACAAACATACACGAAAGTGTGCACGACCAATGGATGGTTTGGATGCGTCACAAGCATATTCCAGAAGTTCTAGCGACAGGAAAATTTTCTTCAGCCAGAATGGTTCGTGTTTTAATTGAAGAAGAAATGGGCGGAACAACATATTCTGTTCAATATACCACCGATAGCAAAGAAACGCTCGAAAAATATTATCAAGAAGATGCAGCAGGTTTTCGCGAAGAAGGACAGAAATTGTTTGGTGATAAAATGCTAGCATTTAGAACGGAATTAGAATTGATTTCTGATCATTAATTATAGATTAAATTTTTTGTGTTTCAAATCTAGAATCACTTTCTAATTGTGTTCTTAGCTAAAAAATAAATTCAGGTAGCACTTATCTGCTAAATCATTCTCAAGGGTTATTTTTAAAGTCTTGTGAGAGAATATAACACTAAAATTAAGCGAGAATGCCTTGTGCCTCGCAATTAAAATATGGAAAAAGTAAAAGCCAAAAAACATCTGGGACAGCATTTCTTAAAAGATGAAAGTATTGCAAAAGATATTGCAGATACGCTGAACTTAGTTGGTTATGATGATGTGTTAGAAATTGGACCTGGAATGGGTGTTTTGACTAAATATTTATTGGATAAACCTATCAATACTTACGTAATTGAAATCGATACAGAATCAGTTACTTATTTAGATGAAAATTATCCTAAATTAAAAGATAAAATCATCTCTAAGGATTTCTTGAAATACAATATCAACGAAATTTTTGAAGGCAAACAGTTTGCAATTATTGGCAATTTCCCTTATAATATTTCGACTCAAATTGTTTTTAGAGCATTAGAATATCGCAACCAGATTCCTGAGTTTGCTGGAATGTTCCAAAAAGAAGTGGCACAACGTATTTGTGAAAAAAAAGGAACCAAAGCTTACGGAATTCTATCGGTTTTAGTACAAGCGTTTTATGATGCTGAATATTTATTTACTGTAGACGAAAATGTATTTATACCACCACCAAAAGTAAAATCGGGTGTTTTACGCTTGCGCAGAAAAGAAGATTATAGTTTGCCTTGTGGAGAAAAATTATTTTTTACGGTAGTCAAAACGGCTTTTCAACAACGCAGAAAAACACTTCGTAATAGTTTGAAAACTATGAACTTATCTGATAAATTACGTGAAGATATTGTTTTTGATCTTAGACCAGAACAACTTAATGTAGAACAATTTATAGAATTGACTCAAAAAATAGAAGCCGATGGAGTTTAAAATCAGTAAAGAATTAATTCAGGAATTAGAGCTACTTATTCAAAATAAGAACGACAAGCAATTGGAAGTTTTATTGAATGATATGCACCATGCTGATATTGCAGAAATTCTTGATGAGCTGGATTTTAATGAAGCTACCTATATTTTTAAAGTTCTAGATAGTGATAAAACAGCCGAAATTCTTCTAGAGTTAGAGGATGATCTTCGTGAAAATATATTAAGTAGACTTTCAGCAAAAGAGATTGCAGAAGAATTAGATGAGTTAGAAACTAATGATGCGGCTGATATTATTGGGGAGCTTTCACAAGATTTGAAAGCGGAGGTAATATCAGAACTTCAGGATGTTGAGCACGCCAAGGATATTGTGGACTTGCTTCGTTATGATGAGGAAACCGCTGGTGGAATTATGCATAAAGAGTTGGTGAAAGTCAATGAAAATTGGAATGTGCTTACTTGTGTAAAAGAAATGCGTATGCAGGCCGAAAACATTTCTCGAGTGCATTCTATTTATGTGGTAGATGATGAGGATAGACTGAAAGGGCGTTTGTCACTTAAAGACTTGCTCACAACTTCGTCAAGAACAGCTATTAGTGATGTTTATATTAGAAAATTAAACTCTGTAAAAGTTGATACGGAAGATGTTGAGGTCGCTCGTATCATGCAAAAATACGATTTAGAAGCCATCCCAGTTGTAGATGAATTGGGTCGTTTGGTTGGAAGGATAACAATTGATGATATTTTAGACGTAATCAAGGAAGAAGCCGATCAGGATTACCAATTAGCTGCGGGTATTTCTCAAGATGTAGAAGCCGATGATAGTATTCTTGAGCATACAAAGGCGCGTTTGCCTTGGCTTGTATTAGCACTTTTAGGAGGTTTTGTTTCTGTTAGAGTGCTAGGTTTATTTGAAGGCGCAATGGAAGAGCATGGAAAATTATTCTTTTTTACCCCTTTAATAGCTGCAATGGCAGGAAATGTTGGCGTACAATCTTCGGCAATAATTGTGCAAGGATTGGCTAATAATACCCTTAGCGGATCGTTATTTAATAGATTGGTAAAAGAAGTTTCTTTGAGCTTACTAAATGGAGTTATTCTAGCAATTATCTTGTTTTTAGGAAGTCATTTTTTATTGAACGTTGAATTTATTATTGGTATAATTGTCACTATTGCCTTAATTTCTGTAATTATTATTGCATCATTAATTGGAACTTTTATCCCACTATTATTAGATAAATTTGGAATAGATCCCGCGCTGGCAACAGGGCCTTTTATAACCACAAGTAATGATATATGCGGAATTTTGATTTATTTCTCTATTGCAAAACTGATATTAGGTTTTTAAATAGAGTTTCAAAGAAATACAACTAACCAATCCATTCTTTCTTTTAAATACAATTTCTTCAAGGGATTTGTGCTAAATGATAGACAAACCAAAACCAGCATGAAAGTACATATTATTGGCGGCGGCAACCTAGGTGTTTCTATAGCCTTAGGATTGTCTAAATTCTCATCGGATAACCAAGTAACCATAACCAGGAGAAATACTTCAAGTATTTTGTATCTGGAGAAGTTAGGCGCAACTGTTTCTAGTAATAACATACATCAAATTCAAGAAGCTGATATTATTATTTTGACTATAAAACCCTATCAGGTTGATGTTGTTTTGAATGAAATTCTACCTGTAATTTCAAATAAAATTATTGCTTCTGCTGTCAGTGGTCTTTCTATTGAAAACTTGCAAAGTAAAATAGGAGATTCTAATACTGCCATCAGAATTATGCCAAACATTGCAGCGCAGTTTGGTGCATCGGCTACGTGTATTGCTTTTCAAGAAAAAAACTCAGTCAAAGCACAGAGTGTGATTTCGCTTTTTCAAAGTTTAGGAACTGCTCCGATTATTGACGAAAAATTGATGGATGCTGCTACTGTTCTTGCTGCTAGTGGAACTGCTTTTGCTTTGCGCTACATAAGAGCTTCTATGCAAGCAGGAATAGAGATTGGTTTTGATTGGCAAACTGCATTAGCTATTTCTGCCCAAACAGTCAAAGGAGCTGCAGAAATGCTCTTAGAGGAAAAAGTACATCCAGAACAATTAATAGACCGTGTAACTACACCTCAAGGTTGTACTATTGCAGGATTAAATGAAATGGAGATGCATGGTTTTAGTTCATCATTGATTAGAGGCATTAAAACTTCTTTGAAACAAATTAAAGGATAACTATTGTACTAAAAGTAAATTGTTCTTTCAGCAATTTTTATTGTATTGAATACAAAAAAGCCCTAGTTTAATATTAAACTAGGGCTTTTTTTATGTGTTATATAAAGTAATTTACTTTCTTCTTCTGTCTGGTTTCAAGTTGTATTTCAACCATAAAAAACCAATTGTTCCAGCAATAAATGAAGCTATTAAAATGGCTATTTTAGAATACGTAATCACTTCTTGTCCGTCATTCTTAAAAGCGAGCAATGTTATAAATATAGACATTGTAAATCCTATTCCTCCAAGCATTCCGGCTCCTAAAATATTGGTCCATTTTAAATCTTTAGGTAAGGTGCAAATGCCAAAACTAACTGCTGCAAACGAGAAAAGCCATATTCCTAATGGTTTCCCAACAACAAGACCAACGATAATACCAATTGTATTAGGATGATTTAAACCTTCATGCCAATCAGAACCTATTGCGATTCCTGTATTGGCCATAGCGAATAACGGAAGAATGATAAAAGCTACAGGATTGTGTAAAAAGTGCTGTAATTTATACGAAGAAGTTTTCTTGCTACCATCACCAAAAGGGATTACAAACGCCAATAAAACTCCTGTTATTGTTGCATGAACCCCAGAATTTAGCATAAAATACCACATGGCAGCACCACCTATTAGATAAGGAAGCAAATTATGAACTTTTCTTCTGTTAAGAATAAACAAGAAACCCATTATGGCAAACGCAATAAGTAAGTTGGTAAAAGCAATATTGTCGGTATAGAATACTGCAATTACTAAAATGGCACCAATATCATCTATAACTGCAAGAGCCGTTAAAAAAACTTTTAGAGAAGTAGGCACACGATTTCCCAAAAGGGATAAAATACCAATGGCAAATGCAATATCAGTCGCCATAGGAATACCTGCGCCATTTTGTGTTATTGTTCCAAAATTCAAAAGAAGAAACAATCCCGCTGGTACAATCATTCCGCCTAAAGCGCCAAAAATGGGTAAGGATGCATTTTTTATATTAGATAATTCTCCTTGATACATCTCACGTTCTAATTCTAACCCGATCAATAGAAAGAAAATAGTCATTAAGCCGTCATTTATCCAATGAGTGATTGAATGACTGCCAAGATTGGTTTCCCAAAATGCAATATAATCTGTTTGAATAGGTGAATTAGCCAATAAAAGAGAAAGAATGGTTACAGAAAGTAATAAAAGACCACCCGATTTTTCGCTTTCAAAAAAAGCTTTGAACGTTTTTGTTAATTTCATTTTTCAGTTTTCATTTATTACGTTTGTTTATAAGGTAATAAAAATTGAGAGCGCTAATTTACAAATTTAGACTCAAAATACCTTTCTAAAAATGATAAACCGTAATTTTTTTGTTTATTTGAGGTATCAAAAAAATATAATTTTTTATGGATATTAAAGTGCTTCACATAGATAGTAATAATTCCGTTTTATGGGATAAACTTCAAGATGCTGGATTTATAAATCATAGCGACTTCACTTCTTCAAAAGAAGAAATTGAAAATAAAATTCAAGATTATCAAGGAATAGTGATTCGCAGCCGTTTCAAAATTGATCAAACTTTTTTGGATAAAGCTACTAATTTGCAATTTATCGCTCGAGTAGGAGCAGGATTAGAAAGTATCGATTGTGATTATGCTAAAAGCAAAAATATAACGCTTATAGCTGCGCCAGAAGGGAATCGAAATGCTGTTGCAGAGCATGCTTTAGGAATGATCCTTTCTCTTTTTAACAAATTGAATCAAGCGCACAGTGAGATTCAATCCGGTCATTGGAATAGAGAAAGCAATCGAGGATATGAGCTTGATGGTAGAACAGTAGGGATTATTGGTTACGGAAATATGGGGAAAGCTTTTGCTAAAAAACTCCAAGGTTTTGATGTAAAAGTGCTGTGTTATGATATAAAGGAAAATGTGGGTGATACTAATGCTAGACAAGTCACATTAGAAGAATTACAGAAAAATACAGATGTATTGAGTTTGCATATCCCTTGGACGGAGGAAACGGATAAAATGGTTAATTCCGAATTTATTAACGATTTCGAGAAACCATTTTGGATTATAAATACCTCTAGAGGCAATAATATTGTAACGGCCGATTTAGTTGCAGCAATGCAATCGGGTAAGATTCTAGGTGCTGGTTTGGATGTTTTAGAATATGAAAAAGGATCTTTTGAAACCCTTTTTCAAGACAAACAAACTCCAGAAGCTTTTCAGTATCTATTGAAAGCCAAAAATGCTATCTTAACACCACATATTGCTGGTTGGACATTTGAAAGCCACGAGCGATTAGCACAGGTTATTGCTGATAAAATTAAAGCGAAATATTTTATCTAAATCTTTATTGATAGTCATTTTAAAGAAATAAACACTTGCAAGTGTAACAACTTTGCTTCTATAATAGACTTATGAGTAAATATTGTTGTGGTTTATACAACCAGAACTATTTTGATAAAGGAACTCATTAAACATTTTAAATTTAATAATAACTAAACCAAACCAAAATGACAGAAATCGTAAAAGAAACATGGAACACACCCAACAAACCTATTCCGGTATTTAATGTAGATCCTATTTTAGTATTAATTTTAGGTTTTTTAACTTGTGGCCTCTATCTTATTTATTGGAATGTTAAAATCGCCGAGGTTTTTGAAGCTGTTTCTGAAAGAGAAGTTATCTCGCAGCCAATAGCCATCTTTGCTGGTTGTTGTTATCCTGTTAATATTTATTTTTTCTATCTAGCGGGTAGAGATGGATTGCCAGATGTTTACCGTAGATCGGGCTCAGCTCAAAAAGACGATACTGTTTTATTGCTAGTTTTAGGTTTTTTATTTCCAATGGTTGCTGCAATGATCGTTCAAAATGAAATCAATAAATTATATAAATAGTACAAAGAACAAACGTAAAATTTACGGTATTGTAGGTGCTATTCTGGTACTAGTCATTCCTTTTTTGCTAATGCTTTTTAATGCTGATAATCATTTAGAAACGGATCAATCTTTATGTCCTTTTAAAATGGCAACTGGTTTCCCGTGTCCGGGTTGTGGTATAACAAAATCACTGGTTTATTTATATCAAGGTGATTTTTACAAGAGCATATCTTATCATGTTTTAGGACCTTTTGTAATTGCTTTTTGCTTGTTGAGTGTTGCAGTTTTATCGCTAGAAATAATTACTAAAAGGGAGTATTTGAACGGAATTATGTACAATAAAAAGCTAGCCTATAGTTTGGGCTTTTTTCTTATTACATATCACATTATACGACTGATTTTATTTATAAGAAATAATTCTTTAGATGCTATTTTAAAAGAGTCTATCTGGAGATAAAACAAAAAAAATCCCATTGCTTAGAATTGCAATGGGATTTTTTTATAAATTGAATTTTATTAATCCTCTTTTTCGTGTAGTTTTCTTTCAAGTTCTTTTTGGAACTCTTCCATCACGGGTTTCATTGTGCTTTCTGGAATATCTGCAATACGAATGTACATTAATCCATCAATGGCATTATTAAAGAGCGGATCTACATTAAAAGCGACCACTTTTGCGTTTTGTTTAATGTATTTTTTTATCAAAACAGGCAATCGTAAACTACCAGGTTCAAGTTCATCAATAATCTTATCGAACTTATTTAAGTCTGATTCAGCTTCATCAAAAATGAAATCCTTATCAGCATCTTTAAGTTTTACCTTATACTCTTTTTTAGGATGTATATATTGTGCAATATAAGGGTCATAATAGTTAGACTTCATAAATTCTATCATCAGAGATTTAGAGAAATCTGAAAATTGATTGCTAATACTTACACCACCTAATAAAAATTTATGTTCTGGATAACGCAACGTAGTATGAATGATTCCTTTCCAAAGTAAGAAAAGAGGCATTGGTTTTTGTTGGTATTCTTTGATGATGAATGCACGACCCATTTCAATCGATTTGTTCATCATATCATGTAATTCTGGCTCAAAACGAAAAAGATCATTTAGATAAAAACCTTCCATGCCATACTTTGGATAAATTTCAGAACCCAATCCCATTCTATAGGCGCCAGCAACTTTTTTTGCGTCATCGTCCCATAGAAACATGTGGTGATAGTAGTTGTCAAATTTGTCAATATCAATAGATTCATTGGTGCCTTCGCCCACTTCTCTAAAGGTAATCTCTCTCAAACGTCCTATTTCGTGTAGTATGTTTGGTATTTTATTGGCTTCTGTAAAAAAGACTTCGTAGTTTTTACTTTGCAACAATCGGCAACCATTTTCTCTGGCAATTTCTACCTCAGAAATTATTTGCGAACTATTAGCAGCTGTAACAATTTTCTTTGGACTTTTTGCGATTTTTAAGGTTGGTGTTGGTAAAAAGTGGCTTTCTTTCTCAAAAGGATTAGCCAACATATAGGTTTTCTTTCTTAAAAATTCAGAATATTCCTCTATAGTCTTGTACTCATTTTGTTCATTCACAGAAATAGCTTTCCCAATACGAACTTTAATTACACGGTTCTTTTGACTAAAAACTTCTGAAGGTAATTTTGCAGTTCTAAAAGTGCCACTAATTTTAGAAAGTAAATAAAACAAACGGCTGTTTTTAGCATGAAAATAGATAGGAACAACAGGAACCTGAGCTTTTCGGATAACTTTAATCGCGCCTTCTTCCCAAGGTTTATCAACAACTAGTTTGCCATCTTTATAAGTCGAAACTTCTCCAGCTGGGAAAATACCTAATGGTTTTCCGTCACTTAAATGGCGCAGTGTTTCTTTAATCCCTACCACACTTGATTTAGAATCCTTATGATTTTCAAAAGGATTTACTGGCATGATGTATTTTTTTAAAGGTCGAATTCTATGCAATAAAAAATTAGCAATAATCTTGAAATTAGGTTCTCTTTCGAGCATTAATTTCAAAAGTAAAACGCCATCAATTCCTCCTAAAGGATGGTTAGAAATGGTAATATAAGCGCCTTCTTTAGGCAAACGCTTCAAATCTTCTTCAGGAATTTCGAATTTTATTTGTAAATCATCTAATATTCCATTCAAAAAAGCAACATCTTTAAGATGTCTATTTCTATTGTATACTTTATTTAACGTAGAGATCTTCAGCAACTTCATCAGCATCCATCCTGAAAAAGTCCCAAGAACACCATACTTATCTACATTTATTGCCTTTGCAACTTCTTTGGCGGTTACTAAACCCATTTATTTCTTGTTTTTAGAGCAAGAAACAAAGATAGCAAAAAACTCCATTTTCTCTATTTTTCTGAATCAAACTTCTTCTTTTTTATTACTTTTGAAACTCTAAAAATTATTTCATGAAAATTATTTCATACAACGTCAACGGAATTAGGGCTGCCATTTCCAAAGGTTTCATAGACTGGTTGCAACACGCAAATCCAGATGTTATTTGTCTTCAGGAAATTAAGGCTACAGAAGATCAAATCCCTATAGAGGCGATATCTCAGGCAGGATATCCTTATCAATATTATTATTCTGCAACCAAAAAAGGATACAGTGGAGTGGCTATTTTATCTAAAACTAAGCCTAACAATGTGGTCTATGGTACAGGAATTCACCACATGGATTTTGAAGGTAGGAATATTAGAGCAGATTTTGATGACGTCTCTGTAATGAGTTTGTATTTGCCATCAGGAACTAATATCGAACGCTTGGATCATAAGTTTATGTTTATGGATGATTTTCAGCAGTATATCAATGATTTAAAAAAAGAAATACCGAATTTGATTATTGGTGGTGACTACAATATTTGTCATGAGGCTATAGATATTCACGATCCTGTTCGCAATAAAAATGTTTCTGGATTTCTACCTGAAGAAAGAAAATGGTTGGATACTTTTATGAAATCCGGATTTGTAGACAGTTTCCGTCATTTTAATAAAGAGCCACATCAATATTCTTGGTGGAGTTATCGTGCAGGTGCCAGAGGAAATAATAAAGGATGGCGAATAGATTACAATTTAGTTAGTGATTCCCTAAAACACAGGCTTAAAAGAGCGGTAATTTTATCAGATGCCATTCATTCTGATCATTGTCCAATTTTAGTAGAAATTGAGTAATTTATAATAAAAAGAACAATTAGGAGCTATTCCTGCTATACGCTGCAATCTTTTTGCTTTTAATTAAAAGCAAAAAGGATTTTCACTACTATCAGGGCTAGGGAATTAGAATACAATTCCTATTTTTGATTTTTAATAATACCACTAAATATTTAAACAAAATGATAAAAAAAATTTCCATTGGAGTATTGGCATTAGCGCTTTCTACGTCTTGTGTCTCGAAAAAAATATACAATGACTTAGAAAATAAGTTCGCTGATTTAAAGAAGGAAAATAGAAGTATTGCTGATGAGAATGCCGATTTGCTTAAGTCAAAAAGCCAATTAGAATTAGATCGTGAGGCTATGACATCAGATTTTAATAAATCTAAAGCCGAACTCAATAAGCTAAAAGCAGATTATGCTGCCGCTCAAGATAAATTTAAAGTATTGCAAGATTCTTACACTGCTTTAGAAAAAAATAGCGACGATGCTTTGCAAAGTAACATGAAGAAAAATCGTGACTTGTTAGGGCAATTAGACGAAAAAGGAAAAGCATTGGCTCTAGAGCAAGAACGATTAAATAAAAATGCACAACGCTTACAAGAGTTAGAAAATTTGATTGCTGCTAAGGAAGCAAGCATGAAAAAACTAAAAGAAACACTTTCTAAAGCATTAAATAGTTTTGAAGGCAAAGGCTTAACAGTCGAGCAAAAAAACGGAAAAGTGTACGTGTCTATGGAGAATAAACTTCTTTTTAATTCTGGAAGTTATGCTGTAGGTACTGAAGGAAAAAAAGCAGTTACCGAAGTGGGTAAAGTGTTGGGCGATAATCCAGAAATTTCAGTTCTTATAGAAGGACACACAGATAATGACGCTTTTACAGCTTCAGGTCCTATTGCTGATAACTGGGATTTATCAACAAAAAGAGCAACGGCAATTGTTTCTATTTTAAGTGAAAACAAAAAAATAAACAGAAAGAATCTTACTGCTGCTGGTAGAAGTGAGTATTCTCCATTAGTGAGTAATGCCACCGCAGAAGGGAAAGCGAAAAACCGTAGAATCGAAATTATTCTAACGCCTAGATTAGATGAAATCGCAGATATGTTGAATGACTTAAACTAAAATTCAATTCTAAAATAAATACAAAAAAGGCTCAAAGTTTTAACTTCGAGCCTTTTTTTATACGGATAACCATAAACGTTTCTTAAAAATAGTTAAAGGATAAACCGAAAAGTTTTATAACCTATACTTTTGTAACCTAATTTAGAATTATCAAAAAATGAAATACACTACTTTACCCAATACGGATATAAAAGTGAGTAAGATATGTCTTGGTACAATGACTTTTGGACAACAAAACTCAGAAGCCGAAGGTCACGCACAAATGGATTATGCATTTGAAAATGGAGTTAATTTTTTTGATACTGCAGAGATGTATTCTGTTCCAGCCAGTAAAGAAACTTACGGAAGTACAGAGAAAATTATTGGAACTTGGTTTAAAAAATCTGGAAAAAGAGAAGAAGTGGTTTTGGCCTCTAAAATTGCAGGGCCCAATCCCAACTTCACTTACATGCGCGATACAATTGATTTCTCTCCAGCAAGTTTAAAATATGCTTTAGATAATAGTTTGCAGCGCTTACAAACCGAATATTTAGACATTTATCAATTGCATTGGCCAGAGCGAAAAAACAATTGCTTTGGACAACGAGGTTTTAAAGTTCAAGATGATTCTTGGCAAGATAATATTCATCAGGTTTTAGAAACTTTAGACGGATTTGTAAAAGAAGGAAAGATAAAGCATATTGGCGTTTCTAATGAAAATCCTTGGGGAATAATGCGTTTTCTTGAAGAAAGTAAATACCATAATTTACCAAGAATTAAAACAGTTCAAAACCCTTATTCTTTATTAAATAGACTTTTTGAAGTGGGTACTTCAGAAGTTTGTACTAGAGAAAATGTAGGTTTATTGGCTTATTCGCCATTGGCTTTTGGAGTTTTGACAGGAAAGTTCCTTACTGGAGAAAGTCATCCTAACGCAAGAATTAAACTTTTCCCACAATATACGAGATACAACAGCGAACAATGTACACAGGCCGCTCATTTGTATAATGAAATTGCAAAACAAAACGGATTAACATTAACCCAATTATCATTGGCATTTGTAGCGCATCAATCTTTTGTAACGAGTTCAATTATCGGGGCTACATCAATAGAGCAATTAAAAGAGAATATAGACACGATTCAGGTTTCTCTTTCAGAAGAAATAATAGAACAAATCAATAAAGTTCAGGCTATCATTCCAGATCCAGCACCTTAGTTTATTCTATATAATAAAAAAACATAAAAGCCCAATGAAAACTACGTTCTTATTGGGCTTTTATGTTTTTTTAAAGTTCAAATTCTTCTATGCTCGGCAATGAGTCTAATGCGGTAGAATCTTTTACTTTTAATCTCAAATACGATTTTGCAGCACCAGTAATATGTAATTTTTGCTGTTTATAAATGGTGTCATCAAGAGTCAAAAGACCTCTTCGAATCATAATATTTGTTAAAAAAGATTCTTGTTTTACTGCAAATTCCCTTAAATTCCCCTCATCATTAAATTGGTACATGAATTTTTTTGGACTCGGAATAATTCGAGCTAAATACAAGCATTCATTTAAATCTAAATCGGCAGGATTTTTTTGGAAATAAAAACGACTTGCTTCGCCTATTCCGTAAACGTTTGGTCCCCATTCGATGATGTTGAAATAAACTTCCAACATTCGTTCTTTACTTACAATTCGGTTATTTTCTAAAATATAAACGAGTAAGATTTCTTCTAGTTTTCGAGACAATGTTTTTTCTCGAGTCAAAAAAACATTTTTTACTAACTGCATGCTGATGGTACTAGCACCACGAGAAAATTTCTTGGTTTTTATATTCTTGATTATAGATTGCTTGAACGCCTCATTTATAAAACCTCGATGTGAAAAGAAGGAAGGATCTTCGGTCGTTAGGACACTTTTTCTTAAATAGGGAGAAATTTGTTCGAGCGGTGTATAATTCGGATTCGCATTTCCTACTAAAATTGGTCTTTGTAGCACATCCTGTATAATTGCACGATAAATAAATTCGCTATTGAGTTTGTTTAAATTTGCTTCTCCATATTTTGTAATCTTCAAGTTTTCTTTTTTCAAATTACTATCAAAAACCAGTTCATTGGGTTTGTTTTTATTGTATTTAAAATCGAGTTTGTAATCAATACTTCCCTCGGCTTCCATACCTTGAAAATGAGTAAAAAGTCCATCAGGGAGAGAAGATATGAAATCCTGCGCTTTCATTTTTGGTAGTGCTATCTTTAGTTTATAAACGGTGTCTTTGGCAGTTTCATAAGATAAATATGGATTGAATTTAATACTATTCAATTGCACAGTAGAGCTACTATCTACAGAGATAAAATTGGATCCTAATAAAAAACGATAGTCAAATCGTGCGTTTTTGATTACTACATCTTTTCGGGAAATTTTTGGATGATTTATTTTTAAATTAGCGATAGAAGCGTAACCGTCTATATGTAATTCTCCGCGACTATGATTGATATTTTCGATGTTTAAACGAATAGAATCAAAACTTGAAATAAGTCCGTAACGTTCGTCAAAGTAAGGAACTTTTATGGCACCTGTATCAATATTAAAAAATCGAATATCTGCTTTTTTATTTCTAGGATCAGCATATCCTTTAATTTTCCATTGCTGTTCAAAAGTATTTGTTTGTACGTGGATTGCTGTTTCTAATTCTTTATTTAACAATATTAGTTTGTTGATTTTTATAGTTGCTCTTTTGCCATTATCGTCAAGTTTAAAAGTCAGATTTTCAACATCCATATCTGTTGGCACCAGATTGAGTACTTTTGAAATAATTCGATAGGCAAAAGCTGCGTAATCTTTTTTATCGTTGTTTTTAGATTCTTTATTATCTTTTTTCAGAAAAGCCTCAAAGTTTTTACGGTCTCCTTTTTGTGTTAGTTGTACAAAGCCTGTTTTAATTTCTAAAGTGCCTAATTGAACTTCACCCAACAATAATTGCCAAATATTAACACTAGTTCTCATTTTATGAATGTTGAATAAAGTGTCTGCATTTTTTGGGGTCAAAGTTACATCCGTTAAGCTTATTCCTGAAAAGCCTTCAAAATTAGCGGCTCTAACTGTAAAATTGCTATCGTAGTCTTTTTCTATTTTTGAAGTTGCTTTAGTAATTACTTTTTTTAAAATAGAATCTCTAAAAACAAAAAAGGCACTACCAGTAATTATCAGAATTATAAGTGGTATTGTAATGAATAAAAATATTTTCTTTTTTCTGTTTTTCATTAATTAGGTGGAATTTAAAAACTGTCTTTTTAAAGAGTTGGTATTTTATCAATTTAAAGACAAGAAAACAAATTTAGATAAATAAGTTTTAAACTTTTTTAAATTTTAATTATTAACACAAAAAAGCCGCAACGTTTGATTGCGGCTTGCCTTTTTGATGAAATCAATTGGTTTATGGAGTATAAAAGTGCTTAACTTTTGCAATAATTTGTTTCAAAGTCATGTTCTCTGCTGCTTCAACAGCTTTTAATTTACCATTAAAAATTGACTTTTCTTCTTGGATTTTCTTTTCTAATTTAGTTTTTGTTTCTGCTGGACCAAAAATATAAATTTCGTCGCAATCTTTTATTGTTGCGCTAACTTCCTTAAGATACGCATTGGTTTGATGTTTTATTCTTTCGTCAAATGTGTTTTGAGAATCCATATGTTGGTTACCAAAAAAACTACCTTTATCTCCTTCTTTATCGTGATAAACACGGTTTTCTAAATCAGACTGAAGTGTTGTTGTTTTTTCTATTCCTTCTTCCAGAATTACAATGATTGCTTTTGTGGAGTCAATCCAAATACCCGCTTGCTTTTTCATTACTTATTGCTTTATGAAATTAGATAATTTTTTCTTTAAAGAAATTATGAATCTATAACTTTCTAGCAAGCGTTTGTTTATGAGAATGTACTTTTTTAAGTTGCGCTGCAAGCAAAGATTCGTTACATAAAGGTAAACTATTAAAATAAGTATTATTTGCTATTTAACATGTAAATAACTTATAATCAGTATTTAGGGTTTGTTTGGTATTTTTTTAGAATTAGTTTTATCCAAATAATTCTGCGGCTACATCTTCGATTTTTGCCACTAATCGAACTGTAATGCCACTATTTTTAAGTGCTATTTTATTGTATTTAGAAACAAAAATGGTCGAAAATCCTAACTTCTCTGCTTCCTGAATGCGTTGATCTACTCGGTTCACCGGACGTATCTCACCAGAAAGCCCCACTTCTCCAGCAAAACAGAAATCTTTATTAACAGCAATATCTTCATTTGAGGATAAAATAGCAGCAACAACGGCCAAATCGATAGCAGGATCATCTACAGAAATTCCGCCGGTTACATTCAAAAATACATCTTTGGCACCCAATCTAAAACCGGCTCTTTTTTCCAAAACGGCCAAAATCATGTTTAGTCTTTTGGCGTTATAACCAGTGGTGCTGCGTTGCGGTGTTCCGTAAACTGCCGTGCTTACTAAAGCTTGAATTTCTATCATCAAAGGACGCATTCCTTCAAGTGTTGACGCAATTGCTGTTCCAGAAAGTTGCTCGTCTTTGTGAGAAATTAATATTTCTGATGGATTAGAAACTTCACGCAAACCACTTCCTAGCATCTCATAAATTCCTATTTCGGCCGTCGATCCAAATCGGTTTTTTAAGGAACGGAGTATTCGGTACACATGGTTCCTATCGCCTTCAAACTGAAGAACCGTATCAACCATATGTTCCAATATTTTTGGGCCCGCGATCGTTCCATCTTTAGTGATATGTCCAATAAGTATCACAGGAATGTTAGTCTCTTTTGCAAATTTTATTAACTCTGCCGTAGTTTCTCTAATTTGAGAGATACTTCCAGCAGTAGATTCTATATAATCTGTATGTAAGGTTTGAATGGAATCGATAATTACTATTTCAGGCTGAATAGCTTCAATTTGCTTAAAGATATTTTGAGTTTTAGTTTCGGTTAGAATATAGCAATTGGCGCTGCTTGGAGTAATTCTTTCGGCACGCATTTTTATTTGTTTCTGACTTTCTTCTCCAGAAACATATAGTGTTTTATAAGGTAGTTTTAAGGAGATCTGAAGTAAAAGGGTACTTTTTCCAATGCCAGGTTCTCCGCCCAAAAGGATAAGCGAGCCCGGAACAATCCCGCCACCAAGAACTCGATTTAGTTCTGCGTCGGTAGTGTCCATTCTTATTTCTTGAGCAGAATCTATTTCATCAATTCGTAATGGTTTTGGAGCTTTACTATTCGCAGAACTCTCACTTTTCCAAGCAGTTTTTTCTTGCTTCTGAATAATTTCTTCGGCAATAGTATTCCACTCCTTACACGAATTGCATTGTCCTTGCCATTTGGCATATTGAGCGCCACAATTTTGGCAGAAAAAAGTTGTTTTTACTTTAGACATTATTTTTTGGGTATTTGACTTTTCATTAGGTCATAATTGTCAAGCATCATTTGTTTAGTTAAGTCGCTGATTTCTTCAGATTGTGAAGCACTCAAATAATATTTTGCTGCTTTTTTTGGATCTTCCATTTTCTCGAACATCAATGCTAATTCATAATCTCCTAGCATTGATTTAGGATAATACTTGTTGGCTACTTCTGCTAATTTATCCAATTCAGAATAAGCTTTATTTTTTATAATCGCTGCTTCTATTGCTTTAAAATCATTTAAACGAATAGGAAGTTTTATACCGGTGTTTTTATACAAAACGTCATATTTATTAACTAAATAATCTACATATCCACTTTCTAATACTACTATTTTTTCTGCATAATCAGTAGATGTGATGGGTCTGTAATTTTGAAAAATATGATACAACGCATTTGGAATTGAAGGTAAAACCATCGAATAATGAGAAGCTCCTTTTATTACATCTAATTTATAATTTAATTGCGGATTAGTAACTAGTTTTATACTTGCGTCTAACTCTTGTACGGATTTTTGTATTTTCTTTAAATCTCCTTCGCCATACGATTGGTAATAATAAATAGGTCTCTTAAGTTTTTTAAGTTGCTCTGGAATTCTGATTTCCATTTCTGTTGCTAATTCAGGGCTTAAAGAGATATAAGCATCAAAAATAGGATTGTCTTTATAGAGGAAAAAGTTTAAGAAACCTGCTGTTATATCATGACCTGCAATGATACGGAAAGGTGCAACTGGATATTTTTTTTCAATAAAAGGGAGTAATTCTGCTCCTAGAAATTCAAAAAAACGTGCGCCTTCTCTAGTAGGAACGCCATCTACTGGATCGTAAAAGGAGTCATTGGTTCGTTCGCCATTTTTATTTTGGCTAATACCGATTACTATAGTTTCTGGTAAATCATCCCAATACGCTCCGTAATTCAGATCGCCATAAAAAGGATCAAACAAGTAATCTCCATCGAGTAAAATGACTAATGGATATTTTTTATTTGGGTTTTTCTCAAAAGAAGCGGGAAGACCAATCGTTATTTCTCGTTTGGTTTCTAAAACTTTAGACTCAAATTCAATTATGGATTTTTGTGAAAATAGAGAAACAGAAAAGAGTAATAATAGTATTGTTTTTTTCATAGTTTGTAAGATTTTGATCTTTTTTGATTGCTAGATTAGTGGTAGCAATATAATCTATTATTTTATTTTAATATAAAACTTATTGGGTATTCACAAAATGTCATTTCTAGGTTTTAGTTTTGCAAATAAAAGGCCACTGAATTTCTATTTTAAAGTATAAAATAGAGAATCAGTGGCTTGAATTTTAAACTGCTCTTATAAAAGACTAAAGAGTTTTATAAGACTATTAGGTTAGCGAGTTATCCTTTTCATTTGGAAAAATAACCCATGGCTTGAATGTTTTAGCTTCTTCAAACTCCATAGTTGCGTAAGAGATGATAATGATTACATCATCTTTTTGAACTTTTCTAGCCGCTGGACCATTCAGAGTTATTGTTCCTGAATTTTTCTCTCCTTTTATAGCGTATGTTTCAAAGCGTTCGCCGTTATTGATATTTACAATAGAAACTTTCTCTCCCTCTATCATATTAGAAGCCTCTAATAATGCTTCGTCAATAGTAATACTACCGATATAATTAAGATCGGCACCGGTTACTTTAACACGATGAATTTTTGATTTTAAAACTTGAATTTGCATGGTACAAAAGTAAATTAATTTAATGAAATAGTATCTATTAGGCGGATGTTATTGACTAATACGGCAATAAAAGCTCTGTATTTTTTATTTTCTATTTTTTCTGTGCAAGACAAAAGGGTTTCTTCATCTGCTATTGTAAAATATTCTAATTCAAAATGAGCATCTTTTTTTAAATAATCGCTTACCCATTCAGAAATTTCTTTTGTGGTTTCTGTTTTAAATTTCTCTTTTACAGCACTCAGTATTTTATAGATAATAGCAGCATCTTCTCTTTCTTTATAGGATAAGCGCTCATTTCTTGAGCTCATAGCAAGGTGATTCTCTTCTCTAAAAATTGGGCATCCAATGATTACTACTTTTAAACCATTTTTAGCGACCATTTTTTTTACAATTTGTAATTGCTGGAAATCTTTTTCTCCAAAATACGCTTTTGTGGGTGCTACAATTTCAAAAAGGCGTTTTACTATTGTGCCAACACCATCAAAATGTCCCGGTCTAAATTTACCTTCCATTTGGTTTTCTAAACCGTCGAAATCAAAATTTTGTGAAACGACTTTTCCTTCGTAAATGTCGTCTACAGAAGGAGCGTATAATATAATTGAAGGATCTAAATTATCTAATTTTTTTATATCGTCTTCTAAAGTTCTAGGATATTTAGCTAAGTCTTCAGGGTTATTAAATTGCGTTGGATTAACAAAAATACTTACCACTGTATTGTCGTTTTCCAATAATGATTGCCGCATTAAAGCCAAATGTCCTTGATGCAAAGCACCCATGGTTGGAACAAATCCAATAGTAGAATCAGGTGTTTTAATCGATTTCAAATGATCCATTAAAGTTGCTTTTCCGTAGAAAATAGGCATGGCAGTATTATTAAAATTAAATGCAAACTTACTATTTTAGTTAATAACTGCATAAATTTTTGTAATTTTGCTTGGTTTTTATTGCCAATAAATTAAGCAAATTATAATATGAAAGATAAGAGGATATTATATGTATCATCTGAAGTGGTACCTTATCTCGCTGAAAACGAGGTCTCTTTAATGTCTTATGACGTTCCTAAAATGATTAATGACCAAGGTGGACAGATACGAATTTTTATGCCTAGGTATGGAAATATTAACGAGAGAAGACACCAATTACACGAAGTAATTAGACTTTCGGGAATGAATTTGGTTGTAAATGACTTGGATATGCCATTGATTATTAAAGTAGCTTCTATTCCTAAAGAAAGAATTCAAGTTTATTTTATTGATAATGATGAATATTTTAAAAGAAAAGCAACTTTTACAGATGAAGAAGGTGTAATGTTCCCAGATAATGACGAACGTGCTATTTTCTTTGCAAAAGGTGTGGTTGAAACAGTTAAAAAACTGAATTGGGTTCCGGATATTATTCATGTTCATGGATGGATGGCGGCTATGTTGCCTATCTATATGAAGCATTTTTATAAAAACGAAGCTCTGTTTTCTGAAACTAAAATTGTCACTTCTGTTTATTCTCCCTCTTTTGAAGGGACTTTGAATATGGGAATGATTAATAAAGTAAAGTTTGATGGAGTTCCCGCAGAAGCAATAGCTGATCTAGAAGTGCCAAACTACGAAAACATCTTAAAAGCCTCTATTAGTCATTCTGATGCAGTTATTATTGCCTCAAATAACGTGCCTTCAAGTTTAACAAAATTTATAGAATCTTCGGGAAAACCTTTTTTACCTTTCGGCTCGAAAGATGCTTTCGCCGAAGCGTACACTAATTTCTATAGAGACCAAGTTCTTTAAATTAAACTTTTTTGATAAATATGTATAATAATTCTTTTTTTAAGAAAATTCTTTTAGTAGCGACTGTTTTTGTTTTGTATTCCTGTGATAAAGATTACAATGAAGTTGGTGGCGATATAATTGGTGGAAATAATTTTAATTTAGCAAGTACCACATATAGTGTTTTAGGTTATAATCTAAAAACAGGTCCGATTCAATCTAATAATCTTGATGTAAATCCGTTAGGTATTTATAATAATCCTGTTTTTGGTGAGACAACTGCAAATTTTAATACGCAATTGGCTTTGTCTTCTTTTGTAACTTCAATTGGTGCTAGACCTTATGTAGAAAGTGTAGTTTTGACAGTTCCTTATTATATTGATGAAACTAAAACAAAAACCAATGCTAATGGCAGTCATGTTTATGTTCTAGATTCTATTTATGGTCCACAGATGGCTAAAATGAAATTAAGTGTTTATGAATCTGGATATTCTATGGTAAATCCGGGACCTATTACAGGATATCAGGAACAAACTTTTTTTACAGATCAAAATGATTTATTTGATACTAAAAAAGAACCAACTGTATTAAATGATAGTGATGATGATTCTCAGAATAATGAATTTTTCTTTGATTCCTCCGAAGATGTTGTAGATGTCAAAGATTCTTTGACAGGTGTAAAGACTACAAAATATATTGCACCTGCAATGAATTTGAATTTAAACAAAGCCTATTTTAAAACTAAAATTTTAGACGCTATCAGTTCAGGTAAATTGGCCTCTAATGAAGCTTTTAGAAATCATTTTAAAGGGCTTTATTTTAAAGTTGAGAAATCAGGATCTAGCGCAGGAAATTTAGCCATGCTTAATTTTAAAGCAGGTAAAATAACAATTACCTATAATCAAGATTTGGCTTCCACTACTGGTGGTGCTCCAACTCGTGAAAAGAAAACTATTGTTCTTAATATGTCTGGAAATACAGTAAGCTTACTGAAAAATGATTATACTGTTAGTGGATCTGCGTATAATAGTTTGCCTAGTGTTGGTGACAACGTTGCGGGAGATGAGCGTTTGTACTTAAAAGGGGGACAAGGTTCCGTTTCTGTTTTAGAATTGTTTGATAAAAAAGATATAAAGGGATATGATAGTAATGGCAATCTAACTTCTGGTCCAAACGGAGTTCCAGATGAATTAGATGATTTGAGAAATCCTGGTAAGGGTAAAAAAGTTTTAGTTAATGAAGCTAATTTAGTTTTTCACATCGATGCTAGTGCTATGACTGGTGCTGATGAACCACAGAGGGTTTATTTGTATGATTTTAAAAATAATCGTCCAATAATTGATTACTCTGATCCAACTTCTAATGTTAGTTTTCCTAAAAAATCTAAAGTGGTTTTTGGAGGACTTTTAAAATTGGATGCGACTACTAAAAGAGGTTCTACTTATAAAATTAGAATTACAAATCAAATTAGAAATTTGATAAACAATAAGGATTCTACTAATGTTAAATTAGGCTTAGTAGTTACTGAAAATATTGCAAATACTGTTTCATCTAAACTTAAAACGGCTAATTCTTTTATTTCACAAGCACCAAAAGCTTCTGTAATGAACCCTTTAGGGACCGTTTTATACAGCGGAAAATCTACCGTTCCAGATGAAAAAAGATTAAAATTGGAGATTTATTTTACAAAACCAAATTAAAAGAAATTTATGTGCGGAATCGTTGGATATATTGGATATAGAGAAGCTTATCCTATTGTAATAAAAGGATTGAAAAGACTAGAGTATAGAGGATATGATAGTGCTGGTGTCATGTTGTATGATGGTCTTGAAATGAAAGTTGCTAAAGCGAAAGGAAAGGTTTCAGATCTTGAAGAAAGAGCTGAAAAAGAAATCACGCTTAATGGTACTATTGGAATTGGTCATACACGTTGGGCTACACATGGTGTTCCCAATGATGTTAATTCACATCCTCACATTTCAAATTCAGGTGATTTAGCTATTATACATAATGGAATTATTGAAAATTATGCACCTCTAAAAGCAGAATTAATAAAAAGAGGTTATGTGTTTCATTCTGATACTGACACTGAAGTTTTAGTTAATCTTATTGAAGAAGTTCAGAAAAAAGATAATTTGAAATTAGGAAAAGCAGTTCAGGTAGCTTTAAACCAAGTGGTTGGAGCGTATGCGATTGCTGTTTTTGATAAAAAAACACCTAATGAGATTGTTGCCGCACGTTTGGGTAGTCCTTTAGCAATTGGTATTGGAGAAGGAGAGTATTTTATCGCCTCTGATGCTTCGCCATTTATTGAATATACTTCAAATGCGGTATATCTTGAGGACGGAGAAATGGCAAATATTAGGTTACACAAACCTATGAAAGTGCGTAAAATTCAAGATGATTCTTTGGTTAATCCTACAATACAAGAGCTACAAATGAATTTGGAGCAAATTGAAAAAGGAGGTTACGACCATTTTATGTTGAAAGAAATTTATGAGCAACCTAGTGTCATTAAAGATACTTATAGAGGTCGTCTTCATGCCAATGAAGGTTTAATTCAAATGGCAGGTGTTGAAGATAATTTAGAGAAATTCTTAAACGCAGAAAGGATTATTATTGTTGCTTGTGGTACTTCATGGCATGCTGGCTTAGTAGCCGAATATATTTTTGAAGAATTTACTAGAATTCCTGTAGAGGTAGAGTATGCTTCTGAATTTAGATATAGAAATCCAATCATAAATAGAAATGACGTTGTTATTGCTATTTCTCAATCAGGAGAAACGGCAGATACTATGGCTGCAATTAAACTAGCAAAAGAAAATGGAGCTTTTGTTTTTGGAGTTTGTAATGTAGTAGGGTCTTCTATTTCTAGAGAAACTCATGCAGGTGCTTACACGCATGCTGGTCCAGAAATAGGTGTTGCATCAACAAAAGCATTTACCACACAAATTACAGTTTTGACAATGATTGCCTTGCGTTTAGCAAAAGCAAAAGGGACTTTGTCTACTTCGGTTTTTCATGCTTATTTAAATGAGCTTGAAATTATTCCCGAAAAAGTTAAAGAAGCTTTAGAAACTAATGAAAAAGCAAAAGAAATTGCTGCTGTATTTAAAGATGCGCCTAATTGTTTGTATTTAGGAAGAGGTTATAATTTCCCTGTTGCTCTTGAAGGTGCACTTAAATTAAAAGAGATCTCTTATATTCATGCGGAAGGTTATCCTGCTGCAGAAATGAAACACGGACCAATTGCATTGATTGATGAGCTTATGCCTGTTATTGTAATAGCGCCTAAACAAGGACATTATGATAAAATCGTGAGTAATATTCAGGAAATTAAATCTAGAAGTGGAAAAATCATCGCTGTAGTAACGAAAGGGGATACTCAAGTCCGTGAATTGGCAGATTATATTATTGAAATTCCAGAAACATCGGATGCCTTGTCTCCTTTGATTACAACTATACCTTTGCAACTATTATCTTATCACATAGCGGTAATGAGAGGCTGTAATGTAGATCAGCCTAGAAATTTAGCTAAATCAGTTACTGTAGAGTAACACGTTTTATATACTACTTATAATCAAGCCTTGAGGATTTTCTCAAGGCTTTTTTTTTTGCTTAAAACTTTGATTTCTTTGTAAAAGAAACGTTAATTATGTTGGTTATATCACTTTTATCATATTTTTAGAAATTAATAATTTTTTTGATATATGTGTATTTTTTATATGCACGCATAGTGGTATTTTGCCGTTTTGATAGTATTCTCTAAAATAGAGGGTTAAAATTAATTGTATAATATGTATAAATGGTGTGAATTAACTATCAAAAATGAGATATTTAAACACTTTTTTTATTAATATCAAAAATATTTGTACTTTGGCGTGATAAACCAACAAATTATAACCAAATGAGAGTGTATTTACTTTTTTTGTCTTTGTTTTTTTGCAGTCTAACTTTTGCGCAAAATACAATTACAGGTTTTGTTACCGATAGTAACAACCAACCTATTCCTGGAGCCAATATTAAAGTCGTTGGTGATTCGTCAGGTACTGTCGCCGATTTTGATGGTTCTTTTAAGTTACAATCCTCAAAAAAACTTCCGTTTGTCATTGAGGTAACTAGTGTTGGTTTTGGATCTAAAAAAGTTACTATTTCTTCGGCAAATCAAAAGGTTTCTGTACAACTTTTAGATGAGGAAAACAAATTAGATGAAATTGTAGTGTCTGCTTCGAGAACTCCAGAAAGAGTAATTGAGTCGCCTGTTACTATCGAAAGAATGGGAATTGCAGATATAAAAAAATCAGCTTCTGCTACTTTTTATGAAGGACTGGAAAACTTGAAAGAAGTTCAAATGAATACGAGTAGTTTGACTTTTAAATCCATTAACACTAGAGGTTTTGCAACGGTAGCTAATACCCGTTTTATGCAATTAGTAGACGGAATGGATAACTCTTCTCCTTTATTAAATTTTGTTTTAGGTAATATGATAGGTGTTTCTGAAATTGATGTTCAGAGCGTTGAGTTGTTGCCTGGTGCTTCTTCTGCTTTGTATGGTGCAAATGCCTTTAATGGTATTTTGTTTATGAATAGTAAAAGTCCTTTTACAAGTCAAGGAATTACCGCTTATGCTAAATATGGACAGACTGTTCAAAATGCGGCAGGAAGTAATGACTATGTTGATTACGGAATTAGAATTGCACATGCTTTTAGTCCAAAATTCGCTGCTAAAGCGAACTTTACTTATATGAGAGGTACGGATTGGTATGCTACTAATTATAAAGATAAAACAGTTGTAGGAAGAGATAGGAGTAATCCTAATTATGACGGGATAAATGTGTATGGTGATGAAGTGAGTACCAATTTAAAAGGAGTTGGGCAATCATTGGCAGCGTTAGGTTTAATTCCCGTTGGAGCTATAAATCTTTTGCCAGATTATAACGTGAGCAGAACAGGATACGATGAAACCAGCTTGACAGATAATAAAGCGAGTAATACCAAAATTGACTTTTCTCTTCATTATAAACCTTTTGAAAATGATTTCGAAATTATTTGGCAAAGTAAATTTGGTTACGGTAACGCGGTTTATCAAGGGGCTAATAGATATTACCTAAATGATTTTTTTATGCAACAACATAAATTAGAATTAAAAGGGAAAAACTTTTTTGTAAGAGGGTATACTACCAATGAAGATGGAGGAAAATCATACGATATGCTTTTTACAGGTATTAATGTAAACAGAGTTTGGAAAGATGATAAGACATGGTTTGGTCAGTATGCGGGTCAGTATGTAACATCTACATTAGGGGGTGCAACTCCAGAACAAGCGCATATCGCAGCAAGAAGTGTAGCAGATACCGGAAGGTTGATTCCTGGAACAGCTGCATTTAAAAGTGCATTTAATAGTGTAATTAGTGAAGCGAGTGTGCTTTCAGGTTCTAAGTTGGTTGACAATTCTAAAATTTACCACACTGATGTAAATTATAATTTTAAAGATTTAATTGATTTTGCAGAAATTCAAGTTGGTGGTTCATACAGAGAGTATGAGTTGAACTCTCATGGAAGAATTTATACCGATGCTAATGGCCCGATACATTATAATGATTATGGTGCATACACACAATTGACAAAAAAGTTATTAGATGATAGATTGAAATTTACGGGTTCTGTGCGTTACGATAAATCTAAAAATTTCGATGGTAATATTTCGCCTAGATTATCACTGGTTTATTCGGGTGGTGAAAACAAGAAGCATAACTTTAGAGCCTCTTATCAAACAGGTTTTAGAAATCCATCAACTCAAGATCAGTACATTGGTTTTAATGTAGGAAATGCAGTTTTATTAGGATCTGCCCCTGATAACTTAACCAGGTACAGTGAAACATTACCCGTTTCAACAGCTGTAGGACAGGCGTTTGCTGGATCTGCTAATGTGATTGTTACTGGTCTAAATGCTTATAACAATTCGTATACTGCTTCTTCTGTTGCGGCTTTGAGCGCTTCTGGTAATCCTGCGGTATTGAAAAAAACAAACGTTAATTATGTGAAACCAGAACAAGTAAAGGCTTTTGAATTGGGTTATCGTTCTTTCTTGAATGGTGTTTCTGTTGATTTGAACGGATATTACAATATATACAATGATTTTATTGGTAATTTAAATGTAGTAGCGCCACTTTATGGAACAGCACAAGACGCTCCAAATCCTTTAGCAGGACCTACAAATGCCGGAACTCAATCTATACATGCGCTTCAAAATGGCAATTTCAGAGCTTATCAACTCTATACTAATACCGACGTTGAAATTAAATCAATGGGATTTGGTGTGGGTCTTTCTAAAAAAGTATATAAAGATTTTGAAGTAGGTGTGAACTATAATTATGCAGAATTCAAATTTGATCAAGCTAAAGATCCGAGTTTTGAAGCGGGTTTTAATACACCAAAACACAGAGTAAAAGCATCATTTGGAAACGAAAAATTATTCGATAATTTTGGTTTTAATGTAAGTGGAAGATGGAATAGTGAATATTTATGGCAATCTACGATGGTTGACGGCATGATCGATGCTGCTACTGTAATTGATGCTCAAATTAATTATAACATCCTCAAGTTAAAATCAACAATTAAGTTGGGTGCTTCGAATATTGGAGGTAAAGAATACACTCAGGTATTAGGAGCTGGATTAATAGGACAGCAATTTTTTGCGTCTTGGACAATCAATCCTTAAAAATCAGTCGTTAATAAAAAACACAGAAAAAATGATAAAAAATTTAAAATGGCTACTATTAGTTTCTTTAAGCTTAGTAGCATGTAATAATAATGATGATGATGTGGTTTCGGCTGAAGCAACTGTAGTTCCAGGGTCAGCTAATTTTGCAAAATACGTTGCCTTAGGAGATTCCTTTGCTGCAGGTTATAGTGATGGTGCCCTTTTCATTAAGGGACAGCAGGGTTCTTACGTAAACGTTTTAGCTCAACAGTTTAAATTAGCGGGTGGAGGAGATTTTAAGACACCGCTTACTTCAGACAATAAAGGAGGATTGCTTCTTGGTGGAAATATTATAGCAGGAACCCGTTTGTATTTTAATGGTGTAGGACCGGTTGCTGTAAGTGGTAATCCTACTACAGAAGTGTCAACTCGTATTGTTGGTCCGTTTAATAATTTAGGAGTTCCAGGAGCTAAAAGTTATCATTTAATTGCGCCAGGTTACGGTAATGTAGCTGGAGTAGCCTCTGGAGCTGCAAATCCTTATTTTGCAAGATTTGCAACTACTTCTGGTGCAACGGTAGTTGGTGATGCTATGGTGCAAGCTCCTACTTTCTTTTCTTTATGGATAGGAGGAAATGATGTTTTGGGGTATGCTACCTCTGGTGGTGTTGGTGTAAATCAAACAGGTAATTTAAATCCAGGGACTTATGGAGGGAATGACATTACAGATCCTTCTGTGTTTGCAAGTGTCTATTCGGGTATGGTTAATAGTTTGACAGCTAATGGCGCTAAAGGCGTAGTTGCTAATCTTCCTTATGTTAGTACGCTTCCTTATTTTACTACTGTTCCTTTTAATCCTTTAACTGCAAGTGTTTTAGGTGGAGGCAGTGTTCCGGTTGGTAACGCAACGATTGATGCGCTTAATGCACAACTATACGGCCCTTTGAAAAATGCATTGACATATTTGAATGCAGGTAGTAGGATTAATTTGCTTTCAAAAACAGTTTCTAATCCGTTATTAATTAAGGATGAGTCATTGCCTAATTTATCAGCTCAATTAACTGCTGTTTTAACTGGTGATCTAGGACCTCAAACAGCAGCATTTTACGGAGCTATTTTTGGTCAGGCAAGACAAGCTACAGCTGCAGACTTAGTAGTTTTGCCTGTACAATCTGTTATTGGAACTGCTCCAACAGCTTTAGATTCAGGATTAGGTATGGCTCCTCCGTCTCCATTGAATAAGTTTGGAATTACATTTCCTCTTCAAGACAAACATGTTTTAATACCAGCTGAAGTTGCTGAAATCGTAGTAGCGACAGATGCTTATAATGTAACGATAAAAACAATTGCCGATGCAAAAGGGTTGGCTTTTGTGGACACGAAGACAATTATGAATCAATTGTCATCTGTAGGAATAGTTGGTAATGGATTTACAATGACTTCAACCTACGTAACGGGAGGTTCATTTTCTCTTGATGGTGTTCATCCAAGTCCAAGAGGTTATGCTTTGATCGCAAATTATTTTAGCGCAGCAATCAACACCAAATACGGTTCGACATTGCCAAAGGTTAATTTAGGATTGTATCCAATTTTATATCCAGCTTCATTATAGTAGGTTATCTGTAGTATTTTTGCCTATACCACCCGTTTTTGTAACGTGGTGGTTTTTTTTATTTTACAAATAGAAATGAACGGTTTTGTTATTTAAAATCTGTTTTTATGAAATGATTTAAATTTTCTTTTTTTTATAACAAAAAGATGTTGATTTTTTATTTTAAAAAATTATCTTTGCAAACTGAAAAAAGCATGTAATCGATACGTTTCGGTTGATACTAATTCATAAACCTAAATAGCTATTTAATAAATACATAAGTAATGTCAAAAGTAATAGGAAAAGTTGCCCAAATCATTGGACCAGTAGTTGACGTAGTTTTCAACGGTAAGGATGTTGAACTTCCAAAAATTTATGATTCGTTAGAAATCACAAAAAAAGATGGTACTTTATTAGTACTTGAAGTACAATCTCACATCGGTGAAAATACCGTACGTACCATTTCGATGGACTCAACAGATGGTTTGAGTAGAGGTTATGAAGTAGTTGGAACAGGAAACCCTATCCAAATGCCAGTTGGTGCTGATGTTTACGGACGTCTATTCAATGTGATTGGTGATGCAATTGATGGTTTAGGAAACTTGCCAAAAACAGGTGAAAACGGAATGTCTATTCACCGTCAAGCGCCACGTTTCGAAGATTTATCAACTTCATCTGAAGTTTTATTCACAGGTATTAAAGTAATCGATTTAATTGAGCCTTACTCAAAAGGAGGGAAAATTGGATTGTTTGGTGGTGCAGGTGTTGGTAAAACAGTATTGATTCAGGAATTGATTAACAATATTGCAAAAGGTCACGGTGGACTTTCTGTATTCGCAGGAGTAGGAGAAAGAACACGTGAAGGAAATGACTTGCTTCGTGAGATGTTAGAGTCAGGAATTATAAAATACGGTGATGAATTCATGCACTCTATGGAAAATGGAGGATGGGATTTATCTAAAGTGGATATGCCAGGAATGAGAGAGTCAAAAGCTACTTTCGTTTTCGGTCAAATGAATGAGCCTCCTGGAGCTCGTGCTCGTGTAGCACTTTCTGGATTATCTATCGCTGAGTATTTCCGTGATGGAGCAGGAACTGATCAAGGAAAAGACGTTTTGTTCTTCGTTGATAATATCTTCCGTTTTACACAAGCAGGATCAGAGGTTTCGGCACTTTTAGGTCGTATGCCATCTGCAGTAGGATACCAACCAACATTAGCAACAGAAATGGGTGCGATGCAAGAGCGTATTACTTCTACAAACAAAGGATCTATTACATCAGTACAAGCGGTTTACGTTCCTGCGGATGATTTAACTGACCCGGCGCCAGCAACTACATTTGCTCACCTTGATGCTACAACTGTATTGTCTCGTAAAATTGCTGAATTAGGAATCTATCCTGCAGTTGATCCATTAGATTCAACTTCAAGAATTTTGACTCCACAAATTTTAGGTGATGAGCATTATGACTGTGCACAAAGAGTAAAAGAAATTCTTCAGAAATACAAACAATTGCAAGATATTATCGCAATTCTTGGTATGGAAGAATTATCTGAAGAAGATAAATTATCTGTTTCTAGAGCACGTCGTGTTCAACGTTTCTTATCTCAACCGTTCCACGTTGCTGAGCAATTTACAGGTTTAAAAGGTGTTTTAGTAGATATTAAAGATACTATCAAAGGATTTAACATGATCATTGATGGTGAATTAGATCACTTGCCAGAATCTGCTTTCAACCTTAAAGGAACTATTGAAGAAGCGATCGAAGCTGGAGAAAAAATGTTAGCAGAAGCATAATATTAAAAATGCTTAAAGCCTAAAGCTTAAAGCCTAAAGCAATAAAAATGATTTTAGAAATAGTATCACCAGAAGCAAAATTATTTTCAGCAGAAGTAACTTCGGTTACCTTACCTGGAATTGACGGAAGCTTTCAAATTTTGAATAATCACGCCCCTATAGTTTCAATTTTAGAACAAGGAGTGGTGAAAATTACAGCTTCTAATTTTACTTTTGCAAAAGAAGTAGCAAGTAAATTCACGAAGCTGGATGATCAAAACTATACATTAGCTATCAATTCAGGTACAATTGAAATGAAAGATAATAAAGTTATCGTTTTAGTTGACTAAGACGGTTTATAATTAGTATAAAAGCCAAACAGCAATGTTTGGCTTTTTTTTTTATATAATTTTTACATTTATAATTTATTAGTTTTAAGAAATGATAGCAGCTTAAAATTGGGTTTTTAAATAATTATAATTGAATATTTAGTTGACTTTGCATTCCATTTCAAACTGAAATTATTTATTTGAAAGTAACTTTAATAAATTAAAATGTGTTAAAACTACTTTGTGATAAATGCAATTCACTTGTTAGAAATTTATTATTTTTACAAACTATGAAAAGATTTCCAAAATCAATATCTGATCGATTAACGCAGCGAATTGAATCAAATTCTCTTCGTAAACTAGGTATTCCTAATAATCTAATCGATTTTTCATCCAATGATTACCTTGGTTTAGCAAATTCAGAAATTGTTTTTAATCAAACCCATGAGTATTTGATTCAAAGTAATCTTAAAAAAAATGGTGCTACTGGTTCTAGATTACTTTCTGGAAATCATAAATTATATCTAGAGACAGAGGATTTTATAGCTCAATTTAATCAGTCAGAAGCAGCGTTAATTTTTAATTCGGGTTACGATGCCAATGTTGGTTTTTTTAGCGCTGTGCCGCAACGCAACGATATTATTTTATATGATGAGCTTTGTCATGCTTCGATTCGGGATGGTATTTTAATGTCAAACGCAAAAGCCTATAAATTCAATCATAATGATTTTGAAGATTTGGAGAAAATCATAGTGCGAAATCCCAATGCTACTCTTTATATTGTTACTGAATCCGTATTCTCTATGGATGGCGATTGTCCTAACATGGAAGAATTAGTAGCGCTGTCGGATAAATACAATTGTTTTTTAGTAATTGATGAAGCGCATGCATTAGGAGTTTTTGGAGAAAATGGCGAAGGATTGGTTCAGATGCTTGGATTGGAAAACCACATTTTTGCCAGGATTATGACTTTTGGAAAAGGTTTGGGTTGTCATGGAGCAGCAATTTTAGCATCAGAAGAATTAAAAAGTTATCTCGTTAATTTTGCTCGAAGTTTCATCTACACGACCGGACTTTCTCCGCACGCTGTTGCTGGAATTTTAGTTGCATATAGGTCTTTAGAAAGCGATAAAAAAAGCATTCTAGATTTAAAGCAAAACATCATCTATTTTAATCAACAGCTAGTTTTGATGGGTTTAAAACAGCTCTTTGTTCGCAGTAAATCAGCGATTCAAAGTGCCATTATTCCCGGGAATGAAAACGTAAAAAGGATTGCTGGTGAATTGCAAAAAAATGGTTTTGATGTCAAAGCCATATTGTCACCAACTGTTCCTGCTGGACAAGAGCGTTTGCGTTTTTGTTTGCATAGTTTTAATTCTAAAGAAGAGATCAATCAACTTTTAGAATTACTAGCAAAGATTGTTTTTTAAAACGATTCTTAGCTATGTTGGAACTTATCTATTAGCGATTTTTTCTATAAAATATATTCGCTAAGACCTTTGTTTACGCCTTTATTAAAATAATTTATTCTTTTTTTGTAACGTTTCAATTGTTTGATTACTTACGAGTAGTAATCAAAAATAAATAGTTTTATGAAACCACAATCAATTACTTCAAAAGAAAATTTAGTTAGTTCCTTTTTTATTTTCTTAACCTCTATGGGACTTAGTTTTTCGTTAGTCAACCATTTTATATTACAAAAAGCGAACTTCTCGTTGCTCATTATAATGAGTTGTTTATTTGTAATTTCAGTTGCTTCTTGGCAACGTAAAAAATGGAGCAAATAATTTTTAGGAGTTTTAATCATCAAAAAAATCAATCAACAACTTAATCAATCACAATCATGAAAAATTTATTTAAAGCAACTATTGTAGTTCTTACAATTTTAATTAGTGCAATAAGTAATGCACAACAAACAACTTCTTCTTCTTCTTCTACTTCTGAAAATTCTTTACTTTGGGAAATTACTGGTAATGGCTTAACGAAACCTTCCTATCTCTATGGAACGATTCATATGATATGTGCAGAAGATTATTTTCTATCTGAAAAAGTAAAAAAAGCTTTTGCAAATTCAGAGGAATTAATTTTAGAAATTAACTTATCAGATGCTAAAGAGATTCAAGACATGCAAAAAATGGCAATGGGCAAAGAGTCGTTAAACAAAATATTAAATCCTAATCAATTATTTAAATTAGATCAAATACTGAAAAATACGGCAGGTATGAACATTGACCAAGTGAATGGTTTTAGTTTAACCGCAGTAATGAGTTTGGTTAGCATGAAAGCCTTTGGTTGTAGTGATTTCAAGTTGTATGAAATGGAATTTATGAAATTGGCTAAAAAGAATAATATAGAAATCAAAGGTTTTGAAACGGTAAAGTCTCAGTTAGCCATCATTGATGGTGCTTATACAAACGACGAGATGATTGCGATGCTTGGAGAAATAACACAAAATAACATGTCAAAACTAGTGGATGACTATAAAAACGAAAACATAAGTTTGATGTATGATAAAATGGTAGATAAACAACAAATGAATCAACATACCAAAGAACAAATGCTAGACATTAGAAATCAAAATTGGGTGAAGATTTTGCCTAAACTAATCGATAAAAAGGCAGTTTTTGTGGCGGTTGGTGCCGCGCATTTAGCAGGTGGTTTTGGTATAATTAATTTGCTTAGAAAAGCGGGATATGTTGTGAATCCAATAATGAAATAGTTTTGTTTTGAAAGAAAAAGAGAAGGAGTTTTTGACCCGCATTGAAAAGCATAAAGGAATTTTGTATAAAGTTTCTAAGATGTACATGGATAAACCTGATGATCAGCAAGATTTATTTCAGGAGATTGTTTGTCAGCTCTGGAAGTCATACGATTCGTTCCGTAATGAAAGCCAATTTTCAACATGGATGTATCGTGTGGCAATTAATACCGCTATTGTTTTTTTAAAGAAAGAAAAAAGAAAAGTAGATAAATATGAAATTCCATCTGATAATATAAAAGAGGAAGAGACAGATTCTGATATTAAGGAAAGTCAATTAGATCATTTTTATAAAGCAGTTCAAAAGTTAGAAAAAATTGATAAAGCTATTATTTTCTATCAGTTAGAAGGATTCTCACACAAAGAAATTGGTGAGAACTTGGGAATTTCAGAAGGGAATGCCAGAGTAAAATTAAACAGAGCAAAAGAAAAATTAAAAGAAATTATAAAAAATCAAGGATATGGATTTTAATGACATACAAAAACAATGGAATAACGAAAAGACAGATAATGTCGTTCTTCCAACTAATTTAAAAAAAATAGAAGCCGCTAATACCCCTTTGGATAAAATTAGAAAAAATTTAAAAAAGGAGTTTTTTTATCAAATACTATCAATTGTTTTTACAGGATTTGTGCCCCTAATATATGATTTTCCTAAAGAATTAATTCCTTTGTTTTATCTCTTTTTTAGTCTGTTTCTAGCAATATGCATTTATTATCTGGTAAAATTATACTTGTTTTATGTAAGAATTAGTGCTATTACAATGAAAACTAAAGATAATTTGTATGAAACGTATTTCGATATTAGGTTGAATATGGAATTGTATAAAACCTTTGGATTTGCTTTAATACCTTTTATAATTTTGTCGCTAATAGGTTTTTTATATTATAAGTTTTCAAAAGCGCCAGGCTTTTTAACTTCCGAAATCACTAATTTTCAGATGATAGGTGTTTTTTCGATTGTGGTTTTTAGTTTTCTTTCTATGGGTATTGCACTGGAGGTTTGGGTCAATAGATTTTATGGTAAATACGCCAAACAAATACGTCAAGTTTTAGACGAACTAAAAGAAGAATAATAAATCGCCCATCTTAACGATGGGTTTTTTATTTTTGTACTCAAATAAATAAAAAATGAAACTATTTATAACTGGAATAGGAACTGATGTAGGCAAAACGATTGCCTCGGCGATTATAACGGAAGCATTAGAAGCTGATTATTGGAAACCGATTCAAGCGGGAGATTTAGAAAACTCAGACACTCATAAAATAAAGCGCTATGTATCCAACAAAAAAACTCATTTTTTTGAAAATAGTTACGCTTTAAATACACCCGCAAGTCCTCATTTAGCCGCAGAATTAGATGGAATTACAATTGATTTAAATAACATAATTGTACCGGAGACTCAAAATCATTTAGTGATAGAAGGTGCAGGAGGAATTTTTGTTCCTATAAATAATCGTGATACTATAGTTGATTTAATTCAGCCAGATTATAAAGTCATAGTTGTTTCGCGTCATTATCTGGGAAGTATTAATCACACTTTACTAACTATTGAAGCTCTACAAAATAGAAATATTAAAGTAGCGGGTATTATTTTTAATGGTCAAGAAAATAAAGCATCAGAATCGGTTATTTTGTTTAAAACAGGGTTAACATTTATTGGTAGAATTGAAGAAGAGCCTTATTTTGATCAAAATGTAATTCAATATTATGCTGCTATTTTTAAAGAGAATTTACTAAGACTCGAATAGTAGTTATAGAATTCTCAACTAATTTTATTTGAACGCAAATGAAATTAAAAATCTTATAATTTTAATAGAATGAGTTTAATAGAAAGAGATAGTCAACATCTTTGGCATCCATATACCCAACACAAAACAGCTGCTTTACCAATCGCCATCAAAAAGGGAGAAGGAGCTTTGCTGTGGGATGAAAATGACAAAGAATATATAGATGCTATAGCATCTTGGTGGGTGAATCCCTTTGGGCACTCCAATAAGTTCATTGCTGATGCGATTTACAAACAACTTACAACTTTAGAACATGTTCTCTTTGGAGGATTTACGCATGAACCCGCTATAGTTTTGGCTGAAAAGCTTATTGAAATTTTACCTAAAAATCAACAGAAAATATTTTTTTCAGACAACGGTTCTACAGCAGTTGAAGTAGCGATAAAAGTTGCATTACAATATTTTTTTAATAAAGGAGAAAAGAAAACTACCATTATTGCTTTTGAAAATGCTTTTCATGGAGATACATTTGCAGCAATGGCTGCTAGTGGAATTTCATTTTACACGCAGGCTTTTCAAGGTATGTTTATAGATGTGATACGAATTCCAGTTCCTGTAAAAGGTCAAGAACAAGAAAGTTTTGAGACCTTGAAAAATGTGATTCAGAGCCATAATTGTGCTGGTTTTATCTTTGAACCGCTTGTGCAAGGAGCTGCTGGAATGGTTATGTATGAGCCAGAAGCTCTAGATGAGCTTATTCGAATATGTCGTGTCAACAATGTACTTACAATTGCTGATGAAGTAATGACTGGTTTTGGTAAAACAGGTAAAACATTTGCAATGGATTATCAAGTTGAAATGCCAGATATGATGTGCTTGTCTAAAGCGCTTACCGGAGGTACAATTCCTATGGCAATTACCACTTTTACTCAGGATATTTTTGATGCTTTTTATGATGAAGATATCAATAAAGCTTTGTTTCATGGCCATACTTTCACTGCAAATCCTACCGGCTGCGCTGCTGCTTTGGCTAGTTTGGAGCTGTTGCAAACTTCAGAAATGCAAGCTAATCTGCTGCGAGTAAACAAGAGTCATTTGGCATTTCAAAAAAAGATAGCAAATCATCCTAGAGTTTTGACAACAAGGGTTTTGGGAGTTATTTTTGCATTAGAAATAAAAACAGAGAGCAGCGAAAGTTATTACGGAACATTGCGTAATAAACTATATAATTTTTTTATCGAAAATGGCGTAATTCTAAGACCGGTTGGTAATATTGTTTACATTTTACCACCTTACATTATTTCTGAAAAACAATTGGATAGAATATATCAAGTAATTCAAAATGCTTTAGAATCCGTTTAATTCAATTTATTCCGTTTAAAATTTAGTGGAAACAACATTAGAAATTTGAACGAATTATTCTGTTTTATGATTAAGCTATTTTTAAAATAATATCGCAATTTCTGCAAATAAATTTAATATTTTGTTACAAACTATTTCTATAACTGCTATCAATTCTATTTCAGCATTAGGTACTGAACCTATAAAGATTTGGGAAAATTACCTTCGAGAACAGCATTTTTTTACGGCTCAGAATTTAGACCATAAAAAAACGGTAGTTGCCGGTTTAGATAATGATTCTAATTTGTTGATAGATTCATTAAGACAATCGGATAATAAATACAAATCTTTAGATAAATCTGTTTTGTATGCGATGTTAGTTTCTAGAAAAGCGATGGCTACTGCAGGTTGGGCGCAGGAAGATACTTTTGGTATTAATATAGGTTCTTCTCGTGGTGCCACTGACTTATTTGAAAAACATTATCGCGAATATGTAGCAACTGGAAAAGCTCAAACGCTAGCTTCTCCTACGACCACTTTGGGGAACATTTCTTCATGGGTAGCACACGACTTGCAAAGTGCAGGACCTGAAATATCTCATTCTATAACTTGTTCTACTGCTTTGCACTCCGTTCTAAATGGTGTAGCCTGGCTTCGAGCTGGTATGGCAGATAAGTTTATGGTAGGTGGAAGTGAAGCGCCATTAACTGATTTTACTATCGCTCAAATGCGCGCTTTGAAGATTTACTCAAATCACGAAAATGCAGCTAATGAAACTATTCAATGGCCAAATCGAGCCTTAGATTTAGAAAAGAAACAGAGTACTATGATTCTTGGTGAAGGTGCTGGAGTGTGTTGTATTGAATTTGGAAAAAAGGAAAATGCTTTGGCTTACATAGAAGGAATAGGGTATGCGACTGAAATCTTAGAGCATAACATTTCAATTTCTGCAGAGGCAACTTGTTTTCAGAAATCGATGAAAATGGCTTTGCAAAACACCTCTTTATCAGACGTAGATGTAATAGTGATGCATGCGCCAGGAACAGTAAAAGGCGATTTGACAGAATACCGAGCTATAGAAATAGTTTTTGGTGACCAATTGCCACTTTTAACCAGTAATAAATGGAAAATTGGTCACACTTTTGGGGCCTCTGGAATACTGAGCATGGAACTTGCTATCATGATGATGCAGAAGGACATTTTTATTGGAATTCCTTTCTTAAGCGAACAAATAAAAACTAAACCCATAAAAAAAGTATTAATCAATGCTGTAGGTTTTGGAGGAAATGCGGTGAGTATTTTGTTGTCCTTGTAGTATTTAGGATTTTATTGTTTTGAATCTGTTTCTAATTCTTTTACTTTATCGTAAATTAAATGGCTTTCAAAACCTTTTCTAAGTAAGTAGTCACAGAACTTTTTCTTCTTTTTAAGAGTGTTTGTTTCTCGAATAGATTGCCAATTTTTTTCGGCTAATGTGTGAAAAGTAACTAGGTATTCTTCTGCACTTATTTCTTTAAGTGCTGTGTTTATTAATGTTTGATTTATCTTTTTAAACTTTAATTCGTTTGTAATTCTAATTTTCCCCCATTGCTTGATGCGGTGTTTTCCTCTAGCAAAACTGCAAGCAAAGCGTTCTTCATTAAGGAAATTGTCTGATATAAGTTGAACTAAAATCGTGTCGATTTCCTTAGAATCCATTTTCATGCTGTAAAGTTTTTGAATCACTTCCTCATGACACCTTTCTTGATAGGCACAAAAATGTTCTATTTTGGATAAAGCTTCTTTTATGGTAAAAACATCTTTCATGTCTAAATTTTTATAGGTAGACCCCATTTTTTTAAATCTGTATTGAGAGCAAAAATACTATTTCAAAAATAAATCTATCGATGCACTATAGGGATTAATAAAATTATTTTTTAGTATAAAAAAGCTGGAAAAAGAATGTAATAATAAGAATTCTTTTCAATTCACTTCAATCCTTATCACTGCAAAGAGTAAACGGGTACTAATTTTTTTCTCAACACTTATTTTTACTGGAATAGTTTGGTGATTTTAACCAAAAGTAATAAATCCAAAAAATGTATTTCAACGGGTAAATCAGCTCTTAGTCGATTAGATTTCTTTTTATTTAAAACGGCAGACTATATTGCGTGATTGACCGTCTTTATAGTTTTTAAACAAAAAATACGGCTCAAATATTGATTATTTAGCCCAATATATAAAATTTTGCTCATGATTAAAAAATTACTTTTTTTAGTTTTATTTTTTTTAAATATTATTTCGATTCATTCTCAATGTTCTTATCCTTCAGTAGATAAATCAGTGGGTACTTATACTTTTTGTGTAGATAAAAATAATTCATACACAACTGGAAATGTTAAAGCTGGTGAGTATGCTTTAGTAGATGTAGTAAAAGGGTTCCGTTACACTTTTTCTGTAGGAGATATTTTTCCCGGAAACGAAAATTTAACATTATTTAATGCTTCTAATAATTCTAATTTAGGATTAAGTGGTTATGCAAGTAACGTTTCTGGTACAACAATTTCAAATTGGGTTTCCCCTTTTTCAGGTCAGATTAAAATATTACTTTCAAGAGGTGACTGCAATAATGATGCTAATACTGTAAGTGGCGCTTTAACACTTACTTTAAATAGTATAGGAAATACACAAGATGATCAAACTAAATCAGGAGTAGATAAATGGATTGGTCACGTTTATAATTGGACAGGAAGTGCACCTCCAGGAGGAGTTTCACCCACTACTCCTTCAGTTTCAGGTCCGTTTATAACTACTAATTATGTTGGTTATTACAATATTCCGACCGAGAGTATTAATGAAAATTTTGGCGGAGATAATAATTGTTTCAATGTGCTTTCTGATGAGGTATTAAGATCTAGTATTCAGACTGAGACTTTTGCAGTGCGTTATCGCATGAAATCTACAAAATCAGGATGCTATTTCTTAAATGTGAGTGGAGATGACGGAGTCAGAGTTTATATTGATAATGTTTTAGTTTTAGATAAATGGAAAGATCAACAGAGTACTTCTTTTTGTAATAATTTAATACGATTAAATGGAAACAGTACTATTGTTTTGGATTATTATGAAAATGGTGGTCAGAATACAGTATCGTTAAGTTTAACTGCTTTAGATGGTTCTTCGAATGTTATTACTAGTTCAAAGGATATAAAAATATGTAGCGAAATTTCACCTGGTAAAATTGATGGAACGGCACTTACTACATGTGGGGGAGGTTCTAACACCACATACCAGTGGCAAGTGTCTGATGACGATGTTAGTTTTAAGGATATTAATGGGGCTAATACGGAAGATTATACACCAAAACCAATTACAACAACCGGCACTGTAATAAAATATTATCGAAGATTTTTGAAAGCTTTTGCAAGTAATGCTGCATCTTGTGATTTTCCCACTGCTTCAGTCAAAATTACCACAAGTGGTGGCTCTAAATTGGTTACGCCTCTAATTAACGGCTCAAATACAGCAACTCAAAATACTTCAGGTTTGATTTATAGTGTTGCAATAATTCCTAATGCTATAACTTATAATTGGACAGTTCCTGCTGGTTGGATAATTACATCTGGAGCAAACACTAATAGCATAACTGTTACCTCAGGTTCTTTAGGCGAAAATGGTAATATCTCAGTATATGCTTCCAATGGTTGTGCTGCAAATAATAGTATTACTAAAAGTCTTGCAGTTACAGTTATATCACAAAATCCATTAATTAATTTAGTTAAAACTGATGAGAATTGTTCTATAGATAATGACGGTAAAATCAATGTTTCTCTTAGCGGTGGACTTACGAATGTACGTTATATCAAATTAACACAAAAATATGCAAGTTCTGATGCTTACCAACAAGTGGCAGAGATTCAGGCTTATGAGATATTCACAAATGTTAATGTTGCTTTAGCTTCAAATGGAGCTGATGCAACAGCAAGTAGTGTTTATCAAGATAACATTAGTGGTTTTGGTCCAATGAAAACTATTGATAATAATAATAGTTCAATTTGGCACAGTAAAACAGCAAGTATTGATGAATGGATAAAGGTAGATTTGAAAGCGGTAAAAAATCTAAATAGAATTAGGATTTATAATCGAGAAGATTGTTGTCAAGCAAGAGGTCAAAACATGTTATTAGAGCTATTCAACGGAAATAATAATTTAGTTTATTCTAAATACGTAGATCTTCGCGGAGTAAGTAATGCTAATTTTATAGATGTAGATATTTTGAATGTAACTTGGTCTGATGGAGCAACAACTATGAACAGGGCTGGTTTAGATTCAGATATTTATAAGTTGAATTACTCTGATGCTTTAGGCTTTTCTACTAGTAATTCAGTGGAAATTGTTGCTGCAAAACCAACTCCCAATGCACCAGTTATTAAATTAACCACTCATCCTGATTGTCTAATTAAAACAGGAAGTGTTGAGCTGACTGGTTTACCAACAGGTTCTTGGACCATAACTACAATTCCTGCCACAGCAAATTTACTAGGAACTTCGGGGTCTACTGCAACTACTACAGTAAGTGGTTTAAATCCTAATACAAATTACACTTTTACCGTTTCAAATGGAAGTTGTAGTTCATCACCATCAGTTAGTGTTTTCATAAAAGCATTGCCTCTAGTGGCAACATACAACAATGGATGGACTAATGGTCCGCCAACCATTGAGCAGAGTATTGTTTTTGCGTCCAATTATTCTTCTTCAGGAAATATAGTAGGGTGTGACTGTAAAGTTAATCCGGGAAAAAATGTCACCATCAATTCAGGTCATACCTTAACACTTACAAACGGTTTAAATACGGTAGGAGCTTTATTGACCATAGAAGATACAGGAAGTCTAGTACAGATTAACGATGCAGCCATCAATTATGGTAAAATAAAATATGTAAGAGTAACCAATACTGGGGTTAGAAATACTGATTTTACCTATTGGTCTTCGCCAGTAGCGCAATCAAAATTAGGAGGTACTGGAGGAATGGAATACCAACCAGCTAATCTTGAAGGAACTTATTTTGATTCATTTTATGTAGATGCTGTAAACCAATATTGGCAAAGTGAATCAATGTCTAATGAAATGATTCCTACACGTGGTTATAGCATTAGAGGTCCTGGACCAATCAATGCAAATCCTCTTAGTTTTTTACAAGTTACTTTTGAAGGTACTCCAAATAATGGTGCGTACTCTATTCCTAATGTTTTTGAAGGGAAGTCCTATCTTGTTGGAAATCCATATCCTTCGGCATTAGATGCAGATCAATTTTTAATTGATAATAGAGATGTGTTAGATGGAACTCTTTATTTCTGGACACACAAAACGCAAGTTGGTATAGGAGTTAGTAAGCCAGGTTCTGGTTTATATGCCTACTCTGGGGACGATTATGCTACATACAACTTAACTGGTGGTACAGCAACTGCGAAAGCTGCTCCTAGCGATCCAGATAAATCGCTTAATAATCCTTTTATACCTAACGGAAAAATTGCTGCAGGGCAAGGGTTTTTTGCGAATACTAAACTTTCGCCTGAGTCTAATATTATTAAATTTACCAATAGTATGCGAGTGGGAGTAAAAGGAAATACAGGTACTAATACTCAGTTTTTTAAGACAGCCACTACAAAATCAAAAAAAACTACTTCTATCGAAAAGAATCGACTTTGGTTGAATCTTTATAGTGATGAAGGTGCTTTTAAGCAGTTATTAGTGGGTTATATTACTGGAGCTACAAATGAATATGATAATGGTTATGATGGAGAGACTTTTGATGGAAATGAACTTGCAGACTTCTATAGTATAAACCAAGAAACAAACTTTGCAATTCAGGGTAGGGCTTTGCCATTTGAGGCAAGTGATGTTGTTCCTCTAGGATACAGAAGTAAAGAAAAAGTAACTATGAGTATTGATATCGATCAAGTTGATGGTGCTATCGAATCTCAAAATATCTTTATTGAAGATAAAATGTTAAACGTAGTTCATGATTTGAAAAAAGGTGCTTACACATTTACTTCAGAAGCTGGAGTTTTTAATGACCGGTTTGTGTTACGTTACACCAATAAAATTTTAGGAAATGTTGATTTTGATTTGTTGAATGATCAAGTGATTATTTCTAAAGATAAAAAGGAATTAAAAATAAAATCGGAAATCGAAACAATTAAAAGAGTAACTGTTTTTGATTTATTAGGTAAAAAAGTCTTGGATAAAGAACTGCTTAATGAGACTGAATTCCGTTCTTCAACTATTGGTTTAAGCAAACAAGTTGGAATTGTAAAAGTAACTTTAAGTAGTGATAAAGTAATCACTAAAAAAATAGCCTTTTAAAACTAATACAAGTCTTTAAATTATTAAATATATCCCATTCTGATCTAAACAGAATGGGATTTTTTTTTAACCTTTAATCAAATTTGGTTAATATTAAATGATTGACTTAATTCCTGATTTTTTTTTATAGGAATTGAGTTGCTATTTGTTTTTTTAATAGTCTAAGTAGTATTTAATTTTTTGTAAATATCACTAAATGTGGGTATTGTGTATTTTTTGTTTTCTTGTTATTTTTATTTAAAATAGGAAATATTTTCTGTTTGGCTATTTTTAATAGAAACCTTAAAATCATCTAGATTTGAAAACAAAACTACTTTTATTCGGCATTGCATTTGGTTTTTTGATGTCAACAGTTGGTTATTCGCAACAAGGAAAATCTGATGCAGCTTTTAATACTTATGATAGTGGCTTGTTAGGTGATGGATTTGATGGAGTGGTTCGAACGGTTTCGCTGCAATCGGATGGAAAACTAATTGTAGGAGGGGAATTTCTAAACTTTAATGGTGCTCCAACGCCTTATTTATGCCGCTTATTTCCGGACGGGAGTAAAGATACTTTGTTCTTATTAGGAAGTAGTTTTAATGCAAATGTATATTCTTCGTTGATACAGTCTGATGGGAAAATAATAATTGGAGGTTCTTTTACTTTGTATAATGGTTCGGTTATCGGAAAGTTAGTTCGGCTGAATTCTGATGGTTCTCAAGATCTTACTTTTGATACAGCAGTAGCAGCAAACTCTGGAATAATTCATGCTATTGCTATGCAAATCGATGGGAGTATAGTTGTTGTAGGTAGTTTTGCAAAATATAATGGTGTTGCTGTAAATAAAATTGCTAGGATTTTGCCAAATGGTACTCTTGACACTTCATTTGCAACGGGAACTGGCGCCAATGGTTTAGTGGATGCTATTCAAATTCAGTCCGATGGTAAAATACTAATTGCGGGTTCTTTTACTGTTTTTAATGGAACTGCTTGTGGCAGAATTATTAGATTAAATAGCAATGGTTCTTTTGATTCTAGTTTTAGTAATGGTTCGGGTTTTGATGATACTGTGAGAACTCTTGCCCTTCAAACAGATGGTAAAATTCTAGTTGGAGGTGATTTTCTAAACTATAATGCTGTTTCTGCCCATAAGATAATTCGATTAAATAATGATGGTAGTATAGATGCTTCTTTCAATATAGGAACAGGGTTTAGTGACGGAGGTGTTTACTTTATAAAATTAGGTAATAATGGCTCTATTATGGTTGGCGGTTCATTTCATTCTTTTTATAATGGAACTGATGTTAATAGGTTAGTGTACTTAGATTCTAATGGTAGCATTGTTCCAACATTTGATATTAGTACTGGTCCTGCTACGGCTACTATATTAACTTTAGCATCAGATGCAAGCGGTAATTGGTATATAGGTGGTTCTTTTTTAGTGTTTGATTCTCAAAATCAAGGAAGATTGGCTAAGATTGATAATAACGGCACATTAGATATTGGCTATTTAACAGCTGGAGTTGGTTTTGATAATTCTGTTTTAAAAATTATTTCGTTATCGGATAATAAAACCATGATTTTTGGAAATTTTACTAAGTTTAATGGCGCTGTCGCCAATAGAATTGCTCGATTATTAGAGGATGGCACAATAGATTTAACCTTTAATTCAAACGGCATTGGTGCTGGTAATAGTATTAGAGCTGCAGTAATACAACCTGATAATAAAATTCTTTTTGCAGGAAGCTTTCTTAGCTATAACGGTTTTTTAAATAATCGAATTGCTCGTGTTTTAGCTGATGGTTCTGCTGATCAGAGTTTTACAATTGGTACTGGATTTAATAATCAAGTGTATGCATTGGCCTTGCAAAGTGATGGAAAAATTATTGTTGGAGGTAATTTTACAAGTTATAACGGTAGTGTTGCCAACAGAATTGTTCGATTATTGGCTAATGGGGCTATTGATGCAACTTTTAATACTGGTTTAGGTGCTGATGCTATAGTAGAAACCGTTTTAATACAGCCTGATGGGAAAATACTTTTAGGAGGTCGATTCTCAAATTACAATGGGTTTTCTAAAAACAAGTTGGTTTGTTTAAATACTGATGGAAGTGTTGATTTGGGTTTTTCTGTTGGTTCAGGTTTTGACAAAAATGTTTACTCATTGGCGATGCTTCCTGATAATAAAATTATTATTGGAGGCTCTTTTTTAAATTATAATGGGAATGCAGTTAAAAGGATTGTAAGATTAAATAGCAATGGTGGGTTAGATAGTAGTTTTCAAATCGGTTCCGGTTTTAGTAACGGTGAAATTAGATCTATTTTAGTTCAGCCAGACAATCGCTTATTAATAGGTGGTACATTTTCCGGCACCTTCAATGGGAAACCAGTCAAACGCCTATTAAGATTACTATCAGACGGTGGTCATGATCCTAGTTTTATAGCGGACTTAAATAGTACATTATTCAGTATTTGTTTTACTCCTGATGCAAAAGTAATTATTGGAGGAAATTTTAATTCGGTTTCTGGATTAACCAAACATCGCATCGCTAGACTTAAATTGTGTAATAATAGTTCTATTTGGGATGGAGTTTCATGGAGTAACGGACCACCTTCGGTAGGAAAGGAATTGCATTTTAATTCTGATTACAACATTACAGCAACTGTTAATTCCTGTTTATGCGCAATAGCTTCAGGACATAAAGTTACCGTTAAAAAGGGTAATACTTTAGCTCTTACTTTTGATTTTTCGGGTCTTGGAATTTTGCATTTAGAAAATAATGCGTCCCTTTATCAATCGGATGATGAGATTGTAAATACGGGAGTTATGAATCTAGAAAGAGAAACTACTGCTGTTGTAAGTACGGATTATAGTTATTGGTCATCGCCCGTGTTTAGTCAAAAATTAATTGATCTATCTCCAAATACGCTTTCGGAAAAATTCTACTCTTTTGATGCTGCGACAAATGATTGGTTCACTGAGTTGCCATCTCAAGTAATGAAACAGGGTAAAGGATATATAATTCGAGGTCCTGAAGATTTTTCTACAATAGATCCGGCTATTTACAAGGCTCAGTTTTTAGGTATTCCAAATAATGGAGAATTTTTAATATCAGTTGGATCGAATAATACTTCAAATCTCTTGGGAAATCCTTACCCTTCTGCAATTGATGCAGATGTATTCCTAGCAGTCAACTCTGAAGTTCTGGATGGAACTATTTATTTATGGACTCATAACACACCAATTACTAATAATGAATATACTTCTAGTGATTATGCGGTTTATAATAGATTGGGTGGTGTAGCAACCAGAGCCGCTATCAATTTAGGATTAAACAACACTAAGCCTGACGGCAAAATTGCTTCTGGACAAGCGTTTTTTACAACAAGTATTAGTAGCGGTAAAAACGTCATTTTTAATAATAGTATGCGTGTGATTGATCAGAATGCCTCTTTTTTCAAATCCAAAGGGGATAAGAAATCTAAAATAAATCAACTTGAAAAACATCGTATTTGGTTGAATTTATCAAATAAAGAAGGCCTCTTTAAGCAAGCTTTAATAGGATATAGTTCTGGAGCTACAAATGAATATGACTCTTCCTTTGATGGAGAAAGTTTCAATGGGAATCAATATCTAGATTTTTATAGTATTAGTCAAGATAAGAATTTAGTAATTCAAGGAAGAGCTTTGCCCTTTGATGAAGATGATTTGGTTTTTATAGGATATCGAATTACTATTGCGGGTTTGTTTACAATTAGTATTGATCAGATAGATGGTATTTTGTTACACAAATCAGTCTTCTTAGAAGATAAGTTAACTAATGTTATTTTTGATTTAAAGAAAGCTAATTATAATTTCGAAACGGCAATAGGAACTTTTAATGATCGATTTATCCTTCGATATACAGATAAAACACTAGATCTTAATGAGGTTGTAAAACCTGATAACAGATTGATTATTAGTTTTCAAAATGATTTTTTGAAAATAAATTCTTTAGATAATTTAATCGATGAGATCACTATTTATGATATTTCAGGAAAAAGAATCTGGCATAAAGATTCTATAAATGATGCCTACTTTCAAATAACCAATTCTTTTATAAAACAACAGATTCTAATAGTTAAAGTTCTTTTAGACAATGGAACAAGTAGTACAAGGAAAGTTATCGTTCCTTAAAAATTAAAAAAAAATAGTTGTTTCTATAAATTGTGAATAGTTTTTGGTTCCTATTGCAAAAAAAATGCTCCTAGAAATACTAGGAGCATGATTTATAAAATATAGATTGATTTTAAAGCCGTTGTTAAACTGTTTTACCTTTTGCAGATGCTTCTAGGTTTCTTTCAATTTCATGTCCTGGTCTAGACCATTTAGGTTTTTCGCCTAACGGAGCAAATTGCGAGTCTAATGCTTCAACGGTTTGTGGCTGTGAAACTTTTGTAAAAGGTTTTTGTGGGTTCAAACCTAGCATTTCAAACATTTTCATGTCTTCGTTTACATCTGGATTAGGAGTCGTAAGCAATTTGTCTCCTGCAAATATAGAATTGGCTCCAGCAAAAAAGCACATCGCTTGACCTTCGCGACTCATGTTCATTCTTCCTGCTGATAATCTAACTTGTGTTTCTGGCATAATGATTCTAGTTGTAGCAACCATTCGTATCATTTCCCAAATTTCTACAGGTTTTTCTTCTTCCATAGGAGTTCCTTCAACGGCAACTAACGCATTAATTGGCACGGATTCCGGTTGAGGATTTAATGTAGAAAGCGCCACTAACATTCCTGCTCTATCTTCGATACTTTCTCCCATTCCAATAATTCCACCACTACATACGGTAACATTCGTTTTGCGTACGTTTTCGATAGTTTGCAAACGGTCTTCAAAACCACGAGTCGAAATAACTTCTTTATAATATTCCTCAGAAGTATCTAAATTGTGATTGTAAGCATATAATCCCGCTTCTGCTAAACGGTGTGCTTGATTTTCAGTAATCATACCCAAGGTACAACATACTTCCATGTCTAGCTTATTAATGGTACGAACCATTTCTAAAACTTGATCAAACTCTGGTCCATCTTTTACATTTCTCCAGGCTGCTCCCATGCATACACGAGAAGATCCTGTAGATTTTGCACGCAAAGCTTGTGCTTTTACTTGACTAACAGACATAAGATCGTTTCCTTCAATTTCAGTGTGGTAACGAGCTGCTTGTGGACAATATCCACAATCTTCCGGACATCCCCCAGTTTTTATAGATAGTAAAGTGGATACCTGAACCACATTAGGATCATGATGCTCTCTATGAATAGTAGCTGCTTCAAAAAGCAAATCCATCATAGGTTTATTATATATTGCGATTATCTCGTCTTTAGTCCAATTGTGTTTTGTAATACTCATCGATACGATTTTTTGATGTTCCAAAAGTAGTTAAATTGTTCTAAAGAATCAATGCATTCGTTTCTAAAATATTAGTCATGATCTTTTTTTAACAGTAGAAATAATCGCTACTAACAAAGCTTTATTTGCGTTTTTAAAATCTATTTTTTAAATAAAATACGCTTATAAATTAAATTTTATAAAACTTATAAAACCTTAATTACTATTTTAATTTCAGATAAAGAATAAATTACAACTACAATCCGTTTATACTTTAACACTATGTTTGTCAGATCTATAACGAGTGTCCCAAAGTAACATTAAAATAAAGGTGACAATTACTGCAGAACTAAATCCTTCAAATAAAAGTGAAATAGAATAGGTCATTATGGAAGGTTCTCCTCCAAAAAGAAAAGTTTTAGATAAAGTGGCGATATATTCGTCTCCACCTTTAAAATAACTGTAAGAAATAAGCGCAACTACACTAAGAAAAACTCCAATTATTGCTGTCAATAATGCAGACATTCCGTTGGAGCCTAATGATTTTTTTCCTTCAATAAAATTAGCTTTTAGTGTTCTATTCGTTCCGTAAAAAATGAACAAAACATTAAAAACGCGAAGAAGATAAATATCGGCTAAGCCCAAAAGTTCCATTACTAAGAAATAAAGTCCAATTCCCAGTACTATAATCCATCCATTTACTAATTCTTTAGGTATTTTCATGTTGCTGATTTAAGGTTATAATTACTTGATAAATAATGTTTTAAACTCAAATTTACAACAAAAAGAAAATTATTCTTAAAAAAATAAAGAATACATAGCTTATTTATAAATCATTCAAATAGCTGATTGCTATTTGTTTGTCTTTTTCTAGTTGCTCTTTTAACAAGGTAACAGAAGCGAATTTTTGTTCGGAGCGAATTCTTTGTAAGACAGAAACCTGGAGTTCCTTATCATATAAATTAGCATCGAAGTCAAAATAATGAATTTCTATAGAGTGATTTTGACCATCCACTGTTGGGTTAAAACCAATGTTCATCATTCCGTAAACTATTTTGTTTTCTATATAACTTTTTACAATATATACGCCATTCTGAGGAATCAGTTTATAGTTTTCTAGAATTTTTAAGTTCGCTGTTGGAAAATTTATGGTTCTTCCTAATTGTTTTCCTAAGATTACAGTGCCAGTTAAAAAATAATCATAACCTAAATAATCATTAGCTAAAGTCATGTTGCCGTCTAGAAGTGCCGTTCTAATTTTTGTAGAACTAACTGAAATTTCATTGATTTCTTGAACCGAAATTTGCTCTACTTCAAAACCATATTGTTCCCCAAATGAAATAAGGTCGTCAATATCGGCAGTACGATTTCTGCCAAAACGATGGTCGTAACCAATAATTATTTTGTGAATATGAAATCGATCTATTAAAATAGTTTTTACAAAATCTTCGGCTGTAAGTCTTGAAAAAGTTTCATCAAAAGGGTGAATGACTAAGTTTTCAAGTCCAATTTTTTCTAATAATTCTATTTTTTCATCAATGGTATTGAGCAACTTAATGTCACAGTCTTCTTGTAAAACCATTCTCGGATGTGGAAAAAAAGTAAGTACTAAACTTTCGTATTTTTCATTATCGGTGTTTTGTATAACTCTTTCAAGGATTTTTTTGTGACCAATATGAACGCCGTCAAAGGTGCCTAAAGTTATAACTGTTTTTTTTGTAGAACTGAAATCGTTTATAGAATGAAAAATCTTCAAAGCAAGTGTTTTATAATGGCAAATTTAAGACATACAATTGATAAATCTAAAAAAGGATTGAAAACTTCAATCCTTTTTTTAACTATTCTAATTTGTTTATTTCTTTATGAATCGAATGGTCTTTATTTCGGATTCATTTTTTGTTAATTTCAAAAAATAAATGCCTTGAGCAATATCAGATACATTTACTTGTAAATCTTGCTTTGTTACAATTTTTTTCGATTTTATAATTTGACCCAAACTATTTACAATGGTGTAATTATCTGGATTTATTGTGCTATTCTCAATGAATATATTTAATAAACTTGAGGCGGGATTTGGATATACAAAAACACTTTTTGATTCCTTCGTTTCCTCTGTTGGTATTGCGCCTATTATAAAGTGATTTGTTTTTTGATTTCTAAAGGCTGCGCCAGACCCAATAATTTCCCCTGTTGAGGTTGTTAATGTGTAAAAACCATTTCCGTATTTGCAACAAAAACCGTCTGACTCACTGTCGAATATTGTAAAAGTGTAGCAGCCGTTATTTGTTAAGTTAAAAGTAGTATTTATGACTGGCGGAATGTTTTCAGTGTCCACATAAGGTCCGCCTTGGTATACTGTTTTACCGTCACTGTTAGTTAGTTTCCAAGTTGTTTCTGAACCATATTCATCCAATTGAAGCGCTAATTTTACAGTTGTAGATGAATAGCTTTTGGTGCTTTCAAAATTTACAGCTGCACTATTATTATTGGTGTTTTGATCTACGGTTGTATTTGCTTTTGTGATCAAAACAGAAAAGATGTGATTGCCTCCAGTGGTCTTTAAACTGTTTAACGTAATTTCTTTTGCTTCGTCAGTTGATAAATTGCCAATCCAATCCAAGGTTTGTAAATTAGTATTGTCAATTCCGAAAGTAATAGATGCAGCGGTAAGTGGAGCGCTTCCTTTATTAACTATTTTGATTGTAGGTGTAAAGGAATTACCGCAAGGATCAAGGTTTAAATCTACAATAGTTACAGCAGCGTCATTAGTGAATATTGTTCCTGGTAAAAGCGCATCAGAATTTTTTAGCGAGGCTCTTCTGATCGAATTGTTCATAACAGTGGTTATTCTAGTCTTTTGATCATTGGTAAAAATATTCATGCAGGCATCATAAGTATAATCCATATAGTTTTCTACCATATCTAATCCCGGTGAATTAGGGCAGGAATCAATATTTGTTGGGCAACCTTCGTTAGATTGGCCCGAATTAGGAGTGTCTTCACAATAATCATCCACACTACAATCTCCGTCTCCCCAAATGTGTCTTAATCCTAGCCAATGTCCTATTTCGTGTGATGTTGTTCTTCCCTTGTCATAGTTAGCTGTGTAAGTTCCTCCAGGAAAGTAGGACGAAGATCCAAAGTAGGAGTAGCCAATAACGACACCATCGGTTACCGCGTCTCCAGCATCATTATCTAAACCCACAAGACCTGAAGTGCTTGGAAATTGTGCGTAACCCAAAACATCTGTGCTTTTGAGTTTAACGACCCAAATATTAAGATATTTTTCTGGATTCCATTGAGTCAGCGGTTTTACTACTTCATCAATATCTTCTAAAGACCAGCTTTCGCGTTCTAAATTAACGTGATTTATACCATTTGACAAGACTCCCGAAGGATCTCTTTTTGCAAGTACAAATTCAATTTCGACATCAGCTCCAGCGGGATGGGTATTGTAGCCTGGAGTATTGATTTTTTTTCGATAATCTTCGTTTAAGACCTTGATTTGAGAAATAACTTGCTCGTCATAAATATTTTCGTCTGCACCTAATAGGTCGCCATTGTGAATGACATGAACCACCACAGGAATTTGAATTGTTGCATTTAATTTAAGACCATTTGAAAAAGTTTGTTTTTTCTTTTTGTCTGATATTATTCTAGGTGCAATCCATTTTTCAAACTCATTTGTTGAAGGTCTCTTGTTATTTTTTGATTTTAAATATGCTTCGTATTCGGTACTCGCACATCGAATTACTGCACCTTCAGTAAGAAGTTGCTTTTTGCCAAAAAGCTCGATTTCGTGCTTCATGTTTCCTTGTGCTAAACCACAATGAATGGTAAAAAAAAGAGATAATAAAAAAATAAGAGTAATTTTTTTCATCGTTTTGATTTTCTAATGTATTCTGAAATCAGTTTTCTTATACTCTTTTTAATGAGTTTATTGTTTTATTATGCTTTAAAAAAAGAGTTTATTATTACAAAACACTTCTTTTTTTATTTTCCATTAAAGAAAGTCATAGTGTTTTCTAAACCAGCACTTCCAAAAGACTTTATGATTTCAGAAGCGATTTCTAAGCGTTCGGGTAAGGCTGTCTTTTCTGTATCATCCCAATCTCCAAGGACGTAATCGACTTGCTTTCCTTTTTTGAATTCGTCGCTTATGCCAAAACGGAATCGCGCATAATTTTGAGTGTTTAGAACTAGATTAATATTTTTTAATCCATTATGACCACCGTCACTTCCTTTTGGACGAATGCGGATGCTTCCGAAAGAAAGATTTAAATCATCGGTAATGACTAATATGTTTTCTATTGCAATCTTTTCTTTCTCCATCCAATACTGCACCGCTTTACCACTCAAGTTCATATACGTGTTTGGTTTAAGAAGAAAGAAGGTTCGTCCTTTGAACTTATATTCTGCTAAGCTTCCTAATTTTACGGTTTCAAAAGAAATACTCTCTTTTTTGGCTAAAAAGTCTAAAACTTTAAAACCGATATTGTGGCGGGTGTTTACATACTCAGCACCGATATTACCGAGTCCAACTATTAAATATTTCTTCATATCTGGGGTATTGTCTTCTGTTTTTTTTGATGAAAACAGTTCTTGTATCCATTTTATCATAGTGCAAAAGTAAACTTAATTACATAATTTATGGTAAACTGTGGGATTGTAATTTTGTGTTTGTTGTTCTTTTTGAAGGTTTTCAAATTTTATAAGTTTTTGGACTTATTTAGTAGGCGAGTAAAAAGTAGAAAATGTTCAATTATAGCCCCGATTGTAGAGGAAATCCTTTTTATGAGCTTTTTAGCGAACAAAAAGATTGTACTGAAAAGCGGGAAGGGTTTTGTAAAGTAACTAAGCGCGATTGCTCCTTGTTTTTAAAACAAAAAAAAAGCACCAGTTTTGCAACTGATGCTTTTAAATATGATTGAAAAAGTATTATTTTTTCTTTCCTTTTGCAGGAGCTTTTGCTGCTTTTGCTGCTTCTTGAGCCGCTTTCATAGCAGCACGAGAAATCTTCACTTGACAGATAACAGTGTTGTCTGGGTGCATGATTTTGTAGTCTGGAGAAGCTACTTTAGTAACATATAATTTGTTACCCATGTCTAATGGAGTAATATCAGCTTCGATAAAATCAGGAAGATTTTTCGGTAATGCTTTTACTTTAAGTTTACGTGTGTTTAAACGTAAATCTCCACCTGCCATAACTCCTTTTGATTTTCCAACAATTTTCACAGGAACTTCCATAGTGATTTCTTTGTCGTCAAATAATTGGAAAAAGTCAATGTGTAAAATTTTGTCAGATACTGGGTGAACCTGAATGTCTTGTAATACTGCATTGAATGATTTTCCGTTTCCAAGATCGATCTCAACTGTGTGAGCGTTTGGGGTGTAAACCAAGCTTCTGAAAGCCATAACTTCTGCTGAGAAGTGAACTGCCTGATTTCCTCCGTATAAAACGCAAGGAACCAATCCAGCATTACGTAAGGCTTTAGTTGCTACTTTACCTACGCTTTCTCTTTCTGATCCTTTAATTGTAATCGATTTCATTGTAAATTTATTATAGTTATTAATTAAACTCTTGATTAAATCCCTAGTAGGGATTAGGTAGCTTTACATTATAAACTTTCCGCTGATAGAGTTGTTATGGTGTACCATATGCATTACTTCAGCAAAAAGAGTTGCGCAGCTCAATACTCTTATTTTTTTTGATTCTTTCTTTAACGGGATAGAATCGGTAACAATTAATTCTAATAATTTAGAATTTTCTATTTTCTCGTAAGCATCTCCTGATAAAATTGCATGAGTACAAATTGCTCTTACGCTCAAGGCTCCTTTTTCGATCATTAAATCTGCGGCTTTTGCCAAAGTTCCTCCGGTATCAATCATGTCATCTACTAAAATCACATTTTTACCTTTTACTTCACCAATTAATTCCATGGTGTCGATGATGTTGGCTTCTTTTCTTTGTTTGTAACAAATAACTACGTCTGAATCTAAAAATTTAGAGTAGGCATAAGCTCTCTTAGAACCACCCATATCTGGAGAAGCAATCGTAAGATTGTCTAATCCTAAACTTTTTACATATGGTAAAAAGATAGTAGAGGCAAAAAGATGGTCAACTGGTTTTTCAAAGAAACCTTGAATTTGGTCTGCATGCAGATCCATAGTCATTACTCTTGTTGCGCCTGCAGCATCTAATAAATTAGCTACTAATTTTGCTCCTATCGGAACTCTAGGCTTGTCTTTTCTGTCTTGTCTAGCCCAACCAAAATAAGGGATAACGGCTGTTATATGTCTAGCTGATGCGCGTTTGGCAGCATCAATCATTAATAACAATTCCATTAAATTATCTGCAGATGGGAAGGTCGAACAAACGATAAAAACCCTTAATCCTCTGATAGATTCCTCATAAGAAGGTTGAAATTCACCGTCGCTGTATTTTGACATTGTGATTTTTCCTAAAGGAATTCCGTACTCTTTCGCTATTTTTTCAGCTAGATAAACACTTTGTGAACAAGCAAAAATTTTAGCTTCTGGTTCTAGGTGTGACATTTAATTTGTTGTTTTGTAGTTAGTTGTGAGTTGCGTTTTTAACGAGGTGCAAATTTAGAAAATTTATTTGACTGTGAAAGGAAAATTTTAAGTATTTTTAGTTGAAGATTTGATATTATTTTTTACATTTGCACCGTGTTAAAGGAATTATTGTTGATTTCGATCAGGATAATAATTTTATTGCGTTGAGATAACTGTTGTTATTTCATGTCTGCTAAGCCCGGATGGCGGAATTGGTAGACGCGCTGGTCTCAAACACCTGTGGGAAACCGTGCCGGTTCGACTCCGGCTCCGGGTACTTAAAAACCTCTTAATCGTATGATTAAGAGGTTTTTTGCTTTTTAGGGGTGGCCAAAAGGGTGGCCAAATTTTTAATTTAGTTGTTATGACTTAAATTTAAAAAGGATAAAAGATTTAGATTTTAATTTTTATGATTGATTTTTTTAATTGAAACTAAAATATTTTAGTAGCGTTTTAAAAAACGTCTTTTCCTTTCAATATCTCCTCTTTCTCGACAATAATCAATATTATCAGAAATAAATTTTTTAATTGGAATGAGTTTTATGCCAATATCGGATTTCTCTACAATTGAAAGGATGTTTTTCCATTCTGCCATTTCAATGTCATTAATTATGGCGTCCCCGGAATAGACACCTCCATTTCCTCTCCAATGTATTTGTGAAAAAACATTCTTATTTTGATTTAATGACAAAAAAAGTAATAAAATATCATCAAACAAATCTCTCATCGAATGTCTCGTTATGTCTACAATAGCATTCATTTTATGAGAATCCAAATAGTTTTCTTTGCAATAATTTAGAATAAAAATTTTTGCTCTTTTTCTACTTTCTTCTTTAATATTATTAAAAAACGAATTGCAAAAATGTTCTGAAATATCAATGTACAGTTCGTTTTCAATGACTAAATCGAAAACACTTTTTAGTACTGTTTCAATATTTTCTATTTGCCATATGATTTCTAATTCTTTATGTTTTTCCAAGGAATTATAATCGTCTTTTGTGGAATACAAATTGTTTACATATTCTAAAAGAAAGCTTGAATCTTGGCGCAAAATATTAAGAAATGCTTTTTTCCCAAAGTCAAAATAATTGTCAATTTTATCTTGTTGTAAATAGGCTTTTTTAATTAATTCGAAATCATTTCCTAATAATTCTAATGATGAACTAAAAACTTCACTCCAAATTTGTATACGTGTTTCTTCTTTCTCATTTTTAATTGTGATAATTTTTAATAGTATTTCAAATAAATTTGATTCTATCTTTAAAAACTTCTTCAAATCATCAAAGTAAATTGTTTGGGTATCTTTTAGATTACTTACAGTTTTTATTAATGCTTCAACATAGTTACTATCTATTAAAGAAACTTCTAAAAAATAATAGAATAGAAGTTCCCAATTCGCTTTTTGATTGAATTCGTGTTTTTGCAAAATCTGCCATAAACTTTCTACTTTTTCCGTTGTTTTTAAATTGTTTATGAAAACAAGTCTAGGTGAATAATTTATATTATTGTTGTTTTCGATTATGATATTTAAAAATTGGCAGCCTAAGTCAAAATCTTTAGTACAATTTTCATCAATTATATAATCTAAAGTTTCATTGTAATTATATTCGCGTATAGCAACTCTTTTTAGATATGTAAAAGTTTTATAAAATATATTTATCTCTGTTACGTTCTGAAATAGAAAGGAACTGCGTATTTGCGTCTCTCTTAATTTCTCCTGCTCTCTAAAGTTCAATTGCTTATTAATCGTTTTGTCTCTAAATATATTCATATCAAATTTTAGAAACGTTTCGTATGTTGGATTTGTAAACTTTGTAATTAATGAAGGAAATGAAGAATGAGAAATTGAATTACGTTTGTACTCTCTTATTTGGTCTTGAATATATTTACAATGTTCGAATGAAGTTGGACTTAGATGAATTTCTATGATATTAATTACATAATTAACATCAAATTCCATTAGCTCTTTTGAAGAATCTATGCGTACACCAGAATAATGTTGTAATACCTCTAATGATTTAAATGGGTATTTTTCGAAATTGTTTTTTAAAGCGTTCCAAACATCTTTTCTAAAATCTTGTATTACTTGAACATTTGGAATTGGATAATCATAAAATGAAATGGCATTTTTTCTTGCTCCTTTGGTATTCTGAAATTTATATCCCAAAAATGTTTTTGATAATTCATAAAAAGAGATAGAATAGATAGGGATGCCTTTATTTAATCCATGTATTAAAGTTCTAAACAAGATGTTTTGTCTGGTAAATCCGTGTCTTTCATCTTCAACATCAAAGACTAATCTTTCTTTCAATTTATGAATTAATTCTGGTAGATGTTCTGGTTTCTTCAATGTGTACTCAAAAGCTATTTCTAAAAAGTCTTTTAATTTATCTGAACTTCTAAAAAACTCACCGAGTAATTCGATAACTTCATTTTTATTATATGCAAACGCATTTTTTTTATATGTTACCTCATATTTTTTTACGATGCCAATATAAGGTAATGATTCAATAATCGTATAAATAAATTCCAAGCTTTCGTTTCGCAGGTAAAACCAAAACATTGATAAAAATTTAAACCCACAATTTTGATCAGACTTTATTAGTGCCCAATGATTTTTCAAATGAGGTTGTAATTTTTGCATAACGTTTTGATAGCCGTATGTATTATTGGCAGGAATTACGGAATCTTTGAAACAGTAAGTATTACTATCAAAATAGTATTTCAATAGTGTTTCAAAAGAAAGTAAATCTTGTTTTACAAATGTTTTATAGAAAAAATAAGTTGAAAGGTTTTGCTCTGGAATTTTAACGTGCTCAAATTGAATTTCTACTAATTCCAATTTGTCAAGTTTATCTATTACATCAATAAATATGGAGTAATCAATTCCGAAATTATTAAGGATAGAAGTTGTAATTTCTTTATTTTTATATGGGATAGTGTGAAAGAAGGCAATTAATCCAAGACATTTTATATTCAAGTCGTTTGTGAACTCTCCGTTATCTTTGACGAAAGTAGAAAAATAATTTTCAAACAAATCTGAAACGTCGTGCAAAGCATAAATGTCTTGTTTTTCTTTTGCTAGTAAAGAAGTCATAATAGCAATTCGAGGATTTCCATCTGCAATTCGAACAATTTCTTTGTGATAATTTGAATTAAGTATCTCAAATGGTTTTTCTTTTATGATATCGGTAATTTTTTCGTCCGAAAATTTTAATAAGTCTATATGTTTTGGTTGAAATTCTTGGCAAAGAATTCTTAGATTCTCGAAAGCGTAATCTCTAACTGTCATTATAATTTTAAGATTTCCTTTTCTTGATGATTTGTAAAATCCTATAATTTGATTAAAAGCATCTATTCTATTTGCATCATCAACAAAAAGTATATAATCCTTTTCTAGATTAAAATATTGGTATAAATCATCTAGTAATTCGTGATTTTTATAAGAAACACAATAGGCTTCAAATGATAAATTTATAGAAAGAAAATTTCTTATTCCTTCAAGTGCTAATTTGGTTTTTCCTACTCCTGGTGATCCAGTTAAAATAATTAAATCACTATAAAGAATTTCTTCAGTAAGTTGTTTTAATTCATTTTCTCTATGTAAAAATGTATTGTTTAAAGGTGTTGCAATTCCATTTGACGTTTTATTATATTCCTCAATAAACCTTCCGATAGAAACAATTTGGCCAGTGTCTAATGGAAGTCCTAAATATTGGGATGTTAAATTTCGATGATTTAGATGGAGTTCGAGAGCCAAAGAATCAAGGGTATAAATCGTAAGGCTTATTGTTGTATTGGAAAGAAGATTTTCTAATGCGTGAATTTTCTCTGTTGTTAGATTAAAATTGATGCATAGAATTATTTCATCTATTTGATTAATAGTAATTCCAGTTTTATTGGAATCAATACATTTATTTATATCGTCCTTTAATTTTGATAATCCTGCGGATATATTCGTAGAATATTCAACAAAAATATAATTTCCGTTTGGAAGAAGTAAAAACGTATCAGGAGTTCCTTTTGTTGTTTTTTGCTTTCCGCTTTGACTTCCTGTTCTAGAAAATGCTCTGTAATTATTAATTTTCAAAATAAGAAAACTATCACATAATTCTTGAAACACTGTTTCATTTATTGCTGCCAATCTATTTTCTATTGTTTGAAGTCTACTCATATTACCTAAATAACGGTTAATTCTTTTTATCCAAACCTTTGATTACTTTATCAAAATCGGAATTTATTTTTTGTGTCTTATTAAAACTATCGTATTCGTTAGATGCTTTAATAACGGCTTGTTGATGTGAAATTGTTCCTAAACCTTCTAGAACTTTATACTCATTAAAACTAAGAAATTTGTTTACGCTTTCTACCAAAGCTTCCATTGTAAAAGTGTTTCTGCGTTCAATAAGGTTTTCGATGTAATCAAAATAACCAGAAACGGTGCGTTCCAATTGTTTGATTTCTTTTTCTTCGAGATAGTTTTTGGCTATTCCTGTGTCTAATTTTAAAATTCTTCCGTCTGGTGCATTCTTGAAAGTTGTCAATCCCATTTGTGGTTTTGTTCTATCGGCTTTCAAATAAATAATTTCGGCCGCTGTTTTTCCTGTAATTGCAAAGTGAAATTTGTTTTGAACGGTAGCATAAAAGTTTTTGGTTACTTCAGCTTTTGGATTGTAATCAATACTGCATTCTGCAAAAATATCTGTGATTTGTTGGTATATTCTACGTTCGCTTGAACGGATGGAACGAATTCTATCTAATAACTCTCTGAAATAATCTTTACCAAATGTGGTTGTACCTTGTTTTAGGCGCTCATCATCCATAGCAAAACCTTTGATGATGTACTCTTTAAGGGTAGTGGTTGCCCAAATACGGAACTGGGTTGCTTTATTGGAATTTACACGGTAGCCAACAGAAATAATTACGTCTAAATTGTAGTATTCTAAATTTCGGGTTACTTCTCTTTCGCCTTCTTTTTGAACTGTTCGGAATTTCCGAACAGTTGCTTCTTTTTCCAATTCCCCACTTTCAAAAATATTGGTAAGATGTTCACTAATCGTGGATTTAGTTACTCCAAAAACATCTGCTATTTTTTGTTGAGTAAGCCAAATAGTTTCATCTTGAATGTAAGCTTCTACTTTAATAGAGCCGTTTGGAACAGTATATAAAATAAAATGATTGTTATTTGGTATTAATTCACTCACGTTAATATGTTTTAAATTTCCTTGCTTTGAGCTATTATTAAAGCTTCTAATTTTAGAAGCTTAATAAGATATGTAAAAATAAGGAATTATTGTTAAATTGGAGCTATAGTCAATAACTTATAAGTGGGATAAAATTGCTTTAAATCTTCGATAAAAAGATTCGACAACTCAATGGTAAAGGTCACTTAAAAACCTATTAATCGATTGATTAAGAGGTTTTTTAACTTTTAGTGATAATTAAAAGAGAGGGCGCGTTTTATAATTGTTTATCATGTTTTTTTAATCTATTTTACTGTTTTTCCTTGACCTTTTACTTTGTTCTAAGTGCTCCCCATTTGTGAGAACAAGGAAATTATTGACAAGTTTTTTTAATTAGAAACTCTATATAGCTGTTTTCAAATTTTGACTAACCATACGCTTGGAAAAAGCAATTTTTATTTTCAACTTTTTATAAAACATTTTTTATGTATTATAAAGGAGTTAGAATCCTTTGAGATGATTTAGTTTATACTAAATAGCTATAAAACGGGAAAAGCTCCTACTAGTATAAAACACTTTTTTCAATCATATTCCTATTGTAATTATTAGGTGTTTTCAGGGAATTTTGTTTCTATTTAACAACTTATAAGTAGGTGACGATTTCTTGAAATCTTCGTCGTAAAGTTTTGGATGCTAATTGTAAAGCATACAAAACGCCTTTAATTAAAAAATAAATTTTTGGTTTCTACTTTTGTAAATTATGATTAAAAGGTTTTTTAATTGTATTGTCTAGCTATATTATTTAATTAGTTTTACCAAAAAAAATCAGATGAAAGCCAAGTTTTTAATGTTGTTACTGTTGTGTTCTGCATTTATACAAGCTCAAAAAATAAGATGGGACAATGTAAACGTAAGAAGAGAAGTGGCTCCCTCTTTATTTCTAAAAGAAAGTCCTCTTAATGTGGCACTTATTTGCACTACTTTCGATTCGGGATTATCATCCGATCCTACGATGCGTTATCAGGTTTTTGAAAATGCAATATTATATAACGACTTTATTTATAATAATTTTGGCTTACCAGAGATAGTAGCTCTTCTAGAATATAAATTTGCACCTGCAACTGTGCACCTGGTAAAACAAGACTTAAAGTATAAGGTAGCAGTTGTCTCCCACTTGTATGCCAATTTAATATTGATTGACCGTTCAAAAGGTTTTTTTGATGAACAGGAAGTTCGTTTAGGAGAAATTGATCTTGTTCATCCAATAGCTAATATAAAAGGGTTTAATTCTAATTTAGGATTTTTAGACTATCCAAATAACTTGAATACCACTCTGGTAATTGATGATTTAACTGAATTTGAAGCGAATCAATATAAAAACAAGACCAATCCTTCGTTACCTAGAAGTGGAGAAGAAAAGAGTGTAAATGAAATTCAGTTATTGAAATTGAAAATGAAAGTTGGTAGTATTCTTAGAGGTAAATTTTTGCCTACTGCCAGGTATCAACAGCGATCTTTTAATTATTTAAAGGAAGATAAAGACTTTAAAAGTGACAATTTTGATAAAGCATTACAATTAGTTAAATCAGGGGTTGATCCCGTAAATGAATCTAAAGTTCGGGAAGCAATTAGCATTTGGCAAACTGAAGCGGATGCTATTACTAATCTTGACGATAAAAAAACTAAAAAGTATTACATCGCACTACAAGAAAATATTTTACAAGGTTATAATGTCATTAGAGATTTTCAAAATACAGATGAATTGGCAAGCAAACTCAAATCCATTGATTCTAATAATGAGATTGCCAATGCGTTGATTTCAAATAAAAAAAATGCCGCTTTACCGCAGCCGCCTCAAAAAGAAATTGTATTTGCTCCTGTTCCTGCGCGATTTGACAGGTCTGATGTAAAACGTTTTTTAGACAAAAAATCGGGGAAGATAAATGCAATTGTCAGATTACAGCCGGATAAGTATGAAGGAAAATTGGGAGATATGAATACATATAAAGCCGCTTCGGAAGTATTTAGAAAATCACAAGTTAATTCTACAAGTTTTAATGCAATTTTGTCTTTGTTCTTGCAAATAGCAGAATATGAGCGAACTGGTGTTAATTATGATCAGGTAAAAGAGGTAAAAGAAGTCTTAAAGAGTTATAATGCGTTTTGTTTGCAGCTAGCAAAAGAAAGAAAAGCATTTGATGCTACTTATGATTTTAAAAATCAGGCTGCTTCTTATATGGAGAAATTACGTTTGCACCTATTAAGTCTTCATAAAAAAGAAGAGTTTACGGTGTTTGATGATGCCTTATCTACTGCAATAACGGCTACTATTGCACATACAAAACCCGAAAACCAACAAATAGCAAGAGATATAATAGATCTAAACACGGCAGTAACGCTCAAAGCAAATGCAACTGCAGATCCAGTAAAGAACCAAGTCATTATCGATCGATTAATTGATAATGTGACAGCTTTTTTTGCTAAAAAAGTCCCTAATCAGCAATACGAAGTGTTTTTTGAGTTTGATAATTCAGCTAAATTACTGAAACAAAATAAGAGTATTAGCGCTGTAGAATTAGGCAATTTCTCCAGTATACTTTGTGTTTTATATTTCTATTTATAAGCGAGATTTCTAATTAGTAGTTGTGTCTTTTTTTGATATTTTGCTATCAATTAGTAACAGTCAAAAGGGATTTGTAAATAGTGTGCGTTTGATCAAAATAGGAACGAGTTTTTACTATCGATAGTTTATGTGTTGTGAGTGCATCTAGTAGTTAAATGGTTTTTTTTAAATAGATTTAGCAAAAAAAAAGTCTCCGAATTAACGAAGACTTTTGGTTGGTTTTATAAAATGGTGTTAGTTGTTTGCGAGTGCGTCTTTTTTCCACGTTTTTACAGCGGCAATTCTACTGTTTGAATAATCTACTTCGTGTAATATGTCATTATTCCAGAAAAACCATTTTCCTGTTTTCTCTCCGTTTTTGTATGTGGCAACAGCCGTTTTAGTGCCATTTTTAGAATAAGAAGTCCACGTTCCGTCTAATTTTCCATCCTTAAAAAAGCCTTCTTGTTTTACTTGGCCATTTTCAAAGTAATAAGTTGTTTTTACTAAATCACCTACTGCTTCTAATTTAGGATTGTTATCTTGAGCAAAAGAAATTCCTGAAATGAGTAATGCGGTCAATAATATATATTTTTTCATATTAAATAGTTTTTAAATTGATGATTGCTTAACAAATCTATAAAAGATTTTACAATAAAAAAACTTTAACTTAACAATTTGTTAACATTGAGTGAAAACTTAACATTGGAATTAATTTTAGCATGTGTGAGAATATTTTAAATCGCTTATTTTAAATTCATAATTGCAGGTCTAGCTGAGCTCTTTTTTACTTGTAAAAAGGATTTAATACTTACTAGAGTTTCACTATAAATTGATGTTGTAATACCTGTAATCACTGTAATGTAAAGCTATAAACTTAAATAATAGATTAATTTTTGAGTCTTATTATGGGATTTCTTTTAACAATAAATTCTGGCGTTTTATTATCGGAAATAGATGATAATATTAATTCTGGCAATAACTTTAACAAATTAATAATCTTATAATTTAAGCGTCAGATTTTTTTTATTTAGTTTTGAAACTCACTAATAATTAATGAATTATGAATATCAAATATATTTTTTTTGGAATTTTACTGTTTGCTGTACTTTCTTGTAAAAATCAGGATACTACTGAAAAGCAAATTAGTACTATGACCGAAATTGAGGAAGTGAGTGCAAAAGGAATTCGTAAAGGTGCTATTGAGGTTTTTGTGGAAAATGAAAAAATAGTTTGTAATAATGTGAATAGTGAAATGGGCGTGATTTATTACGATCATACTGCAGTACCGGATAATAATGGAGTTAATTATCAAATTGGAGGTTTTTCTGATGATGGTGCAGTTGTAGGTATGACATTAACCACTAATAAAGTTGGAGTTTACAAATTCTCTCGAATTGATGGTTACATGTATAGCGTCGATATAAATACAAGATCTTCAGAGGGGAATAAAAAAGCGATGGTAGTTTCGAGTGATGTGGGAACAATGACGATTACTAAAAGTGATAAAGATTTTATATCAGGTCATTTTTCTGGCAGAGGACTTAAAATGGATGATCCAGAAAGTTTGAAACTTGTTCCGGTAAATATTAAAGGAAAATTTACAGATATCCCTCTTTTTAAATTGGCTGAATAATCGTTCTGACTTAGACTATAAACCTTTAATTATTAAAATGATATTGCAATAAATAGTAAAGTATTTATAAGTAGTAATCTTAATTATATTTGTGATTATTCAGTGGTTTATCAAGAAGGTTTTAATTGATAGTTTAAAAGGCACTAATTTAAAAGAAAACACTATTTTTGCAAAAATTTTTAGCCATGTATAGAAGTCATTCCTGCGGAGAACTTACCGCCAAAAACATATCTCAAGAGGTTACACTTGCCGGTTGGGTTCAAAAATCGCGTGATAAAGGATTTATGAATTGGGTCGATTTGCGTGACCGTTATGGAATTACCCAATTAATTTTTGACGAAGGTCGTTCTAATAAAGAGGTTTTTGAATTGGCAAAAACATTGGGTCGTGAGTTCGTTATCCAAGTAAAAGGAACTGTTATTGAGCGGGAAGCCAAAAACAAAAATATGACTACGGGTGATATTGAAATTTTAGTAACTGAATTAAATATTCTTAATGCCTCTCTTACACCGCCTTTTACTATTGAAGATGAAACGGATGGCGGAGAAGACATCAGAATGAAATACCGTTACTTGGATATTAGAAGAAATCCTGTAAAAAATAGCCTTCTTTTTCGTCATAAAGTAGCAATGGAAGTGCGTAAGTATCTTTCAGATTTAGATTTTTGCGAAGTTGAAACTCCTTATTTAATCAAATCTACTCCAGAAGGAGCAAGGGATTTTGTGGTTCCATCAAGGATGAATGAAGGGCAATTTTACGCTTTACCACAATCACCACAAACCTTCAAGCAATTATTGATGGTAGGTGGAATGGATAAATATTTTCAAATCGTAAAGTGTTTTCGTGATGAAGATTTAAGAGCAGACAGACAGCCTGAGTTTACACAAATTGATTGTGAAATGGCATTCGTTGAGCAAGAAGATATTTTAAATATTTTTGAAGGCTTAACCCGTCATTTATTGAAAGAAATAAAAGGAATAGAAGTAGATAAGTTTCCTAGAATGACATACGATCATGCCATGAAAACCTATGGAAATGATAAGCCAGACATTCGTTTCGGAATGGAATTTGGTGAATTGAATGAATTTGCACAACACAAAGAATTTCCGGTATTCAACGCAGCAGAATTGGTTGTTGGTATAGCAGTTCCTGGAGCAGGAAGTTATACCCGTAAAGAAATTGACGCTTTAATCGACTGGGTAAAACGTCCGCAAGTTGGTGCATCGGGAATGGTTTATGTAAAATGTAATGAAGATGGAACGTATAAATCTTCTGTAGATAAATTTTACGATCAAAATGATTTAACAAATTGGGCAAAAACAACAGGAGCTAAACCTGGCGATATGATTATTGTGCTTTCTGGTCCAGCTGATAAAACAAGAACACAACTTAGTGCTTTGCGTATGGAAGTTGCCACTCGTTTGGGTTTAAGAAATCCAGCTGAATTTGCACCATTATGGGTTGTTGATTTCCCTTTATTAGAGTTTGATGAAGAAAGTGGTCGTTATCATGCCATGCATCATCCATTTACTTCTCCTAAACCAGAGGATATGCATTTATTAGAAACGGATCCAGGAAAAGTTCGTGCTAATGCCTATGATATGGTTTTAAATGGAAACGAAATTGGTGGAGGTTCTATTCGTATCCATGATAAAGCTACCCAACAATTAATGTTTAAATATTTAGGTTTTACCGAAGAGGAAGCCAAAGCACAATTCGGATTTTTAATGGATGCTTTTCAGTTTGGAGCACCGCCACACGGGGGATTAGCATTCGGATTGGATCGTTTGGTTGCTATTTTAGGTGGTCAAGAAACCATTCGTGATTTTATAGCTTTTCCAAAAAATAATTCAGGAAGAGATGTAATGATCGACGCTCCTTCAAAAATTGATGAGTCACAGTTAAAAGAATTGCATATCAAATTAGTTTAGTTGTTGTTTGTCGATAAAATTTGTTAGAATGCATTGAAAATCAATATTTTTACAAAATAAAAAGGCTATATGGTATTTCGTATTATATTAAATATTACATTTGCCTCATTATAAATTATTATTACAATTACAATGCGTACAGGTACAGTTAAATTTTTCAATGAATCTAAAGGTTACGGATTCATTACAGACGAAGAAACAGGAAAAGACATTTTTGTTCATGCATCAGGAATCAACGCGGAAGAATTGCGCGAAGGTGATAGAGTAAGCTACGAAGAAGAAGAAGGAAGAAAAGGGAAAGTTGCAGCGAAAGTTGCAGTTATCTAATCAAAAAATTTATTTTTTGATAAAACATAAAAACGTTTCGATTTATTTCGAAGCGTTTTTTTTTGCGTTTAATTTAAATTTTCATTTTTTTTAAATTAGAAAACATTGCCTCTTATTTATAATCAATAAAAATTAGTCGGTTATTGTATTTTGGCCTTAACTAATACTTGTTTTTGGCTTGTGTTTTAAATAGTTGAAACCTATCTTTGTTGCTTATTTTTATTCAAAAAAACATACAATATGCAATCGGATCAAATAAATTATATCCCAATTTTAATGCAGTTTATTTTGGCTGTAGGGTTTGTTGTTGGTACTATATTGGTTTCAGGGAAGTTAGGGCCTAAGCGCTCTTCTGAAATTAAAGACAAAAATTTCGAATGCGGTATTGAATCCGTTGGAAATGCTAGAATTCCATTCTCTGTAAAATATTTTCTTGTTGCTATTTTGTTCGTTTTGTTTGATATCGAAGTGATTTTTCTTTATCCTTGGGCAATCAACTTCAAGGAGTTAGGCATGGAAGGTATGGTAAAAATGATAATTTTTATGATGTTGCTTTTGGTTGGTTTTTTCTACATAATCAAAAAGAAAGCACTCGAGTGGGAATAATTTAGCACTTCTTGAGTAAGTGTTTAAAATGAGAAATATTTGATTATTAATTCCGAATATGAAATTCGGATGTCTAATATCTGAAATCCAATATATAATGAGCAATTCTAAAGTAAATATGGTTGAGCCACCAGAAGGTGTTGTTGGTGAAGGTTTCTTCGCTACAAAACTAAATGATGTGGTTGGTATGGCTCGCGCTAATTCATTATGGCCGTTGCCTTTTGCAACTTCATGTTGTGGAATCGAATTTATGGCAACTATGGCTTCGCATTACGATTTAGCACGTTTTGGTTCTGAGCGTGTGAGTTTTTCTCCACGTCAAGCCGATATGCTTATGGTAATGGGGACAATTTCAAAAAAAATGGCTCCAATTTTACGTCAAGTATATGAACAAATGGCAGAGCCAAGATGGGTTATTGCTGTGGGAGCTTGTGCTAGTTCAGGCGGAATCTTTGATACCTATTCTGTTTTGCAAGGAATCGACAAAGTAATTCCTGTAGATGTGTATGTTTCAGGATGTCCTCCAAGACCAGAACAAATTGTAGATGGTGTTATGAAATTACAAGAATTAGTAAAAAGCGAATCTGTAAGAAGAAGAAGCTCTCCTGAGTATCAACAATTGTTGGCTTCTTATAATATTAAATAAATAATGGCTTTAGAAACGATACAAATTCAAGAGAAACTAAACCAAATATTTGGAGGAAATGTTTCTAATTACAATCAAGAAAAAGATATTTTTTCATTTGAAGTAACAGCAGATACGATTACTTCCGTAATTCTTTTTTTGAAAAATGATCCAGAACTTCGTTTTCATTTCTTAACCGATTTGTGTGGTGTTCATTATCCAGATAACGAGGTAAACAGACAATTTGTTGTTGTATATCATTTGCACAACTGGTATGAAAACAAACGTATAAAAATCAAAGCTTTTATTAGTGGAGAAAATCCTCAAATTAACACGATATCAAATATTTTTTTAAGCTCCAATTGGATGGAAAGAGAAACATTTGATTTTTACGGTATTCATTTTATTGGACATCCACAATTGAAACGTATTTTGAATATGGATGAAATGATTTCTTTTCCGATGCGAAAAGAGTTTCCAATGGAAGATAGCGGAAGAACTGATAAAGATGACCGTTTCTTTGGAAGAACAACAGACAATTACTAAACAAACTATTATAATTTTTCACATTAAATAAATGTCAGAACTATTATTACCCCCAGAGCATCGTTATGCTAAAAGAATAAAAGAGCAACAAAATGAGGATGGAAGCGAGCTTTCGATTCTGAATTTGGGGCCAACTCACCCAGCAACACACGGAATTTTCCAAAATATTTTGTTGATGGATGGTGAGCGTATTCTTGAGGCTGAACCAACTATTGGTTACATTCACAGAGCGTTTGAGAAAATTGCTGAAAATCGTCCTTTTTATCAAGTAACACCTCTTACCGATAGGATGAACTATTGTTCTTCTCCTATTAATAATATGGGATGGTGGATGACATTAGAAAAATTATTAGATATTGAAGTTCCTAAAAGAGCACAATATTTAAGGGTAATTGTAATGGAATTAGCAAGAATTGCAGATCATATTATTTGTAATTCAATCCTGGGTGTCGATACTGGTGCGTACACTGGATTTTTATATGTTTTCCAATTTAGAGAAAAGATTTACGAAATCTACGAAGAAATTTGTGGAGCGCGTTTGACCACAAATATGGGAAGAATTGGTGGTTTCGAAAGAGATTGGTCGCCAGAAGCATTTAAGAAACTTGATATTTTTTTAGCAGAATTTCCTGCTGCTTGGCAAGAATTTGAAAACTTATTTGTTAGAAATAGAATTTTTATTGACAGAACTGTAAACGTGGGTGCCATTAGTGCTGAAAAAGCAATGGCTTATGGATTTACGGGTCCAAATTTACGTGGTTCTGGTGTTGATTATGATGTTCGTGTAGCTCAACCTTATTCTTCTTATGAAGATTTTGATTTCATAGTTCCTGTTGGGAAATCTGGTGATACTTATGACCGTTTTTGTGTTCGTAACGCAGAAGTTTGGGAGAGTTTAAGTATTATCCGTCAAGCATTAGATAAAATGCCAGAAGGAAATGATTTTCATGCTGACGTTCCAGATTATTATCTTCCTCCAAAAGAAGATGTGTACACAAGTATGGAATCTTTAATTTATCACTTCAAAATTGTAATGGGCGAAGTTCCTGTTCCAGTTGCTGAAATATACCATCCTGTTGAAGGGGGTAATGGTGAATTAGGTTTTTATTTAGTAACTGATGGAAGTCGTACCGCTTACAGGTTACATTTCCGTAGACCTTGCTTTATATACTATCAAGCTTATCCTGAAATGATCAAAGGTGCTTTGCTTTCTGATGCAATAGTTATTTTGTCAAGTTTGAATGTAATAGCAGGAGAATTAGACGCTTAAAAGATTTTTGATTGCTTCGCCAGTTCGCCTTTCAGGCTCGGGTGTTGAATAACGATTTTTGATTCAGATTTAAAAAGAAAATGGAAAGAACACATTACAAACAGGAAATAAATATGACCGAAACATTGATGAATCGAATCAATGAATTAATCAGTCATTATCCTGAAGATAAAAGAAAATCAGCTTTATTACCGGTTTTGCATGAAGTTCAAGATGCACACGATAATTGGTTGAGTATTGAATTAATGAACAAAGTAGCCGAAATTATTCAAATTAAACCAATTGAGGTTTATGAGGTAGTTTCGTTTTATACGATGTACAATCAAAAACCAGTTGGGAAATATATGTTCGAATTCTGTACAACATCACCTTGTTGTTTGAATGGAGTAGAGGATTTAATGGATTACACCTGTGAAAAACTAGGAGTAAATCCTGGTGAGACAACAGCTGATGGAAATTTTACAGTAGTAGGTGTTCAATGTTTAGGAGCATGTGGTTATGCTCCAATGATGCAGTTAGGCGATTTTTATAAAGAGAATTTGAACGAGGAAAAAATTGACCAATTAATTGCTGATTGCAAAAACGATAAAATAATAGTACACGATAAATAATATGTCACAAAAAATATTATTAGATAAAATAAACGTTCCGGGTATAAAAACCTATGATGTTTACCGTGCAAACGGAGGGTATGCTTCGGTAGAAAAGGCGTTAAAAACCTTAACACCTGACGAAGTGGTTGAAGAAGTGAAAACTTCTGGATTACGTGGTCGTGGTGGTGCTGGATTTCCTGCTGGAATGAAGTGGAGTTTTATTGATAAAAAATCAGGAAAACCAAGACATTTAGTTTGTAATGCTGATGAATCTGAGCCGGGAACTTTCAAGGATCGCTATTTGATGGAATTTATTCCTCATTTATTGATTGAAGGTATGATTACTTCGAGCTATGCATTAGGAGCAAACCTATCGTATATCTACATTCGTGGAGAGTACATGTGGGTTTATAAAATACTAGAAAAAGCCATTAACGAAGCTAAAGCTGCTGGATTCTTGGGTAAAAACATATTAGGCTCAGGATACGATTTAGAACTTTATGTTCATTGTGGAGCTGGAGCCTATATTTGTGGTGAAGAAACTGCCTTAATAGAATCATTAGAAGGAAAAAGAGGAAATCCTCGTATCAAGCCACCATTTCCTGCTATTTCGGGTCTTTGGGCTAATCCTACTGTTGTAAATAACGTAGAAACTATTGCTACGGTACCTTGGATTATCAATAATTCAGGTGCAGATTATGCAAAAATTGGTATTGGTCGTTCTACGGGAACCAAATTAATTTCAGCTTCAGGACATGTTAAAAATCCTGGCGTTTACGAAATTGAATTGGGTTTAAGTGTTTATGAGTTCATGAATTCTGATGAATATTTAGGCGGAATGAGTTCTGATAGACCTCTAAAAGCTTTCGTGCCAGGAGGAAGTTCTGTTCCTGTGTTACCTGCTAATTTAATTTATAAAACGGCAAACGGTGAAGATCGTTTGATGACTTATGAGTCGTTGAGTGACGGAGGTTTTGCGACAGGTTCTATGTTAGGTTCAGGAGGTTTTATCGTTTACAACGATACTGCTTGCATTGTGCGTAATACATGGAATTTTTCTCGTTTTTACCACCATGAAAGTTGTGGTCAATGTTCTCCTTGCCGTGAAGGTACAGGATGGATGGAAAAAGTATTGCATAGAATTGAGAACGGTCACGGACGTGAAGAAGATATCGAATTGCTTTTGAGTATTCAAAGTAAAATTGAAGGAAATACAATTTGTCCTTTAGGTGATGCAGCGGCTTGGCCAGTAGCGGCAGCGATTCGTCATTTTAGAGAGGAGTTCGAATATCACATTCGTTTCCCAGAAAAGATAAAAAATAGAGATCACTTTGTTGCGGAACCTTTTTCTACGGTTAAGCATTTAATGGGTATTCAAACAGTTTAAATTAGTTTCAAGTTTTAAGATTTTTGGTTTTATCCTAGAAGATAAATATTTAAATCTTAAACTAAAAAAACAAAAAGATAAATGAAAGTAACAATAGACGGACAGTCGATAGAAGTAGAACCAGGAACAACAATCCTGCAAGCGGCACGTATGATAGGTGGAGAAGTAGTTCCGCCCGCAATGTGCTATTATTCTAAACTAAAAGGGAGCGGTGGTAAATGCCGTTGTTGTTTGGTAGAAGTTGCTAAAGGAAGCGAAGCTGATCCAAGACCAATGCCAAAATTAATGGCCTCTTGTGTTACCGGTTGTATGGACGGTATGGAAGTAAATAGCAAATCTTCTGAAAGAGTTCAAGAAGCTAGAAAATCAGTAACAGAGTTTTTATTAATAAATCACCCATTAGATTGTCCTGTATGCGACCAAGCTGGTGAATGTGATTTGCAAAATTTAAGCTTCGAACACGGGAAATCAGAAAGCCGTTTCATAGAAGAAAAAAGAACATTTGAACCAGAAAATATTGGTGAAAATATTCAACTGCACATGAATCGTTGTATTCTTTGTTATCGTTGTGTAATGGTTGCAGATCAACTGACTGATGATCGTGTACACGGAGTTATGGATAGAGGAGATCATTCTAATATTTCAACTTGTATTTCAAAAGCAATTGACAATGAGTTTTCTGGAAACATGATTGATGTGTGTCCGGTAGGAGCGTTGACCGATAAAACCTTTAGATTCAAATCTAGAGTTTGGTTCAACAAACCTTATAACGCACACAGAGATTGTGATAAATGTTGTGGAAAAACTACTGTTTGGATGTTTGGTGACGAAATACAACGTGTAACGGGTAGAAAAGATGAGTTTCATGAAGTAGAAGAATTTATTTGTAACGGTTGCCGTTTTGATCATAAAGATGTTGCAGATTGGACTATAGAAGGACCAAGAGAATTTGAAAAAGATTCGGTTATCAATCAAAATAACTATACTAGAAAGTTAGAGAAAGTTGAGATTGCTACTGAAGAAAATATATTACTAGGTAGAGAAGAAGACCGTAAAAAAATAAGTATGGCCGAAATTCCATTGACTGAAGAGGATATTATTAATCAGAAAAGTTTAGGCAATAATGGATAGTACTATTATTATAGAAAAAAGTGTCATAATTGTTGCGGTTTTTGCTTTAACAATGTTAATGGCGATGTATTCTACATGGGCAGAACGTAAGGTTGCTGCTTGGCTTCAGGATCGTGTTGGTCCTAATAGAGCCGGCCCTTTTGGATTGTTTCAGCCACTTGCTGATGGTTTAAAATTATTCTCAAAAGAAGAATTTGAACCTAATACACCTAACAGATTTTTGTTTTTTGTAGGTCCAGCAATTGCTATGAGTACCGCTTTGATGACCAGTGCTGTTATTCCATGGGGAGATAAATTGCATTTGTTTGGAAGAGATATTTTATTACAAGCTACGGATTTGAATATTGGTTTGTTGTATTTTTTCGGAGTAGTATCTGTAGGAGTATATGGTATAATGATTGGAGGTTGGGCTTCTAATAATAAGTTCTCATTGATGGGTGCAGTTCGTGCTGCATCTCAAATGGTTTCTTATGAAGTTGCTATGGGACTTTCGATGATTGCTTTATTGATGATGACAGGAACCTTAAGTTTAAGAGAAATTTCGGCACAACAAGCTGGGATGAATTGGAATGTTTTTTATCAACCATTGTCTTTTGTGATCTTTTTAATATGTGCTTTTGCTGAGGCAAATAGAACTCCTTTTGACTTAGCGGAATGCGAAAGTGAATTAATTGGTGGGTATCATACAGAATATTCTTCTATGAAAATGGGATTTTATTTATTTGCTGAATATGCTAATATGTTTATCTCATCCACTATTTTAGCTGTTTTATTTTTTGGAGGATATAATTATCCCGGAATGAGTTGGGCAGTTGAAAATTGGGGTGTAAATATTGCCAATGTTTTAGGATTTGGTGCTTTGTTTATCAAATTATGCGGATTTATATTTTTCTTTATGTGGGTTCGTTGGACTATTCCAAGATTCAGATACGATCAGCTAATGCATTTGGGTTGGAGAATATTAATTCCGTTGTCTATCATTAATATTATGATAGTTGGAGTTGTAATTTTGAGAGCAGAAATTTTTGCATATTTAGGATTTTAAGTAGTACCGAAAAGCCCTAGCCCTGATAGTAGTGAAAATCCTTTTTTTTCGCGGAGCGAATAAAAAGATTGCAACGAATAGCAGGAATAAGCTTCAAATAAAAATAAAAAATGTCAATAGAAAGTATATCCTTATCGGGAAGAAAAAAACTAGTCTCTAACAAGGAGATGAATTTTTGGGAGAGAATGTATCTTATTGCAATTGTCAAAGGCTTGATAATTACAATTCAGCATTTATTCAGAAGAAAAGTAACGATTCAGTACCCAGAGCAAGTGCGAACTATGAGCCCTGTTTATCGCGGACAACATCAATTAAAGAGAGATGAGCAAGGTCGTGAGAATTGTACAGCTTGTGGATTATGTGCTTTATCATGTCCTGCAGAAGCGATCACCATGAAGGCAGCTGAACGTCGCGCTGATGAAAAACATTTGTACAGAGAAGAAAAATATGCAGAGATTTATGAAATAAACATGTTGCGTTGTATCTTTTGTGGTTTGTGTGAAGAAGCTTGTCCAAAAGATGCTATTTATTTGACTACTTCTAAAGTACTAGTTCCTTCTAGTTATGAAAGAGAAGATTTTATTTATGGAAAAGATAAATTGGTCATGCCATTAGATATTGCAATGAAAAATGCTCAATTAAAAAACGTTAAGTAATGATTCATATACCCGATTTTGCGAATGCAACTGCCGTTCAAATTATATTCTGCATTTTAGCATTTATAACATTATTAACAGCTTTCCTGACCATTTATAGTAGAAATCCAATACATAGTGCTATCTATTTAGTAATTTGTTTTTTCTCTATTGCAGGTCATTATTTATTGCTGAATGCTCAATTTTTAGCAATTGTTCACATTATTGTTTACTCCGGTGCGATAATGATTTTGTTTTTATTCACGATAATGTTAATGAATTTAAATGAGCAAAAAGAAGTGCACAAACCTAGAATTACAAGATTAGGTGCGATTGTTTCATTTTGTTTGATATGCTTGGTTTTGATAGCTATTTTTATTAATTCTAAACCTATTGTTGGTGAATATACTGCTACTGGTGAAGATTATCAATCTATTAAAGTATTAGGAAAAATACTGTTGAATGAATATATGGTTCCTTTTGAATTTGCTTCTATTTTACTTTTAGTTGCGATGATTGGTGCTGTGTTATTGTCTAAAAAAGAAAAAATAGAAAAGTAATATGAACAATATTTTAAATCAAATAGGTATTGAAAACTATATTTTCCTAAGTGTCATACTTTTTAGTATTGGTGTGTTTGGAGTTTTATATAGACGAAATGCCATTATCGTATTTATGTCAATTGAAATTATGTTGAACGCAGTGAATCTTTTGTTCGTCGCTTTTTCTACCTACCATCAAGATGCTGAGGGACAAGTTTTTGTTTTCTTCTCTATGGCGGTTGCAGCAGCAGAAGTTGCGGTGGGATTGGCTATTCTAGTTTCTATTTTTAGAAACTTAGGTTCTATTACAATTGATAATTTAAAAAACTTAAAAGGATAAACTATAATGAATACGAATTTAGCTTTACTCTTATTATTAGCTCCTTTTTTAGGGTTTTTAATTAATGTTTTCTTCGGTAAAAGTTTAGGAAAAACGGTATCTGGAATAATTGGTACACTTGCTGTTTCGGTTTCTTTTGCGGTAACACTTTATTTTTTCAGTCAAATATCAGCTTCTAAGCAAGCGATCCAAATTCAATTATTTGATTGGATTCAAATCAGTAATTTTAAAGTTGATTTTGGTTTTTTATTAGACCAGTTATCTGTTTTATGGTTGCTATTTGTTACAGGAATAGGATCTTTGATACATTTATATTCGATCAGTTACATGCACGATGATGAAAAGGTGCATAGTTTTTTTGCCTATTTAAATCTGTTTGTTTTCTTCATGATTACCCTTGTAATTGGAAGCAACTTATTAGTAATGTTCATTGGTTGGGAAGGTGTAGGTCTTTGTTCTTACTTATTGATTGGGTTTTGGTATAAAAACCAAGACTTTAATGATGCGGCTAAGAAAGCTTTTATCATGAACAGAATTGGAGATTTAGGATTGTTGGTTGGTATTTTTATTGTGGGTATGTTGTTTAATACGTTAGATTTTACCGCATTAAAAACAATCTTTCTTACGGGAGGTTTAGAAGATAAAGTGACCATGATTTCTGTTGCGGCTTTTGCTTTATTTATTGGAGCTTGTGGTAAATCAGCTCAAATACCATTGTACACTTGGTTGCCTGATGCAATGGCTGGTCCAACACCAGTTTCAGCATTAATACATGCTGCGACAATGGTAACCGCTGGTATCTTTATGATTACTAGAATGAATTTCTTATTTGATATTACTCCAGATGTTCAAGCCATAATTGCTGTAGTTGGTGCAGTTACTGCATTATTTGCTGCAACTATAGGACTTGTTCAAAATGATATCAAAAAAGTTTTAGCTTATTCTACGGTTTCTCAATTAGGATTGATGTTCTTGGCTTTAGGTTTAGGTGCTTATGAAGTGGCTGTTTTTCACGTAATCACACACGCTTTCTTTAAAGCTTGTTTGTTCTTGGGTTCTGGTTCTGTAATTCACGCTTTAGGAGGAGAACAAGATATGCGTAATATGGGTGGTTTGAAAAAAGCGATGCCTATTACTTTCGTGACGATGTTAATTGCTTCTTTAGCTATTTCTGGAGTTCCATTATTTTCAGGTTTTTTCTCTAAAGATGAAATTTTATTAGTGGCTTTCCATCATAATATTCCTCTTTGGGTTATTGGTTCGGTAGCCTCTATCATGACTGCTTTCTATATGTTCAGATTAATGTTTTTAACTTTCTTCAAAGAATTTAGAGGTACAGTAGAGCAAAAACATCATTTGCATGAAAGTCCGTCTTTAATCACTATTCCTTTAATTGTTTTAGCAATTTTTGCAACTGTAGGTGGTTTGATTAGTTTACCTGGAAATAGTTGGTTGAATGAATATTTAATTCCTATTTTGCCAAAATTAGCTAATGCTGAACACCATTTAGGAAATACGGAATATATGTTAATGGCTATCGCAGTTATTGGTGGTATAGTAGGTATAGGTTTAGCTTATGCAAAATATATTAAACAAAATAGTGTGCCATCAACTGATGCTGCAATAACTGGTTTTTCTAAAGTGCTTTACAATAAGTATTATATTGACGAAATTTACGATGCCATTATTGTTAAGCCAATAAATGTTTTATCGGTTTTCTTTAGAGACACGGTAGAAACAAGTTTATCTGCTTTAGTTTTTGGATTTGGAAAAGTTACTAACGAAATAAGTTATCAAGGGAAGAAACTACAAACCGGAAGTATTGGTCTGTATCTTTTTGCCTTTGTAATTGGGCTTTGTGCCATTGTTTCCTATTTATTTTTAGCTCAATAATATATACTATGAATGTATCTCTAATATTAATTATACTTTTTGTCGGTGCCTTAGTGACATTTCTCTCAGGCGATAAACTAGCTTCTAAAGTAGCGTTGTTCTTTGGATTGGCTGCTGCAGGTTGCTCAATTGTATTATTAAACCATTTTAATTTAGGTGAAAATATTAGTTTCATCTCTCAATGGATCTCTAAACCGAATGTTTCTTTTGCTTTAAAAGCTGATGGACTTTCCTTAGCAATGGTTTTGTTAACCACTATTTTAACCGCAATTATTACTTTTTCTTCTTTTGGTAATGAATATAAAAATGCAAAATCATTTTATGCGTTAATCCTATTCATGTCTTTTGCCATGGTGGGAACTTTTTTAGCAAGTGATGGTTTGTTGTATTATATATTCTGGGAGTTATCTCTTATTCCTATTTATTTCATTGCTTTAGTTTGGGGTAATGGAGATGTAGAAGAACGTAGGAAAGCAGTTGTAAAATTCTTTATTTACACTCTTGCAGGTTCTTTATTTATGTTGGTTGCTTTTGTTTATTTATATCAAAAAGCAGGAAGCTTCTTAATTGAAGATTTATATAAAGTAAACTTATCTGCTACTGAACAATTATGGATCTTTTTAGCTTTCTTTTTAGCGTATGCAATTAAAATTCCTTTGATTCCCTTTCATACTTGGCAAGCTAATGTGTATCAAAAAGCACCAACAGTTGGAACTATGCTTTTGTCTGGGATTATGCTTAAAATGGGATTGTACAGTATCATTCGTTGGCAATTGCCTTTAGCTCCAGTAGCAGCGCATGAATACAAGTATATTTTTATTGCCATCGGATTAGCAGGAGTTATTTACGGTTCTATAGTAGCATTAAGACAAAGAGATTTAAAAAAATTACTAGCCTATTCCTCTCTAGCTCACGTTGGGTTGATTGCTGCCGGGACTTATACACTTACTCTTGATGGATTGCGTGGGGCTGTTCTGCAAATGATTGCGCACGGTTTTGTAGTTGTTGGTTTGTTTTATGTTGCTGAAATTATTTTCCGTAGATATGAAACTAGAGTAATTGCTGAAATGGGTGGTATTCGTTCACAGACACCAAGATTTACCTCAATGTTTTTAATTTTAGTAATGGCCTCTATTTCATTGCCAGCTACTTTTAACTTTGTTGGTGAGTTCACTGTTTTATATAGTTTATCTCAAATCAATATTTGGTATGCTGTTTTAGGAGGAACTACCATTATTTTGGGAGCTTATTATATGCTGCGAATGTTTCAACATGCTATGTTGGGGGAAACGAATTCCAAAGTTTTTGCAGATGTAACGATTAATGAAGGGATAACATTGGTAGTAATAATTGCCGTTTTGTTGTTTTTCGGTATGTTTCCAAAACCAATATTAGATTTGATCACACCAAGTCTTGAAGAAATTTTAAATCAAATTAATAGAATCAACTAGTCAGATAAAAAATGAATACATTAATAGCTATAATAGGATTAGGTGTTTTATGCCTTTTATTTGAAATTTTTAATTTTACAAAAGCCATAGTGCCCATAACAATCGTTGGATTGTTAGCCGTTCTAGGCTTAACAATTTCCGAATATAATTCAACAGAAAGTTATTATAACAATATGATTGTTGTAAGTAAGTTTTCTACAACATTTTCGTCTTTGTTTATCGTACTTACTATTTTCTTAGTGGGTTTAAGTCATAACTTTTATGAAAAACACCAATCAAAGATTTCGGATTATATTGCAATAAAAATATTTTTACTTGCTGGTTCAGTAGCTATGGTTTCATTTGGAAACTTAGCAATGTTCTTTTTAGGAATAGAAGTTTTATCAATTGCACTTTATGTTCTTGCAGCAAGTGACCGTTTAAATTTAAAAAGTAACGAAGCTGGAATGAAATATTTCTTAATGGGATCTTTTGCCTCTGGTATTATTCTTTTTGGGATCTGTATGATTTATGGTGCTATGGGAAGTTTTGACGTAAGTGATATCAGTGCGATGTCGCAATCTGCAGAATTACCAATTTGGTTTCCTATCGGAATTGTTTTAGTTACAATTGGAATGCTATTTAAGATTGCAGCTGTACCTTTTCATTTCTGGGCTCCGGATGTTTATGAAGGTTCTCCAACGATGACTACTGCTTTAATGAGTACTTTGGCAAAAGTAGTCGCTATGGCAACATTGTACAAATTGCTTTCTGTTATGAATGCTGATATTTCTGAGTCTTTCAAAATTGTTGTAGTTGTTATTTCTATGGCTTCGATGACAATAGGAAATATTATGGCATTGCGTCAAAATAATGTAAAAAGAATGCTTGCCTTTTCTGGTATTTCGCATGCTGGTTTTATGTTGATGACCTTACTAAGTTTGTCTACTTCTGCGGGAAGTTTATTATACTATGCTTCGGCTTATGCACTTGCTGGTATAGCTGCTTTTAGTGTGATTATATATGTTTGTAAAAACAGAGACAATGAAGACATTGTTAATTTTCATGGATTAGGAAAAAACAATCCTTTGTTAGCAGCTGTTTTAACGGCATCTTTACTTTCTATGGCTGGTATTCCAATATTCGCAGGATTCTTTGCTAAACTGGTGTTATTTAGTCAAACAATCGAGTCTGGGTATTTAGTTTTAGTTATCGTTGCCGTTGTTAATTCAATTATAAGTGTGGGGTATTATTTCAAACTAATTTTAGCGATGTACACTAAAGAACCAAACGAAGAAAAGAAAGCAACACCATTCGTTATTTATGCAGTTGCAGTTGTTGCCATTGTTTTAAATATAGCTTTAGGATTGTTTCCTTCTTTGGTATTGGATTTATTGCCTTAAATTTATTTTCTTCCTAATATTAAAAACCATCAAGTATATTCTTGATGGTTTTTTTATTTACACTTTTCAGTAAATTGAACGGCACTTTTCTTTTTGCAATCCAGATAAATATGATATTGGTTATTGTAATAGCTACTATACTCTAAATGAAAATTGTGGTTTATTAAATAAGATGCTACGTTTGTTAATCATAAGTTAATTTTTTATGGATTTGTAAATGTTCTAACGCTAAAATTTATTTTTGGAAAACTATAACCATTAAAAAATAATAAATGAAAAAGTTTTTTATTTTGACCGCTGTTACTTCAGTTTTGTTAATACCCACTACTCAATTTGCTCAATCAAGAAAGGAAAAGGAGAAGTTAGCACAAACTAATGTACCAGTACCTGAAAAAAAACCAGAAACAACCATTAAGGAATATGGAAAAGTGATCACTAAAGACGCAAAGTCAGATGATGGGCTTTTCACTGTCCACAAAGTAGATAAGAAATATTATTTTGAAATTCCCAATAAACTCCTAGAAAAAGACATGCTTTTAGTAAGTCGTATTTCAAAACTGCCTTCTGATTTGGGCGGCGGTTATGTTAATGCTGGTTCTGAAACGAATGAGCAATTAGTGGTTTGGCAACGTTTTCAAGATAAGGTTATCTTAAAAGTTAAATCGTACACCGCCGTGGCTGATCCTAGTTTGCCAATCAGTCTCTCGGTTAAGAATAACAATTATGAAACTGTTTTATTTGCCTTTGATATTGTAGCTTTTAGTACCGATACTGAAAATACGGTTATTGATGTTACTAAGTTTTATAGCACAGATGTAAAAGCAATAAGCGGTTTGTCTGCTGCAATGAGAGAAACTTATAAAGTGAAAGGATTGGATGATTCCCGAAGTTTTATTACGGCAATGAAAAGTTTTCCCATGAATATTGAAGTGGTTCAAGATTTTACTTATAATGCTTCAAATCCGCCAGTAATGAAGGATGCCGAAACGATTAGTATACAAATGAACCAATCGATGATTTTGTTGCCTGAAGTTCCTATGACTCCTAGATTAGCAGATCCTAGAGTAGGTTGGTTTACAATGGATCAAATAGACTACGGAAGTAATGAGTTAAAATCGGATAGTAAAACCTTTATTCGTCGTTGGCGATTAGAACCCAAAGATCCAGAAGCGTATGCTAGAGGAGAATTGGTAGAGCCCATAAAACCAATCGTTTATTATTTAGATCCAGCAACACCAGAAAAGCTTCGCAAATACATTAAGCAAGGAATTGAAGAATGGCAAAAACCATTTGAAACGGCAGGTTTTAAAAACGCAATCATTGCCAAAGATCCGCCAACTAAAGAAGAAGATCCTGATTTTAGTCCAGAAGATATTCGTTATTCTGTAATTCGTTATGTAGCTAGTACTACTCGAAACGCCGTTGGACCAAGTGTTTCTGATCCTAGAACAGGTGAAATTATTGAGAGCGACGTTATTTGGTATCACAATCATTTGCGTTCGTACAGGAACAGGTATTTGTTAGAGACTGGAGCGGCGAATCCTTCTGCCAGAACTTTAAATACTTCTGATGAAGAAATGGGCGAAATGATGCGTTTTGTCATTGCGCACGAAGTAGGTCATGCTCTCGGTTTTCCGCATAATATGGGAGCGAGTAGCGCTTATGATGTAGAAAGTTATAGAAATGCCGATTTCACACAGAAATACGGAATTGCAGCAAGTTTAATGGATTATGCTCGTTTTAATTATATTGCTCAGCCTGGCGATAAAGGAGTTCGTTTCATTCGCCAAATGGGGCCTTATGATCACTATGCTTTAAATTGGGGATATCGAGTGATTCCAAATGCGACTAGTCCAGAATCAGAAGTACCTACATTAGACAAATGGATTTTAGAAAAAGCGGGAGATTTAAACTATAAGTTTGGTAAACAAAGTAGTTCTTTTGACCCAACCTCACAAACGGAAGATATTGGGAATAATTCGATGAAAGCGAGTACTTATGGACTCAAAAATTTGGAATATGTGGCTTCGAATTTGTCAAAATGGACAAGTGATGTTACCAATAATTATGAGGATTTAGAAGAACTTTACAAAGAAATGCTGGATGTTTGGGGTAGATATGTAGGTCATGTTGTGACGAATGTGGGTGGTGTGTATGAAAACACTAAAAAACCCAACCAACAAGGAAGTATTTATGATGTTGTACCAAAAGTAAAACAGCAAGAAGCCATGCAATGGTTGCAAACGAATGCTTTTGCTTCTCCAACTTGGTTAGTGAATATTTCAACATTAAAAAACATTAATTATTCGGGATATACAGAACGTTTCAGAAGTTTACAAGTAAGACATTTGAATACTATTTTGAGTTTTGATCGCATAGGAAGACTTATGGATGCTGAAATATTAGGAGCTAATAATTATACAGCTTCTGATATGCTTCAGGATATGCGAAAAGGAATCTGGAAAGAAGCTACTGCTGCCTCCAATGTTACTATCTATCGTAGAAACTTGCAACGTGCTTACATTGAAAGAATGGCTTTTTTAATGAATGAGGAAATAAAAGTAGGAACATCAAGAGAATACTACAATGTTTCTCAATCGGATATAAGAGGTTTAGTGAGAGGGCAATTAAATGCTTTGAAAGCAACATTAGTAGTGGCGAAAAGTGGAGCTGCTAATGCAGAAACAAAACTCCATTACCTAGACTGTATCAAGAGAATTGAGAAGATATTAGATCCTAAATAACATTAATTTAATCTAAAATAAAAGGAGCTCGATGTTACATCGGGCTCCTTTTTTATTTAATTTTTTTCCGTATTCAAATTGCTGAAAAATTTATTAAAACTCATAAATCTTATCTGGCGTCACACAATAATCCAAAGGTACATCATCCTCAAAAACATCTTTAATTAAATCTTCAGCCTCAAAGTAGGATAGTCCAATTTTAATTGTTTCGGGTTTACATTCTGATAGAAATTTGTCATAAAATCCTTTTCCGTAGCCTACTCGATGTCCTTTCTTGTCAAAGGCTAAAAGTGGTACAAAAACCACTTCTATTTTATGTGATGGAACTTCAATACCGTCAACAGGTTCTGGAATGTTGTATTCATTTTTTTTAATTTTTGTATTATCAGTCAACAGAAAGTGGGACATATTTCTAGTCTCAAAATTACTTTTAGATATTATAATTTCCTTGTCTTTTCCAGAAAGTAAATGCAGAATAAATTCGGTATTCAGTTCATGATGTTCTGTTATTGGTAAAAAAATATGAAAATAGGTTTTCTCCCAAATGGGAAGTGTCAGTAATTTATTGGCAACAGCCAAACTCATTTCCTCTGTTTCATTTTCGGAAAGCTGTTTTCGTAAGGCTTTGTATTTTATTCTTAATTCTGTTTTTTTCATTTTAATAATTTTTATTCTCCTTCTTCAGCATCAAAAACATTCGATAAATGATAAATCGCATCTCCTTCATAAACAATTGGCGAATGATTAGCATTGATAACATATCCGTCGTTGGGTGCTTTTACTTTTCGTTCAAATTTACCATAAGGATCAGTTATAATAGCGAGAATAGTTCCTTTTTTCACAAATGATCCTACCGTATTATTATCGTGTAATAAACCAGAACATTTGGCTCGTAACCAACCCGACTTTTCGATGTAAATAGTATCGGATAATTGTTTTGGAACAGTATGTTTAGGATCTAACATGTCTAAATGTGATAATAATCTTTTGGCTCCATTTACACCTTCCTCTGCAATAGAGGTATTAATATCTAGAGATTTCCCACCTTCAAACAGTAGCATTTTTACATCCATTCTTTCGCTTGCGTTTCTAAAAGAACCAATAATGTTTCTAGAATATAAGGTAAAAGGAGCATTAAAAACGTCAGCTAGAATTTTTAAATCTTCATTATTATGAGCGATTCTAATTTGTGGTGCATTAAATCGGCTGGCTCCTCCGGCATGAAAATCGACGGCGTAGTTTACCAATGGCATGATTTGAGCCAGAATATGAAAGGCAAATCGACTCGCTAATGATCCCGCTTTGCTTCCAGGGAACACTCGGTTTAAATCTCGCCCATCAGGAAATTCTCTTGATTTATTAATAAAACCATAAACATTAATTATAGGGATGCAAATGACGGTTCCTCTTTTAGGTTTGTTAATTTTTTTGCTAATGAGTTGTCTTACAATCTCAACACCGTTTATTTCATCGCCATGAATGCCCGCCGAGAAAAGGACAATAGGTCCGTCAAACTTGGAGCGACGAACAATAATAGGCATGTTCAGTTTGGTAGTATTGTGCAAACGGGCAATTTCTACATTGATCGTCTTGCTTTCTCCGGGATTAATCGTTTCACCAAAAAGAGTGATAGGAGTCGTGTTAATTTTCATCATAAGTTCTTGAAAAGCTAAAAATAACTATAATAACCAATTAGGAACTAAAATTCGTGTAAAATTTTTGTCCTCATTATTTATCAAGATTTTAGTTTGTATTTTGTAATTTTAGAGATTAACTTTGTTAGATGAATCCAGCAAATTTAGCCCTTCAAATCCAGACTTTGCCAGACAATCCCGGCGTATATCAATATTATGATAAGGATGGTAAAATTTTGTATGTTGGCAAAGCCAAAAATTTAAAAAAAAGAGTTTCTTCCTATTTCAATAAAATTCATGATACGGCCAAAACGAATGTACTGGTAAAGAAAATTGTTACCATAAAACACATTGTCGTTCCTACAGAAACCGATGCGCTTTTATTAGAAAATAATTTAATTAAAACCTTACAACCGCGTTATAATGTTTTGTTGCGCGATGACAAAAGTTATCCTTGGTTGTGTATCAAAAAAGAACCTTTCTCCCGTATTTTTGCTACAAGAAGAATGGTCAAAGACGGCTCTGAATATTTTGGACCTTATACGAGTTTCAAAACCGTAAGCACTATTTTAGAATTGATTAAAGAGTTGTATCCGTTGCGAACTTGCAATTATGATTTAAGTAAAAGCAATATCGAAAGCGGCAAATTTAAAGTTTGTCTCGAATATCATATTGGTAATTGCATGGGACCATGTGAAGGCCACGAGACCTTAGAAAATTACCAAAAACAAGTAGATGCTATTCGGGAGATTTTGAAAGGGAATTTCAAGGAAAGCATGAAAGATTTTAAGCGCGTTATGACAAATCTTGCCGCTGATATGCACTTTGAGGAAGCGCAGAAAATCAAAGAGAAAATCGAAATTCTCGAAAATTACCAATCCAGATCAACTATTGTAAATCCAAAAATCACCAATATCGATGTTTTTTCAATTGTTTCTGATGAAAGTGCCGCATATGTTAACTTCCTTCAAATCTCTCATGGTTCAATTATTCGTTCGCACACCATGGAAATCAAAAAGAAATTGGATGAAACCGATGAAGAACTATTAGAACTTGCCATTATAGAACTGCGCGAGCGTTTTCATTTATTGTCTCGCGAAATTGTAGTTCCCTTTGCAGTTGAAGTAGGCGAAAATGTAAAAGTTACCGTTCCGCAATTAGGAGATAAAAAGCAAGTGCTCGATTTATCCATTCGGAATGCTAAATTCTATCGAATCGAACAACTCAAACAATTGCAAATTGTAGATCCAGATCGTCATACCAAACGCATTATGGCGCAAATGCAAAAAGACTTGCGTTTGCCTGTAGAACCACGTCATATAGAATGTTTTGACAACTCCAATATTCAAGGAACAAATCCTGTAGCCGCTTGTGTCGTTTTCAAAGATGGAAAACCAAGCAAGAAAGATTACCGTCATTTTAATATAAAAACAGTCGAAGGTCCAGATGATTTTGCCTCCATGACCGAGGTAGTCTACAGACGTTACAAAAGATTGCTCGACGAAAACGAACCTCTACCTAATTTAATCATTATTGATGGAGGAAAAGGCCAATTGTCATCGGCGCTCAAGAGTATTGATGAATTGGGTTTGCGAGGAAAAATAACCGTAATTGGTATTGCAAAACGTCTCGAAGAGCTATTTTATCCAGGGGATTCTATTCCGTTATATCTAGACAAAAGATCTGAAACCTTAAAGATTATTCAACAATTGCGAAACGAAGCGCACCGTTTTGGAATCACACATCATCGAGATAAAAGAAGTAAAGCGGCCCTGAACTCTTCTATAGAGAGCATTCCCGGAATTGGTGAGAAAACAATGTTGACTTTGATCCAGCACTTTAAAAGTGTTAAAAGATTGAAATTAGCCACTGAAAAAGAAATTTCTGACGTTATAGGTGTGTCAAAAGCCAAAAAAATTGTCGAATTTTACCAGAATAATTAATTCTTTTCTTTATGAGCCTTTTCCAGCTATTCGTTTCAAGCTCTCTGCAAAAAATCTTTTTTTCTAATACAAAAAAAGGAGCTTCTAGGGGCGCTCTTTTTTTTCAAGAAAAAATAGATTTTTCAGCATCAAGGCTTTTTACTTCTATCTGGGGCTTAAATAGAATTTCTAAACAACTCGTATATTCTCTAATTACTATTTTTATTTTCTCCCAAATTACATTCGCACAAGAACAAAAAAAACCTAAAATAGGTTTGGTTTTGAGCGGAGGAGGGGCAAAAGGATTTGCACACATTGGAGTGCTTAAAGTACTAGAAGAGGCCGGAGTAAAAGTAGATTATATTGGAGGAACTAGCATGGGTGCGGTTATTGGCGGACTTTATGCCACCGGATACAATGCAGCTCAAATCGATTCGATATTTCAAGAAACCGATTTCAATAAGTTGATCAATGATTTTATTCCAAGATCTTCAAAAAATTTCTATGAAAGAAGAAATGAGGAGTTGTATGCGCTCGTTTTGCCTTTTAACAAATTTAAGATAGGAATTCCCGAAGCTTTGTCAAAAGGGATGTACAATTATAATTTATTGAGTAGGATTACCAGAAATGTTAGAGACATTAAGGATTTCAATCAGCTTCCCACACCCTTTTTATGTATTGGTACCAACATAGAAACGGGTAAAGAAGTGCTTTTGAATAAAGGAAACTTGGCGCAAGCAATGATTGCAAGTTCTGCATTTCCTTCGTTATTTTCTCCCGTAGAAATTGATGGGCAAATTTTAGTAGATGGTGGAGTTGTTAACAATTATCCTATTGAGGAGATTCGTAAATTGGGCGCAGATATTATCATAGGTGTAGATGTGCAAAACGATTTATTAGACAGACATCAGCTAAAAGATGCTACCAAAATTTTGGTTCAGATTACTAATCTTCAATCCATAGAACGAATGAAGAAAAATGTAGCAGATACAGATGTTTATATAAAACCAGACATTACACAATATGGCGTTATTTCTTTTGATAAAGGAAAAGAAATTATTACCAAAGGAGAAGAGGCTGCTTTTGGAGTTTTTGAACAGTTGAGGCAATTGACAGATGAATCCAATCCGTACAAAAAACCAAGATTAATTCTCCGTTCGGATAGTTTGCAAATTAGAGCGATTAACACCAATCGTTTAGAAGATTATACAAAAGAGTACATCAGCGGAAAATTGCGTTTTAAGCCCAGAACAAATATCAGTTATAATGATTTGCTAAAAGGAATCAATAACATCAATGCAACACAAAACTTTAGTTCGATCTCGTATTCATTTGAACCGAATAAGGAAGGAGTTGATTTAAACCTTAGTTTGAAAGAAAACCCCACAAAAACGTATCTGAAATTTGGACTTCATTATGATAATTTATTCAAAAGTGGTGTTTTAGTAAATTTGACTCGTAAAAAAGCACTTCTAAAAAATGATATAGCGTCATTAGATATTATTCTGGGAGATAATTTTCGCTATAATCTAGATTATTATATCGAAAATGGTTTTAATTTAAGCATTGGTTTTAAGTCTCATTACAATCAATTTAATAGAAACATAGGCAAAGAAATTAGTACTATTGCAGCAGCATCTCCTCTTTTAAATTCTATTAACGTTGATTTTTCAGATTTAACCAATCAATTGTATTTTCAATCTTTGTTTGTGCAAAAGTTTTTAGTGGGAGGTGGAGCAGAACTTAAGTTTTTAAAAATAAAATCAGAAACCTTAGCCGATGTAAATCCTACAATTGATAAAAGTAGTTATCTAAGTCTTTTTGCTTACATGAAGTTTGATTCATTTGACAATAAATATTTTCCAAAAAAAGGATGGTATTTTTCGGGAGACCTACAATCGTATTTAATTTCGTCCGATTATGCGGGTAACTTTCAACCTTTTTCAATAGCCAAAGGTGATTTTGGTGTGGTTGCAACGGTATTTGATCATGCAACTGTAAAATTTCAAACTGATGCAGGTTTTTCCTTTGGACAAGAAAGTGTTCCTTACTTTAATTTTATATTAGGAGGCTATGGTTACAATCCTCTAAATGGGTTTAAATACCTTTATGGTTATGATTATTTAAGTATAGTGGCTAATAGTTATATCAAATCTACGGTTACATTAGATTATGAATTTTATAAAAAAAATCATGTCAATTTTTCTGCCAATTATGCAAACGCTGGAAATCGAATTTTTGAATCGGTAGAATGGGTTTCTTTTCCTAAATATTCAGGATATGCTGTGGGTTATGGTTTAGAAACCGTAATTGGTCCTATAGAGATCAAGTACTCTTGGTCTCCTGAACTTCCCAAAGGTTTTACGTGGTTTAGTATTGGGTTTATATTTTAAATTTAATTTATAATAAAAAAAATTCCGATATTTGTTATTATGAAAACAACTTGGAACGGTTTATTGGGATATCTGCAATTTCTTATCAAAAGAAATCCTGAATAATATTTTATTTAAATAAGAAGGCACATTAGAGAATTCTAAAATTTTGTACGTACACTATTCTTGCTCATGTCTCCTTATTAATTGATCGAATTTAAGAATTGATAAATTTTCTAATCTCAAATAATCATGCCTATATACCACAAATTGGGGAGCTTTCCCCAAAAAAGACACACGCAATTTGAAAAACCAAATGGTGGTCTATATTACGAGCAGCTTTTTGGAACAGAGGGTTTTAACGGACATGCTTCTTTGTTGTATCATGTGCACAGACCCACTCAAATTAAAGAGATTGTAAAATCGTATTCTGTAGAACCCAAAATTGCTATCGGAAAAAACATAAAATCTTTATTATTAAAAGGTTTTGAACTAAAACCTGAAGACGATTTTTTAGACAGTCGAAAGGCTATGTTGCTTAATAAAGATTGTACCATAGGATTAGCAGCTCCAAGAAAATCATTGCGTGATTATTTCTATAAAAATGCCGATGCTGATGAAATGATTTTCATTCATAAGGGAAAAGGAAAATTACGTACCATGATGGGAAATATTCCTTTTGAATATGGTGATTATCTAATTATTCCTCGAGGTATGATTTATCAAATTGATTTTGAAACCGAAGAAAATCGACTTTTTTATGTCGAATCTTTCGCTCCTTTTTATACACCAAAACGCTATAAAAATGAATCAGGTCAGCATTTAGAACATTCCCCTTTTTGTGAACGTGATTTTATTTTGCCAACAGAACTAGAAACACATGATGAAAAAGGAGATTTTCTGATCAAAATAAAGAAAGAGGGCATGATGCATGAGGTGGTTTATGCAACACACCCTTTTGACGTGATAGGATGGGATGGTTATAATTTTCCTTACGGTTTTAGTATTCATAATTTTGAACCTATAACAGGAAGAGTTCACCAACCACCACCAGTTCATCAAACTTTCGAAACTTCGACTTTCGTCGTTTGTTCCTTCGTGCCAAGGTTGTACGATTATCATCCTAAATCAATTCCGGCACCTTACAATCATAGTAATATTGATAGTGACGAGGTTCTTTATTATGTAGATGGCGATTTTATGTCTCGTAATAATATCGAACAAGGTCATATAACATTGCATCCAAAAGGAATACCTCACGGACCAGCGCCTGGAGCAATGGAACGTAGTATTGGGCATAAAGAAACACAAGAATTAGCGGTAATGGTAGATACTTTTAGACCCTTGATGGTTACTGAAGAAGCCATGGGAATAGATGATGGACAGTATTACAAATCTTGGGTAGAATAAGAAAAATTAGATAATTAGGTAACGTGAAAATTAGATAATTAATAATCGAGTGTACTAAATATTCTGTTTATAATAATTGACTAACTATCGGTATTGACTAATTATCTATCTTAAAAACATGACTTTCAACGAAAAATATAAAGGTAATGCCCTTCTGGTTAAAACATTTGATTTCGCTTTGAGAATAATTGATTACACAGAAGCATTACAAGAAACAAAGAAGTTTGTAATTGCTAATCAATTACTTAAAAGTGGAACTTCAATAGGGGCGAATTCAAAAGAATCGCAAAATGCCGAAAGCAAAGCTGATTTTATACATAAGTTAAAAATAGCGATTAAAGAGGCGGACGAAACAGAATATTGGTTGTTTTTATGCCATGCTCATAAAGCTTATCCTGATTGTGAAATGCTTTTGAAGGATTTATCAGAAATTATACGAATATTAAATAAAATAATAGCAACAACAAAATTGAATAATTAGAAAATTGGTATATGTGAGTATCATCTAATTTTCTAATTGACCAATTATCTAATTAAAAGAAAATATGTCAAAAGAATTAAAATCAGTAGAATACGGACTAGAGAAAATATTTGAAGGAGCTCAAGATTTTCTTCCACTATTAGGAACAGATTACGTAGAGTTTTATGTAGGAAATGCGAAACAATCAGTACATTATTACAAAACTGCTTTTGGTTACCAATCATTAGCTTATGCTGGATTAGAAACAGGAGTAAAAGACAGAACTTCTTATGTGTTAAAACAAGATAAAATTCGTATCGTTTTGACAACGCCTTTAAATGAAAACTCTCCAATAAATGACCATTTAAGAAAACATGGTGACGGAGTAAAAGTTGCTGCTTTGTGGGTTGAAGATGCTACAAGTGCTTATGAAGAGACAATGAAGCGTGGAGCTCGTTCTTTTATGGAGCCAACTGTAGAGAAAGATGAATTTGGAGAAGTTGTTCGTTCAGGGATTTATACTTACGGAGAAACGGTTCATATTTTCGTAGAACGTAAGAATTATAAAGGTATCTTCTTGCCTGGTTACAAAGAATGGAAGTCAGATTACAACCCAGAGCCAACAGGATTAAAATATATTGACCACATGGTGGGTAATGTTGGGTGGAATGAAATGAATACTTGGGTAAAGTTTTATGAAGATGTCATGGGATTTGTTAATTTCCTTTCTTTTGATGACAAACAAATTAATACGGAATATTCTGCGTTGATGAGTAAAGTAATGTCTAATGGTAACGGAAGAATAAAGTTTCCAATTAACGAACCTGCAGAAGGAAAGAAGAAATCACAAATCGAAGAATATCTTGATTTTTACGGTGGACCTGGAATTCAGCACATCGCCATAGCAACAGATGATATTATTAAAACGGTGTCTCAACTAAAAGCTAGAGGTATAGAATTCCTATCTGCTCCTCCTCATACTTATTATCAAGCTATTCCAGAGCGCTTGGGGGATCACATGAAAATGATGAAAGAGGATTTAAATGAAATCGAAAAATTAGCGATCATGGTTGATGCTGATGAAGAAGGCTATTTATTACAAATTTTCACCAAACCAGTCCAAGATCGACCAACTTTGTTTTTTGAGATCATTCAAAGAATGGGAGCTAAAGGTTTTGGTGCGGGTAACTTTAAAGCACTTTTTGAGTCAATTGAGAGAGAACAGGAATTGCGTGGAACGCTATAGAAACACGTTATTTTTATATTATGTGAAATTTTAATCGATGAACGGTATGTTTTTTTGCATATATAGTGTTAAAGTATATTTTTAACTGATAATATTTAGGTTTGTTAACTACCTTTGCACTCGCAAAACTGGAAGGGGTGGTTTCCTTCCTAATTTGATATAAATTTCATAATTTATAGTTTTTTGGTTAGTTAATAGCATAAAAACTCAGTCATTATTTGACTGAGTTTTTTTGTTTTGATATATTTGGAACAAAATTTGCAGTTATAGGGTTATTAATCCGACATACAAAAAAAATGAAAAAATTAATTTTACTCTTAATTCTTATAACTACAGTAAGTTTTGATTCTCCTCAAGAGGATGCTTACGGCGTAGGTGAATATTTTAAATTTAGAATCCATTACGGTATAGTAAATGCTGGTTATGCAACTTTAGAGGTTAAAGATGCTACAGTAAATAACAAAAAATCGTTTCATGTTGTAGGGAAAGGCTACACAACTGGAATGTCTCGTTTTTTCTTTAAAGTAGATGATGTTTACGAAAGTTACATTGATAAAGAAACAGGGAATCCATATCAATATGTAAGGAATATTAATGAAGGTGGATATACCAAAAATCAAGAAGGCTTTTTTAATCAATCAACGAATAAAATTCTTGTAAAGGATTACAAGCACAAGTCTGAAAAAACCTTAATGATTCCAAAAAACACTCAAGATATCTTATCTACTTTTTATTATTTAAGGAATCATCCTAATATTGATAAGTTAAAAATAAACGAAGCAATTGCCATTGATATGTTTTTCGATGATGAAACTACAAAATTTAAGCTAAAATTTATTGGACGAGAAAATATAACCACTAAATTTGGCGTTATGTCATGCATGGTTTTTAGACCTTTAGTGCAATCGGGACGAGTTTTTAAGGAACAAGAGAGTCTTACGGTTTGGATTTCAGATGATAACAATAAAATTCCACTTAGGATAAAAGCTAGTTTAGCAGTAGGATCAATCAAGGCAGATATTGAAGAGTATAAAGGTTTGAAGTATCCTTTTAAAACAAAATAAGAATGAGCGTTAACGAGAATTCACAAGATTTATTAAAACAAATAGACCTAAAGTACCAAGCTATAAATCAAAAAACAGAGACCCAACTTGAGGGACTGCTTTGGTCTAAACCTATTACTTATTGGGATTACATACAAACGGATGCTTTATTAAATCTTCAAACTCAAAGAACAACGCTTCCTGATGAGATGGTTTTTATTATGTACCATCAGGTTAATGAATTGATTTTTAAAATGATACTTTGGGAGATGCAACAAATCTCTTATTGTGAAAATATTAAAACGGACTTCTTTACAGAGCGGTTGTTGCGTATCACACGTTATTTTGATATGCTAACAACCTCTTTTAGTATAATGGCTGACGGTATGGAAGTAGAGCAATACATGAAGTTTAGAAATACCTTGACGCCTGCAAGTGGTTTTCAAAGTGCACAATATAGATTGATCGAATTTTCTTCTACGGATCTTATAAATCTTATTGATCATCGCTTTAGGGATTCTATTGATAGAACTACTAGTTATGAATTTGCTTTCGAACATTTGTATTGGCAAGCAGCAGGAAAAGATTATCACACTGGTAAAAAGTCATACTTGTTAGATGAGTTTGAAAAAAAATATAAAAAAAGCTTCCTAAATCATATGGAAGAATACAATACCATTAATATTTGGCAAAAGTTTAAACAATTGCCAGAAGTAGATCAAAATGATCCGGCTCTAATTGCAGCAATGCGTCATTATGATCATACTGTAAATATTACTTGGGTGATGCAACATTTGAATACGGCAAAAAAATATATTGATAATAGCGGAAAAGGTGATGGTGAGGCAACAGGAGGAAGTGATTGGAAAAAATACATGCATCCAAAGTATCAGAGAAGAATTTTTTTTCCTGAATTATGGAGTAGTCATGAATTAGAAAATTGGGGAGTGGAAATGTAGACTGAAAAAAAAACAGGTTTGAAAAAAATATTGATAATTATAATAGTGTTGTTTTCTTTGGTTTCATGTGATAAAACAAAGGAATTGGCAAAAGAAAAAATAGTGAGACCAGTTCCTAAAAAAGTGGATTTTGGTTTTGTTTATGCCGATTTTAATGTTGTTCATGACACAATAAAAAAAGGAGATACTTTTGGAAATATTATTGAAAATCAAAATATCGGAGATCGAAGAGTTTATGATATTATTGCTGCAATAAAAGATACTCTTAATGTACAGTCAATTCGGTTTAATAAGCCTTATACTTTGCTTCGTTCTAAAAATAAAAAACACAATCTTCAGGTTTTTATTTACCAACCTGATGCATTGACTTATTATGTAATCGATTTTCGCGATACTGCTGTAGTTGCTTACAAGAAAATAAAACCAGTTACAATTAAGAGAAGAACAATTGGTGGTGTTTTAAAGGAATCTTTATCTGAAACTCTTGGGAATGCTAAAATTGAGGGTGCTTTAGCAGGGAAAATTGCTAAAATATATGCCTATTCTATCGATTTTATGAAGCTGAAAAAAGGAGATCGTTTTGCAATCACGTTTACAGAACGATTTATAAATGACACCATTTATGATGGAGTAGAAGAAATGGAAGCTTCCTTTTTTGAATATAGAGGAAAAATAATTTATGCATTTCCTTTTGCTCAAAATCCTAATTCTGATAAGATTGATTATTATGATGAACAAGGTAAAACACTCAAGAATTTTTTCCTTAAATCACCTATAAAATTTAGTAGAATATCTTCTAGATTTTCATCAAATCGTTTTCATCCCGTTCAACATACATGGAAAGCGCATAAAGGAACGGATTACGCTGCTCCAAGAGGTACACCTATAACTACCACTGCAGCTGGAGTTGTGGAGCAAAGTGGTTTTACTGCTGGGAATGGTAACTTTGTAAAAGTGAAACACAATGGTACTTATTCTACACAATACCTACACATGTCAAAAATTTTAGTAAAACGCGGACAGCGTGTTTCTCAAGGACAAGTTATCGGTTTAGTGGGTAGTACAGGTCTTGCCACAGGACCACATGTATGCTATCGTTTTTGGAAAAATGGGGTTCAAGTTGATGCATTACGGTTAAAACTTCCTACCGGTGAACCGATGACCGGTAATAATAAAGCACGTTTTCTCGAAAAAATAAAACCTCTTAAATTTGAATTAGATAGTATAGCTAATTTATAATGCTATACAGAATGCTTTTTTAAATTAATTTTCAGAGTCTTTTTGATTAGCTTTCGTTCAAATAATTTTTATTCTACCTTGATATAACTCTATTGGTGTTTGTCATCAAATATAATTTCTGTATTTATTTTTTTTCAAAATAACACTGAAATGTATTTAGAGATGAAAAGCTCGTTAATCGAATTACTTCTATTAAAGTGAAAGCTCTTTTTTTTATTATTGAACAATCTTCATAATAACAATAATTTCGTTTGACTGCAAGTAGAGAGTGTAAATTCCATTTAAATTGGAATAACATTTTATTTAATTTTCAATAAAAAGAATCCATAACTATACTATTCAATTATTAGCTGTGTTAGTAAATGAGGCTGAATTTAAAGAAGTAGTAATTTTTTTTAAAGTTGGGTATATAATTCAGCTATCAAAGAATAATGCTTTCATTTCGATTTCTCTTTTTTTTATGACTTTTACACTTAAATTAGTATAATAAGTTCTTTAAATTCCTTTTTTTCAAAAACTAATTGGTTTGTAACGTTTTTTGATTAATTTTTTTTAAAAAATAAATTATTTTTTTCTCTCGTTATTTCACAGATGATTAACTAAAAAACAATGACTAATTTAAAATTGTAATCTTTTTAATATATAATTAATATTAAATGATTTTTTTTGAGTTTTCACCCATAAAAAAAACCTGATTCTTAACCTTATGTTAACTTTTTAAACAAAAAATGTTATATTTTTGCCAAATATTATTAAACTAAAAAAAATGAAGACAATTAAAAATTGGTTAATGTCAGGATTGTTACTTTTAGTAGTTACTACAGCCTTTTCTCAGGGGAAAGTTACAGGAGTAATTACTGATGGTGAAGGTACTTTGCCTGGGGCTAATGTTGCTGTAAAAGGTTTGGCAACAGGAACTTCAACAGGTTTTGACGGGAAATTTTCTATTAATACTACAGCAAGTTCTGGAGAATTAGTAATTTCCTTTTTAGGTTTTGAAACTAAAACAGTGCGATTTTCAGTAGGATCTGGAGCTACTGTTAATTTAGGGACAATAGTTTTAAAATCTAATTCTAATGAATTAAGTGAAATAGTAGTAAAAAGCGGTGTAATTGATGTTGCTAAGGCAAGAAAAACGCCAGTTGCTGTTTCAACAATTAAAGCTGCTGAAATACAAGAAAAATTAGGAACACAAGAATTTCCTGAAATATTAAAAAATACTCCTTCAGTATATGTAACTAAATCTGGTGGTGGTTTTGGAGATTCTAGAATCAACATTCGTGGTTTTGATCAAAAAAACATTGCTGTAATGGTTAACGGTATGCCTGTTAATGATATGGAGGGTGGAACTGTATATTGGAGTAACTGGGCAGGTTTGTCTGATGTTACTTCTGCTATGCAAGTTCAAAGAGGTTTAGGATCTTCTAAATTAGCTATTGCTTCTGTAGGAGGTACTATAAATGTAGTTACTAAAACATCTGATTTAAAAGAAGGTGGTTCTTTTGCTTCTTCATTTGGTAATGCTAATTATTTAAAAATACAAGGTTCTTATAATACTGGGATCATGAAAAATGGTTTATCAGCTTCTGTTTTATTGAGTGCAACTCAAGGAGATGGATATGTTGATGGAACTCAATTTGAAGGACAAAATTATTTTATAGCTTTTGGTTATAAGCCAAATGATAAACACGATATTCAATTTACTTTTACAGGTGCTCCACAATGGCATAACCAAAGAAGTACTTTTGTTTCTCTTGCAAATTACTTGAAATATGGAACTAATGGGGAACCTAATACAAGATACAACTCGGATTGGGGTAATTTAGGTGGTGAAGAGTATAATATTAGAAGAAATTACTACCATAAACCTGTGGGTTCTATCAATTGGGATTGGAAAATTAATGAAACTACTAAATTATCTACGGTAGTTTATGGATCATGGGGTCGTGGTGCAGGAGCAAATGGTGTTGGTGGAATTAGAGGGTTGAATTATGTAAATGATGCTTTTAGAACTGCTAATGGTATAATTGATTATGATAAGATTCAAGCTTGGAATGCTGGTCAAACTATAATGATTAATGGTGTTCCACAAACAAGAGGTAAAGTTGGAACTGAATATCAAAATAGTTCAGATACAGGAAGTAAAAAAGTGGGTTCTGCTACTGTACTTAATAATACCTCTGGTATTTCGCAAGTTTCTTCTTTTAATTCACATGACTGGTATGGTGGTATTGTGAGTTTGAATAAAAAATTAACTGATGCTTTAACCTTAGATTTTGGTATTGATGCTAGAACTTACAAAGGAATTCATTATCAAACTTTAAATAATGCTTTAGGTGCTGATGTTTTTGTTGATAATACTGATTTCAACATAGCAAGTCCAGGTAGAAAAATAACAGAAACTTATTCATTAAGTCCTTCTTTAAACCCATTTGCAAGTTCAAATGTTAGTCAAAAAGTAGGTTATGATTATGATGGAAAAGTAAATTGGTTGGGAGCTTTTACTCAATTAGAATATTCATCAGATAAATTAACAGCTTTTGTTCAAGCTGCAGTTTCTCAGCAAGGTTTTAAGAGAATTGATCGTTATAATTATCCTCAATTCAAACAAAATACAACTACTCCAAATCCTGAATATGACTTAAGAGAAACGGATTTTGAGAATATCCTAGGAGGTAACGTAAAAGGGGGTGCAAACTATAACATCAACGAAAGTCATAATGTTTTTGTTAACGCTGGATATTATTCTAAGCAACCATTCTTTACAACAGTTTATCCTAACTTTAGATCAAAACTAAATGGAAATTTAGTGAACGAAAAAATTACTGGATTTGAAGCTGGTTATGGTTTCCGTTCTAGTATTGTAAATATTAATGTAAACGTGTACAATACGAAGTGGGCTGATAGATATCAAAGAAGTACTGATGGTTCACCGGATAATACTGGTGGATATTTTGATTTCTCTGGTATTACTGAAATTCACTCTGGTATTGAATTTGAAGCTAATTCAAAAGTGACTGATAAATTCAAAGTTAACGGGATGTTTTCTATTGGTGACTGGAGATACAAAGGGAATAGTGTAAGTAATAGATATGACGCTTTAAACAATCCATTTGCTGGAGGAACACCAAAAACTTTATATTTAGACAAAGTAAAAGTGGGTGATGCAGCACAATTAACAGCTTCAGTTGGTGCTTCATACGAAGTGGTTACTAGAGTTACTGTTGATGCTAATTACAACTTCAATGAGAATGTTTATGCTTCAATTTCTCCTAAGGATTTTGAATCTGCTACGAATAAAGGAGCATTAAAAATACCTGCTTATGGTTTAATGGATGCTGGTTTTTCATACAAAATGTTAGTAGGTAAAGATAAAGATGATTCAGTAAGCTTTAGATTGAACGTGAATAACGTTTTAGATAAAGTTTATATTGCTGAATCAAAAACTAACATATTTGCTGATGACTTTATTTCTGGTTCTTCTGGACCAACTTATGCGTCTTCAGGAAGAACTTATAATGGTGTAGCTACTGGTAATAATGTTTACTTCGGTTTCGGAAGAACATGGAACTTTAGTTTGCGTTATAATTTTTAATTAAAAGTTAATTATTTAAAAAACGGCATTCACTTTATCAGTGAAATGCCGTTTTTTTTATGTCTTTTTTTCCTATATTTGTTTTAAACAAAAACTTAATTTATGTACAATTTTATTCAAAAATTTCATTCCGGTTGGGCTTATTTAGCGCTCTTATTATTAGTAATTGCAGTGGCAAATTCCTTAATTGGTTTATTTTCAAAAAAAGAATTTACTGCCAAAGATAGAAAGATTGCTATTTTTGCATTGATAGGAACGCATACACAATTATTAGTGGGTTTAATCTTGTATTTTGTATCTCAAAGAGGATTTAAACTTTTTGAAATGGGCGTTGGTGAAGTAATGAAAAACGCAGATTATAGATTGACCGCAGTAGAACATCCGTTAATTAATATAATTGCGATTACTCTAATTACAATAGGTTGGTCTAAACATAAAAAACTGGCAACTTCTGAATCAAAATTTAAAACTTTTTCTATTTTTTATACTTTAGGTTTGTTGCTTATTTTAAGTAGAATTCCTTGGTCTATGTGGTTCTAATAAAACTATTAAAAAAGCTCTAGAAATAGAGCTTTTTTATCTAGGTATAGTTTTTGTTTGATAGGTTTAACTAATAAAATATACATGAAAAAATCAATTACTTTATTTTTTTTGTTGGCAACAATTACCTTAGTTAGCGGGCAAAGCTCTGTTATTAATAAACAAAAAGTACCAGTTACAAAAGATTCTATTAAGAAGGCTAAAGTTGTTATAGAAATTCAAGAAAAAAAAATTGATTCTTTAGTTGCTGTTTTAGAAGTTTTTAAACCTTACAAGAAGCAAGCTCACGCTTCTTATTATGCGGATAAGTTTACTGGAAAAAAAACATCTAGCGGGAGTAGATTTGATAACAATAAATACACCGCAGCACATAAAAAACTTCCTTTTGGTACAAAAGTAAGAGTAACCAACGAAGTTAATGGTAAATCAGTTGTTGTAGAAGTTACCGATAGAGGTCCGTTTGTAAAATCAAGAGAGATCGATTTGTCAAAACGCGCTTTTATGGAAATTGCTTCTAATAAAGGCAGCGGAGGAATGCTTGTTACGATTGAAGTGATGGTAGACTAATGATTCCATTCTGAAAAGGGATTTTTACTTAGATAAGCATTATAATACTTAATATCACCCGTAACTTCAGCGCCAAGCCAATTTGGTTTTTCAAAAACATCATTCTCTGATTGAAGTTCAATTTCAGCTATAATTAAGCCTTCATTGTTCCCGTGAAATACATCAATTTCATATAGATGTTCTCCCATTTTTACTTCATAACGAGTTTTGTCAATTACACCTTTCTCGCATAGATCTAAAAGTTTTGTGGCTTCCTGAACTGGTATTTCTTTCTCCCATTCAAATCGTGACAGCCCAGATTCATTAGAAGCACCTTTAATTGTTAAGAAACCTTTGTTGCCTTTTATTCTAACTCGAACTGTACGATCAGGAACTGAACTTAGATAGCCTTGGGCAATATGATTTTGTTTAAAAGAAACCTCTTTAAAAGAATTATTTTTGACTAAAAATTTTCTTTCTATTTCAATCATTTTTATCGGTGTTATTTCTTCTCCTATGTTTTAATTTTTTGCAAAACTGTTTAAAGAAGAGGGATTTTTTGTTATTTATTTTAATCAAATATTCTTCTCAATTTATTAGAATATTTGTTTTTTGGTATTTATAATCACTTAGCAAAGGTATTAAATATTTTAAAGTTTCATTATGGTAGGTTTTAATTGAAATTATTTGAAAATAGAATTTATAAAAACTTTTAGGTATAGTTTTTTTTTAATCTGTTTAGAAGTTGAAGTAAAAAGTGCTTTATTACATTAATATTCTTGATTCCAGAATTATTTCACCTTTACTTATCAATTTTTTATGAATAACTTATCGTAAATTCTTTCGCTGATTTGTATTTTTACAAAAATTGAATTCCAATAATGAAGTTATTTTTCAAAGAAAAACCAAAATCAACTGCCGCAGGTCTCCTAACTGAATTTTTCGGTGAAGCACAATCTTGGCGCGATACAAATGATGTATTAGAGCCATTAGTCGAACTTATTCGATTAATTAGACCATTGAAAATAAAAAAAGTACAGTCGGTCGATTTGCAAGAGATAATTTCTTTTTTAAAACAAAATTATTCTTGTCGAAAACAACTTTCTATATATTTAAAGGAAATTTTAAAAGACAGAAAATTTAATAAAATCCTTTCAGATGCAGCTATACTGCAAGATGTAGATTTTATTTTTGAAGTAAAGAAAAGAATTTTTGCTAAGTTTTTGCCCTATCAACCTCAAAAAGATACGTTAGAATATGTTCTAAATCAGGTTTTTTATTTAGCTAATGATGGTATCTGGATCAATAGAATTCCGCTAAACCAATTGGCAGAACTTTATGACCTTTTAAAGTTCAATTCTATCTATGATAGTATGGAATCTAACTCTGCGTTGTCAGAACTATTAATTGCGGAACACTTACTCATACAACGAATAAGTGGTCGTGCCATGGAGACTGATGTTATTAAGATGGTTCCTGAATTTGATGATTTAGAAAGTCCTTTTTCTGCATTTGAAAAGGAGTTGTATTTAATTGAGGAACGAATTAGAACTTCGGATAAACATTATATAACCTCAGATGACTTGTCTTTTTCTCAATTATTAGTGCTTCAAAAACAGTGTGAAGGCTTTGTTGAAAAAGCTTTTCATAACAGTTCTAAGTACGGAATTTCCCTTCGAGTAAATCAAAATTTATTAAAAATTAGACAGCAATTGGTTCGTCTTAATTTTTTAATTTCTTTATTGACAGTCGATACTGAGAAGGATAAAAAGAATAATGGTATAGCATTAGCCTTACAGTTAGTCAAATACAATTGTTACAAAAATAATGTCCGTAAGTTTATAGCAGAAAGTACTCAATTGATTTCTTACGAGATTACGCAACATACCGCAAAAACAGGTGAACATTACATAACAGAAAACCGCGCTGAATATTTCAAGATGTTCAAAACGGCTTTAGGAGGTGGTTTTATAGTAGGTATTTTATGTGTGATAAAAGTACTTCTATCTAAGGTAGATACTAGTTTTTTTGGTCATGCCTTTTTATATAGCATGAACTACGCGTTTGGTTTTATTACCATCTATTTATTAGGTTATACACTGGCTACAAAACAGCCCGCTATGACTGCTTCTGCTTTGATTAGAGCGTTAGAAGAAGGTGTTGGTCAAGAAGGGAAAGGAGCACAGAAACACAAAGCGTTTGCTGTTCTTTTTGCTCGAGTGTTTCGATCACAATTCATTGCTTTTGTTGGGAATGTTATTATGGCTTTTCCAGTTTCGCTATTGGGAATTTGGTTGATCGATTATTTTTTGCACTATAATATAGCGGCAACAAAATGGGAATCCTTACTTATTGATTTGAGCCCAATTCATTCTTTGGCAATTTTTCATGCTGCAATAGCAGGTATGTTTTTATTTTTATCGGGTATTATATCCGGAAGTGTTGCTAATAGAGACAAACACAATCAAGTGTATTTTAGGATTACAGAACATCCTTTTTTGAAAAGAAATTTTGGAAAAATAAGAACCGTTAAACTTGCTAAACTCTATGAAAAAAGATGGGCTGGTATAATCTCTAATTTTTGGTTTGGCGTATTCATGGGAAGTACAGCATCTATTGGTTTATTTTTAGGATTGAATTTAGATGTTCGCCACATTACTTTTGGTAGTGGTAATTTGGCGTTGGCCTTGTATGGTGCTAATTATAAAGTAAGCACTTCGATGTTGTTTTGGGGTATTTTTGGAATAGGAATTATTGGTTTAGTCAATTTTATAGTAAGCTTTAGTCTTTCTTTAGGACTAGCTTTTCGTTCTCGAGCTATATCCTTGTTTGAACTTCGATTTGTAACGATTTCTATTTGGAATCATTTCAAATCAAAACCATTAAGTTTCTTTTTTCCAACAGAAAAGAAAGCTCATAAATTAAAAGTGGATAAGCACATAAATTTATAATTTATTGAGAGACTTCTAATAAATAAATGATGATTACTGAATTGGTTTATAATGCAGGATTTAATCCCAAATAGAAAAATTATACATGTTGATATGGATGCGTTTTATGCTTCGGTAGAGCAAATGGACAATCCTTTATTACGTGGTAAACCCATTGCTGTAGGTGGATCAGAAAATCGAGGTGTTGTTGCTGCGGCAAGTTATGAAGCAAGGAAGTTTGGCGTACGTAGTGCTATAAGCGGTGCGTTGGCAAAGAAGAATTGTCCCGATCTAATTTTTGTTACTCCACGTTTTGAACGTTATAAAGAGATTTCAAGTCAGATTCAAAAAATTTTTCATGAATTTACAGATTTAGTAGAGCCTTTGTCACTAGATGAAGCGTATCTTGATGTAACTGTAAATAAAAAAGGAAATCCTAGCGCAACTTTATTAGCTCAAGAAATTAGAAAACGCATTTTTGATACCGTTGGCTTAACAGCATCTGCGGGAGTTTCTGTTAATAAGTTTGTTGCTAAAATTGCTAGTGATTACAATAAACCGAATGGTCAAAAAACGGTAAATCCTGACGAAGTAGTTTCGTTTTTAGAAGTACTTCCTATTCGAAAATTTCATGGTGTTGGTAAAGTTACTACTGAGAAAATGTATCAACTTGGAATTTTTACTGGTTTAGATTTAAAGGATAAGTCTTTGGAATTTCTTGAAAAAAACTTTGGTAAATCTGGAAGTTTCTACTACAATGTGGTACGAGGTATTCATAACAGTGAAGTAAAATCTAATCGGATTACTAAATCAGTTGCTGCCGAAAATACTTTTGATATCAATCTTTCTTCCGAAATTTTTATGATAGAGAAGCTGGAAAGTATTGCACAGACATTAGAAAAAAGATTAAAAAAACACCAGGTTGCAGGCAAAACAATTACCCTTAAAATAAAATATAGTGATTTTACACAACAAACCAGAAGTAAAACTTTGCCCTATTTTGTTTCAGATAAAGCTTTAATTCTTGAAATTGTGAGTGAACTTTTATATCAAGAACGAATGAAAAATTCTGTTCGTTTATTAGGTATATCTATAAGTAATTTGAATACAGAGCAAAAACAGTTTGTCGTTGTTCAGTTGAAATTTGATTTTTAGATCCTTCAACAAGGGTTAAAATTATTAAATTACTATTTTATGTTTATAAATAAAATTACATTTGATTTATAAATACACATATTATGAATGATTTTAGACATTATGAAGAGGCAGTTGCATTGTATCACGGTACTTTAAAAAACAAATCCACTCCAATTTATTGTTGGGATTTTCATAATAATTTTTTGGATGAAGTTAAAAATTTCTTTGTAGATTTTAATAAATTGACTTTGATGGCTTCTCAAAATAAATGGGCTGAAAATAAATGGGATTTAAAAAATAGTCTTAAAGAAGAAGTCGTTATTGTTACGGATGCTACATTAAAAATTGTTTTTGCATCTCATGGAATTAAGGCCATGAATGGATACAATCCAGAAGAAGTTATTGGTAATAGCCCTAGAATGTTTCAAGGTGAGGCCACTAATGCAATTACCTCAAATGAAATTAGAAAGGCAGTATTGCAATTGGAGCCTTTTGAGAAAACATTAATTAACTATAAGAAAAATGGTGAAACTTATGTTTGTTTGATAAAAGGTTTTCCAGTGTTTAATACTAAGGGAGAACTTAGTCATTATATTGCTTTTGAGAAAGCAGCTTAAAAAAGAAAACCTTTCCGATTTGGAAAGGTTTTCTTTTTTAAGGCGTACTGATGTAATTAGTTTCTGCTATTAAGTTTAGATAACAATCTTAAAAATTCTATATATAACCAAACTAAAGTTATCATTAGTCCCATTGCACCATACCACTCCATGTACTTAGGCATTTTTTGTTCGGCTCCTTTTTCTATTCTATCAAAATCTAAAAACAGATTTAAAGCAGCAATTATGATTACAAAAACGCTAATTCCAATGCTCATCATTGAACTTCCATAATGTGCCGGTACAAAACTAGTAAACATAGAAAATAGCCATGATATTAAGTAATAGGTTGCTATTGCCAAAGTAGCTGCAATAACAACAGATTTAAATTGCTCTGTAACTTTTACAATTTTGTATTTGTATAATACCAAGCAAACCATAAAAGTTACAAATGTTGCTCCAACTGCTTGCGCTACAATTCCTGAATATTTTGCTTCAAATATTGCAGAAATCCCACCTATAAATAATCCTTCAAATACGGCATAACCCGGTGCTAGGTAAGCAGAGTATTGTGGTTTAAAGGCAGCAATTACCACTAAGATTAATCCAATTATTGCTCCTCCTATTGTTGGCGCCATAGGATTCATTCCGTTAAAAGCCATCCACCAAGTAATCATGGCAGTTGCTGTGAGTAGTAAAAATAAAATTATACTTTTATTAATTGTACCCGAGAGAGTCATCTCTTGATTGTAATCAATAATTGTTGCTTGATGCACTTCCTCTTTTCTTGAAACGGCAGTTGAAAAAGTTTTGTTATTTAAAAATGGATTTTTAGAATTGAAACTCATAATTGCTTTTATTTATTGTTGGTCAAATATAAATTTTATTTTGTTTAAGACTCTATAATTATTCTTAATATTTTTAGAAAGAAATACCATTTTGTATAAAATAAAAAGCCGTTTTGTAATTGCTACAAAACGGTCTTAATATTCTTTTACAGGAAAGCGTATTATTCTATTTCAGAAACTCTTAAGGTATTAACCATTCCTTTATCTTTAATAGGCATCGCTGCTAGATTAATAAGAAAATCTCCTTTTTCTACAAATCCTTTTGCTTTTACGATTTCATTAATGTCAGTTACGGTATCATCAGTACTTACTGTTTTTTCATATAAGAACGAACGTACTCCCCACAATAAATTAAGTTGAGTTAGAATGCGTTTATTAGAGGTAAAAACTAAGATGTGAGCATTAGGTCGCCAAGCCGAAATTTGAAATGCAGTGTAGCCGCTATTAGTAAGCGTACAAATTGCTTTTGCCTGAATTGCATTAGCCATAGTTGCAGCGTGATGACAAATTGTTTTTGTAATGAAACGTTTTGTTTTAATTTGTGGTGTGTTTTGCGGTACGTGAATTAAGGGAGAATCTTCTACTGCTTGAATGATTTGTGTCATTTTTTGAATTACCTGAACGGGATAGTTTCCTGTTGCAGTTTCTCCTGATAACATTACAGCATCAGCACCATCCATAACCGAGTTGGCTACGTCATTTACCTCAGCACGTGTAGGTGTTAGGCTTGTAATCATTGTTTCCATCATCTGAGTTGCAACAATTACAGGTATTCTAGCGGTTTTTGCTCTGCGTATTAATTCTTTTTGTACCAAAGGAACTTCGTGTGCTGGTAGTTCAACACCTAGATCACCACGTGCTACCATTAAACCATCACAGTAGGCAACAATTTTATCAATGTTTTCTAATGCTTCTGGCATTTCAATTTTTGCAATAATTGGAATTTTGTAATCTGAATGTTTAGCGATTAATTCCTGCAAATCTTGTAAATCTTCCGGAGTTTTTACGAATGATAATGCAATCCAGTCTACGTGTTGTTCAATTGCAAAAATAGCATCAGCAATATCTTTTTCGGTCATTGCCGGAAGTGATATTTTTGTATTTGGTAAGTTTACTCCTTTTTTGGATTTTAACTCTCCGCCTTGAATTACTCGGGCTACGACTTCGGATATTTTATCTGTTTCTACAATTTCAAAGATAAGTTTACCATCGTCAAGTAATATTCTTTCGCCAGGATTTACATCGTTTGGAAAGTTTTTATATTTCATGAAAACTTTTTTGGCAGTTCCAAGTATGTCTTCAGCAGTTGTAAATGTAATTAAATCGCCATCATGCACTACAACACCTTCTTCCATAACTCCAACGCGAAGTTTAGGGCCTTGCAAGTCACCAAGGATAGCTGTTGTGTATCCAAACTCTTCATTTAGACCTCGTATAAGGCTTATTTTTTCCTTTACATCATTGTAGTCAGCATGCGAAAAATTCACTCGGAATACATTTACACCAGAGTCGATCATATCTTTTATGATTTCTCTTGTGCTACATGCAGGTCCTAATGTGGCTACAATCTTAGTTTTTTTGTTTGTGAGCATTTTATTAAAAAATTAAATTGTTTTTAGATTTTATTTGTTTCTTGTCGACAATGAAAATAGTAGATACATTGTCTATGGTATTTAACAAAAGTTGTATGTTAGAGAGGTCAAGAGGTCCTTCATTATTTTCTATTTTTAAAAAATAATCTACCTTTTTTAATTCCGGAAGTAAATAGGCTTTTGTAGCCACTTCCATGGTTACATTTGAAAATAAATTTTGAGTATTTTCTTCTTTATGTTGGATAACCTGATTTTTATTTTGAATTAAATTCCAAGTAAAGTTACTGTCATCATCATTATAATAAAATCTAGAAAAATTTATTTCTCCTTCCTTTATATTAATTTGAATGTCTTCTTCACTTTTACTTAAATTGATAGGTAGTTTTTGATTAATAAAATATGCTAAACGATAGTCTTCTAATAAAGTGTGTATAGCAATTAAATAATAATCAATTTCATCAAATTCTCCAAGATCTAGTTTTTGAATCCCCATTGCATTAAAATATAATGATGTAAATATACCATTTCTAATGATGAGTTTAGGTCTTGCAATAAGATGTTTTCGTTAATTTATGAACGATAACGTTGTAGTTTTAGTAATTTTAAGATTATTTTCGATCCATTTTTTCTTGAAATGCAAAATAGGCGCGTTGCGATGCTTTCTCTTCTGCTTTCTTTTTAGAAGTTGCTCTTGCTTTTGCAATTACTTTATCGTCAATGCTAAGTTTTACTCCAAATAGTCGTTGTCCGTCAATGCCATTATCTTCAAAAATATCATAATGAAATATTTTTTTTTCTTTTTGACACCATTCTATAACTAAGCTTTTGTAGCTAATCACTTTTCCTTCTAATCGAGTGATGTCTACATAAGGTGCAACCACTCTTTTTTGTATAAATTTTTCACAGTATTCATATCCTCTATCTAAATAAATTGCACCTACGAGAGATTCAAAAATATTTCCATGCACGTTTTCTCCAAAATGCTGTATAGGAACTTTGCTCTCTATATAATGTACTAAATTTAAATCCTTACCTAGTTCATTGAGGTGTTCTCTACTTACAATTTTTGAACGCATTTTGGTGAGATATCCTTCATCGCCCAAAGGTGATTTATCGAATAAATAGGCAGCAATAACAGAACTAAGCATTGCGTCTCCTAGAAATTCTAATCTTTCATAATTTATAGGATTTCCTGCGCTGTCAAGTCTATTAGCTGAACGATGTGTAAATGCTTTTTTGTAATTGTCAAGATTTAATGGTGCAAAACCGAGAATTTTCTGAATAGAATCAAAAAAAATCCCGTCTTCAAGAGAACGGGATTTTGAAAATATTTTTCTGATTATACGCATATGTAATTAGATTTCTAATTTTTTTACTAATACACAAGCATTATGACCTCCAAAACCAAAAGTATTACTCATTACAACCTTCATGTCTCTTTTTTGAGCTTTGTTGAATGTAAAGTTAAGTTTAGAATCTATGTTTTCATCATCAGTGAAATGATTGATAGTAGGAGGGACAATTCCGTGCTTTAATGATAGAATTGATGATATAGTTTCGACAGCTCCTGCTGCTCCAAGTAAATGGCCAGTCATAGATTTTGTCGAATTCAAGTTCATTGTATAGGCGTGTTCTCCAAAAACGTGTAATATCGCTTTTGATTCGGCTAAATCACCAAGTGGAGTTGATGTTCCGTGCATATTTACACCATCAACATCGCTTGCTTGTAATCCAGCATCTCTCAAACAGTTTAGCATTACATTTTTAGCGCCAAGTCCTTCTGGATGTGGTGCAGTAATGTGATAGGCATCTGCAGACATTCCGCCACCACCTATTTCGCAATAAATTTTTGCGCCACGAGCGATAGCATGTTCGTATTCTTCTAGTACTAATGCTCCAGCACCTTCTCCTAAAATAAAGCCGTCACGGTCTTTATCCATTGGTCTTGAAGCTGTTTTTGGATCATCATTTCGTGTTGATAAGGCATGCATGGCATTAAAACCACCCATTCCTGCAATGGTAACTGCAGCTTCAGATCCACCCGTAACCATAACGTCAGCGTGTCCTAATCTAATATAATTAAAAGCATCAATAATGGCATTAGTTGAAGAAGCACAAGCTGAAACAGTTGTGAAGTTTGGACCTCTAAACCCGTATTTTATAGAAATGTGACCACCTGCAATATCCGAAATCATTTTTGGTATAAAGAAAGGATTAAATTTTGGTGTTCCATCGCCAGCAGCATAGTTAAGCATTTCGATTTGAAAGGTCTCTAATCCGCCAATTCCTGAACCCCAAATAACTCCAACTCTGTCTTTGTCTAGTTTTTCAAAATTGAAATTAGCATCAGCTACAGCTTCTTCGGATGTTACCATTGCATATTGTGCATATCGGTCCATCTTCCTTGCTTCTTTTCTATCTAAAAAATCTTCAGCATTGAAATTTTTCAATTCACAAGCAAACTGAGTTTTAAACTTTGAAGCGTCAAAATAAGTTATAGGTGCAGCTCCGCTTACGCCTGTAATAAGCCCATTCCAATATTCTTCAATGTTATTTCCTATAGGTGTAAGAGCGCCTAAACCTGTTACTACAACTCGTCTTAATACCATAAATTCTTTATTTTTGTTATCTTTAAAAAAATAAAACCCATGCATTCTTTACTGTACTAAATTACAAAAGAGCCATGGGTATTACAATAAATATATTTTTGATTGAACTTCAATCTCCAATTTAATTTTTTAAAAAAAATAATAACACCCGGATTTAGAAACAGAATTTCTAAGGACCGGGTGTGAACTTATTATTTTTTAGCTTCCTCGATGTAAGAGATTGCTTGACCTACAGTAGCAATGTTTTCTGCTTGATCGTCTGGAATTTGAATATCAAATTCTTTTTCGAATTCCATAATAAGCTCTACAGTGTCTAATGAGTCAGCTCCTAAATCATTAGTGAAGCTTGCTTCTGTTACAACTTCGTTTTCGTCAACACCTAATTTGTCTACGATAATCGCTTTTACTCTTGATGCAATGTCTGACATAATCTTTAATTTTAGAATTTAATTTGTTGGCAAAAATAAAAAACTTTATTTGAAAACAACCATTAAGTTAATAAATGTGACTACTAATGTATAAAATTTATTTTAACAAAGCAGAGGCATTGCTATTTTTTTTGAAATTTTATGCGTTTTTTTGTGCTTTTAAAAGAGACTATTTATATGAAAAAAATTGTTGTTTTTGCCTCTGGATCGGGGACTAATGCTGAGAATATCATTCAATATTTTGCAAAAAAAGAAATTGCAAATGTTGTTGCTGTTTTTACAAATAATCCAAATGCGGGTGTAATTCAAAGAGCAAAAAACTACGAAGTGGCTATTCAGATTTTCTCAAAAGAAGACCTAAATGACGGTGAAGTACTACAAAAAATAAATATAATTAAACCGGATTGGATCGTTTTGGCTGGTTTTTTATTGAAATTCCCTGAAAATATAATTAAAGCCTATCCTAATAAGGTTGTAAATATTCATCCAGCTTTATTACCTAAGTATGGTGGGAAAGGAATGTATGGAATGCACATACATAAAGCAATAGTAGAAAATAAGGAAAAAGAAACGGGTATCACGATTCATTACGTCAATGAAAATTATGATGAAGGTGCTATTGTTTTTCAACAAAAAGTGCTTGTAACAGAAGAAGATACAGCTGAGGACGTGGCTTCTAAAATTCATGTACTGGAGCAAAAATATTTTCCTGAGGTTATTTTGGGTTTGTTAAATGAATAATTTAAAGAATTTTGATTGAATTTTAAAGTATATTAATTTTAATAGATCGTCAAAAAAAGCAATAGTAACTCAAAGGCTTTAAAGTCTAATAAACGATATGGAATACGACGTACATATATATACTGATGGCGCTGCAAAAGGCAATCCTGGCAATGGCGGTTACGGTGTGGTAATGGAATGGGTTGGTAAGCCTTATAAAAAAGAATTCTATGAAGGATTCCGTTTGACTACTAATAATAGAATGGAATTGTTGGCCGTTATTGTAGGTCTTGAAAAACTTAAAAATCCTAATACAAGAGTATTGGTGATTTCAGATTCTAAATATGTGGTAGATTCTGTAGTTAAAAAATGGGTTTTAGGTTGGGAGAAAAAAAAGTTTGCAGATCGGAAAAATTCAGATTTATGGAAACGTTTTCTAATAATTTACCGAAAGCATATAGTTGATTTTAAATGGATAAAAGGTCATAACAACCATCCGCAAAATGAAAGATGTGATGAGTTGGCGGTAATGGCTTCTATGCAGGCGAAACTTTCTGTTGATTCTTTTTATGAAAACACCGCTTCTAAGGAATAAAAAAACGTATCAAAAAGGTGTTTTGATACGTTTTTTTTGTCAATTCTTGCTAAATTTATTCTTTGTCTAAATTTTTGGCGTTATGAAATCCTGCAAGTAAACCCGCTCCAGCCATTATAAAAATAATTGAAGGATAAACTGCATTGTCATTTAACGAGGTATAAGTTGTAATTAGTAAAGCAATAAAAATTCCGATGCCACTTCCTATTAATAAGAAGGCTAGGTTTATTGTAAAAATCTTCCAAGTCGAGAGGCTATTTTGTTGTCCTTTAAAAAAAATACTGGCGTCTATTCCTTTTTCTATAAGAGCTAAACGTTCTCTGTTTCTAGTAGAATATAAGAGATATATAATCCCGAATATCATTAGAAAAAAACTTATGGGTACTAAAATTTCTGCTATCATAATAATATGTTTTAAATGATTGATATTCCATATGACGACACTATCTTAACTTGGGTTACAACTTTTAAAAAAAAATGTAATTTTGAAATTCAAGTTACTACAATTATAAAAAAAACAACACATAAATCACACAAGCAATATTTTGCATTATTGTTGAATTGCAATCTTCCTTAATAATAGGATTTTTATTCTTTATATAAATAAAAGTTTAGTTTAATGTTTTACTAGAAAAATACAAGGATTTTACTTTTTGGGTTGAAATTTTGAATTAATTGTAACCTTGATGATCTAATTGTCGTCTTATTGGTATATGGGTACTTTTAATGATCAGCATTATATCGATTTAATTCTAAAAGGGCAAGCAAATGAATTTGCTGTTTTGGTCGATCGTTATAAAGACATGGTTTTTTCATTGGCATTAAAAATGGTTAAAAACAACGAAGAAGCTGAAGAAGTAGCTCAAGATACCTTTATCAAAATTTATACTTCTTTGAAAAAGTTTAAGGGAGATTCTAAGTTTTCTACATGGATTTATAAAATTGCATACAATACTTGTTTAGACCGTTTGAAGAAAAGTAAAAAAGAGGAAAATAATATTTCAATAGATGAATTTTCGATAGATTTAATTAAAACAATGAGTAATGCTTTGAGTGTTTTAGAGGATAAAGAGCGAAAACAAACCATTCAAGATTGTTTGAATTTATTGCCAAAAGAAGATAACTTTCTGTTAACTCTCTTTTATTTTGATGATCAAAATTTAGAAGAAATAGCGAAAATAATGAATATTACGGCTAATAATGCTAAAGTAAAATTATTTAGAAGTCGGCAAAAGTTAACAATTATTCTTAAAGATAAATTGCAATTAGAAAGATTAGAATACTATGAAAGAGATTGATAAATATACAGAAGATCTTGTTGATAAAATGATGAGCGAAAGTTTTTTAGTTTCCCCATCTGTTGACTTTACTTCACGAATAATGAATCAGGTTTTAGTAGCTGAAAAAAGTAAAATTAAAGTTTATAAACCTTTAATTTCCAAATCTACTTGGGTTTTCATAGGTTCAGGTTTGATAGCTTTATCGATTTATTCTATTTTTGATTCAAGCGATATTGTTTCTTTAGGAACACCTAAAATCTATTCGGATAAGTGTTCTGCTCTATTTTCTGGATTACATTTCTCTAAGAATATTTTATATGCGCTTTTAATAGTTCCTTTTATGGTTTTAATTCAAATCGGAATATTAAAAAATTATTTTGATAAGAAGTACGATTTGTAGTGTGTTTTCATGAATATTTTTATAAAATTTTTTAAGTGTAATTTTATAAAAAAAACTTGTTTTTTAAATCAATTAAATATATTTTGAGCATATGAATTAAATCATATCAATATGTTCATTTTCAGTAGTGTTGATTCTTATATTAGGTTTATTTTTTTATGATAATTTTGAGAATATAAACCTTTGCAATTTTATTACTTATAAACTATCTTTGCACCTTAATTCGAAACGTATATAATGAATAAATTATTGATTGTTGGAACTGTAGCTTTCGACGCAATTGAAACTCCTTTTGGAAAAACGGATAAAATTTTAGGTGGTGCAGCAACTTATATAGGACTATCTGCCTCTTTTTTTAATTTACAATCAGCTATAGTTTCTGTAGTTGGAGACGATTTTCCACAAGAATATCTAGATTTATTAACATCAAAAAATATTGATATTTCTGGTCTTGAAGTAGTAAAAGGAGGAAAAACTTTCTTCTGGAGTGGTCGTTATCATAACGATTTAAACTCAAGAGATACATTAGATACACAATTAAACGTTTTAGCAGATTTTCAGCCAAAAGTACCTCAGGATTATAAAAATTCAGATATTGTGATGTTAGGAAACTTACATCCGTTAGTTCAAAGCAGTGTTCTAGATCAGATGGAAACTCAGCCAAAACTAGTAGTATTAGACACTATGAATTTCTGGATGGATTGTGCTTTGCCAGAATTATTAGAGGTAATAAAACGTGTTGATGTAATTACAATCAATGATGAAGAGGCGCGTCAGCTTTCTGGAGAATATTCTTTAGTTAAGGCTGCGGCTAAAATACACACTATGGGACCTAAGTACGTGGTGATCAAAAAAGGAGAACACGGAGCATTATTGTTTCACAATAAAGAAGTTTTCTTCGCGCCTGCTTTACCATTAGAAGAGGTCTTTGATCCAACTGGAGCAGGAGATACTTTTGCAGGAGGATTTGCGGGTTATATTACACAGAGTGAAAATATTTCATTCGACAATATGAAAAATGCAATTATTCAAGGTTCTAATTTGGCTTCCTTTTGCGTAGAGAAATTTGGAACTGAAAAAATGGTTACTCTTCAAAAGAGTGATGTTTTGTCAAGATTGCAACAGTTCAAATCATTGACACAATTTGATATAGAATTATAATATAGAAAAGCCTCGGAAACGAGGTTTTTTCGTTTAATAAAAAAGCAACTAACTGCGCCCTTTTTAGCAAGAGTGATCAATGCTAATTATTACAAATTTATTTTTAGAATAACACAACAATTACAAAACACAAACAATGAGCGACGCTTTAAAACACGAATGTGGTATAGCCCTAGTAAGACTACTCAAACCGCTTGAATTTTACAAAGAGAAATACGGAACTGCATTTTACGGAATCCAAAAAATGTATCTTCTTATGGAAAAGCAACACAATCGAGGACAAGATGGTGCTGGTTTTGCAAGTATAAAATTAGACGTAGAACCTGGGGAACGTTATATTAGTCGTGTTAGATCTAATGATTCGCAACCTATTCAAGATGTATTTACGCAAATTAATGATAGAATAAACGAAGAATTAACCGCTCATCCAGAATATGCTGACGATGTAGCGCTTCAAAAACAAAAGATCCCGTATTTAGGAGAATTGTTTTTAGGACATGTTCGTTACGGAACTTTTGGTAAAAACAGTATCGAAAGTGTTCATCCCTTTTTACGTCAGAATAACTGGATGCATCGCAATCTTATTTTGGCAGGAAATTTTAATATGACCAATGTCCAAGAACTTTTTCAAAGTTTAATCGAATTGGGTCAGCATCCAAAAGAAATGGCAGATACCGTAACGGTAATGGAAAAAATTGGTCATTTTCTAGACGATGAAGTTACAGATTTATACCAAGAATGTAAAAATGAAGGGTTAAATAAAAGAGAAGCTTCGCCTGTTATTGCGGAACGATTGGATGTAGGTAAAATTTTAAGACGTGCTTCTAAAAATTTAGACGGTGGTTATGCTATGGCTGGACTTTTAGGACATGGTGATGCTTTTGTTTTTAGAGATCCTGCTGGGATTCGTCCTGCTTATTTTTATCAAGATGATGAAATCGTAGTTGTTGCTTCAGAAAGGCCTGTAATCCAGACCGCATTTAATGTTCCTTTTGACAAAGTGCAAGAAATTGAGCCGGGAAGTGCATTGATAATTAAGAAGAACGGAACCATTACTATGGAAGAAATTCTAACACCAACCGTTAGAAAATCGTGTTCTTTTGAGCGTATTTATTTCTCTAGAGGAAGTGATGCAGAAATTTATCAAGAAAGAAAGACATTAGGAAGGCTTATTCTTCCAGCAGTTTTAAAAGCAATAGATCAAGATACTGACAATACGGTTTTCTCTTATATTCCCAATACTGCCGAAACTTCATTTTACGGATTAGTAGAGGCAGCGCAGGATTTTTTAAATCAAAGAAAGAACAATTATATTCTTAAAAATAGAAATACATTAACTAAAGAATCTTTGCAGGAATTATTAGCGGTAAAAATTCGTACTGAAAAAGTCGCTATTAAAGATGCTAAATTAAGAACTTTTATTACTGAAGATAGCAGTCGCGATGACTTAGTAGCTCACGTATATGATGTTACTTATGGTGTGATAAAACCGACTGATAATTTAGTGATCATCGATGATAGTATTGTTCGTGGAACTACGTTAAAAATGAGTATCATTAAGATGATGGATCGTCTCAATCCAAAGCGTATAATAGTTGTTTCATCGGCTCCACAAATTCGTTATCCAGACTGTTACGGAATTGATATGGCAAAGATGGAAGGATTGGTCGCTTTTAGAGCTGCATTAGCGCTTTTAAAAGAGAGAAACTTATACCATATAGTTGATGAGGTTTATGCTAAATGTAAAGCGCAAGAGAATTTTGCAGATACTGAAGTCATCAATTATGTTACAGCTATATATGCTCCATTTGAGCCGCAAGAAGTATCAGATAAAATTGCTGAAATGCTTAGTTCTCCTGAGATTAAAGCGGAGGTTAAAATTATTTTTCAAACAGTTGAAGATTTACACATAGCATGTCCTAAGAATTTAGGAGACTGGTATTTTACAGGCGATTATCCAACTCCTGGAGGAAACAGAGTTGTAAACCGAGCTTTTATGAATTTTTATGAAGGAAAAGACTCACGAGCTTACTAAAAATTAGCGCTAATTGTTTTTAATCGGATATACAAGTTGTTTGTCTGATATATTTGGTAACAAACAAGAACTGCTATAAATTTAGGTCACCATAATATTAGTAGGTTAAGTTTATGGTAGATTTGGGGCAAAAAAGGTGGAAGTAATTCCACCTTTTTTATGCAATAAACTCAAGTAAAATTTAAGGTATAAAAAAAGTCGAATGAACTAATCTGTTCATTCGACTTTTTTATGTTAAAGTAGCTATAGTTTTATATCTAAAACGAAGCTTTTGTCTTAATTATTTTTCTAAAGCAAATCTTTTTGCTACTTCAGTCCAGTTAATTACATTGAAAAATGCTTCGATATAATCGGGTCTTCTGTTTTGATAATTCAAGTAGTAAGCATGTTCCCAAACATCCATTGCTAAAATTGGAGTTCCGCCACAACCAATTCCAGGCATTAATGGATTGTCTTGATTTGGAGTTCCGCAAACTTCAACTTTTCCACCTTTGTGAACACAAAGCCAAGCCCATCCAGAACCAAATTGAGTAGCTCCAGCTTTACTAAAACTAGCTTTGAATTCTTCGAAAGTTCCAAAAGCAGCTTCGATTGCAGCTAATAAATCACCAGTTGGTAATCCGCCACCGTTTGGAGCCATAACTGTCCAGAATAAATTATGATTATAAAAACCACCACCGTTGTTACGAACAGCCATGTTTTTCATGTCAAGATTAATCAAGATGTTTTCTATAGTTTTGCCTTCCATATCTGTTCCTGCAATAGCAGCATTCAAATTAGTGGTATAAGCATTATGATGTTTCGTATGGTGGATTTCCATTGTGCGAGCATCAATATTTGGTTCTAATGCATCGTAAGCATAAGGTAATTGTGGTAATTCAAAAGCCATAATATGATTGTTTAAATTAATGTAAAGTATTATTTTATTCAAATTTAGACATTTAAGTTTGGAATCGGAAATTCTATTTTGTTATAATTTCATTAAATTAATTGATAGTTGCTTCGTTTTATTAGGATAATAATTGATAATCAGTCCGTTTTTAATTTTTAACAGCATTTTTATTCGTTTATATTTAGGATAAAAATCATTGTATTTCTGGATTCATTAAAGCAATTTAAATCACTATTTTTGTAGCTAAAATAACCCTATAATTTTTTTGAAGAAATATTTAATCATATTAACTTTTTTGTCTTTATTCATTTCTTGTACCATAAGAGAGGTGCCATCGGCTGCTTTTTATTATTGGAAAACGATTTTCAAATTGTCTAAAATAGAAAAGCAATGCTTAAGGGATAATCATGTAAAAAAAATATATGTTCGTTTTTTTGACATCGATTTAGATGATAAACGACAGCCTTTTCCTGTTACGGCTATTCGCTTTGAAACAGTAACAAATGGTTTTGAGATCGTTCCAGTTGTTTACATTAAAAATAAAGTGATGCTTAATGATAAACTTGACATTAAAGTTTTAGCTCAAAAAACATATGACTTTGTTAATCAGATAAATATTAAAAATAAAATTAAGATTCAAGAAATTCAAATTGATTGTGATTGGACGTTGAAAAGCCGAGATACTTATTTAAGTTTTATAGAGCATTTTAAAGCTATTTCTGGTAAAACGCTTTCAGCAACAATACGTTTGCATCAAATAAAATATTTTGCAAAAACTAAAATTCCTAATGTAGATAAAGGAGTTTTAATGTACTATAACATGGGAGTGATAGCACCAGATTCTTTAAATTCTATTTATGATAGAAGTATCGCGAATAAGTATCTTGAAAGTTTAAAAAAGTATCCTTTAGAAATAGATGTTGCTCTACCAATTTATTCTTGGGCAGTGCACATTCGCGATCATCGTGTCATTGGATTGCGAAATAAAATTGATGTTTCGAACTTTAAAAAGGATCCAAATTTTGATTTTAAAAATAAAAACTATTTTACTGTAAAACAGTCTAATTATAAAAAAGGTACATTTTACAAAGAGAATGATGTGCTAAAATTAGAGTCAATTTCTCAGGAAAATTTGTTAGAAATGGCAAAGGATTTAAATTCTAATTTAAAACAAATACCTAAAGAAATTATATTTTACGATTTAGATGAAATTAATATAAAAAATTATGAAAAAGATATCTTCCAGCAAGTTATTACTCGTTTTTAGTGCGATTGGCTTATTTGTATATTCTATTATTTATGCCTGCAGTGATAATGGAGATTGGGGCTGGGCTTTTGATTCTAATTTTACTCCAGAGACATTTGTAGATAAATCCTATTCACCACTTTTTTTATCCTCTGATGTGTTTTACGGTATTGGTTTCGATCAAGAACACAACACCAGATTTAACGATGATATCGTTAGTGATTGGAGCGCTTATCTAAAAGGAAGTCTATCCGAAAAAGTAGTTAAATTCTTTTTGGTAGATTCGAGCGCAACAACTGTAGCCAATATTTATTCGTTTTTAAGCACAAAAAAATCGAATGCAAGCGTCACAAAATGGTCTAAAATGATCAATTTAAAAGATAAAAAGATTTATAATTTTATGGAGTTTCTCTACAATGCTCAAGCTATAGAAACCGTATCTATAAATAAGGATTATTGGAGTTATGAATCTCAAAAAGTAGTGTTTTATAATGACGCAAGACGTGTTAAGAATATTGAGCGTTTGTACAATGAAACTAAAGATCCCTTTTTAAAAAATAGGTATTGGTTGCTAACAATTAAAGCAAATTTTTATAGTAACAATAAGAAAATTACAGATTCTTTTTTTCAGAAAACAGAAAGCACCGTTCCTAAAAACACGCTGTATTATAGAGCACTTTCTTATTTGGCAGGATTAGAATATAGAAATCATAATTACGCGAAATCGAATTATCAATATGCGCAAGTTTTTGATAAATGTCCACGATTACGAGTAGTTGCTGCGTATAGTTTTCATCCTTATGATCAAAAGGATTGGAATCAATCTTTAGCAATGGCTAAGAATAATGACGAAAAAGTGGCGCTATGGGCGGTACAAGGATATTATGGAGATGAAATAAAAGCCATTCAAAATATAGTTGATTTAAATCCCAAAAGTGAACATCTTGAGTATTTATTGACACGATTGATAAACAATCAAGAAAACAAAATTGACAAGTCATTCAAAGACAGAACAGTTTCTCAAAACAAGCAAATTGTTAAAGACAGCATTAATAAAACAGCACTGAATTTAGTGACAACTATTGCTGCTACCGATGCAACTTTAAAACCTTATTTATGGAATATTGCTGCAGGATATTTAGAAACTTTGAATGGCAATTTTGCTCAAGCAGATAAAAAATTTAGTGCTGCAGAAGCCAAAATGCCTAAAACTCCTTTGGCTGTGAGCCAATTGAGATTGCTTCGATTCGTGAATAATTTGAGTAAAATGGATAAGATTAATGCAGCCTCAGAAAAAATAATTATTTCCGATTTGAATTGGTTGTATTTTGAATTGCCTAAACTGAATTTAGAGAATTTTCGTTACGAAAATGCAACTGCTTGGAGTAAGAGTTATATTGCTGCTTTGTATAAAGCGCAGAAAAACAAAGTTATGTCAGAGTTATTTTCTAAAGAAGCCGATTTTTATGATAATGAAAAAAATATTGAGGAAATGAAGTCCTTTTTGTCTAAAGGAAATAAGATTGCCATTGAAACTATAGCAGAGAAAATTTACGATTTAAATTTATCTAAAATTAATAAATACCAGGCAGTTACGGCCACTTTTAAAAATAAAATTCCCGAAGCAATTGGTTTTATGAAGGAAGCGGGAGACTTGCAATATTTAGTTTTTTATGGCAATCCTTTCAACGGAAAAATTAAGGATTGTCACGATTGTGAACATGTAGAGCGTCAAAAAAAGAAATACAATCAAATAGAGTTTCTTACCGCAATGCAACTTATGCAGGACAAAATAGAGAAGAAAGAAGAGGTGTATGAAAACGCCTTATTGTTAGGAAACGCCTTTTATAATATTACTCATTTTGGTAACGCTAGAATATTTTACGAAGGTAGTATCCTTGGTTACGGTTCGAGTCCTTATGAATTTAAAGATAAAATAAAACAAATAATTACAGATTGCTCGCTGGCAAAAATGTATTATCAAAAAGCATTACAAGCTGCTAAAAATGACGAGCAAAAAGCTAAATGTTTTTACTTATTAGCCAAATGTGAGCGCAACGAATTTTATAATAAAAAATATTACACAGCCAATAATTGGTGGGATATCAAAGACGATGGAATTAATTTTTTAGCATGGAATGGATTTCAAAATTTAAAAAACAACTATTCTAACACCAAATATTATCAAGATGTCATAGCCGAATGTGGCTATTTTAACACTTATATAAATCAGTAAATAATTAAAACTAGGAATGAGCCATTGCCATACAAACAATACTAATTTTAGCACCCGGAATTTTTAGTAAGGCTCGCGAGCACACTTCGAGAGTAGAGCCTGTGGTTAATACGTCATCAATCAATAGGAAGTGTTTATTGTGATCTTTTTCTGAAAATGAGACATCAAAAACAGTTTCTATTCCCTCTGTTCTGCCTAAAAGTGTTTTCTTAGATTGTGTTTTAGAATACGTATTTCTAAATAATAGATGCTCTTCGTAATCTCGGTTTAAACTAAAAGAAAGTGCTTTTCCAAAAGTAGTTACTTGATTGTAACCTCTTTCTTTTAGTTTTTTTCGATGCAAAGGAACCGGAATAATAACATCTACTGTTGCTAAGGATTTTATGTCTTTTAAGTCCTCAGCGTACCATTCGCCAAGGATAGTTCCTATTTCCTCATGTCCTTTGTATTTTAAATTATGAATGAGTTGTTGTACTATCCCTTTTTTATGAAAATAAAACAGTGTAGAAGTATAAATAACTGGAATCCTGCCATAAAACTTCTTGAAAGCATCGTTTTCGGGATTCAAATGGTGGTTTGTCAAAGGAAGATTGTGTCTGCAACTAGTGCAAATTACAATTTCATTGCTGATCAAAATAGCGTTACAACCCGAACACACTTTTGGAAAAAAGAGATTAATGATGCTTTTAAACATATAATCAGAGATTTAATTGTAAAAATAAACAAATCAGTGGTTCAAACTTCAACTAATTCCTTTTTTTAGTAGTGTACTTTTTATATTTTTGCAGTACTATGGCAAAACAAGAAGATTTATTTAAGAATGTAGTTTCGCACGCAAAAGAGTACGGATTTATTTTTCCGTCAAGCGAAATCTACGATGGTTTAAGTGCAGTCTATGATTATGCACAAAACGGAGTGGAGTTAAAAAAGAACATACGCGAATACTGGTGGAAAGCGATGGTTCAAATGAACGACAACATTGTGGGGCTTGACTCTTCAATTTTGATGCATCCTACAACTTGGAAAGCTTCTGGTCACGTAGATGCGTTCAACGATCCATTAATAGATAACAAAGATTCAAAAAGACGTTATAGAGCGGATGTTTTGATTGAAGATTATGCCGAAAAGCTAAATCAAAAAGCAATCAAAGAAATCGAAAAAGCGCGTACACGTTTTGGAGAAGCTTTTAATGAAGCTGAATTTATTTCTACCAATGCAAGAGTAATCGAATATAAATCGAGAGAAAGAGAAATTCTGGAAAGAATGGGACGTTCGCTTGGTAATGAAGATCTAGAAGATGTAAAAGCATTAATAGAAGAACTTGAAATAGCTTGCCCAGAGTCAGGATCAAGAAACTGGACTGAGGTAAGACAATTTAATTTGATGTTCGGTACAAAACTTGGTGCATCATCTGATACTGCAATGGATTTATACTTGCGTCCAGAAACGGCACAAGGTATTTTTGTAAATTTCTTAAATGTACAAAAATCAGGACGAATGAAAGTTCCTTTTGGTATTGCACAAACCGGAAAAGCCTTTAGAAATGAAATTGTTGCAAGGCAGTTTATTTTCCGTATGCGGGAGTTTGAACAAATGGAAATGCAATTTTTTGTACGTCCAGGTGAAGAAATGAAGCATTACGAATTCTGGAAAGAAGCCCGTTTAAAATGGCATTTGTCTCTTGGTTTAGGAAGAGAGAATTACCGTTTTCACGATCATGAAAAATTAGCGCATTATGCAAATGCAGCAGCAGATATCGAATTTAATTTCCCATTTGGATTTAAAGAATTAGAAGGTATTCACTCTCGTACTGATTTTGATTTAAAAGCACATGAGCAATTTTCAGGCAGAAAATTACAGTATTTTGATGCTGAATTGAACCAGAATTATGTTCCTTATGTAGTAGAAACCTCAGTAGGATTAGATAGAATGTTCTTGGCTGTTTTTGCGACTTCTTTAAAAGAAGAAACATTAGATGACGGTTCAACTCGTACAGTATTGAAATTACCATCAGTTTTGGCTCCTACAAAAGCAGCCGTTTTACCTTTAGTAAAAAAAGACGGTTTACCAGAAATCGCTCATAAAATTATTGAAGATTTAAAATGGGATTTCAATGTGGCTTATGATGAAAAAGATGCTGTAGGAAGACGTTATAGAAGACAAGATGCTTTAGGAACACCTTTTTGTATTACTGTAGACCATCAAACGATTGAGGATCAAACGGTAACGATTCGTCATAGAGATACGATGAAACAAGATCGCGTTAGTATTTCTGACTTGAAATCAATCATTGAAGACGAAGTTGCAATGAAAAATTGGTTGATGAAAATGTAATTAAACCTTATTTTATAATAGAAAGGCTTTCCGTAAAGGGAAGCCTTTCTTGTTTATAAGACAATATAAGTGCTTCGAAATTCAGCTTAAATCATTGTCTTAATTGGCATGCATTTTAGGTGTTCTTATCAAAACAAATATTCTAAAGTTGATTTAGGTTTTAAAAAAAATGTTTCTGCTTAATAATTAATACTTTTACGTATACTATTTCTAGAAAAGTAGTGTGTTTCAACTGTCTGAATTGTATTGATGATCGTAAATTCAACCCAAAAGAAGTGATGAATTACTCCTATATTATTATTGATGACGATAACGCTGTCAGCGCTTTAATAACAAAAGAAATTGCTGATGGCTTCTCAGAGCTTATATTTCTTGCTGCTGCCAATAATTATTCTGAGGGTCTTAATCTCATTTTAGAACACACGCCAGAATTGGTTTTCTTAGAAATTGACCCAACTAATACAACTAGCAATCTGTCTTTATTAATGATTAATGAAGTAAATAGATATTTGAAAACTCCTCCTAGATTTATCATTACTACTAGAAAAAAAAGATTGGCTTTTGAAGCAATACAATATGGTGTTTTTGATTATTTTTTAAAACCAGTTCAACAAATTGATTTTGTAAAATTAATTTTAAAACTAAATAAGAGTGCTATTGCTGAGGAGATTAATCTTAATTTAGCAGTATCACGCAGTGAAAAATCAATGTTTATGACACCAGACCAAGGTTTTTCTTCTATGAAATCTCTGACTTTATGTATTAAATCCTATGGTGATTATCGTTATATCGAAGCAGATGATATTTGCTATCTAAGAGCAGATAATAATTCTACAGATATTTATTTATACAATGGTGAAATGATTACCGCCTTTAAAACATTAAAGCATTTTGAAGGAGTTTTATCGCACCCATTTATTAGAATTCATAATAGTTACATTGTAAATCGCAATTATATTTCCAGAATACACAGCGGGAATTCATTGTGTTACATAAAAAATAGTGCTGTAAAACTTCCATTTTCTAAAACTTATAAGTCTAATATTGATCTCATTATTTCCGATTTTTCTACCGGAAATTACTTAAAAGTTTAAAAAGCAGTCAATTGTCATAATTTGAAGGTCGTTCACTATCAGATGGACGTGTTTTACCATATCCGCTTTTGTAGCAAGCAAATCTAGGAATATCCTATGTAGTTTTACAAAAGAAATCAACGATAACGTGATTTTATACGGTACGATAAATAACAAATTCAAACTCTCAAATTATGAAAAAATCAATCTTAACAATCGGATTATTCTCTTTAGTAATGGTATTAACTTCTTTTACTTCAACTCAAGCCAATACAATATCACTTACAGATAATAACGGAAATGTAGAAATTGTGGGAGCTGGTTCAGCAGGAGGGAATAAAAAAGTGGATATTGTAGGAGCTGGTTCAGCAGGAGGGAATAAAAAACTTGATATTGTAGGTGCTGGTTCAGCAGGAGGAAACAAAAAGGTAGATTAATTACTATTTATCTTCAATATAGTTAAGGCTGTCAATTATTTGACAGCCTTTTTTTATAGCAATTGTTTTGCTATTTTTGGAGAAATATAAAAATTCTATTGAAAAGTATTTATCCATTATTGCTTCTTGTTTTATTTATTTTTCTAAGTTGTAATCAAAAAAATAAATTTAGCGCAACCATAGATTCTTCTGAAGATAGTCTTTCCTCTTATCTTTCATTGGCAAATGATTTTAATTTACCGCCAGAAAAAAGAAAGCAGTTCAATCAAAAAGCTTTTTCTATTATTATTGATCAGCCTAGTGATTCGTTAAATACGGTTAACCTATTTAAAGTAGCAAACCGCTATTATAATATGGACAGATTGCGGGATTTTAAAGCAACAGTAGACATCATTTTAGAAAAGACTATTTCCAATCAAGATACTATAAGTAGAATAAAAGCATATACTTATTTAGGAGATTTCTATCTAGAGAAATCAGTCTCTGATAGTGCTTTTATGTATTATTCAAAAGCAGAGAAGATGTACTTGCATCGAAATAACATGCTTGATTTAGCCAAAACAAGGTTGAATAAGGCGCTGTTGCAGTTTAATGTTGGTGATTTTTTGGGGAGTGAGATAACTGTTTTTAATGCCTTACGTGCTGTGAAAGATGAAAAAAACAGTGTAATTACATATGATTCATATAATTTATTAGGATTAATTCATAATGAATTAGGAAACTATGAAAGAGCTATCGAATATAATTTGAAAGCTTTGAATGCTATTGATGATACTACGCCTTCAATTTTTCAATCCAAAGCTACTTCCTTAAACAATATCGGGTATATTTATCAACATACGAATAAACATAGAAAGGCTATTGGATTTTTTATTGAAGGGCTTGAACAAAAAAACTTAAAAACAGATAAGGCCTCCCTGTATGCTATGCTTATAGATAATTTAGCTTATTCGAAATTTAAAACAGGTGATTTTACAGGTTTGCCAGAAGAGTTTTATCAGTCTTTGCAACTTCGTGATAGTTTAAAATTGACTTCTGGAATTCTTGTAAGCAAAATGAGATTATCAGAGTATTTTGCTTTCAAAAATGATTCTATCAAAGCTTTAAAATATGCCGAGGAATCACTTATTTTAGCAAAAGAAGTCAAAAATTATAAAAGTGTTTTATTAGCCCTTAAGCGACTTTCAACATTGCAACCGAAAAAAGCGGCTTTCTATGCTAAACAATACATTCGTATTAATGATAGCTTGCAGAGTTCAGAGAGAAAAATAGGAGAGAAATTTACTCGTATCGAATATGAAACAGATCAGATAAAAAGTGAGAACTCTGATTTGATGATTAGGAATAGAAATATGGTTTATTTTTTTAGTGCTTTTGCCGTTTTGGGAATTCTTATTTTAATCATTAAAACGCAGAAGACTAAAAACAGAGAATTGTTGTTCAAACAAGAGCAACAAAAAGCCAATGCAGAAATTTATAATTTAATGTTATCACAGCAAAGTACAATTGAGGAGAATAGGATCAAAGAGAAGAATAGAGTTGCTCGCGAATTACATGATGGTGTGTTAGGGCGAATGTTTGGTGTTCGAATGAATTTAGACAGTTTAAATGGCTTTCAGGATCAAATAGCAATAAAACAACGAACAGCCTATTTGTCAGAATTAAAAAATATCGAACAAGATATTCGTGAAATTTCTCATGATTTAAGTAAAGAAAAATCAGAATTAATCAATAATTTCGTTGTTATACTAGATAGGTTATTTGAAGAACAGCGTAAGACCTATAAGTCAAAATTTATTTCAGTTATAGATGCTACTATTAGATGGGAATCTATTGATAATGCTGTTAAAATCAGTTTGTATAGAATTATTCAAGAGTCACTTCAAAACAGTAATAAATACGCAGATTCTAATACCATAAAAGTATCATTTTCTCAAGCAGAAAATAATCTTAAACTTGAAATTAGCGATGATGGAATAGGTTTTAATCTTAAAACAGCTAAAAAAGGAATTGGTATTCAAAACATCCTTTTTAGAGTTCAGGAATGTAATGGTCAAGTAGAAATAAAATCGAATAAAGGACAGGGAACAACTATAATTATTACGATTCCTATTGAATAAAAAATAATTAACTAAGAACATTTGATAATGGATTCAACAATAAAAAAGAAACAAAGTAATATATTGATTGTTGATGATCATCCTTTTATTATACAAGGGTATAAAAATGCAATTACTCGATACAAGCCTGAAGAATTTGAATTTGTAATCACTCAAGCCAATGATTGTGAGAAAGCATACAATATAATCACCGATGGGAGTATTGATCACTTTGACATTGCTTTTTTGGATATTAGTATGCCTTCTTATGAAGAAAAAAATATTTTTTCTGGAGAAGATTTAGCTAAATTGCTTTTAGAATACATGCCAAATTGCAAAATCATATTATTAACCATGTTTAGTGAATTGCTAAAAATAAAGACAATTATAAAGACAATTAATCCTGATGGTTTGGTTATAAAAAATGACTTAACTTTTGATGAATTACTTTTTGCTTTTGATACAGTTATAAAAAATAAAAAATATTACAGTGAATCGGTTCTTAAAATGATAAGTCAAGCTGAAGCAGATACAATTGAAATTGATCCATTAGACAAGCAAATTTTATTTCATTTGTCCAAAGGAACTAAACTGAATGATATGAATCAGTACATACCGCTAACTTTAGCCGCAATAAAGCAACGAAAAATAAACTTAAAGGAATTACTATCAGTAGAGCAAGGTAGTGATGGTGATTTAGTACGTGAAGCTAAAAATAAAGGACTTTTATTTTAGATTCTTAAAGCAAAAACGACACTTGAAAAAGTGTCGTTTTTTTTAGGGTAGTTGTCATGAATTATTCTGCTAAAGCGTTCCAACCTCTCGCTTTTAAAGCAATTTTAGTATTGGCTCTCGTTACTAAATGAATTCCTTCACTTTCTTGGGTCATGTGTCCTATAATTGTAAAGTTTGGATTCCCTTTTATTTTTTCAAAATCCTCCATCGCAATTGTGAAAAGTAATTCATAGTCTTCTCCGCCATTTATGGCTACAGTTGTGCTATCAATATTAAATTCCTCACAAACGTTTATAAGCTGAGGATCGATAGGAAGTTTATCTTCGTATAGATTACAGCCAACATTTGACTGCTTACATAAATGCATGATTTCTGATGATAAACCATCTGAAATATCTATCATTGAGGTGGGTTTTATCTCTAAAGCATGTAACAAAGTGCGAACATCTTTTCGAGCTTCAGGTCTTAATTGACGTTCTATTAAGTACGTGTATGCATCTAAATCAGGTTGTGAATTTGGGTTAACTTGAAATACTTGTTTCTCTCGTTCTAAAACCTGTAATCCCATATAAGCGGCTCCAATATCACCAGTGACCACCAATAAATCGGTTTGTTTCGCACCATTTCTATATACTATTTCCTCTTCATCTGCTTCGCCAATAGCTGTAATGCTAATGATTAATCCTTTTTGTGATGAGGTGGTGTCGCCACCAATTACATCAATATTATATTCAGTAGCTGCATGTGTAATTCCAGCAAATAATTCGTCTAATGCTTCCAAAGGAAAACGATTTGAAACGGCTACAGAAACCGTAATTTGTGTCGCTTTGGCATTCATAGCGCAAATGTCAGAGACATTTACAACAACTGCTTTATATCCCAAATGTTTTAATGGCATATACGCCAAATCAAAATGTACCCCTTCAATTAATAAATCAGTAGAAACAACTACTTTTTTGTCTTTAAAATCCAATACGGCAGCATCATCACCAATCCCTTTTAGTGTGGAAGCTTGATTTATTTTAAAGTTTTTTGTTAAATGATCTATTAGTCCGAATTCTCCTAATTGAGCGATACTAGTACGTTGTTGGTTTTTATCTTCTATCATAGTTATTGCGATGAACAAAGCGAACTTGATTCTATATTTAAATTGTTTTGAGGTGCAAAGGTACAAAGTTTTGTAGCCAATGATGGTAAGGATTTTTACATCTTCAAAAATGTTATTTATTTAGATTAGCTTTCCATATTTCAGGGTTTCTCGAAGTATGAAAAACTGCAAAAATAGCTATCGTTTTTGTATTTTCGTCTATCAAATAATGAATTAAGAAAGGAAATTTTTCAATTTTTCTACAACGTATTTCGCCATATTTGATAGAAAATAAATAAGGGTCTTTTTTTAAAGAATTAATTTGTTTTTTGGTCTGAGTTTTATAGCGTTGTCCTAAACCTTTGGATTGCAGCTCATACCATTCAGTAGTTTCTTGAATGTTTTTGAAAGCATCACTATCTATTTTTAAAATATAAGTCAATTAAAGCGTTTTAGAAACTTCGTCCCAATCCAACAAGCGTTCAGGATTAGTTTTAGCTTTTGCCATTCGTTCTAAAACTATTTTTTGATGTTCAATAGGAATAACCATATCATGATTCCAAATGGCATCATTGAGTTTTAAGCGGTCTTTGGGAGATAGTTGTTTTGCGGCTTCAATTAATTGATTGACATTGAGGGCGGTATTTAATTTAATAGTTTCCATAAAAACAAAGTTAGTAAAAAAAGGAATAAGATTTTAAGCTTTGAATTTTCGGAAAGATTGAATCATTTCGTATAAGCCGAAGGCAACAGCAATCTTTCCAATTATGAACGGTAATAAACTAAAAAAACAATTGAACTTTAGAACACTTTCTCCCGCTTCATAATATTCATTTTTAAAATCAGTGATTAAAAAGAATCTAAAATAACCATATAAGAAATCGTTCCAGTTATTTAAATTGAATGATTTGTCAAAGTTTTCGAAGATAAAAAAAAGTGTAAAAGCTACCAGTCCGGATGATAGAGTAAATCGAAGTCCTTTTATTCAACTGTTACCATAACCTGTTGAAATTTTAGTAGAATATAGTATTGATTTGTCGATAAAGCCAGATTTCCATTTCCAATCTAATTCTTGATAATGTGCTTCTAATTCGTAAGCTTTAAATCGATTAAAATCAATTTTGTTTTCGGCTTTTTGGAGTTCTTGTTTGATAGCTCCTAGAGTTCTTTTCCATTCTAAAATTTTAGATTTGTCTTTTAAGTATGATTTATCTAAAACTTTATTTATTTTCATTTCATCAAAATAAGCTCCGTGCGCAAATGTTACTTGATTAAGTTTTATCGAATTGACGTTAATTGAATCAAAAGAAACTTTCTTTTCAAAACTAGTATGAGAAATTTCTAGATGATTGAATTCTGATTCATTAAAATGTGCTGATTCTGCAAATGTACATTTTGATATTTTTAAATGTGTTTTTTCTAGGTTTTTACATTTTAGGAATTTTGCTTCTGAATTAAAGTTGCAATTTTCAAAGCTAGTTGTTTTTCCGAAGTCCGTGTTTGGAAAAGTTATCTTTTCGAAATTACAATTCATGAAAAAAGAATCATTAATTTTTAAATTTTCAAAATTAGAAATAGAACCAAACTTGTAAGATTGAAAATTTATTCTATCAATTTTTGAATCGAAAAAAAATGTTTTTAAATCTAACTCGTGATCTTTATTTCTATTGTAGAACAAATTAAGGTTGCCAGTTTCTAAAAAAAGATTGGAACAATATAAATCATTTTTAATTAGACTATCAATGGTTATGTTTCCATTAATTGGTATATCATGACTGCTAATAGTAATGGTGTCAAAACTACCATTTCTTATCTCGATTTCTTTTAACTTTTTTATAAAGCTAAATTGTAATTTTTTAATATGGCAATTTCTAATTAATACTTTATCATGAAAAGTGCATGCATGGAAATTTAGTTCCGAACGATGACTTTTAATATTAGCTATAGTTACAGATCTAAAAGTACAATTTTCAAATTCTAAAGAATTTAGTTCAATCATGTAATGGAGTCGAATAATGCATAAGACATTAAATTCTATATTCTTGAATTTAGTTTCCCCTTTTTCAATAGCGCTAATTAATTCCTCTGATTTCATATTTAATTTCAAAAATAAACAAAAAAACCTGACAATTTTCATCATCAGGTTTGTCTTAATACTCAATACTATACTCTTAATACTTTTTAATCATTCAATTTCAAAACCGCCATAAACGCTTCTTGCGGAATCTCAACATTCCCAACTAATCTCATACGTTTTTTACCTTTTTTCTGTTTCTCCAAAAGTTTACGTTTACGTGAAATATCTCCACCGTAACATTTTGCAGTTACATCTTTACGCAGCGCTTTGATCGTTTCACGAGAAATTACTTTTACTCCAATGGCAGCCTGAATAGGAATATCAAACTGTTGTCTCGGAATTAATTCTCGCAACTTTTCACACATTTTTTTACCAATCGAGTAAGCATTGTCAACATGCATTAAGGAAGATAAAGCATCTACGATTGTTGCATTCAATAAGATATCTACTTTTACTAAATTAGAGGTTCTCATTCCTATTGGTGTATAGTCAAATGAGGCATATCCTTTAGAAACGGTTTTCAAACGATCATAAAAGTCAAATACAATCTCTGCCAATGGCATATCAAAAGTCAACTCTACACGTTCTGTAGTCAAATACGTTTGGTTGGTAATTAAACCACGTTTTTCAATACACAAACTCATCACGTTTCCTACGTAATCAGCTTTTGTAATGATAGTGGCTTTTATAAAAGGTTCTTCAACATGATCTAAACGAGAAGGCTCAGGTAAGTCAGAAGGGTTATTTACAATCAGAATTGTTTCTGGATCTTTTTTAGTAAACGCATGATACGAAACGTTGGGCACGGTAGTAATAACGGTCATGTTAAACTCTCTCTCCAAACGCTCTTGAATAATCTCCATGTGAAGCATTCCTAAGAATCCACAACGGAAACCAAATCCTAATGCCGCAGAACTTTCTGGTAAAAACACCAATGAAGCATCGTTCAATTGTAGCTTTTCCATAGAGTTTCTCAACTCTTCGTAATCTTCAGTGTCTACAGGATAAATTCCAGCAAAAACCATTGGTTTCACATCTTCAAAACCAGTAATTATATTAGTAGTTGGCGTTTTTGCATCCGTCAAAGTGTCTCCCACTTTTACTTCTTTTGCCTCTTTTATTCCAGAAATTAAATAACCAACATCACCTGCTGAAATTACTTGTTTAGGAACTTGATTCAATTTTAAAGTACCAATCTCATCCGCAAAATATTCATTGCCTGTAGCCATGAATTTAATTTTTTGCCCTTTTTTTATTTCTCCATTTTTCACGCGGAAAATAACTTCAATTCCACGAAACGGATTGTAGTGAGAGTCAAAAATCAAAGCTTGTAAAGGTTCGTCTTTGTTTCCTTTTGGTGGTGGAATTTTTTCGATAATTGCTGCCAAAATATTTTCGACACCAAAACCTGTTTTCCCAGAAGCATGAATAATATCTTCCAGATCACACCCTAGTAAATCAATAATATCATCAGAAACCTCTTCAGGATTCGCAGATGGTAAATCTACTTTATTTAAAACGGGAATAATTTCTAAGTCGTTTTCTAAAGCTAAGTATAAATTCGAAATCGTTTGTGCCTGTATGCTTTGTGCTGCATCCACAATCAAAAGCGCGCCTTCACAAGCGGCAATAGAACGGGAAACTTCATATGAAAAATCCACGTGTCCAGGAGTGTCAATCAAGTTTAAGATGTATTCTTCTCCTTTATACGTGTATTCCATCTGAATCGCATGACTCTTAATCGTAATCCCACGTTCACGCTCTAAATCCATATTGTCTAAAAGCTGTGCTTTTTCCTCACGAGCCGTTACGGTTTGGGTTGCTCCTAATAAACGGTCGGCAAGTGTGCTTTTACCGTGGTCAATATGTGCAATAATGCAAAAATTTCTAATATGCTTCATCTTCTGTGTCTGTCAATTTAAAATCCAAATGCTACTGCATTTAATGTGCAAATATAAGGTAAAGTTTTTAACAATTTTGCCTATTTAATTCGCATTCAATTTTAACAACTTCTACGCTCTAAATTAACTAATTGTTACCTAGTTACACGAAACTTTATACTTAATTTTGCAGTATTAAATCTTTAAATACTTGCTATTGAATTACGAAAAAGTAAAAGAAAAACTGGAGATTCTTGCAGATGCAGCTAAGTATGATGTGTCCTGTTCTTCTAGCGGTGGAAATCGTAAAAATAAAAACAAAGGACTGGGAGATTCTTCAGCATCGGGAATTTGTCATACCTATACTGAGGATGGTCGTTGTGTTTCGTTACTTAAAATACTACTCACTAATTTCTGTATTTATGACTGTGCTTATTGTGTTACTCGAAAAAGTAATGACATTCAGCGGGCTGCATTTACGGTGGAAGAAGTCGTAGATTTAACCATAAATTTTTACCGAAGAAATTATATCGAAGGTTTGTTTTTGAGTTCAGGAATTTTTAAAAACGCCGATTATACGATGGAACGCCTTGTTCGAGTGGCTAAAAAATTACGTCTCGAACATAATTTTAATGGATACATTCATCTCAAAAGTATTCCAGGCGCATCGGATGAGTTGATGCGGGAAGCAGGATTGTATGCTGACAGATTGAGTATGAATTTAGAAATCCCTACAGAATCTGGACTTAAACTTTTAGCGCCAGATAAAAACCATCAAGACATGATTAAACCGATGGGTTTTGTCAAAAATGAATTGATTCAATATAAAGAAGAAAAGAAAAAATTTAAAAGCACGCCAAAATTTGCTCCTGCAGGTCAGAGCACTCAAATGATTGTTGGTGCAACTCAGGAAAATGATTTTCAAATTATCCAAGTTGCCGATCATTTTTATAAAAATTACAACATGAAACGGGTGTATTATTCCGGTTATGTGCCTATTTCTAATGATGTGAGATTGCCTGCGATAGGATCTCAAGTACCATTGGTTCGAGAAAATCGATTGTATCAAGCGGATTGGTTGATGCGTTTTTATGGTTTTAAAGCCAATGAGATTTTAGACAAAAATAATCCATTCCTAGATTTAGAAGTAGATCCAAAAATGAGTTGGGCTTTGCGGAATATTACTCAATTTCCAGTAATTATTCAAAATGCATCTTTAGAAATGATTTTGCGTGTTCCTGGCATCGGAGTAAAATCAGCGCATAAGATTGTTCAAGCAAGGCGTTTTCAAAATCTTACTTTAGAACATCTCAAAAGAATTGGCGTGGCTGTTAATCGTGCCCGATATTTTATTTCAGTTAGCAATGAAAATTCACATCTTAAGTTTTTAAATGCCTTGAATTTAAAAGAAATAATTTTGTCTGACACCAAATCAAAATTCGAAAATCCTTTTAGCAACCAATTATCATTACTCAATGACGATTCTTTCTTACGATAGTACTTTTGAAGGTTTTTTGACTGCTGTTTTTGAGATTTTCGAATTCAAATATCAACAACCGAAAATCATAAAAAAAGACGATTCACAGCAAAATATTTTCGCTACTCCTATAGAAATTGTAACAGATGTTACAAAGTCTGATCGTGTGATTAAAAAGCTTACAGATCAGTTGCAAAATGATGGAGTTCGGACTTTGATTTATGCTTTTTTGTCTGAGAAAGTGGGTGTGGAAGATCTTTTGTTTAAAGTGATTAATTACGCTGTGGCCAATAAAAATCAGAATGTGATGAAAGATTTTTCTAACGATGCTGTTTTGCAGGTTTCACAATTAACAAAAAGCGTCGGTAGAGAAAAGCATCGAATGGAAGCTTTTATTAGATTCGAATTATTAAAAGATGGAATTTACTTTGCTAAAATTGATCCGGATTTTGATGTATTAACTTTGATAATGAATCATTTTAAAAATAGATATCAAGATCAAAAATGGCTTATTTATGACCTTCGCAGAAAATATGGCGTTTTTTACGATTTAAAAAATGTTGAAATAGTATCTTTAGATTTAGATCTCAAACTGATTGATGATAAAAGCAGTTCTGTTTTCTCTGATTCTGAAATTGAATACCAAAAATTATGGTGGGAATATTTTGATCACACCAATATTAAAGAAAGAAAAAACACAAAATTACATTTACAACACGTCCCAAAACGATACTGGAAATACTTAATCGAAAAGAAAATTTTCTAGACTTGAGTTGAAAGTTGTAATTTTGCAAAAAAATTAAGCAGATGGTCAAGATTGGCAACATAGAATTACCTGATTTCCCTTTACTACTCGCACCAATGGAAGATGTGAGCGATCCGCCGTACCGCAGATTATGCAAACTTCATGGCGCCGATTTAATGTATTCGGAATTTATTTCCTCAGAAGGATTAATTCGTGATGCGATCAAAAGCCGAATGAAGTTAGACATTTTTGATTATGAACGTCCCGTTGGTATTCAAATATTTGGTGGAGATGAGGAAGCGATGGCCATGTCCTCTAAAATTGTTTCTGCAGTAAATCCTGATTTAATAGATATTAATTACGGTTGTCCTGTAAAAAAAGTGGTTTGCAAAGGCGCAGGTGCCGGGGTTTTAAAAGATGTCGATTTGATGATTCGACTCACAAAAGCCGTTATCGATAGTACGCATCTGCCAGTTACGGTAAAAACTCGATTGGGTTGGGACGATAGTTCGATAAATATTGATGAAGTTGCCGAAAGGTTGCAAGATATCGGTGTTGCTGCTTTAAGTATTCACGCCAGAACACGAGCGCAAATGTATAAAGGCCATTCGGATTGGTCGCATATTGCCAGAGTAAAAAATAATCCTAGAATTACGATGCCAATTTTTGGTAACGGAGATATCGATTCCCCAGAAAAAGCATTGGAATATAAAAATAAATACGGTGTTGACGGAATCATGATTGGTCGCGCTGCAATAGGTTATCCTTGGATATTTAATGAAATCAAACATTTCATGAAAACGGGCGAACATTTAGCAAAACCTACCGTTATTGATAGAGTAGAGGCCGTTCGCAACCATCTTACCTGGGCTATGGAATGGAAAGGAGAGCGTCTAGGAATTGTAGAAACACGTCCGCATTACACTAATTATTTTAAAGGAATTCATTCTTTTAAACCTCACAAACAAAAATTAGTAACCTTAGATCGACCAGAAGAATTGTTTGCTGCTTTAAATGAAATTGAAGAAGCTTATCACGGTTATGAATTGGTATAGTAAATCGATTTAAGATAAAGTACTAAAATGATTTAAAACACGAGTTTCGCTAATTTTATCGAATTAATTGATTAGAATTAGTGAAATTGGTGTAGTTTTTTTTAAATCTGAAATGCTCTATGTATTGGTTTTTTATGTGTCAAAAATCTGAAATCAAAAATCGTTAATCTTCAATCTGAAATCCTATTCCAATAACTTTTTACTCACTCGACTACTCGCAATCAACGAAGCGATGAAGCCAAGTGTTACAATAGTTCCCATCACAATCAAAACATTTTCAATAGAAAAAATTACTGGATATGCCAATGTAGGCGTAATCATAATCAACTGAAATTGTTGTTGCAACAATACAATTATAATTCCTAAAGTAAGTCCAATAATTCCACCAAAAAGACTTAGTAGCGTTCCTTGAAGTAAAAAGATCTTGCGCAAATCTTTTATTTCTGTTCCAAGATTAAACAAGGTTTTTAGGTTTCCCTTTTTATCTAGAATCATCATAATCAACGCACCTATTAAGTTAAATAGTGCTACCACAATCACCAAAGTAAAGATCAAATAAACCGCAATATTTTCGGTATTCAACATTTTATAAAGTGATTCATTCAGTTGTGCTCTGTTTTTTACAGTGATTGTATTATTAAAAATGGCTTTTACTTTTTGGATAATAGCATTTTCATCAGCTCCAGGCTTTACTTTGATTTCAATTCCAGAAACTTGATTGGTTTTATATTCCAATAACTCTTGTGCTAAACCTAAATCGGCAAACACATATTTAGAATCTAAATCTTCGCTAATCGCATAAATACCAACTGGAATAAGATCTGTTTTATTAAAAGCTTGTTCTGGATTTTCTATAGCTCCTTTTCCAGGTTTAGGAACTAGAACTTCAAGTTGGTTATTAAAATCGAGTAAGCCCATCGAGAATTTTTGAGAAATTCCGTAACCAACCACAACTTGATAGGTATTTGGCTTAAGCCATTGCCCGTTAAAAAGCTTTTTCTCGATTGCATTTACTTTGGTAAACGTAGAATCAACCCCTTTTAAATAAGTAACATCTTGTTTTCCGTTAAAGGTAAACAAAACCCGTTCTTCAATAATTTTAGAATAGCAAGCAACTCCTGCTATTTTCTTGATCTCGCTTTCTTGATCTTTAGAAACAAGAAATGATTTCCCTAGCGTACTGCTAATTTTCAAATCAGGATCAATTTCGTTTGTAAACGAAAGACTAAAAACTTTTAATCCGCTAAAAACAGACAAAACCACAAACAAAGCCATTGCACCAACAATAATTCCCATGCTGGCAATACGATTGATAATATTTATAGCAGAATTTTTGCTATTACTTCGAATGTAGCGTTTGGCTATGTAAAGTGGAAAATTCAAATTTTATTGAAATCTACGTTTGTCTAACAAATCCCTATTTTCTATTGGATTATCTCTGTTTGCTAATGCATTGTCTATTTTTTCAATATAGTCTAAAGAGTCATCTATAAAGAAAACCAAATTAGGAACTTTACGCAATTGCATACGCACACGTTGCGACAAATCGTGTTTTATGGTTTTAGAATTCGACTTAACCGCCTCTAAAATCTCTTTAGCTTTATCTTGAGGAAAAACGCTTAAATGCACTGTTGCCACAGATAAATCTGAAGTTACAACAACCTTGGATACCGAAATCACTAAATTACTAACTCCGTTTTTTCTCACTTCACCTTGTAGGATATCAACCAAATCTTTTTGGATTACCCCACCTATTTTTTTCTGTCTATTTGTTTCCATGCTGCAAAAATACTACTTTTAAGGTTTATCCCGAAGTTTAGAGCCAAATTTTAAAATTACGCTAGTAATAGTTGTTTTTTTTTGGAGCTGTTTCCTGCTGTACACTATATCTTTCTCGCCGAACTCCGGCAACAAAGGATGTCGTTTCCATCAGGGCTAAGATATTCGAGAAATTAACACCTTGCGATTCCATCAGAAATTGTTAATCATAAATCAAAGTAATTTGAAAAATAATTTAAATCCAGTTTCGGCTTCCTCTCCTTCGGGGAGGGTTGGGGTGGGGAGACCCTCTTTCTCCATATATGACGCCTCAGCTGGTTCCGGAAAAACATACGCTTTAGTCAAAGAATACCTTAAAATTATTCTTGTAGCAAAGAAAAATGATGCTTATCGCAATATTCTTGCCATTACGTTTACCAATAAAGCGGTTCACGAAATGAAAAGCCGTATTGTAGGTAGTTTGTCAGAATTTGCAAAAGACGAACCAAGCCAAAAAGCTTTAGATTTAATGCAAGACTTAGCTAAGGATACCGAGCTTTCTCTCCTTCAAATCAAAACTAAATCCCAGCAGATTATCAAGCATATTATTCATAATTATGCTGCTTTTGATATTTCGACTATCGATAAATTTACCCATAAAGTTATTCGTGCTTTTGCACATGATTTGGGTTTACCAATGACTTTTGAAGTTACTTTAGATACCGAAAATTTATTAGTCGAAGCTGTAGATGCTATTATTGCGCAAGCGGGAGAAGATGAAACGCTCACCAAGTTACTCATCGATTTTACCATGGAAAAAACCGATGATGATAAATCTTGGGATATTTCACGCGAAATTCTGGATACAGGTCGTTTAGTTCTTAATGAGAATAATCGAAATGAAATTACTCATTTTCAAGATAAATCCATCACCGAATTTGTAGAAATTAAACAGAAACTAACTGAGGCTTGTAAACTTTTAGAAAAAGAAAGCGTAGTTCTTGCTGAAGAAGCACTTTCTTTGATAGACAAAAACGGAATTGATGTTAAATCGTTTTCTGGAGCTTATTTTCCAAAACATTTGGTGAGTATTCAAGAAGGCAAGTTTAATCCGAAAAATAAAACCTATCACGAATTTGACGATGTAAAAATTAATAAAACCGCCAAAGATCGAGTGATTATTGAAAACATAATTCCTGAATTGCTTGAAACGTTAAAGACGATTTATAAAGCCTTTGAGAAAAGAGATTTTTATAAAGCTTTTTTAAAAAATATTACACCGCTTTCCTTATTGAATACCGTTAGTAATGAATTGAAGAAAATTCAAAGCGAGCAAAACGTACTTTCAATCACTGAATTTAATGCGTTAATTCATAGAGAAATTCAAAACCAACCCGCGCCTTTTATATATGAAAGATTGGGAGAGCGTTACCGACATTTTTTTATTGATGAATTTCAGGATACTTCTGAGATGCAATGGCAAAATTTAATTCCGCTAATCGATAATGCTACTTCAAGTGAAACAGACGGCGAAAAAGGAAGTTTGATGATTGTGGGTGATCCAAAACAATCTATTTACAGATGGCGTGGCGGAAAAGCAGAACAATTTATAGATTTGAGTAAGGATCAAAATCCTTTTAATAATCCTGAAAAAGTTCTGGAGCATTTAGATAAAAATTACCGTTCGTATTCTGAGGTAATTGAATTCAATAATGATTTTTTTCAGATGTTGTCTAATGAATTTGAACATCCAGATTACAAAGATTTATATGCCAATCATAGTCGCCAAAAGACAAATGATAAAACGGGAGGTTATGTTAATATTTCTTTCATTCCAAAAGTGGAGAAGACAGAGGATGCTTCTGAAGTTTCAGGAGAAGAGGAAGGTTTAGATAAAGTTGAATTGTTTGTTTTGGCGACTTTAAACACCATTCAAAAAGTAATTTCCCAAGGTTTTGAGTATAAAGATATAGTAATTTTGACAAGGAAGAGAAGTCAAGGTATTGCGATCGCTAATTATTTAACCGAACAAAAAATTTCGCTTTTGTCCTCAGAAACGTTGATGATTCAAAACGCCACCGAAGTCCGATTGATTATACATATCTTGAAATATTTAAAAAATAATTCTGATTTAGAGGCAAAAGCTAATTTTCTGCAATATTTAGCTCGAAATATTCAAGACCAATTGCCAATTCATGATTTCATTGCGCAAGGAATGGAACAAAAACAAGAAGCTGATTTCGAAAAATGGCTGATGAGTTTTAATGTAGAATTGTCATTTCAGAACATTCGAAAAAAATCATTGTATGAAGCTGTTGAGGTTATTATTAGCAAATTCCTCTCCATGTCCCTTTCTGAAGCAAAGGGCGAAGAAATAGTTGGTAATTCAGATGGTTTTGGATACTTGACAGGAGGGAATCATTCTCATCTTCTGATAGAAAAAGCACAAGAGAATAGAAAAAATCCAACGAATGCTGAAAAAGTTCTGTGGATAGAACTTAAGTCCAAATCACTTGAAGATTATAAATTTAGGCAGCAGCATTTGATAGCTGATTATATTGTTGATTTTGTATGTATAAAGTCGAAGTTAATTATTGAAGTTGACGGTGAATATCATTTTACGAACGAGCAAGTTTTATTAGATCAAGAAAGAACATTGTTTTTAAATGGGTTAGGTTATAAAGTAATTCGATTTACAAACGATGAGGTTTTAAAAAACATTCCGTTTGTTTTAGATAAAATAGCTAAAGAGTTATTTGCCCAACAAAGTTTTGTAGATTCTATTATACCGGTTTCAGCT
>NZ_JALNUB010000023.1:0-7138 GCF_023162025.1 Flavobacterium pygoscelis | reverse complement strand
TATTATCATAATAGTGGTAAGTAAAATAAATTCCAAAAATCAGAAGGGCAATTTTAAAGAAATATTTTCTCATTTGTTGCATTAAGTTATTAAATTCTTCCTTTTTTTTCATAATTATGTACAACGTCTTGGCGCTACAAGCGGTTTGCGGGTTTTGAAACTGCGTATTTTCGGCTTAACGAAAATAGGATTAAAAAACGGTAATTCCACTAAATCCGCAAATCGCTTGTAACGGCTGTTACCAGAAGTTATTTCTTTTTTTAGAGATAAAATTGGCTTAAAAAACTTGAGTTTTCTTTTTCACTTTTGTAGAAATAAATTCCAATTATTAGTTTTCTATTTTCTGTAACTTCATTTTTTAAGATTTCTTCTGTTCTTGTCCATTCTGTTGTAGATAAGATATCCATCAGTTTTTTGTCAATTGGATTTTCAAATCCACTTATTTGTTTAACATTTGTTATCTTCAAATTTGAATCAAAGTTTATTTCATAAATTCCATATTCTTTATCTAGTTTTATTCCTTTAAATTCTTCTAATTTTTTAGATAATGTTCCTTTTTCACGATAATTAATTTTGTCTGTTAAATTTATTCCTTGTGTTTTAAAAATTTTTAAAATTTCTAATTCTCGTACTTGTTTTTTTAAGTTGCTTTTTTTCAAATAAAGTAAACCGGAACACATTCCAATAGTATATTTTCCATTATTATTTTTCTGAGCATAAATAATTAGTTCAGTATTTTCCGGAATAAAAATAGAACAAGAACTTCCCATATTTCCATCGCTTCTTCCATTGATATAAATTGATTTTAAACTCTCTCCTTTGTAAAGTTCATTAATGATAATATCTGCTTTGTAAATCTCTTTTGAATCTACATTTTTGTAATTTTTAATGATTTTTACTTTAGCGACAAATTCAGATTGAATATACTTTTCAGTTATGCTTTGGTCGTTACATATACACGCATAATTTGCGATTGAAAATAGAAACGTAATTATTTGCAGTGTTTTTCTCATAATTTCTGGTAACGTCTTGGCGCTTGGCGAGGTTGCGAACTTCGTAACCGAGTTCTTTCGGCTAAGATAGAATATCTTGCGAAAGCAAAACATGAATTTACTGGAAAATTCGCAATCTTGCCAAACGGCTGTTAGGCAACGTAATAATATTTATCATATTCTGCCATTCTAGCTACCGATTCAGTTCGGCTATATATTCCAATTTTCAAATTCCAACCTTTTATTTTACCGCGCTAAACTGAAAAAATATTTTTTGTTTTAAATTCCAATTTTTACGATTCTATTTTTAGGTTAATTTCGGTTTTTCGTTCCAATTTTAAAATTCCAATATGCAATGCAATTCCGCAAAATGTTTCAACTTTTCCATTCACTTTGTAAAAAATTTAAAATGCCAACATGCAATGTAATTCTGCTAACTATTCCAACTTTTCGATTCATTTTGGTTATTGTTCAATTTTTGCCAAAGTTGCTTTCTTAAGTTTTGTTTAGTTAAATTTCAAGATTTTAAAGGAATATTTTCTGTAGAATTTTCGCGCTCAAATTATGTTGCCTAACGGTTCGGCTAGGCATAGTGCCTGTTCTGGCCTGTGGCCGGCATTATGCCTAGCCGTTGTTATGTGCTGTTATTTATTCTCTGTTAAGATAATAAAAACAGGAACAGTTGTGCCAGGAGATAGCTAGATAAACGATTAAAAAATATAGTTCCTATCTACTCGGGGGATAGGTACTGTTTTTTTTAATCATAGCCTAAATAGTTAAAAATCTCATATTAAAACTGTTATAATAAAAAAAACTTGATTATATCATTTTTTTCTTATAACTTAGCCAAGCCTTTAAGCGTCTTCGCTTTGAAAATAAATTTTCAGCAAATCTCATTTGAAAGGCTTGACGAAAATTACAAATTTGTATTTCCTGTTTTAATATTCCCTTTCAAATCAAATATTTAGGCTGTTTATCAGGTCTCGATTGCGCAATTGCACATAACGTCTTGGCGCTTGGCGAGGTTGGGGACTTTAAAGCAGAGTATTTTCTGCCGAAACGAAGATATGATAAAAAACGCTAATTCCACTAAAACCCCAATCTCGCCAAACGGCTGTTAGCAGATGCCGTAATTATTATACAGCAATATCAACATTTGTCAATTCATTTATTTTTTCTTTATCAAATTCCCATACTTTGCATTTCAAAAGAACTTTACCATCTTGCTCCCAAAACTTAACATCTTTAAAATTTTTAGGCATTTTTTCAGATTTTGTATGAGTGAAAATCATGTCAATAAATAATGGAACATAATTTATTTTTTGAACCATTAAATTTTCTTTTATTCTGTGAATAAAACCTAAATTAATAAGTGTATTTAAAATATCTTCATTTTCTTTGAACGAAATATGCGGATATAGTATTACATTAGTTTGTAAACCATGTACAACTTCATCTTCAATAATAGTGCATAATTTTCTAATTTGGTCATCGGGTAGATATGCTTCTTCTGTGATAAGACCATCCTTACTTTTTTTAATCTCTCGGATAACCTGAGAAAGTACCATTTTATGAATTTTAGTTTGATTTTCAGATTTAGAAAATTTAACCATATGACAAAAAACATCTAAAAAGTATCTAGGCAAAGCTCCTGATGCTCTGATACAATCATTAATTACAACAACATCATTAAATAGTTTATTTATTTTAGCAGTTGTGAAATCTAATTTCGGGTCAATACTGCATAAAATCTTAAATAGTAAATCTTTATTTGCCTCTAATTCACAAAATTCTCTATCTAAATTTATTGTACTAAAGTCGTCTTTGTGAGATAAAATTTTATTATTATCATCATTGAGTTTAAATCTATTTGGAACTAGACATGCCTTATATGAAAAAGCAATACCGCTAGTTTCCTTATTTAGGTCATGTAAATATTGAAATATAAACGGCTGATTGTCAATAGGTATTTGGTAAAAATCATCAAGAATTAAGAAAATTGGACGTTTATACTTGTTGTAGAAAACTTCTAAACAATCAATGATTTCATATTTTAGTTCATCTAATGCTTGTTGTTTTGAATACTTACCGCTATATTCAAAATTATTTTCGCTGTTAGTTTCTTTATCAATTGACATTACAAAAGAAGCTTCTGCTGATGCTTGAATTAAGTTCAAATATTTTGTGTCAGCACCAAAAGCAATAATTGATTTTATTGATTTGTTAGTTTGTATTTTATCTTTACTTGATTTTGTAATAATTATATTTGAATCATTTGGTGTTTCTTTTATTAAATTTAGTTTATTAATTATTGAAGTAATGCTATTAAAAATTTTATCGTTTTCAATAATATCATTCGTCCATAGATCTTTGTTTAATAAACCAAAATATAACGATTTAAGACGATAATAACTAGTTTTTGATTTCCTTAAAAGATAAGGTTCCCAATTTTTTTCATTTTCTATTACTTTTTTTAAATCCTTGAATAAGTAAGTCAAAACTTCTATTAATGGTAATTCCGCATTTAATCTTTGTTTACCTTGCATATCAACAATAGTAACAAAACCTTTTGTTTTTCTAATTTCCTCTATAACTTTTATCAATAGTGAAGTTTTACCTGAACCACGTCTTCCAACTATAAGGTGATTTACAGGATTTGTCAATGTCTTTACATGATGCAATGGGTCAATATAATTTATTTGACTATCTACATCTTTTATCTTTCTTCTTTTTATTACTTCAATTTTATCGAGTAGTTGGTCTACTTCTGGAAATGTTAAATTAAAATTAGAAAAGTCTTTAGGCTTATAAATTGCTGTTTTTTTATCACTCATTCGTCATACATTTTGTTTAGCTTTAAATTTCGAAAGCAACTTGCAATTTATTATTTTTGTTAGCCATAAAATTCAATTCTAAATGTATTTATTAATCTTTTATTAACAATTGTTCTATTTTGCAGATTTTTCCAACGGTTTCTGCTAACGTCTTGGCGCTTGGCAAGGTTGCGAACTTCGTAACCGAGTTCTTTCGGCTAAGATAGAATATCTTGCGAAAGAAAAATATGAATTGACCACTAAATTCGCAATCTCGCCAAACGGCTGTTATGCGTTCGGCAGTATATGTTCTATGTTTGTCTATTCCAATTTATTCCAATTGGCTTTTCCAAATTTAATTATTTTATTCAGTTTTAAACATCTATTTTGATCTTAAAAATCTAAAAAAAAATCGCGAAAATTTTACTATTCAAGTTTCTAATTTGCATTTCAATATTCAGCCAATTTTATCAAGTTTCTGCTTTCCACAACCTTAATCAGATTCCAATATTCAAGTTTCCACATTCTATTAACTTAATCAGATTCAATTTTCAGGTTTCTGCTTTCCACAAAGTTGATCAAGTTTCATTTTCCACTTTTAAAAAGCTAAAAAATTCGATAAAAAATTTCGCTTTCAAAGTTTTGCATTTCAGTTTTCAAGCTTTAATTTCTTCTTTTTCTGTGCTATCCAACCTGCTGACGCATAACGTCTTGGCGCTTGCCGTGGTTGGGGAGTAAAGATGCGAGATTTTTCCATTAAGCACAAATTTCCCAAGTACAAAACCATATTTAAATTAAGCCTAAAACCCCAATCTCGCCAAACGGCTGTTAGTGGCAGTTTATTTTTCCGAAGCCTAAATATTTTTCTTTATATTTTTCAGGTTCTGTTAAGCAAGTATTTAATATAATATTATTTAGATTTTGCTTTTTGTATTGAACATTTATTTCGTTTCCATTTTCAACTAAAATTGTGAAATAACCATTTGTTCTAAATTCTTTTTCTGAATAAAAATCAATTATTGAATTTGATAAAGTTCCAAAAACTTTATGACAAACTTCAAGTTTATAATTTTTACCATTCTTCTTAATTATCTTTCCGTAAACAAGAAGTGAGTTTACTCTAACTAATTCATTTCTTTTTTTTGTTATTTTTCCGTCCATTAAATCAATTTCAATTTCGTTAAGTTCATAAGTTACGAAAGAAATATTTTTAGTCATAAATGATATTTTTGGTTGTCCAATTGTCCAACTAAAGTGAGAAACTGACGAAGAAATATTATATCCGCAATTTAAAATCTCGTTTAATTTTATAGATTTAATTAGATTTCCATTTTTGTAAATAGAAATCATTTCTAAATTGTCATCAGGAGTTTCGCTAGGCCAATCATTGACAATAACAATATATTCGCCATTATTTGATACATATGCAGTTTTTTCAGAAGCAACAGTTTCTATTTCATAGATTTTTTTCTTTGTAATTCTATTAAAAAGTCCCCAATTTATTTCTCTACTTTGATTATAATAAACATTGTCAATTAAAACACTATCATTTTTTACTTCTGTTATTTTAAATTCGTAAAGTTTGTTTGAACTGCTAAACTTATTGCAATAGCGTGGCTCGTCAGCATAACAATTGACGATATTAATTAGTAATAATATTAGTATAATTTTTTTCATTTTCGTCATTTCGGCACAAATTGCCACTAACGTCTTGGCGCTTGGCGAGGTTGGGGACTTTAAAGCAGAGTATTTTCTGCCGAAACGAAGATATGATAAAAAACGCTAATTCCACTAAAACCAATCTGGCCAAACGGCTGTTGGCAGTAGTATTTATTCCACGTCTATTTCTATTAACGTTTTAAACCATAATCCCTGAATATCTGTTTCAAGTAATTTTCGCATTGCTTTTTTACTTTTATAAATAGTTTTAACGTCTTTTGTTTCAATTTCAATATTATCTATTGAATTTGATAGTTTTTCAATTTTATCTTTTGACCAAGTTCCAATTCCGAAATAAATATTTGCAGTATCTTTTGGTTTTAAATTAAACACAATAGAATCATTTGTAGAAATTTCTCTTAATCTATATTCTTCTATTTTTGGAATTAAATTAATTTTTACTTTAGCATTATAATCTGTTTTATTTATAAAATCAATATTATATGAAGGGTCACAACTTATAAGAATATTGGCAATAAAAGTCAAGTAAAACAATTTAATTATAAGTTTCATTTTCTACGATTTTTTGGTAATATTACTGCCAACGTCTTGGCGCTTGGCGAGGTTGGGGACTTTATAGCAGAGTATTTTCTGCCGAAACGAAGATATGAATAAAAACGCTAATTCCACTAAAACCCCAATCTCGCCAAACGGCTGTTAGTGGCTGGCTTTTTCTTCTTCTATTTCGCAAGTTTCTATAAATTTTAATCCGAGGTCACTTATTCGATAACCAAAATCGTCAAAATCATATTCTGCTTCAATTTGATGCCATTGCTCGCTCGATTCATAATCATTATTTCCACCCGTTTTAAATTCTTCAATATAAATTTTTGGAGGCAATCTTTTTATAAGACCAAGTCTTAATAAATTTTCGTGTTCAAAACCTTCGAGAGAAAGCCAAAAACCATTTCTTTCTACTTTATCTAATTCAGCTTTGAAATCTTTAGTTTCCTTTTTGAAAGAATATTTATCATCTAATTTTACTTTTAAATCTGTAAGTTCTAATTTACGTTTAGCAAAATTATTTTCTTTAATTATTAATTCTTTTAGTTCATTAAATTCTTCTATAGATATTTGACTTAACAAATATGGGAAAATTTGGTTTTGAAGATTCTTTTCAGAGTTAACCATATTTACAAGCATTTTTGCCCATTTATCTTGTAAAGATTCATTATTTTCCAAAGAAGCTTTTTCTAGTAATGGAACTAAAATTTTTATAGGAATTTCTGTTAAAGTCAAGTTTTTACTTTCAACATATTCTTTAGCCTTTAGTAAAATACGAACTTGATTTTTAAACCTCAAAAATTTAATATTATCAGACATTAATAATCCAACTTCTTCAATTGTTGGAGATATTAATTTTCCTAAAAACTCTTTTGCAAGTTCTAAACCTTTTTCAACCGTTGAAGATTTTATATTAAATTCTTTATTTTCCATTTGTCCAATTAAGTTGTTGTATTTTTTCTATTTCACGGGCGCTTGCCACTAACGTCTTGGCGCTTGGCGAGGTAGGGGGCTTTAAAGCAGAGTATTTTCTGCCGAAACGAAGATATGATAAAAAACGCTAATTCCACTAAAACCCCAATCTCGCCAAACGGCTGTTGGCAGTAGTAT
>NZ_JALNUB010000020.1:8416-10720 GCF_023162025.1 Flavobacterium pygoscelis | reverse complement strand
CAGCCACTAACAGCCGTTTGGCGAGATTGGGGTTTTAGTGGAATTAGCGTTTTTTATCATATCTTCGTTTCGGCAGAAAATACTCTGCTATAAAGTCCCCAACCTCGCCAAGCGCCAAGACGTTATGCGACACTTTGGAGCAACTAAAAACTGAAAAAAAAACAAAATAAAATGAAAAAAATAATTACAATCTTCATATTCTCATTTTTAACAATTCAAACATTTTCGCAAACCAAAAGTGGAAATGAACTTGTAGCTGAAGGAATTGCAAAAACAAAAATAAAACCTGATTTAGCAAATTTTAAAATAACAGTTACAAAGCAAAATACAATAGAGAAAACCGCAATAAAAGATTTAAATCAAGAAATTGAAAAATTACAAAATGTACTATTCAAACTTGGTTTTACTGAAAAAAATGTGAAAATTTCTGAGTATAAAATTTCTAAAGATAATTACGAAAATAGAAAAGAATTTTCTGCAACAAATACATTATCTGTAGACTTTGTATTAGACAACAAAAGAATTGAAGGATTTTATCAAGAAATTCAAAACGAAAACTTACAAGATGTAGATATTGAATTTGAAACTCAAATATCAGAAAATTTAGAAAAAACTACAAGACAAAAATTAGTCCAAAACGCAATTATAGATGCAAAAAATAATGCAGAAAATATTGCCAATGCTTTAAATGTAAAAATAAATAATGTTAAACAAGTTTCTAAATATAATTTGCGTGATATTACATATTCATCAATAAAAATGGATGAAGTAAAATTTTTAAAACCACGTGTAGCAAGTGAAATGATGAATCCGAAAACCTCTTTTGATAAATTTGAAGTTATGGAAGTTGAATTAGAAGAAACTATAAATATTGTTTACGAAATAGCTAATAAATAAAAAAGCGTCGCATAACAGCCGTTTGGCGAGATTGGGGTTTTAGTGGAATTACCGTTTTTTATCATACCTTCGTTTCGGCAGAAAATACTCTGCTATAAAGTCCCCAACCTCGCCAAGCGCCAAGACGTTATGCGTCAGCAGGTTGGATCACACAGAAAAAGAAGAAATTAAAGCTTGAAAACTGAAATGCAAAACTTTGAAAGCGTAATTTTTATCGATTTTTTTGACTTTTAAAAATGAAAAATGAAAGTTGATCAACTTTGCGGAAAGCAGAAACCTGAAAATTGAATTTGATTAATTTTATAGAATGTGGAAACTTGAATATTAAAATCTGATTAAGATTTTGGAAAACAGAAACTTAATAAAATTGGCTGAATATTGAAATGGAAATTAGAAACTTAAAAAGTAAAATTTTCGCGATTTTTTTTTGATTTTTAAGGTCCAAATAGATCTTTAAAAATGAATAAAATAATTAAATTAGCAAAAGCCAATTGAAATAAATTGGAATGGAAAAACATACAACATATACTGCCGAACGCATAACAGCCGTTTGCCATGATTGCGGGTTTAGTGGAATTAACGTTTTTATGCATATATTCGTTTCGGTTGAATATACTCTGCAAGAAAATCCGCAACCACGTCAAGCGCCAAGACGTTGGCAGTCAGTTTGGTAGAACGAAAACGAAAGTTGCAAATTATGACAATAATCGGGAAATATAAAGTTGAAATTTTTGCAGAAGAAACATTTGAAAGTGGTTTTACTGATAATAAAAATAAATACGATTTTGAATATTTAGAAACAGAGAATAATTACATCTCAACTTACTTTTGCATCAAATTATTTGAAAATGAAAAGTTAATAAAAAGTATTGTAATTGGTTCAGAAGGTGGTAAAATCAGAATTAGCGAAAACATAAAAGTTATTGAAGAAAATAGAATAATAATTTGCTGTGGAAATAAAATATTCTGCTTGTCATTACCTGAATTAAAACTAATGTGGAAAACTAAAGCAGATGATATTTGCTGTTTTGAGGTTTACAAAAAGAGTGATTTTTATATTGTACACGGAGAAATTGAAATTTCGAAACTTGATAATAATGGGAAAATATTGTGGCATAAAAGTGGCGCTGATATTTTTACACCTTTAAAAGGAGCAGATATTTTTGAACTAAATGAAAAATACATAATTGCAACAGATTGGGAAAATAGAATTTATAAGTTTGATTATGACGGAAATGAATTTACAGATATGACGCAATTTTTGGAATAAATAAAAAACCGAACTGCCAACAGTCGTTACAAGAAATTTGGGTATTTGGCTTAATTTGAAAATGGTTTTGTTTCAGGAAAATTTGTGTTTAATGGAAAAATCTCGCATCTTTAATCCCAAACTTCTTGTAGCGACAG
>NZ_JALNUB010000020.1:0-8406 GCF_023162025.1 Flavobacterium pygoscelis | reverse complement strand
GTGGAATTAACGTTTTTATGCATATATTCGTTTCGGTTGAATATACTCTGCAAGAAAATCCGCAACCACGTCAAGCGCCAAGACGTTGTGCGTCATTTTGGTGGAACGCAGAAAAAAAACGTTAATGAAGAAAATTTTAATAATCTTTTTTACAATTTTAATTTCCTTATTTGGGTTTTATAAGTTTATGACTTATGACAGAAATTATACTTGGACAAAAGAATTCGAAGAAAGCGTAAAAAATGCTACAAAAAATACAAAGTTCACAATTCAAAAAATTGAAAAAACCGAAGTAGAAAACGTAAAATTACCTTTTGAAAGAAACTTAAAAATAAAAATTCAAAAGGCTTTGAGTGAAGTTGGACTTATGAATTATGGAACTGAATTTAGTGAAACAATTTATTTAGTTTCTGACAATCCAAGGGAAATATTACAAGTGAAAAGTTGGTGTTTAAGCGACCATATAATTGGAATAGAAATTATCGAAAAAAATATAAAAGAAGAAAACCTAAATGTAATTCGGAAAAACATTGAGGTTGAATTTAATAATTACAAAATAGTTTGTAAAAAACTGTAAAAAAATAAAAACGAACGCACAACAGCGGTTTTGCAAGATTGCGAAATATGTGGTTAAATCATGTTTATCTTTCGCAAGATATTTTATCTTAGCCGAAAGAACTCGGTTACGAAGTTCGCAACCTAGCAAAGCCGCGAAACGTTATGTGAGATTCCAAAAAAAAATCGCGAAAATTTGGAAAGTTACCATTTTTTGGTAACTTAGCTAAAAAATTTAATTATGGGACGAAATACTTCTGTATCGCTTGGTAATCATTTCGAAAGTTTTATTGAACATAGTGTTAATGATGGAAGATTCAATAACGCAAGTGAAGTTGTCAGAGCAGGGCTTCGTCTTTTGGAAGATGAAGAAAATAAGATAATTGCTTTAAGAAAAGCAATTAATGATGGGATTGAAAGTGGTCGTGCAGTAAATTTTGATGCTAAAAATTATCTTGAGGTTTTAAAAGCAAGAAAAAGTTAAAATGGCTAAATATTATTTAACTAATAAAGCAGTTAATGATTTATCTGATATTTGGGATTATACAATTGAAACTTGGTCTGAAATGCAAGCTGAAAAGTATTATAATTTGCTTTTAGCAACTTGTGACGATTTGGCAAATAATCCAGAGCTTGGGAGAAATTATGATATAATAACTAAAGGAATATTGGGTTTTAAATCAGGCGAACACATTATTTTCTACTCAGTTATATCAAAGAGTGAAATAGAAGTCGAAAGAATTCTTCACGGAATGATGGATTTGAAAAGCAGACTATAAGGAACCTCACATAACAGCCGTTTGGCGAGATTGGGGTTTTAGGCATAGTTTAAAGATGGTTTTGTACTTGAAAAATTTGTGCTTAATGGAAAAATCTCGCATCTTTACTCCCCAACCACGCCAAGCGCCAAGACGTTATGCGTCAGCAGGTTGGATCGCACAGAAAAAGAAGAAATTAAAGCTTGAAAACTGAAATGCAAAACTTTGAAACCGAAATTTTTTATCGAATTTTTTAGCTTTTTAAAAGTGGAAAATGAAACTTGATCAACTTTGTGGAAAGCAGAAACCTGAAAATTGAATCTGATTAAGTTAATATAATGTGGAAACTTGAATATTGGAATCTGATTAAGGTTGTGGAAAGCAGAAACTTGATAAAATTGGCAGAATATTGAAATGCAAATTAGAAACTTGAATAGTAAAATTTTCGGGATTTTTTTTTAGATTTTTAAGATCAAAATAGATGTTTAAAACTGAATAAAATAATTAAATTTGGAAAAGCCAACTGGAATAAATTGGAATAGACAAACATAGAACATATACTGCCGAACGCATAACAGCCGTTTGGCGAGATTGCGAATTTAGTGGTTAATTCATATTTTTCTTTCGCAAGATATTCTATCTTAGCCGAAAGAACTCGGTTACGAAGTTCGCAACCTTGCCAAGCGCCAAGACGTTAGCATTCATAGTAAAAAAACCGTAACTAAAGACAAACATTTATGAATTTTTATGCATTTGAATATGAGAAAGAAATCGACTTCGCATCGATAAGATTTGACGATTCTGAATATATTCAAACAATAATGAATAAAAATTATTTTTTTCTTCATCAAAAACTTTATGGTCATAACTATCCTGACGATTGGTCAGATGAGCAAAAAAAAGAAACAAAAACAGGAGTTGTAAGTGGTCTTGAACAATTAAAAGAGCAAATTTTTATATTAATTGATATTAAAGAAAAACACATATTTTCAAGCTTAGAAAGCGCAAATAAAACAAACGGAATAATCGCAGCGATACTTGAACTAGAATTCAAAATATTTCATCGTTTAGTAGATATAGAAGAATTTGAATCAAAAATTTCAAAATTGACTGGAATAACAATTAAACCACAATCACTACAACAAAAAAATCTGTTTGCAAAAGACTTACTTAACCTTGATAATCAAATTATTGATTTATCAGAAGCTGAAGATTTTAAGTTAGACATAAACTACAATTTGAGTTCTAGTACAAAGAAAGTGGTTAAAATGTACAAAAAGTTGGTTGAAGAATTTAATATTGGTGAAATTACATTTAAAGGAAGTAACGAAGAAAACTTATTTCAATTTAACAGAAAATCAATTATTCAAAAAATACCAATTAAGTTAACTAAAAATGGCGAAGGGAATATATTTGATTACAAAGAAGTGTATGAACTCTTAACTAATCAATTGTAAATAATGAAAAATAACTTCAAACTTATTTGGACAAAATATAGAAGTATAATTGTTGGATTTATTACATCAATTCTATTCGCTTTCATAGATATTAAATGTTCAATCATACCAAATGATTTATTTTCAACAAGTATTAATACACTTTCAATACTTTTTGGTTTTAATATGGTTGTAGTTACTCATTATTTCTCTAATACCAATTTTAATAACTTCTTAAAAAAAATAAAATCATTTAACTCATTCAAGAATAGATACAAAAGACTAATTAAAAATCTGATTGTTAGTTTAATATTGGTTTATATAATTTCAATCTTTCAAAAAGTTGAATATTATTTTTTTGGTTTACTTTCTTTTAAACAAATATCAAACTACATAGTTGTGTTTTTAAGTATTTTAAATTTAGTAAAAGCTTATGATTGTGTTGTTGAATTCTTTAATGTATATGGAACAACATATTCTAACACAATGAAAAACATGAATGATGAATAAACTACGAAATGCTAACAGTGGTTTTGCAAGATTGCGAAAATTGTGCTAAATTCACATATATCTTTCGCAAGAAATTTTATCTTAGCCGAAAATTCTCGGTTACGAAGTTCGCAACCTCGCAAAGCCACGAAACGTTAGCTGTCATTTAAAAAAAAATCGAAAATATGAAAAACTTCTTTTTAATAATTCTAATCTTATTATTTAATAATATATCCTTTGGAAAACAACAAAGTGATAGTATTAACTTGAAAAGAATAGAACAAAAGTTTGAAATTTTAGAAGACCAATTAAAAGAGGTAAGACGTGATGAACTTAATTATAAATTAGAAAAGGATTTATTAAAAGAAACTTATGAAAATAATTTTAACAATATAAGTTTAATAATCACTTTTATACTTGGGATTTTTGGAATTTTAGGTTTTGTAGGAATCAGAGATATAAATTCTATTAAAAGAGAATATATGTCAGAATTAACCAATTTAAAGAATCTACAAAATGAAATAGCTACAAAATTTAAAGAGTTTGATACTAGTAAAGAAAAGTACGATAATGAGTTAAGAGAAATTCTACAGACAAATGAAGAACAAAACAAAAAAATTAAAGTATTAGAATTAAAAGAAAAAATATCAAGCCTTATTAAAGAAAAAGAATATTTTTCAGCATTAGAATTTTGTAACGTAGCATTAGAACTTTCGAATGAGGATACTTTTTTGTTAAATCAAAAAGCTTCAATAAATGCCAGAATGAGAAACTATAAAGATTCTGTTTCAATATATTCAAAATTACTTGAAAAAGATTCTACAAATAATGTAATTATTTATAACCTATCTGAAGTACTTTTATTAAACCGTCAAAGAGAAGACTATGAAAAAATTATAGAAGAACATAAAGAAATGTTTTCAAAGAAGATAGACGGAAAACTATTAGAAATTTATTCCATAGTTATTGCATATCAAGATAAACAAATCGATAAACTTAAAGAATATTCTATCTCAAAAATAGATATTGCCGATTTAAAAACAAAAAGAAGAAAAATTGATAATTGGGATTTTTTAGATATATTATTATATTTAGGAAATGAACCTTATAGTCAAGAAACCTTAATTGCCCAAAATATAATTTGGTTTTTAGATGGACAAATTTCGGGTAATGACTTTTTCAAGCGAACAGGAATAGAATCACCATATGAGCAAGCTGAAAAAGAAGAAATATAAACGACAGCTAACAGCCGTTTGGCGTGATTGGGGATTTAGTGGAATTAGCGTTTTTTTACTACATTTACGTTAAGACGAAAATACTCGGTTTTAAAAGTCCCCAACCTCGCAAAGCCACGAAACGTTGTGCGTCATTTTGGCGGAAACGAAAAAGAATCGAAAACTAAAATTTTAAAATAATATCTATGAACAAAATAGTTCTGACTTTAGCTTTTATCAGTTTAACTTTAACTGCGAAATCACAAAATGCAAGTGTAGAAAAATCTGTATTTGGAATTCAAACAGGATTGTTTGGAGTTTGGGGACATAATGAAGCTAAATTAACAAATCAAATTGTTCTAAGAAGTGAAATTGGATTTGACAGTGGTCTTTGGGGTGGAGATTTTTATGACAAAACAGGTTTTCTAATGACACCTGTTATAACTTTAGAACCGAAATGGTATTATAACTTGAATAAAAGAGAAAGTAAATCGAGAAGAATAGATGGAAATAGTGGTAACTTCATTTCTCTTAAAACAAGTTATCATCCTGATTGGTTTGTTATTTCAAATTATGAAAATATAAATATAATAAGCGATATTTCTATTATTCCAACTTGGGGAATTAGAAGAAATATTGGAAAACACTTTAACTATGAAACAGGAATCGGAATTGGTTATCGCTATATTTTCGCTAAACAAGCAGGTTATTTAGAAAACGAAAGTGAAACTGCACTAAATCTTCACCTTAGAATTGGATACATATTCTAAAAAGAAAAACGAACGCACAACAGCCGTTACAAAATATTTGGGTTTTAGGCTGAATTTAAAAATGGTTTTGTACTTGGAAAATTTGTGCATAATGGAAAAAACTCGCATCTTTAATCCCAAACATCTTGTAGCGCCAAGACGTTAACTGTTATGTTGCCAAAAATCCGCAGAAAAAAGAGAACTGAATGAAGAAGAAAATATTAAAGAGAGTTTTTTTACTATTATTTATAATTGCAGTAATTTTTTTCACTTTAAGTCGTGTGAATTTTTTGGATTATGAAAAACCAATCAAGTTTGATAAAATAAATCAAATAAATTTTGCAGATTTTCGAGGATTAGATTTTTTTCAAAAATCATTATATGGAAATGAACATTTTGCTTACGTAAAAACTACAATAGATTACGAATTTGAAAAAGATTCAATAAAAATCGAATCTTTTTTTCATCCTTCAAGTTCTTTTGTTTACAATAAAAAAACTTTTAGTAAAGATTTATTAAGACACGAAATGTACCATTTTAGAATAACTGAACTATATGTTAGAATCGCAAAAAATAAAATCTCAAAATTAATAAAACCACATAAAGAAAAAATCAAAGATTTAATTAGAGAAATAGAAAATGAAGAGAATAATTATCAAATAAAATACGATTATGATACTTTTCATAGTTACGTTGAAAGTGAACAAAAAAAATACGAAAAAGAAATAGACAGTTTGCTATATTTACACTCTAAATTTAAAAACCCAAAACTATATATAAATGAAAACTAAGAATTTACTAATTATTTTATCAATATTGTTTTTTGCGACAAGTTGCAAAACTGAAAACAAATTTCCAACAGACAAAAAATATTGGGATACTGATGATTATGATAATGTAGTTAGAGAATTACGATTTGGAACAAAACCTGACGAAAAACTTCCAACTTTTGACGATCCTGAAACAAAAATTATTGTAGAAAAGCTAACTGATCAAGAAAACTTTAAAGTTGTTTTAGATGACAATGAACTTGGTTTAAAGCATAAGAACGAAATCGGAGAAAAATTTTTCAAAATTTGGCAAGATATGACTGAAATCTATTCTCAAATTGACAGAAAAGATATTTATGTTTACGAAAAAGAAAGAATAGAAGTATTTAATTTTGGTTTGGCTTTACAACTTCGTTATTTCAAACTTGGTAATGATGAAATTAAACAAAAATCAGATGATCCAAATGCGAGCAACGTTTCAGAAACTGTAAATTCAAATGTAAACACGCTTATTGGAAATTATATGTTTTATTTGAACGAAATTAATAATGAGAAATCATATTCAAATATTGGTTTAGATTTAATCGCTGAAGGAATTGATCAATATTTTACTGACCTTGTAAATCTTTATCCTAATTCTAATTATGATAATTTACAAGAAAAGATAGTTTTATTGTCAAACAAAACTAAATCTGAAAACATTAAAAGTTCATTATTGAAATTAAAAAAACTTATTGATTCAAAAAAAACTTTGACTAAATATTAATAAAAAAAACACAACAGTTAACAGCCGTTTGGCTAGATTGGGGTTTTAGGCTTAATTTAAAAATAGTTTTGTACTTGGGAAATTTATATTTAATGGAAAAATCTCGCATCTTTAATCCCCAACCACGCCAAGCGGCAAGACGTTAGTGGCAATGCGAAAAAAAATGAGAGAAATTAGACTAAATTAAAAATTAATCATAAAAATAATTAATATATGGGATGGGTAGCAATAGGTTTAACAATTGTTTTCATAGGTTGGATTTTGTATCGACTTTTTATTAAAAAAGACTTAATGAAAAATTTAAACAATTTATATTTTGGGCTATTTTTTGTAGCAATATGGGTGTCATATTATTTTATTATTGTTACTTTTTTTTAAAGTCTTTTAATTAATAACTAAATACATTTAGAAAATAAAATTATTATCCTGTATATTTTTTATCAATTTGTGTTTATTCACAAAGAGATAAATCCGCAGAGGAAGTTATAATTTCTGAAATATGTAAATGTGAAATTGAGGAAAGAATGATAAGCAAAAAGCACGTAAAAATTACACTTTAACCTAAATCAAATAAAAATCAATATTACAAAAAAGTATTTGTGGAATGTGTGAAAAATAAATTTAGAAAAAATAACTGTAAATAAAAGCACAGCCACTAACAGCCGTTTGCCAAGATTGGGGATTTAGTGGAATTAGCGTTTTTTTACTACATTTACTTTTAGCCGAAAATACTCGGTTTCATAAGTCCCCAACCTCGGCAAGCGCCAAGACGTTAGCGGTAATGCGCCAGCTGAAATCGAAAATGATGAATAAATTTGCTATTTATAAAAAAAACGGAAAGTTTTATTGGAGTGCCAATAAAATATATTATTGTACATTATTTACTCTTTTGGGATTAGGATACATATTTCAAAATATATTTAAACCCGTAGAAAAAATTTCTTATTGGCTTGCAATTGCGACACTAATTATAGGGGTTATTATAAAAATTCGAAATTCAACTCTCGCTGAATCTTTACAAGGAACTTTAGAAGGAGATTTAATTTTTAGTAAAGAAGAAATAACTATAAACGAAAAATCATATTCACTAACTGAAATTATTAAAATCAAAATTAATAACGATGATTATATTGGTAAACTAATTAATTCTTCTAAAGGGAATATTGGACCAGCACTTTCAAATGGAACTAATAATTCTGTAATACTATTTTTAAAATCAAAGGAAACTAAAGTAGCTAAATTTGAATTAATAAACTCTGATGATATTCAAAAAATCAGAACAATTTTGATTGAATATCATTTAAAAGAAAAAATTGATTTTTGGGAATTAGCAAATGTTTTGGGCGAAAAAAGTAGCTCTGAAATTAAAGATTTAACCGAAGAAATAACGAAAAATAAGCACTACCGCTAACAGCCGTTTGCCATGATTGCGGGTTTAGTGGAATTAACGTTTTTATTCATATCTTCGGTTCGGTAGAATATACTCTGCTAGAAAATCCGCAACCACGTCAAGCGCCAAGACGTTGTGCGTCATTGTACAGCATGACAAATCCTGAAATAGGTTGACTAAAAATTAAACACTTTTAGCAAACTATGGAACCCACAAAAAATGGACACTGTCCAAAAATTGAGTACAAAAAAATTGGTTTCGACCTAAAACTTTCCATCA
>NZ_JALNUB010000022.1:0-8596 GCF_023162025.1 Flavobacterium pygoscelis | reverse complement strand
CTAACAGCCGTTACAAGAAATTTGGGTATTTGGCTTAATTTAAATTTGGTTTTGTATTTGGAAAATTTGTGCTTAATGGAAAAATCTCGCATCTTTAATCCCAAACTTCTTGTAGCGCCAAGACGTTGGTGGCAATTTTACCGCAGAAACGAGAATTTAACAACATAAAAATAAATAAATCAAATACTTATGCCTAAAATGTACTTCAATAGGTTACATCTAAATGTTACCGAAAATCAACGTAAAGATATTTTTTTAATTGATGGAATCCGAAGTGAAGCGTCAGCGGGATATAATGATTATTCATATAAAATAGTTGATGTAGTAACATATGAAAATTACATAAAAGGTTATTTGATAAAGTATGACCCTTACGGTCGTGGAGAAGTTCTTGACGAAATTACAGGAACCGTTATACGAGGTGGTACAGTTAATAATATAGTTGGGAAATCACTTTTCATAATTAACACCGCAGAAATGATTATTGCTTTTGAAGAGATTAAAAACCTAATTTCAAAAACAATGTTTGAAAGAATGTTCATAAATCTTTTTAAGACTAATCATCAAGGAAAAACATTTGAGTTTTCCATATCTACAATTAGTGAAAAATATTCTTTTATTGAGAAAGTTAAAAAATTACACAACATTAATCGTGTTTCCATAATGTTAGTACCATCTAATCCGAATAATGCTGATTTATGGAGAGATACGGATGAAAGAATGCAGGAAAATAGAATTACCAAATATAGAGAAGTTCAAGAATCCTCAAATGATGAAGGAATTATTATTGACGATGAGACTATTGCAAAAATGGCTATGTCTGAAGATGGTTATGGTGTTGCATCTGCTCAGGGAAAAGATGAGGAAGGCAATCTACTGACAATTACAACAACCTCGAAAAGACAAGAAATAACTCAAGTTTTACCCGATAACGTTGAAAGAGGAAGTTTTCCAGGAATAATTAATTATCTTAGTCGTACTTTTGAAAGAATCAGAAGTAGAACAAATCATCAAGAATGAGAAGATTTAAAGCAATAATTCTTAGTTGGGATTTTGGGATTACACTTTTGAGTGTTTTCGCAACATATTTAGTATTGCCTGAATATATCAATATGAATTTTGCTCTTTCATTTTATAATGTAGCAATGACAGTACTTTCAATAATTTTCTCTTTGTTTTTTACAGCAATGGCAATAATTATGTCATCTTCTGACAATGATTTCATTGAGTTTTTAGAAGAAAAAAACACATTTACAGAACTACTTTGGTCATTTAAGTTCACATTATTCGTTTTATTTTTAAGTTTAATCTTGTCGATAATTTTATATTCGGGAACTTCATATTGGATTGAAACAAATCATAATGAAACTTGGCTTCAAGATTATAAACTGCTTTTATTACTACAATTTTGTTTTTTATATGGTATGATTGCAACTTGGTTTTCTATAATGGATACAGTTAAATTTTCTAAATATCGTTCAGATTTTTTAAAAGAACAGAAAACAAAAAAACAGAAAACAGAAGAATAAAAACTGCCACCAACAGCCGTTTGGCGAGATTGGGGTTTTAGTGGAATTAACTTTTTTTATCATATCTTCGTTTCGGCAGAAAATACTCTGCTATAAAGTCCCCAACCTCGCCAAGCGCCAAGACGTTGTACGCCATTTTATAAAAACCGAAGAGAATTAAATAAATTATGATAAAAAAAACACTTTTAATTTTCAGCTTTATTGTTCATCTAAATCTTTATTCTCAAAATAAAGAAACAATAGACTGGTTGAACCATAATTCTATAGAGATTGAAGATGCAAATCCTAATTCTGAAATGATATTTTTCAAACAAAACGAACCTTATAAATTTGCTAATGCAAAACTTTATGGGTTTGGTGAAGCATCACACAATACCAAAGAATTTTTTGATATAAAAGCCAAGTATTTTAAGTATTTAGTAAAAAATCATGGTTTAAAAATTTTTATAATGGAAGAATCATACCAAGCTGAATCCGGAATAAATGAATGGATAAGTTGCGGTAAAGGTGATGTAAAAACAATTGCTAATAATTTTAAAACTGGATTTTGGTATACTAAAGAAATTGTGAATCTGTTGGAATGGATGCGAGAATATAATGCAGGTAAATCAATAGATGAACATATACGTTTTTATGGAATGGATCCTAAAGGAGGTGAAAAAATTAACCAAGAGATACGAAAATTTATCAATCATAACAATATCATGATTGAAGAATCCTTGTTAACAGCTGCTGATAGTTGTTCCAATAAAACAATTGATTATAGCATAAAAGAAAGTTGGTGGCAAACCCAGATACCAAAATTGCAAGAACTAAAAAGACAATTAATACAATCAAAAAAAGAAGGTAAAGAATATAATTCTGTAATAAGAAGCTTAGTTCATCTTATAGGTTATACTGAATATGCCTCATTGGTTGGAGAAAAATATCCCACAAGTACTGAATTTAGAGATTTAAAAATGTTTGAAAACGTAAAATACATTATGGAAAAAGAATCAAAAAATGGAAAAGCATTCATTTGGGCTCATAATGAACATGTCAACAAAAGTGAGATGTATTATACTGGTAGTAATATTATTAATTTAGGTCGTCATTTAAAGGATTATTATAAAGATGATTATTACAGTGTAGGTTTTGATTTTGGCATCGGTAAAATAAATGGCTATGTTATAGATAAAAAGCAAGGAAACCACTGGGAAACTTATGAAATAGAAAAACCATTTCCTGGAACATATGCTAGTACATTGATGTCAGTAAAAAAAGGTATTTATTTTTTAGATTTAGAGAATGCTAAAAAAAATGAACCAACTAAATTCTTTAAAAAAAAAGCTAAACAATTATTAATTGCTGCAGGCGGTTATCAACCAAAACCTTTGCACAAAATTATGGTTGGTAAAATATATTCAGAAACTTATGATGGTTTAATTTTTGTAAAAGCCATATCAATACCTAATTACAAATTAGATTAAAACCAAAACGGCGTACAACAGCGGTTTGCATAAATGGCGAAATATGTGGTAAATTCACATTTATCTTTCGCAAGAAATTTTATTTTAACCGAAAATAATCGGTCACGAAGTTCGCCACTTATGCAAGCCGCAAAACGTTATGTGCTATTTTCGCGCACCAGAAAACTTAACCGAAAAACTATATAAATGAAAAAAATATTATCAATAATTGTCATTCTAATATTCGCATTGAGTTGCAATAATATTCAAAAGGGAAAATTAGAAAGAGAAAACGAACCTGACATAATTGGAGTTGAAAGTGATGATTCAGAAATGAATTTAGCAACAGAAAAAGCGAAACTAAATATTGAAAATTTTGATTCCGCACTAAAAAGTAATAACCCGAAATTTTTAAATTTTTCTGTAAAAAAGCCTTATAAAACTGAAAATGGAAATGAGCATATTTGGATTAGTGATGTTGTTTTGAAAGGAGATAAATATTTAGGTGTCGTTGGAAATACTCCCGAATATACGAGTGAAATAAAATTAGGAGATTCGGTTTTAGTTGAGAAAAGCGAAATTTCAGATTGGATGTATATCGAAGAGAATAAATTAAGAGGAGGATATACAATTCGAGCGTTAAGAAATAAAATGTCAAAATCTGAAAAGAAAGAATTTGACAATGAAAATGGAATGATAATAGAAGACGAAAAATAAAAACAGCACATAACAGCCGTTTGTAGCAATTGGGGTTTTAGGCTTAATTTAAAAATGGTTTTGTACTTGGAAAATTTGTGTTTAATGGAAAAAACTCGCATCTTTAGTCCCCAACTGCTACAAGCGCCAAGACGTTAGGCACAATTATTAAAAAAAAAATAACATGACCTCAGAAAAAATAATAGAAATAGTAATCGAAGTAATTTTATTTTTAGTTGCTTCATATTTTATTTTTTATAAATCTTGGTTGACTTCTTTAGGAAATGAAATCGCTAAACTTTCTACTATAGAAGAGCTTACAAAATTGACTGAAAATGTTAAAGCAGATTTTAGTGAAAAAATGGAAACATATAAAAGTAAATTAAGTGAAGAATTAACTATAAAAATTGAACCGCTAAAATCTGAATTAGCTAAAAATAATATAACTCATCAAATACAATTTAGTTTTTTACATGAAGAAAGAGGAAAAGTAATATTAGAATTATACAAAAAATTAATTGAACTTCATTCTGCAATGGTTGATTGGACTAATTTTTTGCATCCTGTTTATCAAGATGCTAAAAAGGAAAGCCAAGATAGAAGTACAAGAGCAGACAAAGCAATTACTGATTTCAAAAACTTCTATCTTCATAATAAACTTTTCTTTTCTAAAAATTTTTGTAAATATATCGACGAAATTTTTAAGGAATATTGGGAAAAAGGTTGGGATTTCGGTTATAATCAACAAAAAGTTAGAAGTGGCGAATTAACGAGTGAATATCATAAACTCTATTCAGAACAAATGTCTACTATTTCTAAAGAGTTAAAAGAAAATTTACCAGTAAAGATTGCAGAAATAGAAGATAAATTTAGAAAAATATTAAACGTTGAAGAAGAAGAATAACTGTGCCTAACAGCCGTTACACGAGATTTGGGTATTAGGCTGAATTTAAAGATGGTTTTGTACTTGGGAAATTTGTGCATATCCGAAAAAACTCGCATCTTTATTCCCAAACCTCGTGTAGCGCCAAGACGTTAGGCAACATAATTTGAGCGCGAAAATTCTACAGAAAATATTCCTTTAAAATCTTGAAATTTAACTAAACAAAACTTAAGAAAGCAACTTTGGCAAAAATTGAACAATAACCAAAATGAATCGAAAAGTTGGAATAGTTAGCAGAATTACATTGCATGTTGGCATTTTAAATTTTTTACAAAGTGAATGGAAAAGTTGAAACATTTTGCGGAATTGCATTGCATATTGGAATTTTAAAATTGGAACGAAAAACCGAAATTAACCTAAAAATAGAATCGTAAAAATTGGAATTTAAAACAAAAAATATTTTTTCAGTTTAGCGCGGTAAAATAAAAGGTTGGAATTTGAAAATTGGAATATATAGCCGAACTGAATCGGTAGCTAGAATGGCAGAATATGATAAATATTATTACGTTGCCTAACAGCCGTTTGGCAAGATTGCGAATTTTCCAGTAAATTCATGTTTTGCTTTCGCAAGATATTCTATCTTAGCCGAAAGAACTCGGTTACGAAGTTCGCAACCTCGCCAAGCGCCAAGACGTTGGGTGATATTTTGGAAAGAATAAATATAAAATATTGTAAATCAAATGAAAGCGCTAATAATTACTTTTCTTTTAATATCTGCATATGTTACGACAATTAGTAGGTCAATGTTAAATCAAAGATATAAAAAGAGAATAATATTAGCTGTTGTAAGTTTTATTTTTGGAATATTATTTGAAATAATATTAATAGAGAAAGAGAATTTTTTATATCTTTTATTTGGATTATTACCATTATTATATATTTTTTATTATGAAATACTTCGAGTAATTTTTAAACCAATAATAGGTAAATTTCCTTACTCTCCTTTTAGAGAAAAACTTGGTGCAAGAGTGTTAGGTTCAGGTTATCCAAAGAATAGAAAAGTAAAATTTGTAGATTATATTTTTGGAATCTCTCTCATTTTCCTTCCACTTATAACATTGATTTTATTAAGTACTTTATTGAATCATTACTTTATAAAATCTCATTATTAATGACACTGAAAAAATTCCAAAAATTCTCTAATAGGAAGTTAGTTTATTAACTAGAAAGTTTAATAGCCTAATCTTAAAAATAAACTAATCAAATTAACCCGCATAATTAAAATTTAAAAAAGAAACTTTACTAAATGAAAACAAAATGAAGTTTAAAAGATAAATAAATAGAAAAAAAAACATCACCCAACAGCCGTTTGGCAAGATTGCGAATTTTGTGGTTAATTCATATTTTTCTTTCGCAAGATATTCTATCTTAGCGGAAAGAACTAGGTTACGAAGTTTGCAACCTCGCCAAGCGCCAAGACGTTGTGCGTCAGCTTGGTAGGAACGCGAAAATAAAGAACTTAGAATGATTGAAGAAATAAAGAATATCGTCGAATTATTTTTAGACAAATCAAAACATTGGACATTAAGAGCAGGAGTTTTTATTTCTATTATTGGAGTATTATTTATTTTGGACTTTTCATTAGATTTAAGTTATAATTATTACGTTAATAGTAAATTAGAGAATTTGGAGAAAATTCAAATTTTAAAAAAAGATTATTCAAAAGACACCTTAAAACTTAAAAAAATACTTTTTTTAGAAAATAAAATCATAAATAAAAAACATTATTCAGAATTTATATTCCCAGATTTATCTTTGCCAAGTTTTGATTTTAGTTATTTAACTAAATCTACTCCAAAAATAAATGACAAAAAACCAACTAAAACAATTATTGTAAAATCCACAATTAAGAAAGTTAATTTACGCTCTTATTATTGGATGTTATTTTCTTCAAATTTTCTTTTAGTAATAGTGTTTGTTGTAATGTTGTTTATGCCATTGTATGGAAAAGAGCAACGTACATTAAAATCAATTTCAGGATGGTTTGCCGGACTTGTTTCATTATCTGTTATGATGTTCATTATTACTTGGGTTGCATTTAAAATTCCATTAATAGGAAACAATCCTATTTATAATTATATTTTAAATGCAGTTATACATATAATATTTCTAATAATTGTAGCTAAAAATAACAACAATAAATAAAAAGCCGAACGCACAACAGCCGTTACACAATAGTTGCGAATTTAGTGGAATTAACGTTTTTTATCATATATTCGTTTAGCAGAAAATACTCTGCTACAAAGTCGCAACCATCGTGTAGCGCCAAGACGTTGTGCTTCAGTTTGGCGCAACGAACAGAAAATGAAGACATAAATTGAAAAATATGCAAATAAAAACATTTTGGTCAATTCTAATTAAAATCATTGGTTTGTGGATATTATTCACTTGCATTTCAATAATACCTCAATTTTTTTCAACTTTCTCCTTTATAGATGGAAACCTAAATATTGAAAGTTTACTATCACTTTGGTTTATGCTTTTTGCCTCAATTTTTATTTACATTCTAATAATTAGAACTTTTCTTTTTAAAACAAATTGGATTATTGATAAACTGAAACTCGAAAAGAATTTTACAGAAGAAAAAATAGATTTAAACTTAAAAAGTTCAACTATTTTGACAATTGCAATAATAATTATTGGTGGAATAATTTTAGTTGAAAGTTTACCTAGTTTTTTCGCAAGGTTATTTGACTTTTTCCAGCAAAAGAATCTATTAAAAGATTATCGCGACACAAGTTGGTTAATTTTTTATTTTATCAAAATTATTATTGGTTATTTGCTTCTCACAAATGGAAAAAATTTAACTAAATATATTGAAAAGGAAAGTTGAAAAATAGTAATAAATAAAAAACCGAACGCACAACAGCAGTTTGCAAAAATGGCGAAATATGTGGTAAATTCACATTTATCTTTCACAAGAAATTTTATCTTAGCCGAAAATAATCGGTTACGAAGTTCGCCACTTCTGCAAGCCGCAAAACGTTGTGCGACAGTTTGGTGCAACGAACAGAAAATCAGTACATAAATCGAAAAATATGCAAATTAAAACATTTTGGACAATTTTACTTAAAATTATTGGTTTGTGGACATTGTTAAATTGTATTTCAATAATTCCTCAATTTTTCACAACTTTATCATTTACAAATGGAAATTTAAACATTGAAAGTTTACTATTAATTTGGTCAATGCTTTTCAGTTCAATATTTATTTACCTTTTAATCATTAGAGTTTTCCTGTTCAAAACAAATTGGATTATCGAAAAACTAAAACTTGAAAATAATTTTACAGAAGAAAGAATAGATTTAAATTTAAAAAGCTCAACAGTTTTGACAATTGCAATAATTATTTTTGGTGGAATAATTTTAGTCGATAGTTTGCCAAGTTTTTTCTCAAGATTATTTGACTTTTTTCAACAGAAAAGTTTATTAAAAGATTATAATGATACAAGTTGGTTAATCTATTATTTTTTCAAAATTATTATTGGTTATTTACTTCTGACAAATGGAAAAAAGCTAACTAAATATATTGAAAAAGAAAGTTAAAAAAAATATGAAATATATAATAGTAACTGATTTTGGTGGTTTTTTATGGTGGTTAACAATTAAATTTTGCAAAACAAAACTTGAAGAAGAACAAGGCGAAAAAAATTGGGCAAGAAATATAATTTTTCTAATTACAATTGGAATTTTAATAGCATTTATAGTTATAAAAGTATTTTGAAGAAATAGAATCGGGAAAAAAACCGATCGCACAACAGCCGTTTGCCAAGATTGGGGATTTAGTGGAATTAGCGTTTTTTTACTACATTTACGTTAAGCCGAAAATACTCGGCTTCGAAAGTCCCCAACCTCGGCAAGCGCCAAGACGTTAGTGGCAAGCTTAAAAAAAATCGCGAATAAATGAAATATCCAGCTATAGAAAGTATACTTCCAAGATTAGAAAATCACAAGGCAGAATCACTTAATAATTTGTCTATT